>JAGNYW010000091.1 GCA_017984755.1 Methyloversatilis sp.
GTCTGGCTTATTGGGTCAGCAGGCACGACGCGCGCAAGTCGCCGGAATGGTGCAGCTCAGCGCGTCCAATCCGCATCGCGGCAAATGTCCGTGTGGTTGCGTCGATCAATAACGCGGTTGTTCTGGCAGTGTGCCCATGACCCCCGCCGACTCCGCCGAAATGGCCGCTGACCGCATACACGCTAGCGGGCATGACTGCCTTGTGATCGTTCCACGCCAATCGTTTCACGGGTCCTCCCGCGCACCCGACCCGTATGCGGGGCGAAGAGGCGCGAGATTCCGCTAGCTACAGGCGGCCATAGGGTTGTTGTTGGCTTCGGCCGGAAGGGGTCATGAGTTACCAGGTAACCAAACGGGCCGGCGCCGAGTTCTTCGGGGTGTCGGTTCAGGCGCTTGACGGATGGTTCTCTGCCGGCTGTCCGGTCGCGCAGCGAGACGCGCAGAGTCGCATCACGAAGGTCGATCTGTCCGACATGGCGCGGTGGCGGATCACTCGCGCGACCGAGGATGGCGGCGGCAGCGAACTCGATCATGAGCGCACGCGACTGACAAGGGCGCAGGCCGACAAAACCGAGCTCGAGGTGGCTGAGCTGCGCGCGGAACTGATTCCGGCAACGAAAATCGAAACTCACTGGCAGGCGATGATCGCAGCGATGCGCGCGAGACTCGTCGGCCTCCCGTCCAAGATCGCGCCACAGGTTGCAGGACCTGATGACCTGACGCGTGTGCAGGACATGATTCAGGCGGGCGTGTACGAAGCGCTTGCCGAGATTGCGGGCGATGCATTCCCAGACGACGTTCGACGCCGGATCGTTCTCGCGACTGACGGCCACGGCAGCGGTAGCGAAGCCGCCGCCGAAATTGACAGTGACGCAGTGGGCAAACGCGCATCTGCAACTCAGCGCGGAAGACAGCGCTGAGCCGGGGCAGTACCGCAGCGATAGAGCGCCCTATCAGGCCGGCGTCATGGACGCACTGTCTGATCCGGGGGTCGAGCAAGTTGTTTTGATGGCATCGGCGCAGGTTGGCAAGACGCTGATGCTGAAAGCGGTGCTCGGGTTCTACATCGACCAGGACCCGTCACCCATCCTGGTCGTGCAACCCACGCTCGAGATCGGCGAAGCGTTCAGCAAGGATCGACTGTCGCCGATGGTGCGTGACACGCCGCGGCTGCGCGGCAAGATCGCGGACCCGAAGGCGCGCAACTCGGGCAACACGATCCTGCACAAGACCTTCCCCGGCGGTCACCTGACCATCGCGGGCGCGAACTCGCCGGCGTCGCTGGCATCGCGTCCGATCCGCGTTGTGTTGTGCGACGAGGTTGACCGGTATCCGGCCAGTGCCGGCGCCGAGGGCGATCCGGTGAACCTGGCGCGCGCGCGCGCAAAAACCTTCTGGAATCGGAAGGTGTTTCTGTGCAGCACGCCGACCGACGAGAGCACGTCGCGCATCAATCGCGCGTGGCTCGCGTCGGACATGCGCCGCTACTGGGTGCCGTGTCCGCATTGCGGTGCCGAGCAATGGCTGAAATGGGCACAGGTGCAGTGGCCGGAAGGAGATCCGGATGCGGCACTCTATGCCTGTGAGTGCTGCGCAGTGCTATGGACCGAGGGCGAGCGCACGACGGCCATCCGCCGCGGGCGCTGGATCGCGGAACGGCCGGAGCGCAAGACCGCCGGCTTCCATCTGTCCGAGCTTTACTCACCATGGCGCCGGCTGTCGGAGATCGTTGCGGGATTCTTCGATGCGAAGGGTGCGCCGGAGACGCTCAAGGTCTGGACCAACACTAGCCTCGGCGAGGTGTGGAAGGATGACGAAGGCGAGGGCGTGACGGCAGATGATCTGCCCGCGCGTCGTGAGCCGTACACCGTCGACAGCGTGCCAGCCGGCGTGCTGGTCGTGGTCGCGGCCATCGATGTCCAGAACGACCGCCTCGAGGTCGAGTTCAAGGGTTTCGGCGTTGGCGAGGAATCGTGGGGACTGGACTACGTCGTGCTGGCCGGTGATCCGGGTCGTGATGACGTGTGGGATCGGCTGTCGGAACAACTGGACCGAACATTCACCCGCGACGACGGCGCGGCGCTCGGCGTGTATGCGGCCGGCCTCGACACCGGCGGCCACCACACGAAGACGGCTTACGAATACGCGCGAAAGAAGCGCGGCCTGGTGTTCGCATTGAAGGGCATCGGTGGTGCCGGAAAGCCGCTGGTGAAGCCGGGCACCACGATCAAGAAGTCGGGCGTCCGACTGTGGATTGTCGGCGTCGACACCGCGAAAGAACTGCTGCTGATGTCGCGGATCCAGATCAGCGAACCCGGCCCGGGCTACATGCACTGGCCGATCAGCAACCAGTTCGGCACCGGCTACTTCGAGCAGCTGACGGCAGAGCGCGCGGTGACGCGCTTCAGCCACGGCCAGCCCTACAAGGTCTGGACGCTGCCGAGCGGCAAGCGAAACGAAGCACTCGACCTGAACGTGTACGCCCTGGCTGTGCTGAACATCAAGAAGCCGAACCTGAAGGCGCTCGCACTGCGTGCGCCAAAGGTGCGGGCGCAGAAAAAGACCGAACAAACCCCGGAAGCGCCGCCGACACCGGCGCCGCAACCCACGAAACCGAAGCGCCCGAAGCCGGGCGGATGGATGAGCCGATACCGATGAGCGGAATCACACTCGCACAAGCGCAGGCGCAGCTGGACGCGCTGATGGCTGCGACGCAATCGAACTCGCTTTCCGTCCAGTATGGCGAGCGCCGCGTCCAGTATCGGTCGATGACCGAGATCATCGAGGCGATCAAGTTCTGGGAGAGCAAGGTAGCGACGCTGTCGCGCATCGCCGCCGGTCGCAATGGTCTGTCGATTCGCCTGGCGTCGTTCCAATGAACTGGCTGACCAAGGCCATCGCCAGCATCAGCCCGGGTTGGGCGCTGAACCGTGAGCGCGCATCGCATGCGCTGAAGGCGTT
>JAGNYW010000092.1 GCA_017984755.1 Methyloversatilis sp.
GGCCCGGCATCCAAGGTTCGAATTCATGGTGTCTTCCAATTCCGTGGCCGAACACGTCCGTTCGGTACATGCCATCATCAGCCGTCCGCAGCGCCCTTCCGGCCATGAAGTCGTGGCGCGCTCGTGGCTGCGCTGCTTCCATGAACTCGGGCTCGATCCTGCGGCGGAAGACAGTCCGCCGCCGCTGGCGCCGCAGGCATGGCGCGAGCGCGGTGACCGGCTCGGTCAGGTGATGGACAGTGCAGTGCCCGAAATGCAGACCCTGCACCGGCAGCTCGACGATTCGCAGTCGGCACTGGTGCTGACCGACGCCGAGGGCGTCATCGTCAGCATCGTCCGCCACCCCGGATTCGCGCGCGAAGCGTCGCTGCGCGGCCTGGTGGAAGGTGCCCGCTGGAGCGAGGACGTGCAGGGCACCAACGGCATCGGCACCGCTCTGACCGAACGTCATTCGCTGGTGATCGCGCGGGAGGAACATTTCTTTGCGCGCCATACCGACATGGTGTGCGCGGCAGCACCGATCTACGACGGTGCCGGCGAGACGGCCGCCGTGCTCGCGGTGTGCTCGCTGGCACCGGGCGGCGCGCGTGCGCTGCGTGCGCTGATCGAACGTTCCGCACGCGTGATCGAACACCGCGCCTTCCGCTCGCGTCATGCCACCGATTACATCGTCCGCTTCCACGCCCACGCCGGCCGCGTGCTGACCGCGGTTGACGGTCTGCTCGCGCTGACGCCCGAAGGCGAGGTGATCGAAGCCAATCACATCGCGTTCGAACTGCTGGCCCCGGACGGCGAAACACTGATCGGACGCGACGTGACCGAGTTCTTCGGGCAGTCGCTGCCGGATCTGCTGTCGCGCACCTTCCGTGCCGGCTTTCATCCGCTGGCGTTGTCGATGCCGCAGCACCAGACCTGGTATCTGCTGGCCCAGCAACCGGCGCGCAGCCGGGCGCAGAGCGGCACGCGCGGCAGTGAGTCGGCGTCCGCCGCGCAGGCGCTGGCCGAGCTCGATCTCGGCGACCTGCGCATGGCCGGCAATGTTCACAGCGCGATGCGCATCCTCGACCGTGACATTCCGCTGCTCATCGCCGGTGAGACCGGTACCGGCAAGGAAGTGTTCGCGCGGGCCTTCCATGCGTCGAGCCAGCGCGCGCGCGGGCCGTTCGTCGCCATCAACTGCGCGTCGCTGCCCGAACCGCTGATCGAGTCCGAACTGTTCGGTTACAAGCAGGGCGCATTCACCGGCGCCAATCGCGACGGACGTCGCGGCAAGGTGCTGCAGGCCGATGGCGGCACGCTGTTTCTCGACGAGATCGGCGACATGCCGCTGCAGCTTCAGGCACGCCTGCTGCGCGTGCTCGAAGAGCGCAAGGTGACGCCGCTGGGGGGTGAAAACGCCGTGCCGGTGGACCTGCAGCTGGTCTGCGCCACCCACCGTGACCTGCGCGCCATGGTGCGCGACGGCAGCTTCCGCGAAGATCTTTACTACCGCCTGCGCGGCATGGAGATCAATCTGCCGCCGCTGCGCGACCGCTCCGACCGGCGTGCCATCATCGAGCGTTGTCTGGCCGAGGAAAGCGCCGGCCGCCATCCGCCGCTGCGCCTGGGGCAGGCCGCCATGGGGGTGCTCGACCGCTTCCGCTGGCCGGGCAACATCCGCCAGCTGCGCTATGTGCTGCGTACGCTGATCGCCCTGTGCGACGGGTCCGAAGTCACGCTGCGCGATTTTCCGGCCGAAATGCTGGATGCCCCGGAACCGCCACCTCCGGCTGCACCGGTGCGCGCAGACGACACGCCAGCCGCTGCAGTCGCGGCCGCGCCCAGCAATCTCAACCCGCTGCAGTCGGCCGAGCGCGATGCGCTGCTGAGCGAGCTGCGCCGCCATCGCTGGAACATCGCAGGTCTGGCGCGCGAGCTGGGGGTGAGCCGCAACACCATCTACCGCAAGATGAAGCGGCTCGACATCGATACCGATGCGCAGGTGGGCGATGGCTTCTGAAACGCGCCCCGAACCGACCTGGGAAACGCTCGAGCTGACGCCCGACGCGCGCATCGCGTGGGGCCTCACCGGCTCCGGTCATTTCCTGAAGGAATCGCTCGAACTGGCCGATTCGATGACCGGCATCGACCTCTTCATGTCGCGTGCCGGCGAAGAAGTGCTGAACATGTACGGTTATCCGCTGGCCGAAATGAAGAAGCGCTACCGCATCTTCCGCGACAACACGGCGAGCGCCGCGCCGGTCGGGCTGTTCTATCAGGGGCAGTACCACACGGTGGTGATCGCGCCCGCCACGTCGAATACGGTAGCCAAGTGCGCGCTCGGCATTTCCGACACGCTGGTGACCAACATCCTCGCGCAGGCGGGCAAGCTGCGCATTCCGACCATCGTGTTCGCCTGCGACAGCGAGCCGGTGGTGGTGACCGAATCGCCCAGCGAGTGGGTGATGCTTTATCCGCGTGCCATCGATCTCGCACATACCGCGACGCTCGCCACCTTCGAGCACGTCACCGTCGTGCATAGCGTCGAAGCGCTCAACGCAGCGCTCAACCAAAGACTTGCATGCCTGAACAAGCCGCAGCCCGCCCCGTCGAGCGCATCCTCTTCCTGACCGGGCATCTGGCGCTCCGCAGCCTGCATCGCATTCTCGATGACATGCAGCCGCTGCCGTTCGAGCCCAGCGTGTTCGACATCGGCATCAATGTGGCCGGGCTGATGACGGCCGACCTGATCCGCCGCCGCATGCCGGGACCGGTGGACACCGACCGCATCATCGTGCCCGGTCGCTGCCGCGGTGATCTCGACGCGCTGGCGCAGCATTACGGCGTGCCGGTGCAGCGCGGCCCGGAAGAACTGAAGGATCTGCCGCTGCATTTCGGCCGCAAGGCAAAGCGGCGCGAACTCGATCGCCACGACGTGATGATCTTCGCCGAAATCGTCGATGCACCGCGCGTCGAGGT
>JAGNYW010000093.1 GCA_017984755.1 Methyloversatilis sp.
CCTTGGTTTCGGTTCACGAGGAGAGGATGCATCGTAGCGGCAGAGCGCGTCAGGCGCGCCGGCGAGGCCATTCACACTCCTCGACATGGGGCCGCCCTGATGAATGTCAATGTCCAGGCGTTCTCAGGCATCCTGCCGCGGCGGATATGCGTGGCGAGTGATGCATCATGGGCGTTCAGACGACAACGGAGGCCACCGTCAGATGACACACGCCCTGATCGTCGATGACGATGTGGATTCGGCTTCCACCCTGAAGGCCCTGATCGTGGGCGAAGGACTCACCGTGGCGGTGGTGCACAGCCTGCGCGACGCGCGGCGCCAGATCGCCCTGCAGCAGCCGGACATCGTCCTGCTCGATCTGCAACTGCCCGACGGCAACGGGATGGATCTGCTCGCCGACCGGCACATGCTGGCCGATTCCGAGATCGTGCTGATCACCGGGCATGCCAGCCTCGAGACCTCGATCCAGGCGCTGCGGCTCGGTGCGGCCGATTACCTCGTCAAGCCGATCAACATGCGCCAGTTGCAGGGCGTGCTGTCGCGGTTCATGAAGCCCGCGGTGCTGAAGGCCGAGGTCGAAGGGCTGGTGGCGCAGGTCGAACCCACGGGCCATTTCGGTCATCTCTGGGGGCGGGCGCCGTCGATGCTGCGCCTGTACGAGCAGATCACGCGTGTGGCCGGCACCAGCGTCACGGTCTTCATCACCGGCGAAAGCGGCAGCGGCAAGGAAGTCGTCGCGCAGACGGTGCACGACCTGAGCCGCCGCCGCAAGCAGGCCTTCCTCGCGATCAACTGCGGCGCGATCTCGCCCAATCTGATCGAGAGCGAGATCTTCGGCCACGAGAAAGGCAGCTTCACCGGCGCCGACCGGCAGCACCTCGGCTTCTTCGAGCGCGCCAGCGGCGGCACGCTGTTCCTCGACGAGATCACCGAGATGCCGATGGAATTGCAGGTCAAGCTGCTGCGGGTCCTGGAGACCGGCCGCTTCATGCGCGTGGGATCGACGCAGACACAGGAAACCGACGTGCGCGTGCTGGCCGCCACCAACCGGTCACCCGAGCAGGCCGTCGCATCGGGAAAACTGCGCGAAGACCTGTTTTACCGATTGAATGTTTTTCCGATCGAGTTGCCTCCGCTGCGTGATCGGCTCAGCGATGTGCCGCTGCTCGCGCGACATTTCCTGACAGCCTTCGGGGCGCAGCAGGGCCAGGCCAAGCAGTTCAGCGCGGCCGCCCTCGACCGGCTGAGCCGTCACCGCTGGCCGGGCAATGTGCGCGAACTGCGCAATGCGGTGCAGCGCGCGTACGTGATGTCGGCCGGCGGGCTGATCGACGAGGAGTGCCTGCCCGACATGGCCTTTGCCGTGGCCCCGGCTGCAGTCGCTGCGGCTCGGGCCGCGGAGTCGCCGCCGCGCGATGCCGTGCCTGCGCAGATGACGGATGACAGCATCACGCTGCCGATCGGTACCTCGCTGGCTCAGTGCGAACGGGCATTGATCCTGGCCACCTTGCGGGCCTACCACCACCACAAGGAACGCACGGCCGCGGCACTCGGCATCAGCCTGAAGACGCTCTACAACCGGCTCAAGGAGTACGCCGGGGACAGCACGGGAAAGGCCGTCGATCCGGATTGATGCGCGATGCGCCGGTCATGACGTGACTGCGGGCGGCATCGCGGCAGCACGCAGTCCGCTGCGGTCCGCGAGGATCAGGCGCGACACGCTGGGCCAGTCGACGCAGCGGGCGTGGGGTATGCGCAAGGGTGATCGCCGCCAGACCGTCTCGCCGCCATCATCAAGCAGCACGGTGCGGCAGCCGGCGCGCCGACCGGCCTCGACGTCGTCGAGCTTGTCGCCCACCATCCACGAAGCCGACAGGTCGATGCGGTGCGCCCGAGCTGCCCGCACCAGCATTCCCGGTGCCGGCTTGCGACACAGGCAGGCCGGTTGTCCGCCGGCGGCCGGCACGTGCGGGCAGATCACGAAATCGGTCAGTTCCACGCCGGCTTCGTCTCGCAGGCGTCGCTCCAGCGCTGACTGCAGTGCAGAGAACTGTCCGCGCGTGAAGTAGCCGCGGCCGATGCCGCTCTGGTTGCTGACCAGCACCAGTGGCAGGCCTGCGGATGCCAGCATCGCCATGGCTTCGCAGGCCGACGGCTTGAATCGCAGCAGCGCCGGGTCGGCGTTGTACGGCACCTTCTCGACCAGCGTACCGCCCTGATCGATGAAGACCGCCGGTCGCGGGGTCGACGCTGCGCTGTACGGTGGAGCGACCGTGGTCAGTGCAACCCTCAGGGCATGTTCGTTCATGGGGCGGGCAGGGGAGCAAGTTCGTCCTCGGTGATGGCAATCGGTGTGCCCACGAGGTGAGCGAGCTTCTCCGGGCCAGTGTCCCGGCGGTTGATACCACCTGAACCTGCGAGCCGGCTTGTTGCGCGGCATGCCGCTTGCCCCTTGCTGCATGAAGCATCAGGCGCAGCACGCGTCCCGCGCCTTCGTCGCCGAACCCTTGCAGCGCAAGCGTTCGCGACGAGCGGCTGCACCCCACACCACAGCCACGAACATGAAACACATCGACTCGACCTGCAGCACAGCCTACTCGCATGACTGCCATGAACCCGCCGGAGACGACGGCTTCTGTTTCGACCTTTGCCTGGCGCCGTTGCTGCCTGCCGGTGTCGAGCCGTGGCTCTCGACGCGCGCGATCTTCTTCGTCGATGGCGAGTTGCCCGTCTCGGGTCGACTTGCGTTCGACACGCTGAATGCAAGGCGTTCGCCGGAGTTCGTCAGCGACTGAACGTCGCCGAGCCGCGCACACGGGCGCACCACTTCTGCAGCGGGGCTCCGAGCCGTGTCCTCTGCAGGGGCAACCGCGCCCGGGGCCGAAGTAACAGTGGGTAATTCATCGAGATTTCGCGCGCCGAAGCAATAGCATTCGGCCCGTCGGCATACCCGTGCG
>JAGNYW010000028.1:0-2465 GCA_017984755.1 Methyloversatilis sp.
TCCTTCAGCGTGTTCAGGTATTCCAGCGACACCTTGGCCTTGTAGTGGCCGTAGGGCTCGATCGCGTCTTCCGGGATGCCCAGCTTGGAGACGACTTCGCTGATGCGCAACATCTTGGCCTGCTGTGCAATTTCGATATCGGATGCCATTTCGGTTTTTTCCGTGTGGTCGGGGATTCAGGATCTGGGTCTGGTTACGGATGCGTCCGGCGACTGCCGAAGCGCACCCCCTCTATATATATATGCAGCGATCAGACTGCCGCGGCGATGCTGTCGGCCTTGGCGATCAGCGCTTCGGCCATGCGGATGCTGGCGATGTCGATCAGGCGGCCGTCGAGCGACACGGCGCCACGCCCTTCCTTCGCCGCCTGCGCCATGGCTTCGAGAATGCGGCGCGCCTTGGTGACTTCGGCCGCGGACGGCGTGTACACGGTGTTTGCCAGTTCGATCTGCGACGGATGGATGGCCCACTTGCCTTCGTAGCCGAGCACCGCCGCGCGATTCGCCGCGGAAATATAGCCGTCCGGGTCGTTGAAGTCACCAAAAGGACCATCGATCGGGCGCAGGCCATAGGCGCGGCAGGCCACCATCATGCGGGTCTGGGCAGCGTGCCAGGGGTCGGTCCAGAAGGCCTGGCGGTTGCCCTGCTCGTCCTTGTCGCTCAGCACGACGCTGTCCTTGTTCACGCCGCCGATGACGGTGGTGCGGGCGCGCGTCGAGGCGGCGTAGTCGGCCACGCCGAAGCTCATCGCCTCGAGACGGCGCGACGACTGGGCGATCGCTTCCACATTGGCCATGCCGAGCGCGGTTTCGATCAGCACTTCGAAGCCGATGCGCTTGGTGCGCTTCTTCGCCGCTTCGATCTGCGTGACCATCATGTCGACCGCGTACACGTCGGCGGCGGTACCCGCCTTCGGGATCAGGATCATGTCCAGACGCGGGCAGGCTTCGACGATGTCGACCACGTCGCGGTACATGTAGTGGGTGTCGAGACCGTTGATGCGCACCATCATGGTCTTGGTGCCCCAGTCGACTTCGTTCAGGCCCTGGATGATGTTGCGGCGCGCCTGTTCCTTGTCGTCGGGCGCGACCGCGTCTTCGCAGTCGAGGAAGATGATGTCGGCGGCGGACTTGGCCGCCTTTTCGAACATGCCGGGGTTCGAGCCGGGCACGGCGAGTTCCGAGCGGTGCAGGCGGGGCGTGGCTTGTTCGATGATGGTGAAGCTCATGGATGTCTCCTCGGGTGGATGGTGTGAATGCGTGCGGTGATCGGGTGGATCAACCGGTGGCGCCGAAACCGGCGGCCACGCAGTTGATGGAAAGCAGCAGCGCCTTGCGGAATTCTTCCTTTCGCGCTGCGTCGTCGGTTTCGCGGAAGGCGCGCAGCAGCGCGATCTGCTGCCGGCTCACCTGGTTGATCACCGGCAGGCGGTGAGCGAGCTTTCTGCGGTAATCGGGGAAGCGCTCGGCCAGTTCGGTGGAACGGGTGAGGCGCAGGATCTGCCGGCGGGTGATGTCGTATTCGCGCACGATCATGCCGAACACCTCTTCGCGCACGCCGGCGTCGGCCACCAGCAGGCTGTATTCGCGCGCCAGTTCGAGATCGACCACGGCCAGCGTCTTTTCGACTTCGTCGACGATGAGGCGGAACAGCGGCGACTCGGCGAACATGCGCGCCAGCAGGGCCTCGCCCGACGCGCCGCGCACGTCGACGAAGTTGGCCAGACTGGAGCCGACGCCGAACCAGCCGGTGATGAGATGGCGGTTCTGCGCCCAGGCGAACACCCACGGGATGGCGCGCAGCTCGGACAGCGAGCGCGCACCGAAGCGGCGCGCCGGACGCGAGCCGATGTTGAGCAGCGAAATTTCGTCGAGCGGGCTGGCTTCCTGGAAGTAGCTCACCAGACCGGGGTGCGCGATCAGGTTCACGTAGGCCGCGTGCGCCGCGCCCGACAGCGCTTCGAGCGCGTCGTCGAATTCGGGTACGGCCTGCAGCGCGCCGCCGGGGCGCCCCGATTTCAACGCATGGTCGAACACGCTGGCGGCCAGCAGTTCGAGGTTGAACGCAGCCGTGCCCTTGTTCGCGTACTTGCCCGAAATGACCTCGCCCTGTTCGGTCAGGCGGAACAGGCCCTGGATGGAACCAGCCGGCTGCGCCGCGATGGCCCGCCCGGCCGGCACGCCGCCGCGGCTGACCGAACCGCCGCGCCCGTGGAAGAAGGCGATCTTCACGTCCGCTTCGTTGCCGACGGCGGTCAGCTTCATCTGCGCCTTGAACAGCTCCCAGTTCGACGACAGGAAGCCGCCGTCCTTGTTCGAATCCGAATAGCCGATCATCACTTCCTGCACGCCGCCGAGCGCGCGCACCGAACGCCTGATCAGCGGCATGGCCAGCAGTTCGCGCATGATGGCCGGCGCCCGGCGCAGGTCTTCGATGGTTTCGAACAGCGGCATGATGGGCAGCGA
>JAGNYW010000028.1:2565-4549 GCA_017984755.1 Methyloversatilis sp.
TCACCGGCCAGCGCAAGTGCCGCTTCGGTCGCGGACAGGCTGCGCACCAGATCGAGCACGCTCTGACGGTGGCGCCGCAGCGCCGCGAGGCGGCACTCGATGAGCGCACCGCGCGTGATGCCGTTGGTGACGAAGGGGTTGCCGTCGCGGTCGCCGCCGATCCACGAACCGAATTCGAGAAAGGGCGGCAGCGCGGGGGCGACGTCGTCACCGCCCGCGGCTTGGCCGTAGTGCTGCGCCATCGCCTCGTCGGCGCGCGCCAGCACTTCGGGCGCGGTGTCGAACAGCGTTTCGTTGAAGAAGTGCAGGCCCCACGCGATTTCCTGCGACACATTGGGTTTTTCCAGGCGCAGTTCGCCGGTCAGCCACAGCAGTTCGATTTCGTTGCGCAGCGTCGCCTCGTGCGCGGCGCGTTCGCGCGGCGTCCAGCGCGGCGATTCGAGTTCGATCAGCAGGCGGTAGATGCGGCGATGCCGCTCGAGCACGGTGACGCGCTTGGCTTCGGTCGGGTGCGCGGTCAGCACCGGCCGCACCTTCAGGCCGGCCACGGCGGCGCGCACGGCGTCCGCGCTCAGACCGGCCTTCTTCGCGGCGGCGAACACCTGCGCGAAGGTACCCGCCAGCGCCTCGCGACCGAGCAGCCTTTCGGTTTCGCGCCGCTTGCGCATCGCGCCGTTCTGTTCGGCGATCGACAGCAGCTGGAACAGGATGCCCTGCGCCTGAATGGCGCGGCCCAGCAGTTGGGGTGACAGCGGCGGTGACAGCGCAGTGCTGTCGGCTCCCGCGCCCTGCCCTGCCGCGCTGTCCAGCGCACCGCCCGACAGCATCGGCACCAGCTCCGGGTGATGGCGTTCGACCACCTCGCGCAGCAGCGAAAACAGCAGGCCGAGCGCCTTTTCCGAAAAGGAGTGATCGAGGGCGTTGGCAGACGCAGGAATTGAAACGGGATCGGTTACCACGATGGACTTTCGCAGTCGGACATTCGGCGCCGTCCGCCCCGGTGCAGCAGACGGGGCGAACGGCGCGGTGCGGCACCCGACGGGCGCCGCGCTCGCTTACATCCGGGCAATCAGCGCGGCCACGGTACTGCCCAGTTCGCCGGCACTCGGCGCAACCGACAGGCCGAAGGAACGCATGATGTCCGACTTCTCGGCAGCCGAATCGCCCGCCGCCGAGATGATGGCGCCGGCATGACCCATGCGACGACCCTTCGGTGCAGTCAGACCGGCCACGTAGCCGACCACCGGCTTGGACATGTTTTCCTTCACCCAGGCCGACGCTTCCGCTTCCTGCGGGCCGCCGATCTCGCCGATCATGACGACCGCCGTGGTTTCCGGGTCTTCCTCGAACTTCATCAGGTGGTCGAGGAAGGACGAACCGTTGATCGGGTCACCGCCGATGCCGACCGAGGTCGACACGCCGATGCCGAGTTCCTTCATCTGCGCTGCCGCTTCGTAGCCCAGCGTGCCCGAGCGCGACACGATGCCGACGGTGCCCCGCTTGTAGATGTGGCCCGGCATGATGCCCAGCATGGCCTTGCCCGGACTGATGATGCCGGCGCAGTTGGGGCCGACCAGCAGCGTGCGCCGCTCTTTCGGGTAGCGCATGAGGTAGCGCTTGACGCGCATCATGTCCTGCGCGGGGATGCCATCGGTGATCGAACACACCAGCTGGATGCCGGCGTCGGCCGCTTCCATGATGGCGTCGGCGCAGAAGGCCGGTGCCACGAAGGTGATGCTGGCTTCGGCGCCGGTCGCGGCAACCGCGTCGGCAACGGTGTTGAACACCGGCTTGCCCAGATGGGTGGTGCCGCCCTTGCCAGGCGTCACGCCGCCGACGACGTTGGTGCCGTACTCGATCATTTCCTTGGCGTGGAAGCTGCCTTTGTCGCCGGTGAAACCCTGGACGATGATCTTGGTTTTCTCGTTGATCAGAATGCTCATGTCTAAATCCTCTTGTGCATCGGTTATCCGCTACGCGCCGC
>JAGNYW010000028.1:4649-40388 GCA_017984755.1 Methyloversatilis sp.
TCGCCGCTTCGGTCAGCGAATCGGCGCTGATGATGGGCAGACCGCTTTCACGGATGATGCGGCGCCCCTCTTCTTCGTTCGTTCCGGCCAGGCGGACGATCAGCGGCACCGTGATGTCGATGTCGTTGCAGGCCTGCACCACACCCTGGGCCACCCAGTCGCAGCGGTTGATGCCGGCGAAGATGTTGACCAGGATGGCCTTCACGTTCTTGTCGGACAGCACGAGGCGGAAGGAATTGGCCACGCGCTCGGGCGACGCGCCGCCACCCACGTCGAGGAAGTTGGCCGGTGCGCCGCCGGCGTACTTGATGGTGTCCATGGTGGCCATGGCCAGACCGGCGCCATTGATGATGCAGCCGATGTCACCTTCCAGGCCGACGTAGTTCAGGTTGTGCTCGGCGGCCTGCACTTCGCGCGGATCCTCCTGCGACGGGTCGCGCATGTCGGCCACGGAACGCTGGCGGAACATCGCGTTGTCGTCGAACGACATCTTGGCGTCGAGCGCCAGCACGCGATCGTCCTTGGTGACGACCAGCGGATTGATTTCGACCATCGTGGCGTCGAGGTCGCGGAAGGCGCGGTAGGCACCCATGATGGCGGTGACGGCGCGCGACACCTGCTTGATGTTGAGCTTAAGGCCGAACGCGAGTTGCCGCGCCTGGAACGCCTGCAGACCGACCGCCGGCTCGACCACCACCTGCATGATCTTCTCGGGCGCGGTGTTGGCCAGTTCCTCGATGTCCATGCCGCCTTCGGCCGAGGCGATGACGCGCACGCGCTCGGCCTTGCGGTCGAGCACGATGCCCAGATACAGCTCGCGCTCGAACGGCTCGGCCACTTCCACATACACACGCTGCACCGGCTTGCCTTCGGGGCCGGTCTGCGTCGTGACCAGACGCTTGCCCAGCAGCTCGCGTGCCGCGGCGTCGACTTCGTGATAGGTCTTGCACAGCTTGACGCCGCCGGCCTTGCCGCGCGCGCCGGAGTGGATCTGTGCCTTCACCGCCCAGTGCCAGCCACCCAGTTCGGTCGCCGTGTAGACGGCCTGATCGGGACTGTAGGCGACACTGCCGCGCGGTACGGGAACGCCGAATCCCGCAAGAAGCTCTTTGGCTTGGTATTCGTGAATGTCCATGCTTCACCTGTCTGAGATTGAATTCATTGGCAGTTCATCACCGGGCCGCAGGCGCCCCGTTGAAGGAACGCTTAGTCGGCCTGTTCGTCGAACTCTTGCATTTTATTATGGGTGAGGCTGTTTAAATTAAGCTTCACTTATACTTATCCCCGCGATAAGAAAGTCCGATATAAGGGCTTGCTTTCCTGCGATATAGTCGATTCGTCCTGAAACAACCGTGAGCCAGCGATACAGCGGGCCATGGCTCCACCTCCCGAAAGGCATCCCAAATGTTTGACCCGAAACAGAGCATCGCCCATTCCGATCCCGAACTGTGGTCCGCCATGGAAGCGGAATACGCACGTCAGGAACATCACATCGAGCTGATCGCGTCGGAAAACTACGCGAGTCCCGCCGTGATGGAGGCACAGGGTTCCGTGCTGACGAACAAGTATGCCGAGGGTTATCCGGGCAAGCGCTACTACGGCGGTTGCGAGTTCGTGGACGTCGCCGAACAGCTGGCCATCGATCGCCTGAAGGCGCTGTTCGGTGCCGACTTCGCCAACGTGCAGCCGCATTCGGGCTCGCAGGCCAACGCCGCTGTTTACATGGCGATGCTGCAGCCGGGCGACACCATCCTCGGCATGTCGCTGGCGCACGGTGGTCACCTGACGCACGGTTCGTCGGTGAACTTCTCCGGCAAGATCTACAAGGGCGTGGCCTACGGCCTGGACCCGGAAACCGAAGCGATCGACTACAAGCAGGTCGAAGCGCTGGCCCATGAACACAAGCCGAAGATGATCGTGGCGGGCGCATCGGCATACTCGCTGCACATCGACTTCAAGCGTTTCCGCGAAATCGCGGACGCCGTGGGTGCGTACCTGCTGGTCGACATGGCGCACTACTCCGGCCTGATCGCAGCCGGCCTGTACCCGAGCCCGGTCGGCATCGCCGACTTCGTGACCTCGACCACGCACAAGACCCTGCGCGGCCCGCGCGGCGGCGTGATCATGGGCAAGGCCGAGTTCGAGAAGCCGATCAATTCGATGATTTTCCCGGGCATTCAGGGCGGTCCGCTGATGCATGTCATCGCCGCCAAGGCGGTGGCATTCAAGGAAGCCGGCACGCCGGAATTCAAGGCCTACCAGCAGCAGGTGCTGATCAACGCGCAGGCCATGGCGGAAACGCTGGTCGAGCGCGGCGTGCGCATCGTGTCCGGCCGCACCCAGTCGCACCTGTTCCTGGTCGACCTGCGCGCCAAGAACATCACCGGCAAGGAAGCCGAAGCCGTGCTGGGCCGCGCCCACATCACGGTGAACAAGAACGCCATCCCGAACGATCCGCAGAAGCCGTTCGTGACCAGCGGCATCCGCATCGGCAGCCCGGCCATGACGACGCGCGGCTTCGATGAAGCCGATGCCCGTCAGGTCGCCAACCTGATCGTCGACGTACTCGAAGCACCGACCGACGAAGCCGTGATCGCGCGCGTCGTCGCAGACGTCACCGGGCTGTGCACCGCAAACCCGGTCTACGGCCGGAAGTGAGCGCCATGAACGCCACGAACGCACTCCAGGATTCCGAAACCTTTCGCTGCAAGAACATTTACTTCAGGAGATTGTTATATGCGTATCGCAGGCCGTAACCACTTGTACGTGCCGGGACCGACCAACACGCCGGAGCGAATCCTGCGTGCCATGGTGGTGCCGCAGGAAGACCACCGTTCGCCGAAGTTTCCGGAGCTGACGCTGGGTGTCCTGGCCGATCTGAAGAAGGTATTCAAGACGACCGAAGGTACTGTCGTGACGTTTCCGGCGTCCGGCACCGCCATGTGGGAAGCGGCGCTGACCAACACCCTGTCGCCCGGCGACAAGGTGCTGTGCTCGCGCTTCGGCCAGTTCAGTCACCTGTGGGCCGACATGGCCCAGCGCCTCGGCTTCGAGGTGCAGGTGATCGAGGCCGAGTGGGGTACGGGTGTTCCGTACGACAAGTACGAAGAGATCCTGCGCGCCGACAAGGAGCACAGGATCAAGGCCGTGCTGGCCTGCCACAACGAAACGGCGACCGGCGTGACGAGCGACATCGGCAAGGTGCGCCGCGCGATGGACAACGCCGGCCACCCCGCGCTGCTGATGGTCGACACCGTCAGCTCGCTGGTGAGCATCGACTTCCGCATGGAAGAGTGGCGCGTCGACTGCACGGTTTCGGGCTCGCAGAAGGGCTTCATGCTGCCCGCCGGCCTCGGCATTCTGGGCATGAGCTCGAAGGCGCTCAAGGCGATGGAGACGGCGGCTTCGCGTCGCTGCTACTTCGACATCGGCGACATGGTGCGCAACAACGCCACCGGCTACTTCCCCTACACGCCGTCGATTCCGATGCTGTACGGCATGCGCGAGGCGCTGGCCACCATCTTCGAAGAGGGCTTGGAGAACATCTTTGCCCGCCACGAATATCTGGCCAACGGCGTGCGCGCCGCGGTGCTCGAAGGCTGGAAGCTGAAGCTGTGCGCGCAGGATGCGCAGTGGTACTCCAATACCGTCAGCGCCATTCTGGTGCCGGAAGGTTTCGACGCCGCCAAGGTGATCAGCAACGCCTTCGCCCGCTACAACCTGTCGCTCGGCGCCGGTCTGTCGAAGGTGGCCGGCAAGGTGTTCCGCATCGGCCACGTCGGCGACCTGAACTGCCTGTCGCTGATGAGCGCCATCGCCGGGGCCGAAATGTCGATGCTCGACAACGGCATCAACGTGACCCCGGGTTCGGGCGTCGCGGCGGCATCGACGTACTGGCGTACGCACGCCCAGCAGGCCAAGTAAAATCGGAACGGACCCGCGCAGGCGGGTCCGCGGGTCCTGCACGGCCGGGTTCGCCCGGCTTTTTACATCCAAGACAACATGAGGAAGAGAACATGTCGCAACACGTCGTGTTTCTGGACCGCTCCACGCTGAAGGCCAGGGTACGCCGCCCTTCGTTCGAGCACACGTGGGAGGAATTCGACACCACGACGCCCGACCAGGTTGTCGAACGACTGAAGAACGCGACCGTCGCGATCAGCAACAAGGTGCCGCTGCGCGGTGACGTGCTGGCGCAGCTGCCGAATCTGAAGATGATCGGCGTCGCCGCCACCGGCTACGACGTGATCGACGTGCCGGCCTGCCGCGAACGCGGCATCGCGGTGTCGAACATCCGCAACTACGCGGTGCACACCGTGCCGGAACATGCGTTCGCGCTGATCCTGGCCCTGCGCCGCAGCATCATCGCCTACCGTCAGGACGTGGAACGCGGCCGCTGGCAGGAAGTGGATCAGTTCTGCTTCTTCGACCACCCGATCCATGACCTCTTCGAAAGCACCATCGGCATCTTCGGCGAAGGTGTGCTGGGTCAGGGCACGGCGAAGATCGCGCGCGGTTTCGGCATGAAGGTGCTGTTCGCCGACCACCCGGGCCCGAAGGCGCCGGGCGTGGAATTCACGCCGGCCGATCAGGTGCTGGCCGAGTCGGACATCATTTCGCTGCACTGCCCGCTCACGCCGGACAGCCGCAACATGTTCGCCATGGAACAGTTCAGGAAAATGAAGCGCAGCGCGATCCTGATCAATACGGCGCGCGGCGGACTGGTGCATGAAGAGGATCTGGTCACGGCGCTGAAGGAAGGCATCATCGGCGGCGCCGGGTTCGACGTGCTGACCAAGGAGCCGCCGAAGGAAGGCAACCCGCTGCTCGACCTGCGTCTGCCCAACTTCATCCTGACGCCGCACGTGGCCTGGGCGTCGGACGGCGCGATGCAGTTCCTGGCCGATCAGCTGATCGACAATGTCGAAGCTTTCGTCAAGGGCAGCCCGGTCAACACCGTGACCTGAACATGTTCGCCGCCCCAGCGTGGGCGACTGCACTCAACAGATCGAGATTACGACAATGAAAAAACTGCTTTATCAATTCGATACCGATGAACATCCGTCCGTGTTCGACAGCGTGGTGTGCCACGACGGCGGCGCCGATCACGTGATCGGTTACGGCGGCGTGCATCCGCACAACGTCGGTGCGATGGTCGACGGCACCATCTTCACGCGCGCCCCGAAGGACAAGAAGAACACCGCGATCTTCATCGGCGGCAGCAACATGGCCGAAGGCGAGGCGCTGTTCAAGGCGGTGAAGAAGAAATTCTTCAGCAACTTCCGCGTGTCGGTCATGCTCGACAGCAACGGCTCGAACACCACGGCCGCCGCCTGCGTGGCATGGCTTGCCCACAAGGGCTCGCTCAAGGGCAAGAAGGTCGTCATTCTCGGCGGCACCGGCCCGGTCGGTACCCGCGCCGCCGTGATGCTGGCCAGCGAAGGCGCGACGGTCACGCTGGTGTCGCGCAAGCTCGCCACCGCGGAAGACGCGGCGAAACAGCTGAAGGCGACCTTCAACCTCGACGTCGGCGTTGCCGAAGCGGCCGATTGCGATGCGCGCGGCCGCGCCATCGAAGGCGCGAACGTGGTCATCGCCACCGGTGCGGGCGGCATCCAGCTGCTGGAAGAGCGCCACTGGAAGGACAACCCCACGATCGAACTGATGGCCGATGCCAACGCGACGCCGCCGCTGGGCATCGAAGGTATCGATATGATGGACAAGGGCGTGAACAAGCACGGCAAGATCGTGTTCGGCGCGATCGGTTTCGGCGCACTGAAGATCGCACTGCAGCGCGCCTGCGTGGCCAAGCTGTTCGAAAGCAACGATGTCTCGCTCGACGCGTCGGAAATCTACGCGCTGGCGAAGACCATGGTGGGCTGAGCGACATGGCCATGATCAAGGACAGTCCGGTCGAGAAATTCCTCGACGACCTCGCCAGCAGCGCGCCCACCCCGGGCGGTGGCAGTGCCGCCGCCATCATGGGCGGCATGGGTGCCGCGCTGGTCAGCATGGTGTGCAACCTGACCATCGGCAAGAAGAACTACGCCGAAGTCGAGGAGGAGATGAAGGCGCTGCTGGTGCAGGCGGAATCGCTGCGCGGCCGTCTGACCGACATGGTGAAGCACGATGTGGACGCCTTCGACGGCCTGATGGCGGCCTACGGCCTGCCCAAGGACGCCGACGACCAGAAGGCCGCGCGCTCGCAGGCCATCCAGGACTCGCTGAAAGCCGCCACCGACGCACCGCTGGCCTGCGCCCGCGCCTGTGCCGAAGTGATCGCCTTCAGTCTGGTCGCGGCAGAAAAGGGCAACCGGAACGTGGTGTCCGACGCCGGCGTCGCGGCGCTCGCCGCACAGGCGGCCCTGCGCTCCGCCGCGCTCAATGTCGACATCAACGTGCCGAGCATCAAGGACGCAGATTTCGCGGCGTCGCGGCGCGCGGAAATCGACGGACTGCTGGCGAAGTGGGTGGCCGAGGCGGACCGCGTCGTCGAGGTCGTCAGGAGCAAGCTCTGATCTGCTGTGGAGGTGGATCTTGCGGGCACCTTCGGGTGCCTTTTTTTTCGTCCGGTTTCTTGTCCGATCGACCGTGAGCGGCGTGCTCACTGCTGCGCCTGCATCTGCGCCTGCACGCGCACGAGCCACTCGCGCATCGTCGCCAGCAGTTCGCTGCGGCTGAAGGAACAGCTGTCCTGCGAGAACAGGCGGGCGGATTCGAGGCGCATCAGCAGGCCGTCGAGCACTTCGCGCCACCTGGCGGGAATGGCGGCGTTGTCGCAGCCGTGCTGGCGCCAGACCGCAATGAGGGTGTCCATGTCGATCCGTCCGGCTTCGAAGTCGGACAGCGATGCGGCGAGTTTTTCGTTCATGACCTGCGTCATCCTTTCTGGCCAATACTTGTCGCGGCGCTGCATCAGTTGCAAGCACAAGCCTGCTTGCGCTTACAATCGCGCCCTGTTTGCATTGCAACACGAATGAAATACCGGCGCACGCCATCCGTGCCCCTCGACTGATCTGTCAGGCCCGTCACCCGGGCCCCGGCAACCGGAAGCAAGCATGAGCATCTACAGCATCGACGACCAGCAGCCTGTTCTCCATCCTTCCGTCTGGGTTGCACCCGGCGCGGCGGTCATCGGGCAGGCCGAATTGAAAGAGGACAGCAGCGTGTGGTTCGGCGCCGTCATTCGTGCCGACAACGACCGCATCGTGATCGGTGAACGGAGCAACGTGCAGGACGGCGCGGTGCTGCACATCGACGACGGCGTGCCGCTGAACGTCGGCAACGACGTGACGATCGGCCATCACGCGATGCTGCATGGCTGCACCATCGGCGACGGATCGCTGATCGGCATCAAGGCCGTGGTGATGAACCGCGCCGTGATCGGCCGCAACTGCCTGATCGGCGCCAATGCGCTGATTCCCGAAGGGCGCGTAATCCCGGAACGGTCGCTGGTGGTGGGTTCGCCCGGGCGCATCGTGCGCGAACTGACCGACGAAGAAGTCGCCGCCCTGATGGAAGGTGCGGCGCAATACGTCGCCAAGGCGAAGCTGTACCGGACCAGGCTGAAGGTCACGCAACCCGGCTGAAAACCGGCTTCAGTTGAACGGCGGGGCGTCGATATAGAGAAGGTAATTTGCACTCTCCGGAGATCGACATGGCCGAACGCACCACCTTCTATTTCACCGGCGCGCACGCGTTGCCCGCCGTCATGGTCGCCATCAACGGCGAAGCGGCCGCGCTCGCGGTGCTCGCCTACGTCGCCCTGCTCGGCGCCGCGCTGCTTTCTGCCATGCGCGACGAGCGGAACGAACCGGGCGAGCCCATCCGCATCGAGTCCGACAGCGAGCGCAAGCGGCCGCGCGATCGCTGAACCGCGCCCCCGGCGCGGCACTGGTTATACTCCTGCCTGCTCATCACCCGGCGGGAGATCAAATGAAAGCCCCCTTCTGGCTGCTGCTCGCAGCCACGATCACAGCTGCGCACGCCCACGAACACGGCGCCATGCCGCGTACCGGCATCGTCGTGGATCTGAATGCGGAAGCGTCGCGTCTCGCACCGAACGACCTTGCCCGCGCGCAGGCCTACATTGAACTCGGTGACAGCACGCCCAGCGCGCTGGCGAAGAAGGTCAATGTGATCATGCAGTCGGCGCTCGCCACCACCCGCCCCTACACAACCGTGAAGGTGCGCAGCGGCAACACCTCGACCTATCCGGTGTATGGCAAGAACGGTCGCACCATCGAAAGCTGGCGCATGCGTTCGGAACTGCTGCTCGAATCGAAGGATCAGGCAGCACTGTCGGAATTGCTCGGCAAGCTGCAGAACGATCTGGCGGTCGGTCAGCTCACGCTGCAGCCGAGCGAGGAAACCACCCGGCAGACCGAGAACGAGGCGATCGCCGACGGCATCGCCGCCTTCAACGCGCGCGCGAAGATCGTTGCCGATTCGCTGGGCAAGTCGTGGCGCGTGCTGCACATGAACGTGAATCACACCGGCGGCATGCCGACACCGCGACCGATGATGATGCGCAGCAAGGGCGTGATGGCCGAAGCCGTCATGGCCGACATGCCGGTCGAGGCCGGCGAGTCGCGCATCGCCGTGTCGATCAGCGGACAGATCGAGATTGATCGCCCCTGAACGCAGACTGACGGTCGCGCTGCTGACATTGGCACTGTCGGCCTGCAGCGCGTTGCCCGAGCGCAGCGCCCAACCTGCGCCGACTGAGCCGGCATCCCCTGCTCCCCCGGAGGCGACCCGCCCGACGACCCCGCCGCGGACGGCCGCACAGCTGCAACTCGAGGACGACACGCACGCGCTGGACGCCGTGATCTACGCGCTCGGGCTGATCGGCAACCGCTATCAGTTCGGCGGCCGCAATCCGGACAGCGGACTCGACTGCAGCGGCATGGTGAGCTGGATCTACGAACAGGTGGCCGGGCTGCGCCTGCCGCACAACGCGGCGCGCATCGCCAGCCTCAGCCGGCCGATACAACGCGACGAACTGGCGCCGGGTGATCTGGTGTTCTTCAACACCAGCGGCAGCGCGCATTCGCACATGGGCATCTACGCCGGCGAAGGCCGCTTCATCCACGCGCCGAGCACACGCGGAAAATACGTGCGCACCGACAGGCTGGACAGCGGCTGGTTCGCCCAGCGCATCAGCGGCCTGCGGACCCTGCGCCGGGCGGTCTGAACCGCGCTTTCCCTTCGATGGATGCACTGCGGACCGACAGGTCCGGAATCAAGGCCTGTCCTTCGGTATCTGCACGAACACCTCACCCGGCTTGACCAGCCCGAGTTCGGTTCGCGCACGTTCTTCGACTGCCTCGAAGCCTGTCTTGAGGTCCTTCACGTCCGCATCGAGTGCCGCATTGCGCGTCTCGAGGCGAACGTTCAGGTCGCGCTGCGCCTGCAGCGCGCGTTCTGCTTCCCAGGCCTGCAGCCAGCCGCCCTTGCCGAGCCAGAGCGGGTACTGCAGCAAAGCGATGAGCGCCACCAGCAGCAACAAGGGCCAATGGCGCGACACGATGCTTACTTGCGCAGGTTGTAGAACGCGGAAACGCCGGGATACCAGGCGGTATCGCCGAGGTCTTCCTCGATGCGCAGCAGCTGGTTGTATTTGGCGATGCGGTCGGAACGGCTGAGCGAACCGGTCTTGATCTGCATCGCGTTCAGGCCGACGGCAATGTCGGCGATCGTGCTGTCTTCGGTTTCGCCCGAACGGTGCGAAATCACGGCGGTGTAGCTGGCACGCTTGGCCATTTCCACGGCAGCGAAGGTTTCGGTCAGCGTGCCGATCTGATTGATCTTGATCAGGATCGAATTGGCGATGCCGCGCGAAATGCCTTCCTTAAGGATGCGGGTATTGGTGACGAACAGGTCGTCGCCCACGATCTGCACCCGGCTGCCCAGACGCTCGGTCAGCAGCTTCCAGCCGTCCCAGTCGTTTTCGGCCATGCCGTCCTCGATGCTGACGATCGGATACTTGTCGGCCAGCGTCGCCAGGTAATCGACCAGCTGGGCCGATTCCATGGTCAGGCCGGCGCCTTCGAGGTGGTACTTGCCGTTCTTGTAGAACTCCGATGCGGCGCAGTCGAGCGCCAGCACGATGTCGGTGCCCGGCTCGTAGCCAGCCGCGCTGATGGCGTCGAGAATCATGTTCAGCGCTTCTTCCGCGCTGCCGACGTTGGGCGCGAAACCGCCCTCGTCACCCACGGTGGTCGGGAAGCCCTTCTTGTCGGTGAGCTTCTTCAGCGCATGGAAGATTTCCGCGCCGGCGCGCAGCGCCTCGCGGAAGCTCGATGCGCCGACCGGCATGATCATGCATTCCTGGAAGTCGAGGCTGTTGTTGGCGTGCGCACCGCCGTTGATCACGTTCATCATCGGCACCGGCATGGCCATGCCGCCCGAGCCGCCGAAGTAACGGTACAGCGGCAGGCCGGCTTCTTCGGCCGCGGCCTTGGCCACGGCCATCGACACCGCCAGCGTGGCGTTGGCGCCGAGACGCGACTTGTTTTCCGTGCCGTCGAGTTCGATCAGTGTGCGATCGATGAAGGCCTGCTCTTCGGCGTCGAGGCCGATGATGGCTTCGGAAATTTCGGTATTGACGTTTTCGACTGCGGTCAGCACGCCCTTGCCGAGGTAGCGGTCCTTGTCGCCGTCGCGCAGCTCGATGGCTTCGCGCGAGCCGGTGGATGCACCGGACGGCACAGCAGCGCGGCCCATGATGCCCGATTCGAGCAGTACGTCCGCTTCAACAGTGGGGTTGCCGCGAGAATCGAGGATTTCGCGCGCAACGACATCGACAATTGCACTCATGGTCGCTTGGGTCCTTTGAAGATCAGTGGTGGTGAATGGTCGAGCGTTGGTCAGACAAACGCGGATTCGAGAAAGCCATGGCGCTTCGTGACGGCATCCAGGTCACGCAACTGGGTCAGCAGCGCTTCCATCATGGACAGCGGCCACGCATTCGGGCCGTCGGACATCGCCTTGGCCGGGTTCGGGTGACTTTCCATGAACAGGCCGGCAATGCCGACCGCCACCGCCGCCCGGGCCAGCACCGGCACGAATTCGCGCTGCCCGCCCGACGAGGCACCCTGCCCGCCCGGCAGCTGCACCGAGTGGGTGGCGTCGAACACGACCGGGCACGCGGTTTCGCGCATGATCGCCAGCGAACGCATGTCCGACACCAGGTTGTTGTAACCGAATGATGCGCCGCGCTCGCACACCATGATGGTGTCGGCGCCGCCATTGGCTTCCTTCGCCTTCGCAACGACATGCTTCATGTCGCCCGGCGCAAGAAACTGGCCCTTCTTGATGTTCACCGGCTTGCCGGTCGCCGCGCAGGCGTGGATGAAATCCGTCTGGCGGCACAGGAAGGCCGGCGTCTGCAGTACGTCGACGTACTGGGCGACGACGGGCGCTTCTTCCGCGGTATGCACGTCGGTCAGCACCGGCACGCCCAGTTCGCGCTTCACATCGGCCAGTATCTCCAGGCCCTTCTGCATGCCGGGGCCGCGGAAACTGGTGCCCGAACTGCGGTTGGCCTTGTCGAACGACGACTTGTATATGAACGGTATGCCGAGGCGCGAAGTGATTTCCTTCAGCTGCCCGGCGGTATCGAACGCCATGTCGCGCGACTCGATGACGCACGGCCCGGCGATCAGGAAAAACGGTCTGTCGAGTCCGACATCGAAACCACACAGCTTCATGCTGATCTCCTCAGGACGCGACTTTTTGCAAGGCAGGCTTCACCGTGCCGCGACCGTCCTGCCGCGCCAGGGCAGCGCGCGAGAAGGCAGTGAACAACGGATGCCCGGCGCGCGGTGTCGACGTGAATTCGGGATGGAACTGGCAGGCCACGAACCAGGGGTGATCCGGCAGTTCGATCATTTCGCACAACGGATCGACCGTATCGAGCGACCGGCCGGACACCTTGAGCCCGACCTTTTCAAGCTGCGACAGATAGGTGTTGTTGACTTCGTAACGGTGACGGTGGCGCTCGACGACCTGTGCCGCGCCGTAGATGCGACGCGCGAGGCTGTCTTCCGACAGCTGGCAGGTCTGGCCGCCGAGACGCATGGTGCCGCCGATGTCCGACGACTCGTCGCGCCGCTCGAGCTTGCCTTCTGCGCTCATCCACTCGGTGATCAGGCCGATCACCGGATGCGGCGTATCGTGCTCGAATTCGGTGCTGTGCGCACCGGTCAGACCGGCCACGTTGCGGGCGTACTCGACCACGGCCAGCTGCATGCCCAGGCAGATGCCCAAGTAGGGCACACCGTTTTCGCGGGCATAGCGGATGGCGGCGATCTTGCCTTCGACGCCGCGGCGACCGAAGCCACCCGGCACCAGGATGGCGTCCATCGGGTCGAGCAGCGCACGGCCGCCGTCACCGGAACGCTCGATCGCTTCGGAGTCGATGTAGTGGATGTTGATGCGCGAACGCGTCTGGATGCCGGCGTGGATCAGCGCTTCGGACAGCGACTTGTACGACTCCGTCAGGTCGACGTACTTGCCGACGAAGGCCACATCGACCTCGCGCTCGGGATTCTCGAGCGCGTCGATCATGCGCTTCCAGGTGCTCAGATCGGCCGCACGGGCCAGGATGTTCAGCTTGTGGCAGACGATTTCATCCAGCATCTGGTCATGCAGCATGGCCGGAATCTTGTAGATGCTGTCGGCGTCGACCACCGAAATGACGGCTTCGGGCAGCACATTGGTGAACAGCGCGATCTTGCGGCGCTCGTCGTCCGGCACCACGCGGTCCGAGCGGCACAGCAGCACGTCGGGCTGGATGCCGATCTCGCGCAGTTCCTTCACCGAATGCTGGGTCGGCTTGGTCTTCAGCTCGCCGGCAGTCGCGATGTAGGGCACCAGCGTCAGATGGATGAAGCAGGTGTTGCCGCGTCCCTCTTCGATGCCCATCTGGCGGATCGCTTCGAGGAAGGGCAGCGATTCGATGTCGCCGACGGTGCCGCCGACCTCGATGATCGCCACCTCGGCACCTTCGGCGCCGCGTTTCACGTACAGCTTGATCTCGTCGGTGATGTGCGGGATGACCTGAACGGTCTTGCCCAGATATTCGCCGCGGCGCTCCTTCTTGATCACCGACTCGTAGATCTGGCCGGTGGTGAAGTTGTTGCGCTTGCTCATCCGCGCATGCGTGAAGCGTTCGTAGTGGCCCAGGTCAAGATCGGTTTCGGCACCGTCTTCGGTGACGAACACCTCGCCGTGCTGAAACGGGCTCATGGTGCCCGGATCGACGTTGATATAGGGGTCGAGCTTGAGATGGGTGACGCGGATGGAACGCGATTCGAGAATCGCGCCCAGTGAGGCAGCTGCAATGCCCTTGCCTAGCGAGGACACCACACCGCCGGTGACGAACACGTACTTTGTCATTTATTGCACTGCAGCGGGAAATTGCTAGTTTACCGGAAAAGCGGCGGGGCTTGAAGAACGGGCTTCATGAATGGCATGGCAGACGACCGGCTCGCGCCCTGCGGCAGGTCGAACAACATTTTAATTTCAATGACTTGGGTTCTCAGCAGCAGCCTCGTTCAGGAACGAAATGCCTGCCCCGTGTCCGGTCGTTCAGTCGGCCTCGTCCATCCACGCGAGCTGTATCGCTTCGAGGATTTTCTCGCCACAGCGCTTCGGATCATCGTCGAAGCCGGGCAGATCGAGCACCCACTGCATCAGGTCCGTGAAACGCACGGTACGCGGGTCGGTGTCGGGGTGCGTTTCGGTCAGCGCAATCGCGATATCGAGCGTGTCGGTCCATTTCATCGTGCTCACCTCTTCCCTTCGCCGACCATGTTGATCGTGTACCTCGGAATATCGACCACCAGCGTTTCGCCGGCGACTTCGGCCTGACAGGACAGGCGCGAATTGGGCTCGAGCCCCCACGCCTTGTCGAGCAGGTCCTCTTCCAGATCTTCCGCTGGCGCAAGGCTGCGGAAACCTTCGCGCACGATGACGTGACAGGTGGTGCATGCACACGATTTTTCGCATGCATGCTCGATTTCGATGCCGTTGGCCAGCAGCGCATCGCAAAGGGTGGTGCCCGGCTCGGCTTCGATCACCGCGCCTTCGGGGCACAGTTCGACATGCGGCAGTACGACGATCTGGGTCATGCTGTTAGAGGTCCGTTTTTCCTACAGTGATTCGACGCGTCGGCCGGCCAGCGCCTTGTGCACGCTGCGGTTCATGCGACGCGCGGCGAAGTCGTCGGTCACCCGACCCAGCGCCTCGACGGCCTTCCGGATTTCGGCGATGTCCTTGCCGCCCGACACGCGGGCAAGCACGGCCAGCGCGTCGTCGATGACGCTGCGTTCGGCCGGATCGAGCAGATCTCCGTCCACCGCCAGCGCACTGCCGGCCGCCTCGATCAGTCGCGCTGCCTCGACCTGCTGCTCGGCCAGCGCACGCGCCGCGACGTCTGCATGGGCGTTCTCGAAACCGTCGCGCAGCATGCACGCCACTTCGTCATCACCCAGCCCGTAGCTGGGCTTGACCTCGATGTGTGCTTCGATGCCGGTGCCCATTTCGCGTGCCGACACCCCGAGCAGACCATCGGCGTCGACCTGGAAAGCCACGCGGATGCGCGCCGCACCTGCCACCATGGGCGGAATGCCGCGCAGTTCGAAGCGGGCCAGCGAGCGGCAGTCGGACACGCGCTCGCGCTCGCCCTGCACGACATGGATGGCCATGGCCGTCTGGCCGTCCTTGAAGGTGGTGAATTCCTGGGCGCGCGCGGAAGGGATCGTGGAATTGCGCGGAATCACCTTCTCGACCAGACCGCCCATCGTTTCCAGTCCGAGCGACAGCGGAATGACGTCGAGCAGCAGCCAGTCTTCGTCGGCCGCGCGATTGCCCGCCAGCACATTGGCCTGGATGGCGGCGCCGATCGCCACCACCTTGTCCGGATCGAGATTGGTCAGCGGCTCCTGACCGAAAAACCGGCCCACTGCCTGCTGCACATGCGGCATGCGGGTCGCGCCGCCCACCATCACGACGCCCTTGACGTCGGACGGCTCGAGCCCGGCGTCGCGCAGCGCCTTGCGCGTGGGCACGAGTGTCTTGTCGACCAGCTTGCGGGTGATGTCGACGAAAGCGTCGCGCGTGAGGCTGACATCGATCTCGTCACCGGACGGCAGCTTGAGCCCGATGTGCACCTCGTCGGCGCTGCTCAGCGCCTCCTTGGCGCGACGCGCCTCCATGTACATGGAGCGCATGTCTTCGAGGCCGGGGGGGGCGATGCGCGATGTTTCGAGCATCCAGCAATAGACGCGATGGTCGAAGTCGTCGCCGCCGAGCACGGCGTCGCCACTGGTCGCCAGCACTTCGAACACGCCCTTCGACAGCTTCAGGATGGAAATGTCGAAGGTGCCGCCGCCGAGGTCATACACCGCGTAGATGCCTTCGGACGCGTTGTCGAGCCCGTATGCGATGGCCGCAGCGGTCGGTTCGTTGAGCAGTCGCAGCACGTCCAGTCCGGCCACCCGCGCTGCGTCCTTGGTCGCCTGGCGCTGCGCATCGTCGAAGTAGGCCGGCACGGTGATGACCGCGCCGGTCAGCGGTCCGCCCAGACTGGCTTCGGCGCGTTCGCGCAGCACGCGCAGGATGTCGGCCGACACCTCGACCGGACTTTTCACGCCCTGCGCCGTGCGCAGCCGGAGCATGCCGGGCGCGTCCTCGAAGATGTAGGGCATCGATTCGACATGCGCGACGTCGGCCAGACCGCGACCCATGAAGCGCTTGACCGAAGCGATCGTGTTGCGCGGGTCCTGTGCCTGCGCGGCCTGCGCCGCGTGCCCCACCACGGTCGTGCCGTCGGCGCGATAACGCACCACGGACGGCAGCAGTGCGCGACCGTTCTCGTCGTTGAGTACTACCGGCACGCCGTTGCGCACGGTGGCCACCAGGGAATTGGTCGTACCCAGATCGATGCCCACGGCCAGCCGGTGCTGGTGCGGGGCGGTGGATTCGCCGGGCTCGGCGATCTGCAGCAATGCCATCAGTTTTCCAGTGTTTCGTGCGCCTCGGCAATGTCTTCGCCGAGACGGGCGATGAACATCATGCGGCGCACCGTTGCGGCAGCGCCGACAGTGTCGTGTTCGGTATCCAGTTGCCGGGCAACCAGATTTTCGGCGTCGCGCCGTGCCTGACGCAGCATGCGTGCCAGTGCATCCAGCGCATCGGCATCACGCGCGTCGCGTGCCTCGTCCAGTGCCTCGCGCCACTCCATCTGCTGCATCAGGAAATCCGCCGGCATGGCCGTGTTGTTCTCGGCGCCGACGTCGATGCCTTCCAGTTCGAGCAGGTAGCGCGCACGCGTGAGCGGTGTGCGCAGCAGCCGGTAGGCCTCGTTGATTCGCGTCGACCACTGCATCGACAGGCGGCGCTCGTGCTCCGGGCGGCTGGCGTAGCGGTCCGGATGGGCCGACGACTGCAGTTCGTGGTAGCGCGATTCCAGTGATCGTTCGTCCATCCCGAACAGTCGCGGCAGACCGAACAACTCGAAATGATCGCGACTGAACAGCTCCGCGTCGGGCAGATCGGTGGTGTTCGGGCCGGATGTCATCGTGTCGTGGTCGCGGAGGCGCACATGGCGCTCAGACGTTGAAGCTTTCGCCGCAACCGCATTCGTCCTTCACGTTCGGATTGTTGAACTTGAAGCCTTCATTCAGTCCCTCTCGAACGAAATCGAGCTCGGTGCCTTCGAGGTAGGCCAGGCTCCTGGGGTCGATCAGCACCTTTACACCGTGGCTCTCGAAGATCAGGTCCTCGGGCGTGATGTCGTCCGCGAACTCGAGCTTGTAGGCCATGCCGGAACAACCGCTCGTGCGCACGCCGAGCCGCAGGCCGACGCCGCGGCCCCGCTTGGCGATGTAGTTCGACACGTGGGTGGCTGCCTTTTCGGAAAGTGTCACGCCCATGATCCGCTCCTCAGACCGCGTCGGCCGACGTCGTCGTGCCGTGCTTCTTGCGATAGTCCTCGACCGCTGCCTTGATGGCATCTTCGGCCAGGATCGAACAGTGAATCTTCACTGGCGGCAGCGCCAGCTCCTCCGCGATGGCGGTGTTGCGTATCTCCATCGCCTGATCGAGCGTCTTGCCCTTGACCCATTCGGTGACGAGCGAGCTCGACGCGATGGCAGAGCCGCAGCCGTAGGTCTTGAACCTGGCATCTTCGATGACGCCGTCCGCGCCCACCTTGATCTGCAGCTTCATCACGTCGCCACAGGCCGGTGCGCCGACCATGCCGGTACCGACGTCGTCGTCTTCCTTGCCGAAGGCGCCGACGTTGCGCGGGTTTTCGTAGTGATCAAGCAGTTTGTCGCTATAGGCCATTTCAATTCTCCTTCAGTCGCGCGGTACGCGAAATCAGTGGTGAGCCCACTGGACGCTGTTCAGATCGACACCTTCCTGCACCATTTCCCAGAGCGGCGACAATTCGCGCAGCTTGTCTATTTTGCGGTGCAACAGATCGATCGTGAAATCGATTTCTTCTTCCGTCGTGAAGCGGCCGATCGAGAAGCGGATGGAACTGTGCGCGAGTTCGTCCTCGCGACCCAGCGCGCGCAGGACGTACGACGGTTCCAGGCTGGCCGACGTACAGGCCGAACCCGACGATACGGCCACTTCCTTGATCGCCATGATCAGCGATTCACCCTCGACATAGGCGAAGCTGATGTTGAGGTTGTGCGGCACGCGCGCTTCCAGGTCGCCATTGACGAAGGTTGCCTCGATGTCCGACAGCCCCTTCAGCAGACGGTCGCGCAGCATGCGGATGCGCTCGTTCTCGGCGCCCATCTCTTCGCGGGCGAGGCGGAAGGCTTCGCCCATGCCCACGATCTGGTGCGTCGCCAGCGTGCCCGAACGCATGCCGCGCTCGTGACCGCCGCCATGCATCTGCGCTTCCAGCCGGATGCGCGGCTTGCGCCTCACGTACAGCGCACCGATGCCCTTCGGGCCGTAGGTCTTGTGTGCACAGAACGACATCAGGTCGACCTTCAGCCTTTCCAGATCGATGACCACCTTGCCGGTCGCCTGCGCGGCATCGACATGGAAGATGATGCCCTTCTCGCGGCAGATTTCGCCCAGTTCGGCGATCGGCTGGATGACGCCGATCTCGTTGTTCACGAACATGATGGACACCAGCACGGTGTCCGGACGCAGCGCCGCCCTGAACGCATCCAGGTCGATCAGGCCGTTCGGCAGCGGATCGAGGTAGGTCGCCTCGAAGCCTTCGCGCTCGAGTTCGCGGAAGGTGTCGAGCACCGCCTTGTGTTCGGTGCGCAGCGTGATGATGTGCTTGCCCTTGCCCGAGTAGAAGTGGGCCGCGCCCTTGATGGCGAGGTTGTTGGATTCGGTCGCGCCGGACGTCCAGACAATTTCCTTGGGGTCGGCATTGACCAGCTTCGCCACCTGTTCGCGCGCTTCCTCGACCGCCGCTTCGGTTTCCCAGCCATACGCATGGCTGCGCGAGGCCGGATTGCCGAAATGCTCGGTGAGGTAGGGAATCATCTTGGCCGCGACACGCGGGTCCACCGGCGTGGTGGCCGAGTAGTCGAGATAGATCGGAAATTTCAGCATGGGGTCAGCTCCGTCGGAATCATCGTTACGCAGACGCCATGGCCGTGAGGTTGCGGAGCTGGTCCGTCACCTGGGCAAGCGCACTGCAAAAATCGTCAACCTGCTGCATGGTCGTGCCGGCACCGCTGCTCACCCGCACGGCGCCACGCGCCAGGCCGGGTTTCACTCCCATCGCAATCAGCGTGCGCGACGGCTCCGGCGAGGTGCTCGAACAGGCCGCGCCGCTCGCCACCGCAAAACCGGCGCGGTCCAGCTTTGCCACCAGCGTTTCACCATCGATGTGATCGAGCGCGAAGTAGCAGGTGTTGGGGAGCCGGTCCGCACGATCACCGAAGACGGTGCCGCCCAGTGCCGCCACGCAGCGCGCGATGCGCTCGCGCTGCACTTCCATCTCGCCGCGGCGGCTGCGACCGGCCGCCGTTGCCAGCTCGCACGCACGCCCGAAACCCACGATCGCGGCCACGTTTTCCGTACCGGAGCGCAAGCCGTGTTCGTGTCCGCCACCGGCGATCAGCGGCTCGATGTCGACGCGCTTGTCGAGAATCAGCGCACCCGCACCCTGCGGTCCGCCGATCTTGTGGGCCGACAGCGTCATCGCCGCCACGCCGAGTGCGCGGAAATCGACATCGATCTTGCCCAGCGCCTGCACCGCATCGGTATGCATCCAGCCGCCGGAACGACGCACCTGCACCGCCAGCCCTGCCACGTCCTGCAGCACGCCGGTTTCATTGTTGGCCAGCATCACCGACACCAGCGAAGCCTGACCGTCGAACGCATCGACCCGCACCCTGCCCTGCGCGTCCACCGGCAGTTCGCTCAGCGCCCAGCCGGCACGCGCAAGTTGCCGCGCCGGTTCGCGCACGCAGGGGTGCTCGATCGCCGAAATCGCGATGACACCGGGTTGGAGTCGCGCTGCCGCGCCCTTCACGAACAGGTTGTTCGCTTCCGAGCCGCCGCTGGTGAACACCACTTCGGTGTAGTTCGCATTGACCGCTGCCGCCACCTGCGCCCGTGCCTCGTCGATCGCACGACGCGCGGCACGACCGTACTCGTGCCTGCTCGACGCGTTGCCGAAGCGCGGGCCGAACCAAGGCAGCATCGCTTCGCGAACCCCGTCCACGAGGGGCGCGCTGGCGTTGTGATCGAGATAGACCGGGGCGAACATGATCAGATCTGTACCTGCACCAGGTCGGAGCCACCCGTGCGGGCCTTGTGGTCGTGCATCACCACGCGATGACTCGCCTTGTCGCGCTGCTGCACCATCAGGTCGTGCAGATTCACCGAATCGAGATAATCGAACATGCGCTGACTGAGGTTCGACCACAGGTCGTGCGTCATGCAGCGCTGCTCGTCGAGGCAGTTCTCCTTGCCGCCGCACTGCGTCGCATCGAGCGGCTCGTCGACTGCGATGATGATCTGGGCAACCGAAATGCTGCGCGCGTCGCGGGCAAGGCAGTAACCGCCACCCGGGCCCCGCACGCTGGCCACGAGTTCCTGGCGGCGCAGCTTGCCGAACAGCTGTTCGAGGTAGGACAGGCTGATGCGCTGCCGCTCGGCCACACCCGAAAGTGTCACCGGACCATTTTCCTGGCGCAGCGCGAGGTCAAGCATCGCGGTGACGGCGAAGCGACCCTTGGTTGTCAGTCTCATTAAGCAGGCTCCTCGATGAAGCGGCTCGGGCAGCGCGTGATTGAATTCCCGATCAATTCAGTCGACTTTATAATTCCCGACAAGTTCAGTCAACAATCAGGTCTGAGCTTGTCCAGATCGACCCGGGAGTGGTCGGCCATTTCCTCGCGTGCCTCGTCGTCGAGCGGAATGCCCGCCCGCTCCAGCTTCTTCAGCAGACATTCGATGCGACGATCGCTTTCCAGCGCGTGATCGACCAGTGCGGTCAGCGCCTTGGCCATCGGATCTTCCATGTCCCGCGTCAGGCCATACGCCGTGAAGCCGGCCTGTTCGGCACGTCGCGCCTGCTCTTCTTCGGCGCCGGGCGCCCTGGCTTCGATCACGCGCGCCGGGTTGCCGACCGCCGTCGCACCGGCGGGCACCGGCTTGACCACCACGGCGCAGGAACCGATCTTGGCCCCATCACCGACCTCGAAACCGCCCAGCACCTGCGCACCGGCGCCGATCACCACGCCACGACCCAGCGTCGGATGCCGCTTGGCGCCGCGGTAAAGCGACGTGCCGCCCAGCGTCACGCCCTGATAGATCGTGCAGTCATCGCCGATCACCGCCGTTTCGCCGATCACCACGCCCATGCCGTGATCGATGAACACGCGCCGCCCCATCGTGGCGCCGGGGTGGATTTCGATGCCGGTGAGTACCCGCCCGATGTGCGAAATGAAGCGTCCGAGCCACGTGAAACCGCGGCGCCAGCAGAAATTCGCCGCGCGATGCAGCATCAGCGCATGGATGCCCGGATAGCAGGTGAGCACTTCGAACGACGAGCGTGCGGCAGGATCGCGTGCAAGCACGCTGGCGATATCTTCGCGCAGGTGTCGAAACATCTTTCTTCCTATCTTCTTGCTGAGGAAACGCCGACGGCGTTGCCGGACGCCTGAAACCCGACAATTTTAGTCGGTTTTTGTGCACCTGCGTCAAGGTCTGTCGATCGTCCGTCCCGGTCACGCTTTCGCCGACTGACGTGAATGCGACAGCACAGGGCCGGCACGGCTGGCTGCGTCACGCGATCTCCCGTCGGCCGAAGCTATCCATTCGATCCCGGACGTTTCTTCGGAATGCCTCCGATGGCTTTCAGCGCACCCATCAGCAAGTGAAGCTCTTCGGCTTCGACCTGCGTGCGGCCGAACAGGCGACGCAGGCGCGGCATCGCACGGCCCGGATTGACCCGGTCGAGAAAGCCTGCATCGAGCATCAGTTGTTCGATCAGCGCATAAAGGCTTTCAAGCCCTTCGTGCGACGCGGGTTCGGGCGCATCGGTCGTCACCGGCGGCGCCGCACCGACCGCGACGCGCAACTCGTGGCACATGATCTGCGCCGCCGCCGCCACGTTCAGCGAACGATAGGTGTCGCTGGTCGAGATGGTGACCGGCAACGAGCACATCGCGACTTCTTCATTGGTCAGGCCAGAACTTTCGGTGCCGAACACCAGCGCGATTTCATGGCTGCCGCCGGCAAGCAAGGTCGCCAGTTCGGTCGCCGCGGCCCGAACATCGCGCACCGGCAGCGCCATTTCGCGTCGTCGCGCGGTGAGCGCCGCCTGCGCGACGGTGCCGGCCAGCGCAGCGTCGAGGCTGTCGCACAGCACGGCCGCATCGAGCACATCGGTCGCCCCCGAACTCATGGCCACCGCCTCGTCATGCGGGAAGTGCCTCGGATTCACCAGATAGAGGCGAGACAGGCCCATCACCTTCATCGCCCGCGCGCAGGCACCGATATTGCCCGGATGGGTGGTGTGCGACATGACCACGCGCACGCGGTCGAGGGAAGCAAACTGATTCATGGATTTCGGTCGCGGGTCGGATTCATCGTCTGCTCCGGTCGCTTTGCAAACCGGCGCGGGCTGCGTGCTCGGGTGGCCTGCGGGTCCGGAAAGCCGGCCGGGCCCTCGTGTTCAGCCCCACCGGTTCAGTCCGGACAGGGCTGCGTACGGGGAGAATCACGCGCAAACCTCGAATTAAATCGCAACACACCCTAAAATGCTCGGCTTTCCCGCCGACATTGCGGACCGACGGTCCGCGCACAGACACCACTCATGCATCCGACGCTCACCACCGCCGTCAAGGCCGCCCGCCGCGCAGGGCAGATCATCACCCGCGCCAGCCAGGATGTAGACCATCTCAAGGTCAGCAGCAAACGGCAGAACGATTTCGTGACCGAGGTCGACCGCGCCGCCGAAGACGCGATCATCGGCATCCTGCGCGAGGCCTATCCCGACCACGCCATTCTGGCCGAAGAGAGTGGCGCGACGAACGGCACGGCCGGCGAGTCCGAATACCGCTGGATCATCGATCCGCTCGACGGCACCACGAACTTCATCCACGGCATGCCGCAGTACGCCGTGTCGATCGCGCTGGAACACCGGGGCCTGATGCAGTCGGCAGTGGTGTTCGATCCGGTGCGCAACGAGCTGTTCACCGCCAGCCGTGGCCGCGGCGCCTTCCTGAACGACCGCCGCATCCGCGTGTCGCGCCGCGCCAAGCTCGCCGAGTCGCTGGTCGGCACCGGCTTTCCGTATCGCGTGTTCGACCACGTCGACGCCTATCTGGGCATGTTCAGGGACCTGATGGAAAAGACCTCGGGCCTGCGCCGCCCGGGTGCCGCCGCGCTCGACCTGGCCTATGTCGCCTGCGGCCGCTTCGATGCCTTCTTCGAAATCGGCCTGTCGCCGTGGGACATCGCTGCCGGCGCGCTGCTGGTCACCGAGGCGGGTGGCCTGGTCGGCAACCTGACCGGTGAGACCGGCTACCTGGAAAGCGGCAATCTGGTCGCCGCGACGCCGCGCATCTTCCCGGCCATGCTCGCCGCGATCGAACCGCACCTGACGGACGCGCTGCGCGCGTGATCCGCGCCGGACAACGTTGACCGGGATGGCGAACACCGACCTGTCTGCGCACACGCCGATGATGGCCCAATACCTGGGCTTCAAGCGGCAACACCCCGATCTCCTGGTGTTCTACCGGATGGGGGATTTCTACGAGCTGTTCTTCGAGGACGCGATCCGCGCCGCGCGGCTGCTCGACATCACGCAGACGCACCGCGGCCAGTCCGCCGGCCAGCCTATCCCGATGGCGGGGGTGCCCTTCCACGCGGTCGAGCAGTATCTGGCGCGGCTGGTGAAGATGGGCGAGTCGGTGGTCATCGTCGAACAGGTCGGCGACCCGGCGACCTCCAAGGGCCCGGTCGAACGTGCCATCGCGCGCATCGTCACGCCCGGCACGCTGACCGACGCCAGCCTGCTGGATGAACGTACCGATTCATTGCTGATGGCGCTGCACATCGAGCGCGCACGCGCCGGCGTCGCCTGGCTCAATCTGGCCAGCGGCGAACTGAAGCTGACCGAAGTCGCATTGAACGTATTGCCGTCGCTGCTCGACCGACTGCGTCCGGCGGAACTGCTGGTGGCCGACAGTGTGCTGGCGCCTGAAGGCAGCTGGGCGGTCACGCCGCGCAGCGCCTGGCAGTTCGACGCAACCGAAGCGACGCGCCTGCTGTGCGAACACTTCGGCAGCCGCGACCTCGCGGCCTTCGACGTGGCCGAGGTGCCGATCGCACTGGCCGCCTGCGGTGCATTGTTCAGCTACGCCCAGGCCACGCAGCAGCGCGCGCTGTCGCACGTGGCGACGCTGGCGGTCGAACATGATTCGGCCTGGCTGCGCATGGACGCCGCCACCCGCCGCAATCTGGAACTGACCGAAACGCTGCGCGGCGAAGCATCGCCGACGCTGCTGTCGCTGCTCGACACCTGCGCCACATCGATGGGTTCGCGCTGGCTGCGCCGCTGCCTGCACCACCCGCTGCGCGTGCGGGCGCAGGCCGAAGCGCGGCATCAGGCGGTCGATGCACTGCGCGCCGATCATGACGCCGGCAACGGCGCCGACCGCCTGCACGACGCGCTGCGCGGACTGGCCGACATCGAACGCATCGGCGCGCGCATTGCGCTGCGCACCGCGCGGCCGCGCGACCTGTCGAGCCTGCGCGACAGTCTGGCGCGGCTCGGCGACATCGCCGCTGCCGTGCCGCCCGACGGTGGCCTGCTCGATCACGCGCGCAACACGCTGGCGCAGCCGCTCGACACAAGCGCCCTGCTCGCCCGGGCCATCATGGACGAACCGGCATCGATGCTGCGCGACGGCCGCGTGATGCGCGCCGGTTTCGACGCCGAACTGGACGAGCTGCGCGGGCTGCAGGACAACTGCAGCGAATTCCTGCTCGCGCTGGAAGCGCGCGAACGCAGCCGGACCGGCATCGCGAATCTCAAGGTCGAATACAACCGCGTGCACGGCTTCTATATAGAGGTGACCAACGCGCATGTCGAACGCATTCCGGACGACTACCGCCGCCGGCAGACGCTGAAGAACGCCGAGCGCTACATCACGCCGGAACTGAAGGCCTTCGAGGACCGCGCGCTGTCGGCCGCCGACCGCGCCACGTCGCGCGAGAAGTACCTGTACGAACAGCTGCTCGACGCTCTCGCCCCCGAGCTGCCGGCACTTGGCGACATCGCCCGCGCACTGGCGCAGCTCGATGGCCTGATCGCCTTCGCGCGCGCCGCACAACGCTACGACTACTGCCGGCCGCAGTTCGTCGACGACCCCGAAATCACGATCGTGCGCGGTCGCCACCCGGTGGTCGAGCGCCAGGTCGACAGCTTCATCGCCAATGACACGATGATGCATGACGCCCGGCGCATGCTGCTGATCACCGGCCCCAACATGGGCGGCAAGTCGACCTACATGCGGCAGGTGGCGCTGATCGCGCTGATGGCGCACTGCGGCTGCCCGGTGCCGGCCGAGGCGGTGCGGATCGGTCCGCTGGACGCCATCCACACGCGCATCGGCGCCTCCGACGATCTGGCGTCCGGCCGCTCGACCTTCATGGTTGAAATGACCGAGGCGGCGGGCATCCTGCACGGTGCGACCGAGCGCAGTCTGGTGCTGATGGACGAAATCGGCCGCGGCACCTCGACCTTCGACGGCGTGGCGCTGGCGCAGTCCATCGCGCGGCATCTGCTGACGCGCAACCGCAGCTGGACGCTGTTCGCCACCCACTATTTCGAACTGACCCAGCTCGCGCAGACACACCCGGCCTGCGTGAACATGCATCTGGACGCGGTCGAGCACGGCAAGCGCATCGTGTTCCTGCACGCCATCGAAGAAGGCCCGGCGTCGCAGTCCTACGGTATCGAAGTGGCGGCGCTGGCCGGCGTGCCGGGCACGGTCATCCGCGACGCGCGGCGTGCGCTGCAGCAACTGGAAGCCAGCCGCGTCAGCGCCGGGCAGCAGGCTGATCTGTTCGCCCCTGCCGCGCCGCCGCCCGAACCTGCGGTGCATGCGGCAGTCGAAGCCCTCGATGCGCTCGACCCGGACAGCCTCAGTCCGCGCGAAGCGCTCGATGCGCTGTATGCGCTCAAGAAACTGGTCTGACCGGATTCGAAATGCGTCGCCCCGCAGCGAAGCTTCGCCCCCGGAATCCAACCCCTGCGCTGACTGACTGAGAACAAGACATGGCTTACGCAATCACATGGATCATCGTGGCGCTGATGCTCGGCTTCTGGACGCTGCTCGCATGGACCGCCGACGCGGTGCTGACCTGGCCCGGCTGGAACGCCGAGGCCTTGTCGACCTGGCCGGCCTGGGTGGTGAGCCTGCAGCCACCGGTCTGGCTGGCGCCGTGGCTGCCGGCGGCATGGCTGGACGCCGGACGGCAGGTGCTGCTCGACTGGGGCCCGGCGATACAGGCGTCCATCCAGCAGATCCCCGACCTGACCGGATGGCTGAGCGCCATCGTGTGGGGTGTATGGCTGATCGGTGCGTTCTGTTTCCTGCTGATGGGCATCGCCGCGAGCGCCATGGTGCGGCTGTTCAAGCCGCGCACACCCGCACCGACGGTGTAGGACAGGCGCCGGATCAGCCGCGGTTAATTCGGGCAGCGACCTCGTCGGCATTCCACGAAGACAGGAAGGCGCCTACGTCCTCGCCCGGAATCGTGACGCCGTGGCTTCGTCCACGTCGTAGGCACGGAAGAATTCCCGGGCTGCAAATGAAAGGCGACGGCAGCCCGCGCGGAGCCCGCCGCCGCGCCCGACGACAAGGGCATCGCCACCACTTCGGGTGGGAGCAGCCTGGCGCAGCAACATCTGTCGGAATTCAGGCATTGATCGGGCGGATGCACGCCTTGATGAATGAGCCGGGGAGGACCATCCGGAGGATTTCAGTTATCCGGAATGGTTGATTTCTCGGCATGCACACCGAAAACTTGAGTCGAAACAGTGCACTGCCGATGCCTGCCAGGCGGCTGAACACCGGTCGCACGGGCACTGCGCCATGCGGACACGCGGATCAGGGCGTGCCAGGATCGACCGTCCAGCGGCGCGTGACCTCCCCCGCGCTGCCAACGCTTTCCATGTGCACCGGGAAACCCCACAGCCGCGCCACGTGCTTGAGCACTTCGTACGCGTTGTTGTGCAGCGGCCGCTCGTTGTGCTGCGTGTGGCGCAGCATCAGCGAGCGATCGCCCCGCAGGTTGACACCCCACACCTGGATGTTCGGCTCGCGTGCGCCGAGGTCGTACTGACGCGACATCGCCTCGCGCACCGCGCGGTAGCCCGTCTCGTCGTGGATGGCGGACACTTCGAGCGTCGGATCGGTCTCGTCATCGACGATGGAGAACAATCTGAAATTGCGCATCACGCGCGGCGACAGGAACTGGCCGATGAAACTTTCGTCCTTGAAGTTTCGCATCGCATGGTCCAGCGTTTCCAGCCAGTCGCGGCCGGCGATGTCCGGAAACCAGTGGCGATCCTCGTCGGTCGGCGCTTCGCAGATGCGCTTGATGTCGCTGTACATCGCGAAGCCCAGCGCGTACGGATTCATGCCGCTGTAGGCCGGATGATCGACCGGAGGCTGGAACACCACATTGGTATGAGACTTCAGCCATTCGATCATGATGCCGTCGTCGAGATGACCGTCGTCGTACATCGTGTTGAGCAGGTGATGGTGCCAGAACGTGGCCCAGCCCTCGTTCATCACCTGGGTCTGTCGCTGCGGATAGAAATACTGCGCGACCTTGCGCACGATGCGCACGATCTCCCGCTGCCACGGTTCGAGCAGAGGCGCGTTCTTCTCGACGAAGTACAGCAGGTTCTCCTGCGGTTCGGCCGGAAAGCGCGGCAGTTCCCGCTCGGCGGCATCGCGGCCGGCCTTCGGCGGCAGCGTCCTCCAGATCTCGTTCACCTGCTGCTGCGCGTAGGCTTCGCGGTCCTTGGCGCGCTCGAGTTCCTGCATGAGGCTGAGCTTGCCGGGCCGGCGATAGCGGTCCACGCCGTAGTTCATCAGCGCGTGACAGCTGTCGAGCAGCAGTTCGACCGCATCGATGCCATGTCGCTCTTCGCACGCGGCAACATAGTTCTTTGCGTAGACCAGGTAATCGACGATGGACGAGGCGTCCGTCCACATGCGGAACAGGTAGTTGCCCTTGAAGAAGCTGTTGTGGCCGTATGCGGCGTGGGCGATCACCAGCGCCTGCATGGCCATCGTGTTCTCCTCCATCAGGTAGCTGATGCAGGGGTCGGAATTGATGACGATTTCGTAGGCCAGACCCATCTGGCCGCGGCGATAATTCTTCTCGGTGCTGATGAATTCCTTGCCGTAGCTCCAGTGCCGGTAGTTGACCGGCATGCCGACCGAGGCATAGGCATCCATCATCTGTTCGGCCGTGATGATCTCGAGCTGGTTCGGATACGTCTCGAGACCGAAGCGCTGCGCCGTGGCGCGGATGACCGTGTGGTACTGCTCGATCAGTTCGAAGGTCCAGTCGCTCGGTCCGGGCAGCCTCGCGCTGGCGCGTTCGGTCGATGGCAGGGGCGCGCGCAGCGGCGCACGGCTGCGGCGGCCGCCGTAACCACCGGGCGATGCCCCCTGCCCGACCTGCCGACGATTGAAGCTGTCGCTCATGCTGTCGCCCCTTCCTTTCTGAACAGATCACGGAACACCGGATAGATCTGATCGGACCCGCTCGCCTTGCGCATGGCGAAATTGGCCGCTTCATCGACCAGGGACGCGTATTCGTGCCACAGGCTCTGTTCCTCGTCCACCACCTGGATATAGGCGAAATAGCGGCACTGCGGCAGGATTTTCTGCTCCAGCAACTCACGGCAGCGCGGACTGTCGTCATGCCAGTTGTCGCCATCGCTGGCCTGGGCACCGTAGATGTTCCACTCGCCGCGCGGGTAGCGCGCCTGGATGATGGATTCCATCAGCACCAGCGCGCTCGACACCACGGTGCCGCCGGTTTCCGTCGCGTGGAAGAACTCGTGCTCATCCACCTCCTGCGCCTGCGTGTGGTGCCGGATGAATACGATTTCTATCCGTTCGTAATGCCGGGTCAGGAACAGATACAGCAGGATGAAGAAGCGCTTGGCCAGATCCTTGCGCGCCTCGTCCATCGAACCGGACACATCCATCACGCAGAACATGACTGCCTTGGCAGTCGGCACCGGCGTGCGCACGCGACTGCGGTAGCGCAGATCGATCGGGTCGAGGAAGGGGATGCGGCCGATGCGCGCGCGCAGCGCTTCGATGTCGCGTTCGATCAGCTCGATCTCGCGCTGGCGCTCGACCGTGACCGGCTGCCCGCGCAGATCTTCGAGCAGGGCTTCGAGACGATGCAGTTCGCGCCGCGATTCGCTGCCCAGAGCAATGCGCCGGCCGATGGCACCGCGCATCGAACGCACCACATGCAGGTTGTTCGGCGTGCCGTCGCTGGAAAAGCCGGCCCGGTGCGTCTTGTACTCCGGCGTTTCGGCCAGCGTGGTGCGGATCAGGTTGGGCAGCGCCAGGTCGTCGAAGAAGACCTGCATGAACTCCTCCTTCGACAGGTGGAAGACGAAGTCGTCATCACCGCCGCCCGAATCGCCGGCCTGACCGCCACCGCCTCCGCCGCTGCCCCCCTGCGGCCGCTCGATGCGGTCGCCGCGCAGGAAGTCCTTGTTGCCCGGATGCACGGTTTCCCGCCGGCCGCCCTGGCCATGGCCGAACACCGGCTCGCTGATGTCGCGGCGCGGGATGTGGATGTCCTCGCCCTGCGCGATGTCGCGTATGCCGCGTCCTTCCACGGCGCGCTTCACCGCCTCGCGGATCTGCTCCTTGTGGCGGCGCAGGAAGCGCTCCCGGTTGCCGATGGACTTGTTCTTGCCGGCCAGCCGTCGATCGATGATCTGCTGCAAGATGTGCCCTCCGTCCGATCAGTCATTGAGTCGATGCGTCACGAACTCTTGCGCACGCGCAGGTACCACTCGCACAGCAGCCTGACCTGCTTCGGCGTGTAGCCCTTGTTGACCATGCGGTTGACGAAATCCTCGTGCTTCTTGGCGTCGTCTGCGCTGGCCTTGGCGTTGAAGCTGATGACCGGCAGCAGTTCTTCGGTGTTGGAGAACATCTTCTTCTCGATCACCGTGCGCAGTTTTTCGTAACTGGTCCACAGCGGGTTCTTGCCCGCGTTGCTGGCGCGCGCGCGCAGCACGAAGTTCACGATTTCATTGCGGAAATCCTTCGGATTGCTGATGCCTGCCGGTTTCTCGATCTTTTCCAGCTCGGCGTTGAGCGACCCGCGGTCGAACACTTCGCCGGTGTCGGTATCGCGGTACTCCTGGTCCTGAATCCAGTAGTCGGCGTAGGTGACGTAGCGATCGAAGATGTTCTGGCCGTACTCGGAATAGCTCTCCAGGTAGGCAGTCTGGATCTCCTTGCCGATGAACTCGGCGTAGCGCGGCGACAGGTGTTCCTTGATGTACGAGATGTACTTCTGTTCGGTATCGGCCGGAAACTGCTCGCGCTCGATCTGCTGTTCGAGCACGTACATCAGGTGCACCGGGTTGGCTGCCACTTCGGTCGAATCGAAATTGAACACCTTGGAAATGATCTTGAAGGCGAAGCGCGTCGACACCCCGCTCATGCCTTCGTCGACGCCGGCGTAGTCGCGGTACTCCTGATAGCTCTTGGCGCGCGGGTCGGTGTCCTTCAGGTTCTCGCCGTCGTACACCTGCATCTTCGAATAGAGGCTGGAATTCTCCGGCTCCTTAAGCCGGGTCAGCACGGCGAACTGCGCCATCATCTTCAGCGTGCCCGGCGCGCAGATGGCCTGCGCGAGAGACGAGCCGCGCAGCAGCTTTTCGTAGATCTTCACCTCGTCGCTCACGCGCAGGCAGTAAGGCACCTTGACGATGTAGATGCGGTCGAGAAAGGCTTCGTTGTTCTTGTTGTTGCGGAAGGCCTTCCACTCGCTTTCATTCGAGTGCGCCAGCACCACGCCGTCGAACGGGATGGCACCGAAGCCTTCCGTGCCCTTGAAGTTGCCTTCCTGCGTGGCGGTGAGCAGCGGGTGCAGCACCTTGATCGGCGCCTTGAACATTTCGACGAATTCGAGCAGACCCTGATTGGCGAGGCACAGGCCACCCGAAAAGCTGTAGGCATCGGGATCGTCCTGGGCATAGGTTTCGAGCTTGCGGATGTCGACCTTGCCCACCAGGCTCGAAATGTCCTGATTGTTCTCGTCACCCGGCTCGGTCTTCGCGATGCCAACCTGCTTCAGTATGCTGGGGTAGCGCTTGACCACCCTGAACCGGCGGATGTCGCCGCCGAATTCCTCCAGACGCTTGACCGCCCACGGGCTCAGAACGCGGTTGAGGTAGCGGCGGGGAATGCCGTATTCCTTCTCCAGGATGTCGCCGTCCTCGGCCGCATCGAACAGCCCGAGCGGCGACTCGTTCACCGGTGATCCCTTGATCGCGTAGAACGGCACTTCCTGCATCAGCGCCTTCAGGCGTTCGGCGATGGAGCTCTTGCCTCCGCCGACCGGGCCCAGCAGATAGAGGATCTGCTTCTTCTCCTCCAGCCCCTGCGCGGCATGGCGGAAGTAGCTCACCACCTGTTCGATCGAGTCCTCCATGCCGTAGAACTCGGCGAAGGCGGGATAGATCTTGATCACCTTGTTGGCGAACAGGCGCGACAGCCGGGGATCGTTGCGCGTGTCCACCGTCTGCGGCTCGCCGATCGCCTTGAGCATGCGTTCGGCGGCGCTCGCGTAGGTCAGCGGAGCGCGCCTGCACTCATCCAGATATTCTTCGAGCGAAAGTTCCTCTTCACGCGTACGGTCGTAGCGTGCGGCGAAGTGACTGACGATGTCCATGTTGATCTCCAAAGTCTCCGTTAGCCTTCAAAAACTGACTCTGTGCGCCATGTCCGGCACCTGTGATCCAGTGCCGTCGCAGCGGTGCGAGTACCGCTTCATGCACGACCTCCTGCGCTGAGAGGTCTACGGCGAAGCATGAAGAAAGTGTTGGCTTCAGCACGCCGGCGGGCGAACTCCATCGCGTGGATCCCATCGCTCCCGCGCTCGTCCCGTCTTCTCCGGAACAGTCGGCACACCTTCCGTCATTGCGTTTTCCACTATTGAATCGAGGGTGCGGCGAGCAGCTTAGTTCCCGCCCGGCAGCCGCTGTTCGCAGGTAGTCAAGGCGCATCGGACAGTGTTGTTGACGCATGAAGCCGGGCGGTCGTTGACCCTTCACAGCAAATTGCGGTCCAGGACGCCCGCAGAAGGACTGGAGCCCGCAGCGAACCCGGTGTGGTGCCATGCCGGGAAACCGAGTGCAAAGCCGCACGCAGTGCGCGTTGCGTGGCCGGAGGACAGGCGGATGAAGCAGCACGCCGGACGGCTTCGTGCGGTATCCCGTTCAGTGCGCCCCGGTGTGTGTGACCGTCGCGGCACCTCAGGCTGCGCCCCGTGATGGTGCACAACTTGACGTGACACGCACATGCGATGACGACGCACGCTGGCAGACGCACCGAACGGATGCTCGTGCTTATACTGTATTTAATCACAGTCAATGAAACCACCTGCAGCGCCATGCCGTCCCGCTACGCCGAACTTCACTGCCTGACTCATTTCACTTTCCTGCGCGGGGCATCCGCACCGGACGAACTGGTCACGCGTGCGGCCGGGCTGGGCTACGCGGCGCTTGCCATTACCGACGAATGTTCGCTGGCCGGCGTGGTGCGTGCCCATCTGGCCTGGCGCGCCCTGCCCGAGCCACGCATGCAGCTGATCATCGGCAGCGAGGTGCAGTTGGTCGATGGACCGAAACTGGTGCTGCTGGCATGCGACCGCGACGGTTACGGCAATTTGTCCGAGCTCATCACGCTGGGACGCATGCGTGCCGGAAAGGGTCAATACCGGCTGACGCGCGCCGACCTCGAAGGCGGGCTGGACGGATGCGTCGCGCTGCTGATCCCGGACAACGCAGCCGCTGCGCCGCCGGACACCCTGCACGAACAGGCCTGCTGGCTCGGTGCGCGCTTCACCGGCCGGGCATGGCTGGCGGTCGAACTGCATCTCGGGCCGGACGATGCCGGCACGCTGCAGCGGCTGCAGACGGCAGGCGCGGCCAGCGGGCTGCCGCTGTGCGCCGCCGGCGACGTACACATGCATGTGCGCCGTCGGCGCCGGCTGCAGGACACGATGACCGCGATACGTGTCGGGCGCCCCCTCGCGGACTGCGGCTACGCGCTGCACGCCAACGGCGAGCGCCACCTGCGTCTGCCGCACAAGCTGGCCGCCATCCATCCGGCTGCGCTGCTGGACGAAACACTGAGGGTGGCTGCGCAATGCGGTTTCTCGCTCGACGCACTGCGCTACGAATATCCGGAGGAAATCTCACCGCCCGGCCACACCACCACCTCCTGGCTGCGCTACCTGACCGAGCGCGGCTACACCGAACGCTGCGCGCAGATCCGTCGCATCGTTGCGCAGGACGACGCCACCTTCGTGCGCAAGGCGGAAGAAATGCGTGCGCAGATCGAGACCGAACTCGCGCTGATCGCCGAGCTGCAGTACGAGCCCTACTTCCTGACCGTGTACGACATCGTGGCCTGGGCACGCGCACAGGGCATCCTGTGCCAGGGCCGCGGATCGGCCGCCAATTCGGCTGTGTGCTACTGCATCGGCATCACCGAGGTCGACCCATGGCGCGCCAACATGCTGTTCGGCCGCTTCATTTCGCGCGAACGCAACGAGGCGCCCGACATCGATGTCGACTTCGAGCACGAGCGGCGCGAAGAAGTCATCCAGTACATATATGGCAAATACGGTCGCGACCGCGCCGCGCTGGCCGCCAGCCTCACCACCTACCGGCCACGTTCGGCGCTGCGCGACGTCGGCCGCGCGCTCGGCTTCGGCGACGATGCACTGGACCGGCTCACGCGCGGTCACATGTGGTGGGACGGCGGCCGCGTGCGGGAAGACCGCCTGATCGAAGCCGGCTTCCGGCCCGAAGCCCCGCGCGTGCAACGGCTGCTCGAACTGTCGAACGAACTGATCGGCGCGCCGCGCCACCTGTCGCAGCACGTCGGCGGTTTCGTCATCGCGCGCGGCCGGCTGTCGCGGCTGGTACCGATCGAGAACGCGCGCATGGCAGACCGCTGCGTCATCCAGTGGGACAAGGACGACCTCGAAGCGCTCGGTCTGATGAAGGTGGACGTGCTCGCCCTGGGCATGCTTACCGCCCTCCGGAAATCCCTCGATGCGCTGGCTGCTTTCGAAGACCGGGCCTTCGGCGCAGACACGGCGGATCAGTCATCGACTGGAGCCCGTCCGTTCTTGTCCGTTGTTCCCGTGTCATCCGTGGCGAAGAAAGTCCCGCGCGCCCTCGCCGACATCCCGCACGAAGACCCCGCCACCTACGACATGCTGTGCCGCGGCGAATCGACCGGCGTATTCCAGGTCGAATCACGCGCGCAGATGAACATGCTGCCGCGGCTGCGCCCGCGCCGTTACTACGATCTGGTGATACAGGTGGCCATCGTGCGGCCCGGCCCGATACAGGGCGGCATGGTGCATCCGTATCTGGCGCGCCGCCACCTGCCGCCGGAACGCATCGATTACCCGTCGGACGAACTGCGCCCGGTGCTGGCGCGCACGCTGGGCGTACCCATCTTTCAGGAACAGGTGATGCAGCTGGCCATGGTGGCGGCTGACTTCACACCGGGCGAAGCCGACCAGATGCGCCGCTCCATGGCCGCCTGGCGGCAGCGCGGCACGATGGAGAAGTTTCAGCAGAAGCTGACCGACGGCCTGCTGAAGAAAGGCTACACACCGGAATTCGCCGAGCGGATCTACCGCCAGATCGAAGGATTTTCCGGCTACGGCTTTCCCGAGTCGCATGCCGCCAGCTTTGCACTGCTGGTGTATCTCTCCTCCTGGCTCAAGTGCCACCATCCGGCAGCTTTCCTGTGCGGCCTGCTGAACAGTCAGCCCATGGGTTTCTACGCGCCCGCGCAACTGATCGCGGACGCGCGCGCGCGCGGCGTCGGGGTCAGACCCACCGACGTGACGGTGAGTCGATGGGACTGCGTGCTGGAAGCTGCAGACGGGCAGTCACCGGCGGCCGGGCCGGTGGTGCGGCTGGGTCTGCGCATGGCGAAAGGCGTGGCGCAGACAGTGGCACAGCGCATCGAAACCGCGCGCGCGCGGAAGAAATTCGCCGACATCGACGATCTGGCCCGGCGCGCCGGGCTGGATGCACACACGCTGCGTCTGCTGGCCGCCGCCGGCGCACTGAAGTCGCTGGCCGGCAACCGGCATCAGGCCCACTGGCAGGCAGCAGCGCGGCGGCCGGATGCCCTGCTGCGCGACGCACCGGTGCATGAGCCGGTACTTGCACTGAGTGCTCCGCTCGAAGGCGAGGACATCGTCGCCGACTACGCCAGCCTGGGCTTCACGCTGGGCCGACATCCGCTGGCGCTGCTGCGCGGTACACTTGCCGCACAGCGATTCATCACCGCCGCCGAACTGTGCAGCCTGCCCGACCGGGCGCTGGCGCGCGCCGCCGGCATCGTGACCTGCCGCCAGCGGCCGGGCACGGCCAGCGGCGTCATGTTCGTCACGGTCGAAGACGAGACCGGACTGGCCAACATCATCGTGCACAAGGACATCCAGGAGAAACAGCGCAGCGAAGCGCTGGGCGCCACCCTGCTCGGCATCTACGGCCAGGTGTCGCGCGAAGGCGAGGTGATCCACCTGATCGCCCGCCGGCTGGTCGACCGTTCTGCCCTGCTCGGTGATCTCACGCCGCGCAGCCGGGATTTTCACTGAGCAGCGCATCGCCATGCGTGCGCGATATGACCAGGGCACCGAAATCATCGCGGCCAGACAACACTGACCCGATGTCGACACGCCCCGCTGCAGGCCGACGGGGCGAATGGCCTGCGCCCCCCCGGACACTTCCCCACACGGCCAGGGGCCGACTCCCAATATGAATGAATGATTAAAGTATCAAGCCGGCCAACCGCTAATTCACCGACGGATGAAGGGTTATTACCCTTCGTTCCTTTCCGCAACGAACAAGGCATTTGCACGGGGGAGAAAGAAAAAAATGTTCGACTTGCCATCCGG
>JAGNYW010000094.1 GCA_017984755.1 Methyloversatilis sp.
CTCATGCAGAACGGCGCGCCGCCGATCTCGCCCAGACGCACGTCGGAACTGCCCAGCACGAATTCGCCGAGCGGGTAGCACATCGGCGCGCTGCCGTCGCAGCAGCCGCCCGACTGGTGAAACATCAGCGGGCCATGCCGGCGGCTCAGCCTGCTGATCCATTCCAGCGCCAGCGGTGTGGCGGAAACACGGGTGACCATGGATTTGTCCTTCCGTGGGAGCGTGCGGCCCGGGAGTCATCCCGGGTACGTCGAACCGGAGCACGACGTCGTGGTTAGATCGGACGGTGAGGCGGGGCGCAGCCCCCGTGAAAACCGTGGGAGAGGCGCCCCGCCGACGTCCGGATCGATTTCCGGAGACTGCTCCAACCGATCAGAAGAAGCCGAGCGCCTTGGGCGAGTAACTCACCAGCAGGTTCTTGGTCTGCTGGTAGTGGTCCAGCATCATCTTGTGATTTTCGCGGCCGATGCCCGATGCCTTGTAGCCACCGAAGGCGGCGTGTGCCGGGTACAGGTGATAGCAGTTGGTCCATACGCGACCGGCCTGGATGGCACGGCCCATGCGGTAGCTGCGATGCACCGAACGTGACCACACGCCCGCGCCCAGACCGTAAAGCGTGTCGTTGGCGATGGACAGCGCATCGGCTTCGTCCTTGAACGTGGTCAGTGCGAGCACCGGGCCGAAGATTTCTTCCTGGAACACGCGCATCTTGTTGTGGCCCTTGAGCACGGTCGGCTGGATGTAGAAGCCGCCGGCTTCCGCTTCCTTGCGCACGCTGCCGCCGGTCAGCACCTGCGCGCCTTCCTGGCGGCCGATGTCGATGTAGGACAGGATCTTCTCGTGCTGGTCGGAACTGGCCTGGGCACCGATCATGGTGTCGGTGTCCAGCGGATGACCGCCGCGCACCTTGTTCACACGGGCAATGGCGCGTTCGATGAACTTGTCGGCGATGTTTTCCTGCACCAGTGCGCGGCTCGGGCAGGTGCAGACTTCGCCCTGATTGAGCGAGAACATCGCGAAACCTTCGAGACACTTGTCGAAGTAGTCGTCGTCTGCGTCCATCACGTCGTCGAAGAAGATGTTGGGCGACTTGCCGCCCAGTTCGACCGTCGACGGGATTATGTTCTGCGACGCATATTGCATGATCAACCGGCCGGTCGTAGTTTCACCGGTGAAGGCAATCTTGTTGATGCGCGTGTTGGTGGCCAGCGGCTTGCCGGCTTCGATGCCGAAGCCGTTTACGATGTTCAGGATGCCGGGGGGCAGCAGGTCTTCGATCAGTTCGATCAGCACCAGAAGGCTGACCGGTGTCTGTTCCGCAGGCTTCATCACGATGCAGTTGCCGGCAGCCAGCGCGGGCGCGATCTTCCACGCAGCCATCAGGATCGGGAAGTTCCACGGAATGATCTGGCCGACGACGCCCAGCGGCTCATGGAAGTGATAGGCGACGGTAGTTTCGTCGATTTCGGACAGGGCGCCTTCCTGGGCACGGATGCAGCTGGCGAAATAGCGGAAGTGGTCGATGGCGAGCGGAATGTCTGCGGCCAGCGTTTCGCGGACGGGCTTGCCGTTGTCCCACGTTTCGGCGACGGCCAGCGTTTCGAGATTGGCTTCGAGCCGATCGGCGATGCGGAACAGCAGCGCTGCGCGCTGGGCAGCGGGGGTACGCGCCCACCCGTCTCGGGCCTTGTGGGCGGCGTCGAGCGCGAGCTCGATGTCGGCAGCCTGGGAGCGCGCTACCTGGCAGAACACCTTGCCGGTGATGGGTGTCGTATTGTCGAAATATTGACCCTCGACAGGGGCGATCCATTTTCCGCCGATATAGTTGTCGTAGCGGGCTTTGAAGGTAATTTTCGAACCGGGTTGACCGGGGTCGGCGTAGCGCATGATCTGTCTCCTTTAATTGTCGGTTGCCCTGCGGCCGGCTTGGATTGCGTGACACAACAACACAGGGTCGGCCCGGACGGTACGTGGTTCGAGGTAGGTATCCGGTAGGTGGAGGAGCGACACGAATGGGCAGCACAGCAGGCCGGCTGGCGGATCGTCGCCGGCGCATCGAGTCCTTGCGGCGCGGCGACCACAGCGCGGGCGAGCACATCGTCGTGGTCGGCATGGACATCGCCGGCTCCTGGCAGCGATCCCGCGAGGTCGTTGCCGACGGCTGTTCGGCCGCGCCGCTCGACGAAGCGCTGCCGGACCTGACCACGTCGGCCTACGGACAGGCACTGGAGTCGTGCGTGGGCGAGCTCGAAACACTGGCAATCGAAAGCGGCATGGTCGCGGCGGTCAGCGATGCCGATGGCCGACTGCTGTGGACCGGCTGCAGCCGCAGCATGCGCACCCGCGCCGAGCGCGTTCATTTCGTGCCCGGCGGGCGCTGGGACGAACGCTCTGTCGGCACCAACGCGCTCGCGCTGGCCTTGCGTTACCGTCGCCCGGCCAGCGTGTTTTCCGCCGAGCATTTCATTCCGGCGGTGCAGGACTGGGTGTGCTACGCGGCGCCGGTGCGAGACGCTGTAAGCGGCGAGGTGATGGGCGTGGTCGATCTGTCCACCACGTGGAACAAGCATTCACCGCTGGCGCTGCATGCGGTCGAGCGCTTCGCGCAGCGCGTATCGGACGCCCTGCGATCAGTCGGCCAGGCGCCGGTATTGCGCCTGCGCATGCTGGGTTCGCCGCACGCGATGCTTCATGGCAAGCCGCTGCCGCTGTCACCGCGGCAGGTGGAAATACTCTGCCTGCTGGCACTGCATCCGGAAGGCATGGATCTGGAGCGGCTGCATGCGGCGATCTATGGCGACCGCACGGTCGGCGTCGCCACGCTGAAGACCGAAGTGTCGC
>JAGNYW010000007.1 GCA_017984755.1 Methyloversatilis sp.
CTGTCTGCAGGGCACGGTGCAGCGTGCGGCCAGCCAGCAGCCAGACGGCGATCCAGGCCAGCCAGGACCACAGGTCCTGACCCGGCAGCCACACCTGCAGCCAGCTGCCGGCTTCGATGCCGGCCGACAGCAGCAGGGTCCAGGCGCTGGCGATGTGACGCGTGCCGGTGGCCAGACCGGCTTCGTCCTCGTCATGGCGGCGCAGTATCCACAGGTGGGTAGCCCAGGCCAGCGGCAGTACAACGGCCATGGTTCCTGCCAGCAGGTGCTGCTGCATGTCCCACGCCATCAGGCTGCCGGCCCACAGCACCGGCAGCGACAGCGCGGCCAATGCGCGGGCGGTGGTGAAATCGCGCGCGCGGCCGACGTGCTCGGCCCATGCGGCGCTGGCAATGCCGAACAGCAGTGCTGCTGCCGGCTGCATGCCGGCAGGCACGAAGTCGTCGATGTCGGCCAGGCCGCCGGTGAGCCACCATCCGGCGAGCCACAGCGTGAAGGCTCTGGGCAGCCAGTCCGGCACGAGAGTGCCCGTGCGGTCGCCGTCGGCCTGTAAGGCGCGCAGCGCGCGCACGCTGGCCAGTGCGGCACCGGCGATGAGCAGGCTGCCAAGAGTCCGGCCGTTGGCCAGCGGCCACTCGATGTGCAGATCGGGCAGGGCGGCGATCAGCCACAGACCGGCCGCGCCCTGCAGCGCGGCGCCTGCCCACAGCGTGAACCGGGCGCTGCGCACGCAGCCGTACCACATTGCTGCCGCGCCCTCCACGGCGTAGATCGCCGCCGTCATCTGCAGATCGAAGGCCAGCGGCACCGCCAGCGTGAGCAGCGCGGCGCCGATGCCGGCGTGGGCCCGGAAGGCCTGTACGGCATCGCGCGCCCGAGCGCGCAGCAGTCCGGACAGCGCGAGGTAATAAACGCCGGCAGCCGCCGAACTGATGGCGTCGCCGTATTCGAACGGCTGCACCAGTGCCGCCTGCAGTACGCCGGCCGCCAGCGGCGGACCGAAAAGAAGGCTGCCCGATTCCCAGCCGGCGGCGCCCGGGGCGCGGCTTGCGGTCAGTGCGACGTAGGTGGCGCTGAACAGCACGAAGAACGCAATCAGGAAGCATTGCACCGCGAAGTAATCGTCAGCCGTGTAGCTGCGCAGCCCCCAGCCGGTGCCGATCACGAAGGTGAAGGCGAAGCCGGCGAAGATGAGTGTGCGCCACGCGCGGCGCCATGACAGTGCGACGATGAAGGCGTCGAGCAGCAGGTAGTAGGAAAACAGCACCATGTAGTCGCCGCGACCGGTCGCGGCCAGCATGGGTGCGACGAAGGCGCCGGACAGCCCGAGCAGTGCGAGGATCTGCGCCGACTGGTGGGTCGCCAGCGCGGCGCAGGCGACGCCGAGTGCCGCAAACAGACCGAAGGCCGGACCGGCAGCGATGAAGCCGTAGGCGGTCAGCGCGAAATAGGTCGCCAGATAGAGCAGCGCGAAGCCGCCGCCCTGCACTGCCAGTGCGAACATGCGGCGCTGGTTCTCCCCCTTCATGCGCAGCCCGAAGCCGATCATCGCCAGACCGGTCGCCACGGCGCCGGCCAGGCGCAGTCCCGGCGGCAATATGCCGGCCTGAGCGGCCAGCCGCAGCGCCGACGCCACGCCGAAGAACAGCACGATCACGCCGATGCGTGCCAGCGGATTGCTGCCCATCAGGCGCGACCACAGGGCAGCGAGCGTGTGCGTCAAGTCATCGCCCGCCGCGGCGCGCGAAGCTTTCGCGGACGGGCGCGGCGTCGCGCGTACGCCTTCTCCGCTCAGCGCATCGAGCGGTGCAGCCTGCGTGCTGACCGGAGGTGGCGTTTCCGGCGCCGGAATATCGGGCGCAGGGCCGGCCGGCGCCTGCGGGCGCTTCGGTTCGGGCGCCGTCACGCCCTCCACCGGCATGACGCCGGAGGAGGGCTTCGCGGCCGTTGCCCCTGGCCGCTCTCCGCCTGCCGCCGATTGCGCGTTCAGCGCTTCGTAGAGCCATCGGGCCTTGTCGTCGAGTTCGCGCAGTCTTGCCTGCACAGCTGCCTCGCGCGCTGCCTGACGTGCGCCAATCCACATGCCGGCCGCAAGACCGGACGCGGCACCGCCGATGGCGGCCAGTTCGCCATGCGCGGCGCCGGCGACGAGACCCAGCAGGCACAGGATTGCGGCTAACACGGCGACCTCCGCATGCATGCCGAGGCGTGCTGCAGGTCGAAACCGGCGGCGGAAGCCCGGTATCGGGAAGGTGCGGTCATGAGGTCGGCCGTCATTTCAGGTCGCCACGCAATCCGGCAACGATGGACTGCAGCGCGGCCGGTGTCGCTGCTTCCGGCGGCACGGCGTCACCGGCTACCAGTTCGATGCGGCTGAACGGGCCGCGCCGCGGCGGGCGGCCCATCGCCGGTCCGCCCTTGCGCGAGAAGAAGCTGCCCCAGAGGCCGCGCAGCGCGAGCGGAATCACCGGCACCGGTGTGCGGCCGACGATGCGCGCGATGCCCGGCTTGAAGGGGTGGAGCTCGCCGGTATCGGTGATGCGCCCTTCCGGAAAGATGCCGACCAGCTCACCCGCCTCGAGCGCCGCGGCGATGTCGTCCCAGGCACGTCCGAGCAGCGCTGCGTCTTCCCTCGCCGATGCGATCGGAATGCAGCGGTTGGTGCGGAACACAAAGCTCAGGAGCGGTGTGCGGAAGATGCGGTGATCCATCACGAAGCGGATCGGCCGCCGGCAGGCGGCGGTGATGACCAGCGCATCGACGAAGCTGACGTGGTTGCACACGATGACGGCTGCCCCGTCGTCCGGTATGCGCTCCAGTCCTTTCGTCTGCAGCCGGTACACCGTGTGGATCAGCATCCACACGATGAAGCGCATCAGGAATTCCGGCACCAGCGTGTAGATGTAGAGCGCGACCACGGCGTTGAACAGCGCCGTCGCCAGGAACAGTTGCGGAATGTCGAGTCCGGCGTTGAACAGCAGCAGGCTCACTCCTGCCGACACCACCATGAAAGCGGCATTTAGGATGTTGTTGGCCGCGATGACGCGCGCTGCGTGGCTGCGCTCGCAACGGGTCTGGATCAGAGCATACAGCGGCACGATGTACAGCCCCCCCGAGGTGCCGATCAGCGCGATGTCCGCCAGCAGGCGCCAGTGCGCGGCGCTCCGCAGGAAGCCGCCGACGGTGCCGTCATGAACGGTCGGCACCGTCGGGGTGGCGAAGAACAGGTCGATGCCGAACAGCGTGAGCCCGATGGCGCCGAACGGCACCAGACCGATTTCCACCTTGCCGCCGGACAGCTTTTCGCAGGCCAGCGAGCCGGCGCCCACACCGACCGAGAAGACCGCCAGCAGCAGGATGAACACGCCCTCGCCGCCGCCCAGCACATCGCTGGCGTAGACCGGAAACTGCGCCAGCAACGTGGCGCCGTAGAACCAGAACCACGAAATGCCGAGCAGGGACAGCCACACGGTGCGGTTGCCGGCGGCGAAGCGCAGGTTGTCGCGGGTGGCCGTGAACGGATTCCAGTCGAGCCGCATCGCCGGTTCGGGCGGGGGCGAAAGCGGGATGCCGCGGCTGGTCCACCAGCCCGCCACGGCCAGCGCGAGCACCACGCCGGCGATGCCCTCGACCGTGCTGCCGCCGACCAGCCAGGCACCGAAGATCTGTCCGCCGAGGATGGCCAGAAAGGTTGCGGACTCGACCAGACCGTTGCCGCCGACCAGTTCGCCGTCGCGCAGGTGCTGCGGCAGGTAGGCGTACTTGACCGGCCCGAACAGCGTGGACTGCGCACCCATCAGGAACAGCGCGAGCACCAGCAAAGGCAGGCTGGCTGCAATGAAACCCCAGGCGCCGAGCCCCATCACGACGATTTCCAGCTGCTTGCTCAGGCGTGCCAGCAGGGCGCGGTCGTACTTGTCGGCGATCTGGCCGCAGGTGGCCGAGAACAGGAAGAAGGGCAGGATGAACACGCCGGGCAGCACGGTCGCCAGCAACGCGGGCGACAGATCGGTGATGGAACCTGCGCGGAAGGTGAGCAGCGCGATCAGGGCCGTCTTGAACACGTTGTCGTTCAGTGCCCCCAGCAGCTGGGTCATGAAGAACGGCCTGAAGCGTGCTTCCTTCAGCAGGTGGAATTGCGAGCTCATCGGCGCAGCAACCGCATCGCGGCGAACAGCACGAGTGCGGCAAGCGCCACCAGCCACACGATGAGTGCGCGTCGCGAAGCGGGATGCGCCTCCTTCGGTGCCTGCGGGTCGCGCAGGGCGTCAGGGAACGGGCGTGGCGGCGCCGGCCTCACGATCCATTTCGTGCGGTCTGCCGGCACCCGCGCCGCATACTCTTCGTAGGATGCGACCGGTGCGTTGCCGAAGGCGCGCGAGGACGGAATCTGCGGTACGCGGATGAGGATGAGCGCTTCCACGTCGTCCGCCAGCAGGCGCTCCAGGCCCTGTTCGGCCGCCTTGCCGCGGGTCAGCCGGCCCAGCAGATCGCTGCCCGCCACGTTGAACGCGACGAAGGGAAACAGGCCGCTGCGTTCGGCGCTCATGTAGTCGAAGGCCTGCAGGCCGCTGGCTATGCTGGCGTCCTTGATGGCCATCCAGGGCAGGCCGAGCCACGCCTTGACTTTCGAGGTCGGGCCCAGGGCCGGGATGGCCCAGCCGAGCGAGCGCAGCGTGTCGAGACTGATGCTCGCGCAGTTTGCGGTGGCGTGGCGATAGCCGAAATCGTGCCGGTAGAAGTGGTTGAACACGCGGGAGAGGCCCTGCTGCGCGAGCCGTGCGGCCCGCGGTTCCCGCAGCACCGCCACCAGCACGGCCGACGGCCGGTACCAGGCCTGTCCGCTGTTCAGATCCGTCAGGTAGGCGTCCATCGTCAGCGTCGACGCAACGATGCCTTTTTCGCTCCAACTGTCGAGGGCGTAGAAGTTGCCGACCAGCCAGTCGTTCCATTCGCCACGCGCGCCGAAGTGGCCGGTGGCGACGGCAAAATGTCCGCCGTGCGCCTCGTCGTCGTCGCCCTGGGCGCCGTTGATCATCAGCGCGAACACCGGCTTGCCGGCTGCGGCCCGCGCTGCACCCGGCGTGCGTTCCCATAGCAGACGTGCCGATGCAGGCGTACGCACCCCGCCCTCGTCTGCGCGTACCAGCGTCGCCAGCGTTTCACCGTCGCGCAGCGGTTCGAACGCGAGGCTGGCCGGGTCGATGTCGAAACTGCCCGGCCACAGCGTCCGGGCGGTGAATGTTCCGCCGCCCAGCGTACCGCGCAGTGTCAGAGGCTGGCCCTGCAGCCAGGTCACGCTGTCGGTGTTGAACCACGACACATTGCTGGGCAGTTGCGACACCAGCGCGAATGCCGTGTGCGTGCCATCGCCCCAGACGACCGTGCTGCCGTCGGGGCTTAGCCGTGCGGCGTGCGCGATGTGAGGCGAGCCCAGCCAGATGGGCGACGGATGCTGCGCATCGGGTTGCCAGCGGGTCGACTGCGCCCAGTTGCGTACGTCATCCTGCGCCGGCAGCGCCGCATCGAAACCGGCGGGATCACGCAGCGGCAGCACAACGAGTTCGGACTCGAAATACCAGAGCGCCTGCGGCGGTGCATTGCAGTCGTCGCACGGCGGACGTACGGCGCGGAAGTCCTGCGCGTCGTACAGCCCGAGCCGGCCGTCGGTCAGGGCATCGCGCGGCAGTGCGGACGAGGCGGCAGCGGGAAGGGTGGTCATCATCAGCGCGAGTATGCACAGTGGGTGATTCGAGGACATGTCGGACAGGATGGGTCACCTGATCAGTATTTCGGCAGCGGGCGGGTGGCCGAGGAAATTCACCGGGCTGGCGCTCGCACCGTACGCGCCGGACTGGTAGAGCACCAGCAGGTCGCCGGGCCGTGCCACCGGAAGCTCGATATCCCGCGCAATGATGTCGAACGGCACGCACAGTCTGCCGGCGATGCTGACGCGCTCGGTGTCCGGCGCCGGGTTCGACTGCATCAGCCGCATCGGAAGATTCACCGGTTTTTCGCGGTCCGGCTGCAGCGTGGCGTGAAGATGGTGCTGCGCGCCGCCATCGACCACCAGCCAGGTGCGGCCACGCACGGTCTTGCGTTCGATGATGCGGCACACATAGATGCCCGCTTCGCCCACCAGATAACGCCCGGGTTCGATGGCGATGCGCCCGCCGGGATGGGCAGCCTGCAGTTGCGCGTCCAGCGTGTGCAGATGAGCGGCCACTGCGGCGATGTCGAGGGGCGTCTCGTCCGGCCCCGCCGGTATGCCGAAGCCGCCGCCGAGATTGAGCCAATCAAGGGACAGCCCTGCATGATCGGCAGCCCGGATGGCCAGTTCGGTGCAGAAACCGTGCAGTGCGCGAACCACGTCGGCGTTCAGCATGCGTGATGCACAGTGAAAGTGGAAGCCGCCGAATTCGAGTTCCCGCGCGCGCAGCAGCGACAGCGCGGCCGGAATCTGTGCGTCGTCGATGCCGAAAACGCTGTCTTCGTTCATGCGCACGCGGGTGCCGGCAACGTGGAAGTCCGGATTGATGCGGAGTGCCACACGCGCCGGCCGGCCCTGCTGCGCGGCGGCGTCGCCGATGCGTCCGATCTCGCCGATCGATTCGGCGCAGATGCGAACCCCGGCGCGGACTGCTGCGGCCAGTTCGTCATTCGTCTTGCCCGGACCCGTGAAGCCGAGTTGTGCGCCGTCGAAACCTGCATCCAGTGCGCGCTGAAGTTCGCCGCCGGAACTGATGTCGGCACCGTCAACCCGCGGACGCAGCCTTTCCAGCAGAGCCGGCAGCGGATTGGCCTTGATCGCAAAGCAGATCAGTGTGCGCTCCGGCAGCAGTGCGCGCAGTTGCCGCACCCGTTTCTCGACCGCAGCGCCATCGACGGCGAAGAAAGGCGTGGTTCCCGTGTGCTGCGCAAGTGCCGCGACGTCGGCCGCGTCGAGATGATCCAGTGTCCGATGCATCAACGGTGGGCCTGGAGATAGTCGATGACGCTCTGCAGGTTTTCGATCAGCTGCGGCGCCCGCAGGCGGAAATGTATCTCGCGCCCCTGCTTCGTACGATCAAGCACGCCGGCTTCGCACAGCAGCCTGAGATGATGCGAGACCGTAGGGCGGCTCAGCGTCGACGCCCGGGAAATCTGACTCGCGTTGAGTTCCCCCCCGGGAGGAAAGGACAGCAGGATGCGCTGGCGTTCCTCGTCGCCGAGTGCCGAGAAAAGGCGCGACAGATAGAGCCATTCCTGTGGGATGGATGATGCGTGACCCGATTTCATGTCGAAAAATATCGACTTGTTTTGCGGGCAGGTCAAGCAAATCTGTTGTTGCGACGCAACATTTCAGCCTGCTTCCGCACCCGGTCGCCCGATTGACCGAGGTTGTAAGCTCATGTACCATCGCGGACTTTGTGTGTGTCGCCTGCCTTTTGGTGAGCGTCGCCGCAGTGCAGGTAGAGGTGCCGCGTCAGTGGCGCAGGGGTCGGTGTCTGAACAGGTTCGCGCAGTGAGCCGGAAAGTTGTCGCATGCTGAAGGCGGTCATGCTCCAGCTTTCCCTGATGTTCGTCGTGACGGGGATTGCCCTGTTGGTCGGCGGCAACATGGCGGGGTTGTCGGTGCTGTTGGGCGGGGCCTGCTACGGTATCCCCTCTGCACTGTTTGCCCTCAGGCTGATTCGGCTGACCCGTCTGGCGCTGACGTCGGAAAGCTCCTACCCGCTCGAATTCTTCTTCGGCGAGGCGATCAAGATCCTCTCGACGATTGGGCTGCTGGCGTTCTGTCATTACCTCGTGCCGGACCTCATGTGGGGCTGGTTTCTGGGCGGTCTGGCGGTGACGCTGCAGGCAGGTTTTTTTGCTTTTTTGTTCAAACACTGACATGGCATCCGGAACCGAACTGACGCACGGCCCAACGGCAGGCGAATACATCGCCCACCACCTGACTTTCCTGAACAATTCCGGCGAGATGCAGGCCAACCTGATTGATTTCGGGTTGTTCAACGTCGATACGCTGTTCTATTCCATCACGCTCGGCCTTCTGGTGTTGTTCATTCTTCACCGCGCCGCCAGCAAGGCAACGTCCGGCGTACCGGGTCGATTCCAGGCCGCTGTCGAAATCCTCGTCGAAATGGTTGCGGATCAGGCCAAGGGCATGATTCACAGCGAGGAGTCACGCAAGTTCGTCGCGCCGCTCGCGCTCACCGTGTTCATGTGGATCTTCTTCATGAATGCCATGGACCTGCTGCCGGTAGATTTGTTGCCGCGCATCTGGGAAGGCATGTATGCCGCCGCCGGACACGATCCGCACCACGCCTACATGCGCGTCGTGCCGACCGCCGACATCAACGCCACGATGGGCATGTCGGTGGCTGTCCTGCTGCTCTGCCTCTATTACAACGTGAAGATCAAGGGCGCCGGCGGATGGTTCCACGAGCTGATTTCCGCGCCGTTCGGCAATCACTTCCTGCTCGCGCCGTTCAACTTTGCGATGAACGTCATCGAGTTCGTCGCGAAGACGGTTTCGCATGGCATGCGACTGTTCGGCAACATGTTTGCCGGCGAACTGATATTCATGCTGATTGCGCTGATGGGTGGCGCATGGACCGGCATGAACGCACCGAGCATCCTGCTTGCGGCCGGCCAGTTCGTTGCAGGTCTGTCCTGGGCGATCTTCCACATTCTGGTGATCACGCTTCAGGCATTCATCTTCATGATGCTGACGCTCGTCTATATCGGCCAGGCTCACGAAGGTCATTGATTTGTTGTTCATCAGGTTGTTGTTGTCTTTCAATTTTTATATTTAAGGAGTTGTCATGGAAATGGGATTCGTTGCTATCGCCTGCGGTCTGATCATCGGCCTCGGCGCTCTGGGTGCTTGCGTAGGCATCGCCATGATGGGCGGCAAGTATCTGGAAGCATCGGCACGCCAGCCGGAGCTGATGAACGCCCTCCAGGTCAAGATGTTCCTGCTGGCCGGTCTGATCGACGCCGCGTTCATTATCGGTCTCGGTATTGCACTCTGGTTCGCCACGTCGACCTTCCTGAAGTAAGACAGGCAACCGCCCCAACACCGACTCATTGAAGGGAAAGTTGCCGTGAATCTGAACGCAACGCTCATCATCCAGCTCGTGGTGTTCCTGTCGTTTGTGTGGTTTACGAAGAGCTTCGTATGGCCGCCCATCGTCAAGGCACTCGACGAACGCGCCAAGAAGGTTGCTGACGGACTGGCTGCTGCAGACAAGGCGAAGGCAGATCTGGCCAACGCAGAGAAGAGGTCGATGGAAGAGCTGCGCTCCGCGCGCGAATCCGCTTCCGAACTCCGTGCCAGCGCCGAGAAGCAGGCTGCCAGGCTGATCGAGGATGCGCGCGCGGAAGCGAATCGCGTCATCGCAGCCGCCCGCGAAGCTGCAACGGCGGAAGCTGGTGCTGCAGCACAGAAAGCCAAGGATGCCTTGCGCGACCAGGTTGCTGCACTGGCCGTTGTGGGTGCCGAACGCATCCTGCGCCGCGAAATCAATGCCCAAACCCACGCTGATCTGCTCTCCAACCTGAAACAGGAACTGAGCTGACACCATGGCTGAAAACGTCACCATCGCGCGACCTTATGCCGAAGCAGCGTTCCAGCTGGCGAAAGAGGCGGGCTCGCTGAATAACTGGGCGGACGCGCTGGGTCACATGGCTGCTGCTGCTGCCGATCCGGCTGTCCGTCAGCTGCTTGCCGATCCGACCCGTACTTCGGTCGATCGCGGGTTTCTCTTCCTTGCCACCGTACCGGGCGATCTGACCGACGAGCACCGCAGCTTTGCGCGTGTTCTGGCTCAGAACAATCGTCTGACGTTGCTGCCCGAGGTTTTCGAACAGTTCATCGAACTGAAGAATGACCACGAGCGGAATGCGGTTGCATACATCAGCTCGGCCTTCCCGATGGACGATGCCACCGTGGCACGTCTGCTGGCAGATCTCGAACCGCGATTCGGTCGTCACCTTGAAGCCAAGGTTCGCATCGATCCGGAACTGATCGGCGGCGTGAAGGTTGCGGTCGGTGACGAAGTGATCGACGCCTCGGTCCGCGGCAAGCTTGCCGCAATGGCTACTGCGCTACAGAACTAGGAGTTTTTTGATGAACCTCAATCCGTCTGAAATCAGCGACCTGATCAAGAGCCGGATCCAGAACCTGCAGCTGACCGCGCAGGCGCGTACCGAAGGCACCGTGGTTTCGGTGACCGACGGCATCGTGCGCGTGCATGGTCTGGATGACGTGCAGCAGGGCGAAATGCTGGAATTCGAAGGCAACACATTTGGTCTGGCCCTGAACCTGGAGCGCGACTCGGTCGGCGCGGTGGTTCTGGGTGACTACGAACACATTTCCGAAGGGCAGACCGTCAAGTGTACGGGCCGCATCCTCGAAGTTCCGGTCGGACCGGAACTGATCGGGCGTGTCGTCAATTCACTCGGCCAGCCGATCGACGGCAAGGGCGTCATCGACGCCAAGCTGACCGACAAGGTTGAAAAGGTCGCTCCGGGCGTCATCGCGCGTCAGTCGGTTTCGCAGCCGGTGCAGACTGGCCTGAAGTCGATCGACTCGATGGTGCCGGTCGGCCGCGGTCAGCGCGAACTGATCATCGGCGACCGTCAGACTGGCAAGACGGCGGTTGCGGTCGACGCCATCATCAACCAGAAGGGTCAGAACATGACCTGCATCTACGTGGCGGTCGGCCAGAAGGCCTCGACCATCGCCAACGTGGTGCGCAAGCTGGAAGAGTACGGCGCGATGGCCTACACGATCGTGGTTGCCGCCACGGCATCCGACTCGGCTGCGATGCAGTTCCTCGCACCGTACGCCGGCTGCACGATGGGCGAATACTTCCGCGACCGTGGTGAAGACGCGCTGATCGTCTATGACGACTTGTCGAAGCAGGCTGTTGCCTACCGCCAGATTTCGCTGCTGCTGCGCCGTCCGCCGGGCCGCGAAGCCTACCCGGGCGACGTGTTCTATCTGCACAGCCGTCTGCTCGAACGCGCAGCTCGCGTGAATCCGGAATTCGTCGAGAAGTTCACCAATGGCGAAGTGAAGGGCAAGACCGGTTCGCTCACCGCACTGCCGATCATCGAAACACAGGCCGGCGACGTGTCCGCATTCGTGCCGACCAACGTGATTTCGATTACCGACGGTCAGATCTTCCTTGAAACCGACCTTTTCAACGCTGGTATCCGCCCCGCCATCAACGCGGGCGTGTCGGTGTCGCGGGTCGGTGGTGCTGCTCAGACCAAGATCATCAAGAAGCTTGGCGGTGGTGTACGTCTGGCGCTCGCTCAGTACCGCGAACTGGCTGCGTTTGCGCAGTTCGCTTCCGATCTGGACGAAGCGACCCGCAAGCAGCTCGAGCGCGGCCGCCGTGTGATGGAGCTGATGAAGCAGCCGCAGTATTCGCCGCTGTCCGTTGCGCAGATGGGTGTTTCGCTTTACGCCGCCAACAACGGTTACTTCGACGACGTCGAAGTGCCCCGCGTGCTCGCTTTTGAATCGGCCCTGCACCAGTACCTGCAGCAGAAGACCCCTGATCTGATGAACAAGATCGAGTCCACCAAGGATCTCGATGGCGAATCGGAAAAGGCGCTCGCTGCCGCAGTGGCCGAGTTCAAGAAGAGCTGGGCTTAAGCGCGCGGATCGGAGATAACCATGGCCAGCGGAAAAGAGATCCGTACCAAGATCAAGAGCGTGCAAAACACGAAGAAGATCACTAAGGCAATGGAGATGGTGGCCGCGTCCAAGATGCGCAAGGCGCAGGACCGGATGCGGGCCGCCAGGCCTTACGCCGACACGATCCGCCGTCTTGCTGCCAACCTGTCGGCCGCTGCTGCCAGCGACTACAGGCATCCGTTCCTCGCGACGGTCGGTCAGATCAGGCGCGTCGGCATCATCGTCGTCACGACCGACAAGGGTCTGTGCGGTGGCATGAACACCAACGTGTTGCGCCTCGCCCTCAATTCGATGAAGGATTGGGAAGCAAAGGGTGCGACAGAAATCCGCGTTGCCGCGATCGGCAACAAGGGTCTGGGTTTCATGCAGCGCATGGGTGCAAAGGTCGTGTCCCAGGCGATTCAGCTGGGCGACACGCCGCACCTGGAAAAATTGATCGGCACCGTGAAGGTGATGATCGATGCCTTCCAGGCCGGCGAACTCGATGCGGTGTATCTGTCATTCACCCGTTTCGTCAATACGATGAAGCAGGAGCCCGTCATGGAGCAGTTGCTGCCCCTGACCGGCGATCGTCTCGGTACGCCGCAAGGTACCTGGGATTACCTGTACGAGCCCGATCCGCAGGTGGTGATCGATGAGCTGCTCGTTCGTTATGTCGAAGCACTGGTGTATCAGTCCGTAGCGGAAAACATGGCGTCCGAACAGAGCGCGCGAATGGTGGCCATGAAGGCGGCTTCCGACAACGCGGGCAATGTAATCGGCGAATTGCAGCTGGTCTATAACAAGACCCGCCAGGCGGCGATCACGAAGGAGCTGTCCGAAATCGTCGGCGGCGCCGCTGCAGTCTGATCGCGCACAACGATTTTTTGTATTGGGGATAGACGATGAATACCGGAAACATCGTTCAGTGTATCGGCGCAGTTGTGGACATTCAGTTCCCGCGCGAATCGATACCGAAAGTGTTTGAAGCACTGACGCTCGACGAAGCCGATGGCACGCATACTGCCGAAGCAGGTCTGACGTTCGAAGTACAGCAGCAGCTGGGCGACGGCGTGGTGCGTACGATCGCGCTGGGTTCCAGCGATGGTCTGCGCCGCGGGATGAAGGTGAAGAACACCGGCGCGCCCATCAGCGTACCGGTCGGCAACGCAACGCTCGGACGCATCATGGACGTGCTCGGTCGCCCGATCGACGAAGCCGGCCCGATCCCGACGGAAGAGCGTCGCTCGATCCACCAGAAGGCGCCGAAGTTCGACGAGCTGAGCCCGTCGGTTGACCTGCTGCCTACAGGCATCAAGGTGATCGACCTGATCTGCCCGTTTGCCAAGGGCGGCAAGGTGGGTCTGTTCGGTGGCGCCGGCGTTGGCAAGACCGTGAACATGATGGAACTGATCAACAACATCGCGAAGTCGTACGGCGGCTTTTCGGTGTTTGCCGGTGTGGGTGAGCGGACCCGCGAAGGCAACGACTTCTACCACGAGATGGAAGAGTCGAAGGTTCTGGACAAGGTCGCGATGGTGTTCGGCCAGATGAACGAGCCGCCGGGCAACCGCCTGCGCGTGGCGCTGACCGGCCTGACCATGGCCGAGAAGTTCCGCGACGAAGGCCGCGACATCCTGTTCTTCGTGGACAACATCTACCGCTACACGCTGGCCGGTACCGAAGTGTCCGCGCTGCTCGGTCGCATGCCGTCTGCCGTGGGCTACCAGCCGACGCTGGCCGACGAAATGGGTCGCCTGCAGGAACGCATCACGTCTACGAAAGTCGGTTCGATCACGTCGATCCAGGCCGTTTATGTGCCCGCGGATGACTTGACCGACCCGTCGCCTGCGACGACCTTCCAGCACCTCGACGCAACGGTCGTGCTGTCGCGTGACATCGCTTCGCTGGGTATCTACCCGGCGGTCGATCCGCTCGATTCCACTTCACGTCAGCTCGACCCGTTGGTTGTCGGCGAAGAGCACTACGCCTGCGCCCGCAAGGTGCAGATGACGCTCCAGCGCTACAAGGAACTGCGCGACATCATCGCGATCCTGGGCATGGACGAACTGTCGCCGGAAGACAAGCTGGCCGTCGCGCGTGCCCGCAAGATCCAGCGTTTCCTGTCGCAGCCGTTCAACGTTGCCGAAGTCTTCACCGGTTCGCCGGGCAAGATCGTGCCGCTGGCTGACACGATCAAGGGCTTCAACATGATCGTGAATGGCGAATGCGACCACCTGCCGGAACAAGCCTTCTACATGGTCGGCGGCATCGAGGAAGCGTTCGAAAAGGCGAAAACCCTGCAGTGACGCAGTACAGGTGAGCGGTGACGGGCCGAAGCGGTCCGACACCGCCCACATCCTGCTTTCACGGAGTAATCATGGCAATGACCGTACATGTCGACGTAGTCAGCGCGGAAGAGAAGATCTTTTCCGGGATGGCGGAATTCGTCGTGCTACCGGGCGAAAGCGGCGAACTGGGCATCCTGCCCGGTCACACGCCGCTGATCACACGCATCCGCCCGGGTGAAGTCCGTATCAAGGTGGCCAACCAGGAAGCGGAAGAACTCGTCTTCGTGGCAGGTGGTCTTCTTGAAGTGCAGCCGGGTCTGGTTACCGTGCTCGCAGATACGGCCATTCGCGCGCACGATCTGGACGAGGCGAAAGCCGAGGCATCGAAGCGTCGGGCCGAAGAAGCACTGACGAACCGCAACGCAACGATGGATTACGCATCGGCACAGGCCGAGCTTGCTTCGGCCGTCGCTCAGCTTGCCGCGATTCAGAAACTGCGCAAGCGCCGCTGAAACGTCGATCGGACTCAGTAACGCGATACAGAAAAAGCAGGCTGCGGCCTGCTTTTTCTGTTCACGCCCATCCGGGTGACGGTTGGTGGAAACGCCGTCATCTTGCAATCAAGCGTACGCGTTCACCGCGTTGCCGCGGTAGCCGAGCGTTCCAGTTGCTCGATGCGTTTCTGGAGTCGCGCCTGGTCGTCGCGCAGCGTGTCTACGCTGCTTGCGAACGACGCCAACGCGCCTGAACGAACCACTATCGCAGCTTCATCCGCGACGTATTCGGAGGTGGAGGCGCTCAGCCGGGAAGCGAGATCCTTGCCGGAGGCAAGCGTCGCACGCGTTGCACCGACGATGCGTTCGGCTGCAGTGTCGCCCAGCAGGCGGCTGATGTCTTCCGCAGCATCCCACTGCAGCGAGCGGAAAACCCGGGAGATCGTCTCGGCCAGCGCTGCATCCCCTTCCACTCTGACCTCGCGCAGTACGCCTTCGCCCTGATGCGGAAAGCGCAGCAAAGCATCTGCAGGAAGCCTGATTGTGACGGCGGGTGTTCCTTCCGGGTCACCCGAAAGCCGGCCGCTGTCGTCTATTGAAAAAGAAAGTCCCGAGCCCGCGCCGAGCTCGAGACGTACATGCCGCCCTGCCTGTGAGGCCAGCCGGGCGTGCGCGCCCGGGGTCTGATCGATCAGGTGATTGAGTACCTTCAGTACCGCGGCCGGCAGCATGCTGCTCATTCCATCTGCTGGATGCCGGAAATCAGCCAGCCGCGTTCGCCGGACACCGGTTTGGACAGGTGCCATACCTCGTCAAACGATTCAGGCGACGCATCGGCATCTTCGCGGACAAGACCGTAGAAGCGAACGCTCGCAACATACTGCTCGCCTTCGGTGCTGACATCCAGGAGCACCGCGTCGACCTGGACCACATCGGTATGCTGCGCGTTCGTGCCGCGTTCCTGAAGCTGCATGCGGATTTCCGCAAACACTTCCGGCGAGGTGAAGGAGCGGATGTCCTCCACGTCACCGCTGTCGTTTGCCGCTTGCAGGCGCACAAAATTGAGCTTCGCCTGGCGAAGGAACCCGGCGACATCGAAATCAGCGGGAATGTTGGCCGCAGCAGTTGCCGCGCTGCCGCCCCCGGTTACAGCAGCCGATTCGAAGGCCTGTGCCTGCGGAGGTGTATAGGCGGAACCTGCTGCTGCACCGGCGCTGGCGTATTGCATCGCTTGCGGCGCATTGCCCGCCTTGCGCTGCGCAAACATGCGCCACAGGAACAGTGCCGCAACGACCAGCAGCGCGATCATCATGAATGAAGCCATTTCTTCGCCGAAACCGAGATGGGACGCCAGCGCCGCAAGGCCCAAGCCTGCAGCGATACCGGCAAGCGGCCCCATCCACGAACGTTTTGCGGGTTGGGCGACTGCGCCGGCGGTCTGACCCGGACGCTGCGCCGTGGCGCTGTTCTGCGTCGGCGCTGGAGTGGCATCGCGCTTCATGACCGAAGAGTCACGCTGCGAACCGAAGGACTTGCCACCGCCGAGCCGCTTTGCCTCGGCCTCGTGCACAACACCGCTGAAGCCGATGAAGGCTGCGAAAAGCATGAACACAAACTTCTTCATTCCGTGTCTCCCGATGGAAAGCTGTAAAAATTAGCACACTAAGAGACATGCTGGCGGGTGAATGGTTCGCCACCGTTACCGGCCACATCCTTCAAAGCTTGAATCCGCGATGCAGCGCAACGACGCCTGCGCTGAGATTGAAGTACTCGACGCGATCAAGCCCCGCGTCGCGCATCATGTCTGCAAGGGTGTCCTGATCGGGATGCATGCGTATCGACTCCGCCAGATAGCGGTAGCTTGCTTCATCGTTCGCGACGCGTTTGCCCAGCCAGGGCAGCACCTTGAACGAATAGACGTCATAAGCCTTTTCCAGCGGCTTGGCGACACGGGAAAATTCAAGTACCAGCGCACGACCACCCGGCTTGAGCACGCGCTTGAATTCAGCCAGCGCCCGGTCCTTGTGCGTCATGTTGCGCAAACCGAACGCAACGGTCACGCAGTCGAAATAATTGTCCGGAAACGGCAGGTTTTCCGCATCGCACAGCAGGCTCGGCAACAGCAGTCCGGCGTTGGTCAGACGATCCCGCCCTTCGCGCAGCATGTCCGGATTGATGTCGGTGTGCCACACCTCGCCGCTTTCACCGGCGCGCCTGGCGTGTGCAATGGTGAGATCGCCGGTGCCGGCGGCCACGTCGAGCACACGATGCCCGGGCCTCACGCCCGCCATCTCGATTGCGAAGGCCTTCCACGTACGGTGCAGACCCGCCGACATCAGGTCGTTCATGATGTCGTAGCGCCTCGCGACCGACGAAAAAACGCTGGCGACACGGCGGGCCTTGGCTGCCTCGGCTACCTTTTCGAAGCCGAAATCGGTTGAACGTTCGCTCATGCCGGACTCAGTGATGATTACTGCACCCGCCACCGCTGCGTGGCGCAGCGACAGGCGTTCTGGCTGGATCGCGGCTCGCGCCGGCGGCTTCCAGCCGCGAAAGATAGTCTGCCCAGAGCGCCTGCTGATTTTCTCCGAGCAGATACAGGTAATCCCAGGAGTAGATGCCACTGTCGTGTCCATCCGAGAATACCGGTTTCACCGCATAGGCGCCCACCTGCTCGACACGAGTGATATCGACGTCGCGCTTGCCGACCTGCAGAGTCTCCTGGCCCGGGCCATGCCCGCGCACTTCGGCCGAGGGTGAGCAGACGCGGAGGAATTCGAAGCTGAAGCTGAAATGACGACCGTTGTCGAAGCTGACGTCCATCAGCCTGGATTTCTGCTGCACCTTGATCTCGGTGGGGATCGGTGTGTCCTTGTCCAGTCCTGCCATGATGACCTGTGTCGCGAATGAATGACGCCCATCATACCTTGGTGAGGATCGATCGATCTGCCGTCGCAACCGGGAGTGGTGGCTGCCGGCAAGTCTGTCACCAAACCGTCATCGTGCTGAAATAGACTCGTTTTCGATTCTTATCCGGATGCATCGTTGACGTCATGGCCCGCATACTCGTTGTCGAGGACGAACCGTCCATTCAGGAACTCATCGGCGTTACTCTCACCCGCACCGGGCATGAACCCATGCGCGCGCTCGATGCCGAGAGCGCGTTGCGCATGATGCGTGACGAGTTGCCGGATCTCGTGCTGCTTGACTGGATGCTCCCCGGCCAGAGCGGAATCGATCTGGCGCGTCGGTTGCGCAGCGATGAACGAACCCGCAGTGTTCCGATCATCATGCTGACCGCGCGGGGTGACGAACAGTCGAAGGTCACCGGTCTCGAGACCGGCGCGGACGACTACGTCACCAAGCCTTTTTCGCCACGCGAGCTCGCCGCACGAATCAAGGCCGTATTGCGTAGACAGAAGCCGCAGGCGACCGAAGACGCGGTGGAAATCGACGGACTGCGTCTTGATCCGGCAACCCATAGGGTTACCGCACGCGGTGCGGCGGTCATGCTCGGTCCGACCGAATTCAGGCTGCTGCATTTCTTCATGACGCACGCGGAACGTGTTCATTCGCGTGCCCAGTTGCTGGACAAGGTCTGGGGCGACCACGTGTTCGTCGAAGAACGTACGGTCGATGTGCACATCAGGCGCCTGCGCAGCGTACTCGAGGCCAGCGGGCACGATGCGCTGATCCAGACCGTGCGCGGAAGCGGTTATCGTCTGTCCTGCCAGCAGGAATGAACGCCCTTCCTCCCGCATAATCCGGGGATGAACGGACTTTGCCGCGATGCGTGAATTCTGGCTGCGTGCCCTGACGCGACTGGCGGTGATCAGCGCCTGCGTGCTCGCAGGGCTGATCGTCAACTCGCTGCCCATCGGACTTGCATTGGCTGTTCTTGTCCTGCTCGTGAGCAGCCTGCGCGATCAGTACGAAATCGTCCGCCTCGATCTCTGGCTAGATTCGACCGGCGGTGTTGCCCCACCGGACGGCGACGGCCAGTGGGAATTCCTCTTCGCCAAACTTGCACGGCGCCAGCGCGATGAGCGGCATCAGCGTGATCAACTTCACAAACGGCTTGAGCGCATGAGCCAAGCGAGTCGAGCCATGCCTGACGGTACGCTCATCATGTCGCGTGACGAGCTGATCGAGTGGCTCAACCCCAAGGCGGAAGAGCACCTTGGCCTGAACGGGCAACGCGACGCCGGCACGCCCATCCTCAATCTTCTGCGGCAACCGGACTTTGCGGAATACCTGCAGTCAGGTGACTACACGGAACCGCTTTCCATGCCTTCGCCGCGCCAGCCCGGTCGTACGCTGCAGCTGCGGGTCGTTCCGTTCGGCGACGATCAGAAGCTGCTGCTGACGCGGGACATCACGCAGCTCGACAAGCTTGAGACAATGCGCCGCGACTTCGTTGCAAACGTATCGCACGAGATGAAGACGCCGCTGACGGTGATACACGGCTTCCTCGAAACGCTGGAGGACGCCCTGCCCGAGCTGTCGCACGAGCAGGCGATGTCGTTCATCGGCATGGCGCAGCAGCAGTCGGTGCGCATGCAGCGGCTGGTCGATGACCTGCTCACGCTATCTGCACTGGAGACGGATGCGCCGATGCCGGAAGAGTCGGTCGACATGCGCAATCTGCTCGAAATAGTGATGGTCGAGGCGCGTGCGCTGTCCGGTGGCCGGCACACGATCGTGCTTGATCTTGCGGACGAGCCGGGCTCGTTGACAGGGTGCGCGCGCGATCTGCGCAGTGCGCTCGGCAATCTGGCGAGCAATGCCGTGCGCTACACGCCCGACGGCGGGCGGGTATGTCTGGGGTGGAAGATCGTCGACGGGGGAGCGGAGTTTTCGGTGGTCGACAACGGCATCGGAATCGACGCATCCCACATACCCAGGCTGACAGAGCGCTTCTATCGTGTCGACCGCGGCCGGTCACGCGAAACCGGTGGCACGGGGCTCGGACTCGCCATCGTCAAGCATGTCCTGGAGAGGCATCAGGCCACGCTGACCATAGAAAGTCATCCCGGTGCCGGAAGCCGTTTCACGGTGCATTTTCCGGAACGACGCATCCTGCGTGCGCTGCCGGCACATACCGAAGCGGCCTGAAGGCTACATCAGGGCGCTGCAAGCTCGGCGAACGCGACGCGCTCGTAGTTGTTGCCGAACGAACCCAGCCGCACGAGGCTTACGCGGCGCAATACGTCATTCAGATAGATCTCCAGCTTGCGCTCCGCCTGAAACCAGCCTCTCGGCATGATCAGCGATGCGTCTTCGCCCATGACCTGCACCGCGGGCAGCAGGAAGGCCCGGATGAAACGTTCGCTGGCCGCACCTTCTTCCGCCAGCGGCCTGATCGCAACCGCGCGGGGCGTACCCGGCAGCACATAGAGACCGGACAGCAGGTGGCCGTCGGGTTCAAGGGTCAGCCATGACACGCGCGCCAGCCGCCAGTGCTCGGAGTCCGGCCCGAAAACGGCAATGAGCTGCGAGTGCTCCAGGGTGTGGATGTCAGGCGGTGCCCGTAGCCGGTAGCCCATGACGCTGTGGTCGAGCATCGTCCAGCGTTGCGTCGGGTAGTGGGCGCGTGCGCTCGCCTGACGTACCGCAAGAACTGCGCCGTCGTGAGCCCGCTCGCCGAAGGTGGCGATGTCCACGAAATCGCTGTGGCTGTAGATGCGCGCAGGCGGGGGCTGCACGAACTCGGCACCCGAGATCAGGTAGTACATGGCGTCGAAGCCGAGTGCGATGTCGACTTCACCCCCTCCGGCATGCCGCTGAAATCGACGCGGGCTGGCCGCCAGGCACCACGGCTTGTAAAGTTGCAGCAGAAGCCGCCCTGCAGAGACAGGGTGGCAGTCTGCACCCAGGCCGAGATGTTCCGGCGACAGCCCCTGCTTCAGACCGGCGATCACGCGTTCGATTTCGCTCGACAGGCGTGCCGATCCGAGGCGCCGAAGGTGCTGGCTGCGGGCAAATGATTCGAGCGGCCGGGCACCGGTGTCGAGGTTGAGGTCCACGGCGTACGTCTTGGCATCCGTACCGCCGAATACCGGCATGATTTCGGTCAGGCTCGCGTAATGCTGGGCCCAGCGGCAGACCCACTCGAATTCGCGCGGACTGCGGCCATACGGATTCGACAGGTCGATCAGCAGCACGCTGCAATAGGATTCCGCGGCGCTCTGCGGATAACCGCCCTGCTTCAGGTTGTCCGCCACCGGCTGGGTCGCGAAGCCCCATTCTTCGGCGGTGCTGAAGTAGCCATGCAGTTCCAGCCACATGCCGCGCGGCACGGTGCGCCGTGCGCGGTAGTACTCGACCACGGCACGTCCCGCATACAGCACGCAGCGTTGGCAAACGAGAGCGAGCGATTGCTCTTCCAGCGGATGCAGTCCGGTCGTTTCGGCGGCCTGCGCATAAGCCTGCGCCATGGCCAGCCACAGCGCGACCACCTGCCGCAGCACGGCGTCCTCCGGGCTTCCCGGAACCACCGGCTTGCTGCTGTAGCGGATGGCGAGGCTTTCCTGGAGGAATTGCAGCGGTGCACGCATCACTTCCAGCACGTCGATGTAGTCGGCGCTGCGCGGCGGGGTCTGACGCAGGCCGTAGAGCATGCGGGTAAGCGTGTCGCGCACCCGCGGCACGTTCGTCAGCGGCAACTCCGCGATCAGTGCCCTGCACTGGCGGGCGTCACGGTAATTGAGGGTTCCGGCTGGCCGACTGACGTCCGTCATGTCACCGGCTCGATGCGGGCAAGCTCGAAGTCACAACCCCGTTCAAGCGATTCGACGAGCTGCACGCGCCGCTTGCCCTGATGACCGGACAGCATGATCCTCCTCGATTTGCGGTACCAGCCCGAGGGCAGTGCAACGCATTCGGGCTGGCCGATGCGTTCGACGGCGGGCATCAGCAGGCCCTGACCTTCATGGTCACCGCTGCCGTCGGGCGAGCGTGCCACATCGACCGGTTGCGGTATGCCGGCGAGCATGCTGATGCCGATCTGCAGTTCGGCGCCATGTGACATCGTCCAGCAGATATGGGCAAGCAGGAAGTTCGAGGAATTCTCCGGCCGCACGGCGAGCAGCATGCCGTTGCTCACCCGCGTGCCTTCGGATGTGGTGCGTCGGCTCAGCCGAAGCCCGGTTGCGCTGTCGTCGATGATGTGCCAATCCTCGATCAGGTAGCCGGTCGCAACCGTGTCCGGTCGTGCGTCGGGAGGCATGAGATCGGCACCCGGTGTACCGGCCCCTCCCAGAAAGGCCTGCACTGCGCGCATGCCGATCACGACGGATGCATTCTGCTGCATCGGCCGCCGCGATTCGGCGCGCGTGAGGCCACCGCGGCAGCAGTGCGTGTGCATGTGGCGCAGCAGCGCTTCGGCCTGCGTCGGGCTGAGTTCGGTACCCAGGCGCAGTGCTTCGGGCGTTTCTCCCTGGCCCAGCAGCGTCAGGCGCTTGCGTATGCCATGTGAAAACTCGTCGAGCACCAGCCAGCGCAGCTTGCTGTTGAGCTGGGTCGAGCGCGCCACGGCTTCGTCGCTGGAGAGGTCCAGCATCAGCGGAGGCAGCACACACTGATGCACCGCAACGTCCAGCAGCGCAGCCTTGCCGGCCCATTTGCCTAGCCAGCGAAAGAGCATGCCGAGCTGGCGGTGGTTCAGTCCGAAAGGACTCGATGTGAACATGAGCACGCACAGCACATAGACCGCGCGTACGCTCATCGGGCGTTCTTCGCTCAGCGCGTCGTCCTTGATCTTGCGTTCGCTTGCGCCGAGTTTTTCTGCCGCTTCATAGCAGGCATGCGTACGTCGCCAGTAGCCGGGCGCGGGCAGATGGGATGCGCGCAGGGCGTCGAACTGCATCAGCACGAATGCGCCCAGTGCGCGATGGGCGATCAGCGAGACCTGACCACCTACGTTGCCGTCCCCATCGAGGGCGGCGGCAAGGCAGTGCAGGTAGGCGGTTGCCAGGGTGTCCCACATCGCCTGGTTGGCGTCGAAGGCCGCACGCTCTCCTGCCGACAGGGGCAGGCTGCGACCGGCGAAACGGCTCGCCGTGCTCGCCTGAGCAGCCAGCACGGCCGCGCGCAGTTCCTCGATCACGCGCAGCCGGTCACCGGCCGGCATGCGGTAGCGGTTCAGCAGGTTGATCTGTCCGAGCAGCCTGGCCTGCATCTTGAGCGGCTGCGATCGGTCGAGTTGCTCCAGCCAGTCGCGCGCCGACCGTGCATTGCCGAATTCCGGCGGATGCTCGTGTGCGGTAGCAGGCAGGGAGAACGAATGCATCGGGAAAGGACGCGGGAAAATGCCGACAATACGATTCTATGTGTGTGCCGCACTTTTCGTGCATGCGTGAATCACTGGCCAGCGCATTTTTCCGCCCGTGCCGTGCGTGATTTTTGCTCCGGTCAGCCTTCGCTGTCCGCCCGCACGCACCACAGCAGACGAGCAGTCTCGCCGGCTTCGCCGACCAGCACGGCGTTCTGGCCGAACGCGGCACCGATGCGCACCGCTTCTTCGGCCGTCAGCCCTCCGCACAGCAGTGCTGGTTCCGTCCAGCCCGCAGCGCCATCCTCCGGCCAGTTCACCGCCTCGCACACCGGCAGGCCGCGCTGCACCAGCAGTGCACGCAATGCAGCGTGTGCAGCCAGATTGGCGTCGCCCTCGCAGCGCGCCGACCACGGATTCGCTGCAGAGATCAGTGCCCACCGATTCTGCGACTGTGCGGTCAGCCAGCGGTCGAGCAGTGGCTCGGTCGTGCCCATGCGCAGCGTTGCCGGTCCGTCGGGCAGATCGGCGGCATAGGCAGTCGCTGCGTAGGCTTCGGCCAGCGCGGCCGAAATTTCCACGGTCGGCAGACCGAGCCGCGCCAGCAAGGTTGCGCGCCACAGCGCAGCAGGCAGGCGCGGGCGTGCAGTGCCGTCACGCAGACGAGTGCTCCAGATCGAGCCTGGGAAATGAGCGTCGTCCTGCCAGCGTGCGATCACGTGCCAGTGCAGGTGCGGCACCATGTTGCCGAGACTGCCCAGATTGATCTTTTCGGGCTGCGCGATTTCGCGGACGCTGCGTTCGACCTGCCATACGACATTCATCAGATGCTCGCGGTCGGCGTCGTTCAGGTCGGTCATCTCTCGCGCGTGACCGTTCCAGATGACGCGCAGGAAGGCCGGATGATCGGCATCGCGCGCGTCGATCACGCGCAGCCGGTCGTCGCGCCACAGCCAGTGATGGCCGGGCCTGTCGTTGCAGATCGGGCAGTCCGGCGTGTTCGATTCGGCACTCAATCCTCGATGCCCTGGCTGGCGAGGTATTCCTCGTAGCCGCCGCGGTAATCCACGATGGCGCCATCGGCGCGCATTTCCAGGACGCGGGTAGCGAGGGTCGATACGAATGCGCGGTCGTGCGATACGAAGAACAGCGTGCCTTCGAAGGCATCGAGGCCGGCGTTCAGCGATTCGATCGATTCCATGTCCATGTGGTTGGTCGGCTCGTCGAGCAGCAGCACGTTCTTCCGCTGCAGCATGAGTCGGCCGAACATCATGCGGCCCTGTTCGCCGCCGGACAGCACGCGCACCTTCTTCTTCACGTCTTCGCCGCCGAACAGCAGCCGGCCCAGCGTGCCGCGGATCAGCGTGATCGCGTCGTCGCCTTCGTAGCCGCCCTCGCGCACATGGCCGCTGATCCAGTCGGTCAGATTCAGGTCGCTGTCGAAGTCGGCCGAGTGGTCCTGCGCGAAATAACCCAGCTTCGCTTTTTCCGCCCACTTTATCGCGCCGTGCTGCGGCGTCAGTTCGCCCACCAGCAACTTCAGGAAGGTGGTCTTGCCGACGCCGTTCTCGCCGATGATGGCCACGCGGTCGCCGCCGTCGAAGGTGGCGGTGAAGCCCTTCAGGATCTGCGGGCCGCCTTCGTAGCCGAACACCACGTTCTCCAGCTCGACCGCCTGACGGTGCAGTTTCTCCTTGGGGTCGTACTCGAAGCGTATCCACGGGTACTGACGCGAGCTCGGCTTGAATTCCTCGATCTTGATCTTGTCGATCATCTTCAGGCGCGAGGTGGCCTGCTTGGACTTGGACGCATTGGCCGAGAAGCGGCGCACGAAGCTCTGCAGGTCGGCCACGCGTTCCTTCGCCTTTGCGTTCGCGGCGGCGACACGCTCGCGCGCCTGCGTCGACGCCTCGATGTAGTCGTCCCAGGTGCCCGGATAGACGCGGATGGTCGCGTAGTCCAGGTCGGCCATGTGGGTGCACACCTGATTCAGGAAGTGGCGGTCGTGGCTGATGATGATCATCGTGCTGTTGCGTTCGTTCAGCACGTGTTCGAGCCAGCGGATGGTGTTGATGTCGAGGTTGTTGGTCGGCTCGTCGAGCAGCAGCACGTCCGGATTGGCGAACAGCGCCTGGCACAGCAGCACGCGCAGCTTCCAGCCGGGTGCGACTTCGCGCATCGGGCCGGTGTGCTGTTCGGTCGGAATGCCGACGCCGAGCAGCAGTTCTCCGGCGCGTGCTTCGGCGGTGTAGCCGTCGTACTCGGCGAACTCGCCCTCCAGTTCGGCCGCGCGCATGTAGTCCTCTTCCGTCGCGTCCGGGTTGGCGTAGATGGCATCCTTCTCCTGCATGCACTTCCACATTTCTGCATGACCCATCATCACGACGTCGATGACACGCAGGTCTTCGAATGCGAACTGGTCCTGACGCAGGAATGCCATGCGCTCATGCGGGTCGAGCGCCACATTGCCGGCGGTCGGTTCGAGCACGCCGGCGAGAATCTTCATGAAGGTCGATTTGCCGGCGCCGTTGGCACCGATCAGGCCGTAGCGGTAGCCGCCGCCGAACTTGATGCTGACGTTGTCGAACAGCGGTTTGGCACCGAACTGCATGGTGATGTTGGAAGCGGACAGCATGGCACTCACGGGTAAAAGGATGCGCGGACGCGCACAGCCGGTCATTGTACCGGACGTAAATGTGCGTCCGGCCGTGCCGGCTGCGCAGGTGTAGAATTCGGGCGCCTGAATTTCATTGCGGATCGCGCCCGCCCAACGCCCATGGTGCCTCACCTGACCACCGCGCTCACCGGCCCGCTGCTCGCGCTGGAGCGACGTTTCCTCGAACGCCAGACGGACATCGAACAGTGGTTCCGTTCGCAGTGGCTCGAACATTCACCGCCGTTCTACGCATCGGTCGATCTGCGCAATGCGGGCTTCAAGCTGGCCCCGGTTGACACCAACCTGTTTCCGGGTGGTTTCAACAACCTCAATGCCGAATTCCTGCCGCTGTGCGTTCAGGCGACGATGACAGCCATCGAAAAGCTGTGTCCGGAAGCGCGCAACCTGCTGCTGGTGCCGGAGAACCACACGCGCAACCTGTTCTATCTGCGCAACGTCGCCCGTCTCGCACAGATACTGAAACTGGCCGGGCTCAACGTGCGCATCGGCAGCCTGCTGCCGGACCTCGCCGGGCCGACCGAGCTCGATCTGGGTGACGGCCACAGCCTGCGGATCGAACCGTTGATCCGCCTGCCGGGCGGGCGGCGCATCGGCGTGGAAGGCTTCGATCCCTGCGCCATCCTGCTCAACAACGACCTGTCGGCCGGCGTGCACGAATTGCTTCGGGGCGTGCATGAGCAGACCTTCATTCCGCCACTGCATGCCGGCTGGACCACGCGCCGCAAATCACAGCATTTCGAGGCTTACAGCGAGGTGGCACGAAGCTTCGCTTCGGTCATGGACATCGATCCGTGGGTCATCGATCCGATGTACGACGTGTGCAGCGACATCAATTTCCAGGAACGCAGCGGCGAAGAGTGCCTGGCTACGCGCGTCGGCGCATTGCTTGCCCGCATCCGCGAAAAGTACGCCCAGCACGGCGTCGAGCATGACCCCTTCGTCATCGTGAAGGCAGATGCCGGCACCTACGGCATGGGCATCATGACCGTGCGAGATCCATCGGAAGTGGTGGGGCTGAACCGCAAGCAGCGCAACAAGATGGCGGTGGTGAAGGAGGGCATGGAAGTCAGTTCAGTGATGATCCAGGAAGGTGTGCCCACCTTCGAGACGGTTGATGGCGGCGTTGCCGAGCCGGTCGTCTACATGATGGATCGCTACGTGGTGGGCGGGTTCTATCGCGTGCATGGCGAACGGGGTCGCGACGAGAACCTGAACGCGCCGGGCATGCATTTCAAGCCGCTCGCCTTCCAAGCCTGCTGTTCCATGCCGGATCCGGGCTCGGCGCCGGACGCACCACCCAACCGCTTCTATGCTTATGGCGTGGTGGCTCGTCTTGCACTGGTTGCAGCCAGCCTCGAGCTGGAGCGCGGTATGCCGATGAACGGTGCCGAAGAGGCGCTCGAAACCGCGCGGCGCGGCTGACATGGCGCTGCGCATCGCTTTCATCGTCGACCCGCTGGACGCGCTCAAACCTGCCAAGGATTCCAGCATCGCAATGATGCGCGAGACCGCGCGCCGGGGCCACGAAGTGTGGACGGTGCAGCGCGAGGCTCTGAATCTGCACGGCGGCGATCTCTCCGCGCGGGCACGGCGCATCGCGCCGAGCGCATCCGACAAACCGTGGTTTCGCATCGAAGATGAGCAGACGATTTCGCTGTGCGATGTCGACGCGGTGCTGATGCGTCAGGACCCGCCCTTCGATTTCGAATACATCACCGCCACCTGGATGCTCGAGCGTGCCGTGGCCGGCGGTGCGCGCGTATTCAACAACCCGCGCGCCATCCGCGACCACTCCGAAAAGGTGTCGATCTGCGAATTTCCGGACCTCATCACGCCGACCCTGGTGTCGCGTGATGTGTCCTCGGTGAATGCCTTCATCGACAGCCACGCCGACTGCATCCTGAAGCCGCTCGACAGCATGGGCGGCGCACGCATCTTCCGTGTCCGTCATGATGATCCGAACCGCAACGTCATCATCGAAACGCTGAACAATGACGGTGCTGCCACACTGATGGCGCAGCGCTACATTCCCGAAATCACTGCAGGCGACAAGCGCATCCTTCTGATCGACGGCGAGCCCGTGCCCTTCTGCCTTGCGCGCATTCCGAAGGCGGGCGAGACGCGCGGCAATCTGGCGGCCGGCGGCCGGGGGGTCGCTCAGCCGCTGTCCGACAGCGACTGGCGCATTGCACGTGCGCTCGGGCCGACACTGGCAGCGCGCGGCCTTCTGCTGGTCGGACTGGACGTCATCGGTGACCGCCTGACGGAAATCAATGTCACCAGCCCGACCTGCTTCGTTGAAATCACGCAGCAGACGGGTTTCGACGTCGCCGCCATGTTCGTCGATGCGCTCGAGCGTGCCGCCGCGCCTTAATGCCGACAGACGCTGAGGCGAGCTTCCTCCGGCTGGTGTTGTGCCTGCTTTGCTGTGCGCTGCTCGCCGGCTGCACGGGTGACCGGATCGAGCGTCAGGAATCCTTCGTGTTCGGTACCCGCGTCGAGGTGCTGGTGTTCGGTCTCGACCGCGCACAGGCGCGTGATGCCGCGGGTGAGGTGCTGCGTGAATTCGATCGCCTGCATCGGCTTCTCCACGCGTGGCAGCCGTCCGAACTGACGCGCATCAATGCTGCGATCGAAGCAGGACTGCCGGTCGACATCGACCCGGAAATCGCAGCGCTGCTCAAGGGCGCGGCCGACGCAGCGAAGCGCGGGGAAAACCTGTTCAACCCCGCTGCCGGCGCTTTGATCGCTGCATGGGGCTTCCATGCCGACGAGTTCCGGCCGCAACGACCCGACGACGCGACCGTCGCAGCACTGCTGGCTGCACGGCCCGTGATGTCCGACCTGGACATGGTCGTGCTGCCCGGCGACGGTCATCGTGTGAGCAGCCGCAATCGCATCGTGCGGCTCGATCTCGGCGGTTACGCCAAGGGCTACGCACTCGACCGCGCAGCTGCACTGCTGCGTGCCCGTGGTGTCCGCAATGCGCTGATCAACATCGGGGGCAATGTGATGGCGCTGGGCAGTAAGGGCGACACGCCCTGGCGCATCGGCATCCAGCATCCGCGCAAAGCCGAATCGCTCGCCAGCGTCGAATTGCGTGACGGCGAGGCGATCGGCACCTCGGGTGACTATCAGCGCTATTTCGAGCTGGATGGCGAGCGCCTGTGTCACCTGATCGATCCGCGCACCGGCCAGCCAGTGCGTCATACGCAATCGCTCACCGTGCTGATGCCTGCGCAGCCGGACGCCGGCGCGCGTTCCGACGCCGACAGCAAGCCGCTGTTCATTGCCGGCCGCGACGACTGGATGGCGCTGTCGGGCCGCATGGGCGTAAGCCACGTGTTGCGTATCGATGCCGATGGCAGTATGGATGCCACGACCGCCATGCGGGCGCGGTTGCGCTGAGTTTCAGGCGGCCGTGTCGGCCGCAGGTGCGGCGGATTCGACCCGATTGCGGCCAATATTCTTGGCTTGATAGAGCGCCGTGTCAGCGGCTTCGATCAGTTAGCCGATCGATGTGCATTGCGGCTCGCCCAGCACCAGCGGGCTGTCGGCGAAACGGTCGTCCCCCGGTGTGTCCGGCACCACCAGTACGCCGTCGCGTTCGTCGAACGCGTGCGCACGCATCGATACGTCGCGCGAGGTTTCGCCTTCCTGCAGGCCGCAGCGGGATTTGAACCACTGACGATCAGCATCGACGAGGGAAATCGGTGCGATCGGTGTGTCGCAGATATCCGCGGCAAGCCGGGTCAGGTCGTCGAATGCCGGCTTCGGCTCGGTGTCGAGCAGGTTCAAACGGTGCAGGGCAAGCAGCCGGGCTTCTTCGTTGTCGGGTATCCGGGCGGGCTTGATCGGCGTTCAGCGTTGTTTATTCCTGCTTATCGCCCGATGCGTAGGACTCCTTGAAACAAATTTGTGTCGGAGTGCTGCACGTCCGGCGAATGGAAAACCGGACAATGCGCCGGCGGGGGCCACCCTCGAAAAAATGGCCAGCGAATGCAACCCGCCACGCCGGCATCGGTCTTCACCAAAACCACACTCGGTGAGTCCGCATGAAAAGCCATTTCAAGGGCAACAAGTCCAGCCTGCCGACGAAGACATGCGCGGCCTGCGGTCGCGAAATGACCTGGCGGCGAGCATGGCGAAACAACTGGGATGAGGTCCGATATTGTTCCGACGCCTGTCGCCGGAAGAGGGCGCCCCATGTCTGAGGTACGTCCCGAGGTGCGCAATCTGGTGCTGGTGCTTGGCGATCAGCTCGATCACGCGTCGGCCGCTTTCGACGGTTTCGACCCGGAGCACGACTGCGTGCTGATGATCGAGGCGGCCGGTGAGTCGCAGCATGTATGGAGCCACAAGGCGCGTACCACGCTGTTCCTGTCGGCCATGCGTCATTTCGCCCGAAGCCTTCGCGCGCGCGGCTGGACGATCGACTACCGTACCCTCGACGACGCAGGCGCTGCCCCGGGTGCCGACGATCTTGCGGACGTGCTCGCGGCGCGCATCACCCGCCACCGCCCGCGCAGGCTGGTGCTGGTCGAACCCGGTGAATGGCGTGTCGAGCAATCCATCCGTACGCTTTGTGCCCGCGTCGACCTCACCCTCGACATGCGTGATGACCTGCACTTCATGATGTCGCGCGCCGGTTTTGCCGGCTGGGCGCGCAAGTACAGGCAGCCGCGCATGGAGTTCTTCTATCGCCACATGCGGGAACGGCACGCGGTCATGATGGACGGTGACCAGCCGGTCGGCGGGCGCTGGAATTTCGATGCGGAAAACCGTTCCGGCTTCGGCCGGCGCGGCCCGGGCCTGGTGCCGCCGCCGACGCGCTTCGATCCGGATGACATCACGCGCGACGTCATCGCCCTGGTCGAGCGGCGCTTCGGCGACCATCCGGGTTCGACCACCCGCTTCGACTGGCCGGTCACGCGCGACGAGGCGCTGACGGCGCTGCAGGACTTCGTCGCGCACCGGCTGGAACTGTTCGGCCACCATCAGGATGCAATGTGGACCGGTCAGCCCTGGCTCTGGCATGCGCGGCTCAGTGCGGCGATGAACCTGAAGCTCATCTCGCCGCGCGAAGTGATCGCCGCTGCGGTGGATGCCTGGCGCGCACGTGCACTGCCGCTGCAGTCGGTCGAAGGCTTCGTGCGCCAGGTGCTGGGCTGGCGGGAGTTCGTGCGCGGCATGTACTGGCTCGACATGCCCGGCATGCGCGAGGCGAACCACTACGGTCACGCCCGCGCACTGCCGCGCTGGTACTGGACCGGCGACACGCACATGCAGTGCATGCGCGCTGCCATCGGCCAGACGCTGGAATACGGGTATGCGCACCACATCCAGCGGCTCATGGTCACGGGCCAGTTCGCGCTGCTGGCCGAAGTCATGCCGCAGCAGGTCGAAGACTGGTATCTGGCCGTGTATGTGGATGCGGTCGAATGGGTCGAATTGCCGAACGTGGCCGGCATGACGCTGTATGCCAACGGTGGTCGCTTCACCAGCAAGCCGTATGTCGCGAGCGGCGCCTACATCCAGCGCATGAGCAACTACTGCGATGGCTGCCGCTACAAGGCCGCCGAGCGTCACGGCGCGCGTGCGTGCCCCGTCACCACGCTGTACTGGAATTTTCTCGACCGCCACGAAGCGTCGTTTGCGGGCAATCCGCGGACGGCGCTCATGGTGAAGAATCTGACGCGCATCGATGAAGCGGAACGCATCGCCATTCGCGCACGTGCTGCCGGCATGCTCGCCGTTCTGGACGACCTGTAACGACGCAGGAAGGTGTTTTCAGGACCGCTTGCGGCTGCGCCTCGGCGGCTCGGTGTCTTTCGTCGGTCGGGTCGGCGCAGGTGCTTCGGGCGCGCGCAGCAGTTGGTCCTGCACATGCTTCTGTCCGTGTTCGACCAGAAACTTCTCGAATGCCACCGCCACCGGCGTGAGGTTGCGCGCCGCCAGGTGAATCACGAACCACTCGCGCTCGATCGGATTCCCGGTCACCGGCAGCAGCGCCAGTTCGCCGGATTCCAGTTCGTGGCGGCAGATATGCTGCGACATGAAGGCCAGCCCGAAGCCCGCCGCGCACATCTGCTTGATCGCTTCGTTGCTCGACAGTTCGGAGCCGATGCGCAGGTTCAGTTCGGCGTTGCGGAACAGCTGCTCCAGCGTGGTGCGGGTACCCGAACCACGCTCGCGCACCAGCAGGTCTTCCTTCGCCAGATCCTTGAGCGCCAGCTTGCCGCGCGACATCAGCGGATGTGCCGGCGCCGCGATGAACGCCATGGTGTGGCGGGCGAACGGCGTGGCGACCGTCTTCAGCTCTTTCGGCGGCCGCCCCATGATGACCAGATCGACTTCGTGACTTGCGAGCAGGCGCACCACCTCGTCGCGGTTGCCTACCTTGAGCTTCACTTCCACGTTCGGGCAATCGCGCGAAAATACGATGAGCATGCGCGGCACGAGGTATTCGGCGGTGGTGACCACACCGATGCGCAGCCGGCGAGACATGACGCCGCGATGTGCCGCCATTTCGTCGCCGACCTCGCGCCACAGGTCGAGTATTCGCCCGGCGTAATCCGCCATCAGTTCGCCGGCCGAAGTCAGGCGTATGCCACGACCTTCCCTCTCGATCAGCGGTGTGCCGGCCGATTCCTCGAGCAGCTTGAGCTGGATGGACACAGCCGGCTGGGTCAGATTGATTTCGCTGGCAGCACGCGACACGCTGCCCAGCCTGGCAACGGCATGCAATGCGGACAGTTGGCGCAGCGTCGCATTCTTCAGCATGGACACACTCCCGGGCAGGGGAATTGCAGGTGTTCGATCTTCTGCGGCTGCGAACCGTTTCCCCGCAACGCAGGCCGGTCTGGCAACTGCACCTTCAGACCCGGGTTTCTGCCACGTGGCCTGTGTCTCCCCATAACCGTCCGCCGCAGGCCAGCGCCTGCACGATGCAGATATGGCCTGTCATGACGGCGATTTTGCATAAGCTTAGCTTAATGTCAGAAGGAAAAAAACAAACTTTTCTTATCCATAAGCCTTCCTTATCGTTCGTATTCAAGGCCGATTCAGGGCTGCAAACGGCAGCCCGGCGGGCGCAGACGAGAGACGAACGGAGGACGACATGGGCGACATGAACACCCCGCAGCAGATCACGGACGCGAAGAAGCGCTATTCCGCGGGCGTACTGAAATATGCCCAGATGGGCTATTGGGACGGCGACTACGAGCCGAAACCGACCGACATCCTCGCCTTGTTCCGCATCACGCCGCAGGACGGTGTGGACCCGATAGAAGCGGCCGCCGCCGTCGCCGGCGAATCCTCGACCGCGACGTGGACCGTGGTGTGGACCGACCGCCTTACGGCCTGCGACATGTATCGCGCCAAGGCCTACCGCGTCGATCCGGTACCGAACACGCCGGGTCAGTACTTCTGCTATGTCGCCTACGATCTGTCGCTGTTCGAGGAAGGTTCGATCACCAACGTCGCCGCATCGATCATCGGCAATGTGTTCAGCTTCAAGCCGCTGAAGGCGGCGCGGCTGGAAGACATGAAGTTTCCGGTCGCCTACGTGAAAACCTTTGCCGGCCCGCCGACCGGCATCATCGTGGAGCGCGAGCGGCTGGACAAATTCGGCCGCCCGCTGCTGGGTGCGACCACCAAGCCCAAGCTCGGCCTCAGCGGCCGCAACTACGGCCGCGTGGTGTACGAGGGCCTGAAGGGCGGGCTGGATTTCATGAAGGACGACGAGAACATCAACTCGCAGCCCTTCATGCACTGGCGCGACCGCTTCCTGTTCGTCATGGACGCGGTCAACAAGGCCAGCGCCGCCACCGGCGAGGTCAAGGGTTCGTACCTGAACGTCACCGCCGGCACGATGGAAGAGATGTACCGGCGCGCCGAGTTCGCCAAGGAACTGGGCTCGGTCATCGTCATGGTCGACCTGGTGGTCGGCTACACGGCGATCCAGTCGCTATCGCACTGGTGCCGGCAGAATGACATGATCCTGCACCTGCACCGCGCCGGTCACGGCACCTACACGCGGCAGAAGAACCACGGCGTGAGCTTCCGCGTCATCGCCAAGTGGATGCGCATGGCCGGTGTCGACCACATCCACGCCGGCACTGCAGTGGGCAAGCTGGAAGGCGACCCGATGACGGTGCAGGGTTATTACAACGTCTGCCGCGACACCCACACCAGGGTCGATCTGCAGCGCGGCATCTATTTCGACCAGGACTGGGGCGCACTGAAGAAGGTGATGCCGGTCGCGTCCGGCGGCATCCACGCCGGCCAGATGCACCAGCTGATCGATCTCTTCGGGGATGACGTGGTGCTGCAGTTCGGCGGCGGCACCATCGGCCACCCGCAGGGCATTCAGGCCGGCGCCACGGCCAACCGAGTGGCCCTCGAAGCGGTGGTGCTGGCGCGCAACGAAGGCCGCGACATCGCGAACGAAGGCCCGCAGATCCTGCGCGACGCTGCGAAGTGGTGTTCGCCGCTGGCTGCAGCGCTCGATACCTGGGGCGACATCACCTTCAATTACGCCTCGACCGACACATCGGATTTCGTACCGACGCCGTCGGTAGCCTGACAGTTTTTCGTGGGAGCGATCCATTGATCGCTCCCACGGGGAGTCGCTTCGGCGACCGGCATCGACTCAGTCGCCCTTGGCGGACGACAGACATTCACACAGGAGCACACAATGCGCATCACCCAGGGCACCTTCTCCTTCCTGCCCGACCTGACCGACACACAGATCGGTGCCCAGATCGATCATTGCCTCGACAAGGGCTGGGCCATCGGCATCGAGTACACCGACGATCCGCACCCGCGCAATACTTTCTGGGAGATGTTCGGCAATCCCATGTTCGATGTGCGCGACGCCACCGCCATCCTGCTCGAGGTGAACAGCTGCCGCGCCACTTTCCCGAACCATTACATCCGGGTCACCGCATTCGACTCGACGCACGGCACCGAATCGGTCGTGCTGTCGTTCATCGTCAATCGCCCGCCGGTCGAACCGGGTTTCCGCCTGATCCGTAACGAAGAAGCCGGCCGCACCGTGCGTTACAGCATCGAAAGCTATGCCGTGCAGGCGCGCCCGGAAGGCGCGCGTTACTGACCGCGCGGCGCACATGGACGATACGCCACTCACCCGGCCCGCCACCCTGCGCTCGATGTTCGAGTCCTCGGGTGTGCAGGCGCTGCTCGATCAGCTCGACGCCGAACTGATCGGGCTGGCGCCGGTCAAGGGCCGCATCCGCGACATCGCGGCGCTGCTGCTCATTGATCGGCTGCGCGCCGAGCAGGGCCTGCAGTCGCAGCCTCCCTCGCTGCACATGTGCTTCACCGGCAACCCGGGCACCGGCAAGACAACAGTCGCGCTGCGCATGGCCGAAGTGCTCAGGCAGCTCGGCTACGTGCGCAAGGGCCACCTGGTGGCGGTCACGCGCGACGACCTGGTCGGCCAGTTCATCGGCCACACCGCGCCCAAGACCAGGGAAGTGATCAAGAAGGCGATGGGCGGCGTGCTGTTCATCGACGAGGCCTATTACCTCTACCGGCCGGAGAACGAACGCGACTACGGCCAGGAGGCGATCGAAATCCTGCTGCAGGTGATGGAGAACCACCGCGACGATCTGGTGGTGATCCTGGCCGGCTACAAGGACCGCATGGACACCTTCTTTTCCAGCAACCCGGGCATGAAGTCGCGCATCGCGCATCACATCGATTTCCCGGACTACGACGAAGGCGAACTGATGCGCATCGCGCAGTTGATGCTGCACGGCCTGAACTACCGCTTCGACGATGGGGCGCAGTCGGCCTTCGGTCGTTACCTCGGGCTGCGCCGGCAGCAGCCCCATTTCGCCAATGCTCGCTCGGTGCGCAATGCACTCGACCGCATCCGGCTGCGCCATGCCACCCGGCTGTTCGCGGCGGACACCGCACCCACCCGCGACGCGCTTTGCACGCTGCAGGCAGAAGACGTGCTGGCCAGTCGCGTATTCGCGCTGCAGGCGCAGGAAAGCTGACATGAACATAGAGCGTCTGAACAGTGTCCGGGCCATCGCCTTCGATCTTGACGGCACGCTGGTCGACAGTGCACCGGATATCTGCCACGCATTGAACGTCGGGCTGGCCGAAGCCGGCATCGACAGTGCAGACCTGCGTACGGTGCGCGGCTGGATCGGCGGCGGTCCCGATCTGCTGATCCGGCGCGCGCTTGCCCATTTCGGTCGCACCGATGCAGACGGAGTGCTGCAGGCGCGTCTGCGTGCGTCCTTCGACGCTGCAACGCTGCATGCGCCGCTCGCAAACGGCTCCGTCTTCAACGGCATCGCCGACATGGTCGAAGCGCTCTACGCGGCCTGTCCGCTTGCCGTGGTGACCAACAAGCCGACGCATCTGGCGCGCGCGGTACTGGGTGCGGCAGGCGTGCTGCCCTTCATGTCATCGGTGCATGGCGGTGACCGCGCCGAACAGCTCAAGCCTTCGCCGGCCTTGCTGCTCGACGCCGCCCGCTGCCTGCATGTCGAACCCGGCGAATTGCTGATGGTCGGCGACAGTTCGGCCGATCTGATGGCCGCGCACGCTGCCGGCTGTCCGGTCGTGCTGGTCGGGTGGGGCTACGGTGCGCATGCCCTGCCCGAAGGCATCGAACCCTGGCATGTCGAGTCGCCGCTGCAGCTGGCGAGGGAGATGCTGTCACGTCAGGCCGAGCGGGCATAGCGACAGGCATGGCGGAAGACTTCGGCTTCCCCGCCCGGACTGCGCCTCGAAAATCGAACACCGGAGGACATCATGCCTACTGGCGGACGCAGTACCCTGATCCAGTTCCTGATCGAGGAACGTCGCCGTCATCCGGACGCCACCGGTGACCTGAACGGCCTGATTGCGGACGTTGCACTCGCCTGCAAGGCGATTTCCCGCAAGGTCGCCTTCGGCAGTCTGGCCGACGTGCTCGGCGATCACGATGCCGGGGGCGCCGCGGTCAATGTGCAGGGCGAGCAGCAGAAGACGCTGGACGTGCTGAGCAACCGCATCTTCCTGCGCGCCAACGAGTGGGGCGGTCATGTGGCGGCCATGGTGTCGGAAGAGCTGGAGCACATCCACCTGCTTCCGGTCGAGTATCCGCGCGGCAAATATCTGCTGGCCTTCGACCCGCTCGACGGCTCGTCGAACATCGACGTCAATGTGGCGGTCGGCAGCATCTTTTCCATCGTGCGTGCCGTCACGCCCGAACAGGATGCCGCGACTGCCGACTTCCTGCAGCCGGGCACACGGCAGGTGTGTGCCGGATACGCGATCTACGGTCCGTCGACCATGATGGTGCTGACGCTCGGTCGCGGCACGCATGCCTTCACGCTCGATCCGGTGCTCGGCGAGTGGGTACTCAGTCATCCCGATCTGAAAGTGCCGCGCCAGACGCGCGAATTCGCCATCAATGCGTCGAACAGCCGCTTCTGGGAACCCGCTGTGCGTCGTTATGTCGATGAGTGCATGGCGGGTGCAGCCGGGCCGCGCGGTGCCGATTTCAACATGAGGTGGATTGCTTCGCTGGTCGCCGAAACGCACCGCATACTGATGCGGGGCGGCGTTTTCATGTATCCGCGCGACACCAAGGATGCGTCGAAACCCGGCCGTCTGCGGCTGCTTTACGAAGCCAGTCCGGTATCCTTCCTGATCGAACAGGCGGGCGGCATGGCAAGTACCGGCCGCAGCCGGCTGATGGATGTGCAGCCCGAGTCGCTGCACCAGAGAGTTCCATTCGTGTTCGGCTCGGCCGAAGAGGTGGCGCGCATCGAGGCGTATCACCGCGAGCCGCTGCCCGATACCTACGAATCGCCGTTGTTCGGCCGGCGTGGATTGTTCGCCGACCCGCTCAACTAGCCCGCCCGGCATGCACGGACGACGCAGCATCGCTGCGCCGTGCCCCGTTGGTTCAGGATTTCAGTCATTGCGAGGTTCCCATGTCAGTCAGACATCCCATCGTTGCGATCACCGGCTCATCCGGTGCGGGTACCACGTCGGTCACGCGCACCTTCGAGAGCATCTTCCGGCGCGAAGGCGTGGCCGCCGCCATCATCGAGGGTGACAGCTACCATCGATACGACCGCGCGGAAATGAAGCGCGCGATGAGCGAGATCGATCCGTCGGAAAAGCCCCATTTCAGCCATTTCGGCGAAGAGGCTAACCTGTTCGACGAACTCGAGGCGCTGTTCCGCAGTTATTCCGAAACGGGGACCGGCCGCAGCCGGAAATATCTCCACAACGATCAGGAAGCGGCCCCTTTCGGACAGCCGGCCGGCACCTTCACGCCGTGGGCGCCGCTGCCTGCCAGCGATCTGCTGTTCTACGAAGGTCTGCACGGCGGTGTGAAGACGGACAGTGTCGACGTATCGCGCTTTCCCGACCTGCTGATCGGCGTGGTGCCGGTGATCAATCTCGAATGGATACAGAAGATTCACCGTGACCGCAGCACCCGCGGCTACTCGACGGCTGCCGTGACCGACGTCATCCTCGGCCGCATGCATGACTATGTGCATTACATCTGCCCGCAGTTCACGCGCACCCACATCAACTTCCAGCGCGTGCCGATCGTCGACACCAGCGATCCCTTCATCGCACGCAACATACCGACCGCCGATGAAAGCCTGGTGGTGATCCGCTTCGCCAATCCGCGCGGCTTCGACTTCCCGTACCTGCTCAGCATGCTGCACGACTCCTGGATGTCGCGCGCCAACACGCTGGTGGTGCCCGGCGGCAAGATGGAACTGGCGATGCAGCTCATCTTCACGCCGATGATCCTGCGGCTGGTGGAACGGCGGCGCAAGCAGCTTGCCGCCTGAACGGGCTGTTGATCATGACCTCTGAACGCTTCATCCTGCGCGTTGCCGGCGCCCGCGTGCTCCGGCAACGGGGCTGAACGTGGTAACCCGCATTGCGGTCGCGGGTGGGGCGGGAATTGCCGCTCGAGTGAGGGCGGCGCTGCGCGTTCATCCGGCCCTGTGCGAGGCGAACGAACTCGAACTGGTGTGCATGCACGGAGCGGCTGAAGAGTGCGACTGCACCGGTCTTGTCTCCGGTGGTCCCCCGCCTGCGTATACGTGGCCATGGCAGAAACTGGCGATCGACATCGTTCTCGATTGTTCGGAGGACGACGCGCGCGCGCATCTCTCGGCCGGTGCGAGGAGAGTGTTGCGCTGCACGCCGGATATATCCCGGCCCGACATCACAGTCATATATGGTGTGAACCATGCGCTGCTGTGCGATTCACACCGCAGCGTACACGGGGCGAACGGCGCCGCGCACTGCATTGCGCCCGTCGCACGCGTGCTGCACTACGCACTGGGCATTTCTAGCGGCATAGTCACCATCATGCACCCGTCGGGCATCGCCTGTGACGGCACCCCGCCTTCCTGTAACGGTGTCGCGCAGCATGTGGAGAGCGTACTGCCTGCGCTCGAGCACCGCTTCGACGAAACTGCGCCGATCGTCCTGCCGAATGGCCCGGCGTCTCTGGTCGGTCTGGTGTTCGAAGCGCAGCGCGAAACCTCGGTCGAAGAGGTGAATGCGCTGATCCAGTGCGCATCCTTCGGTGCCTTCGGCGACCCCCTGCTGTACAGCGATGTGCCGTTCAGCAAAGTCCTGTCCGAGCGGGATACGCGATCGAGCGTGTTCGAAGCGGGGCTGACGCGCGTATCGGGGCGCATGGTCAAGATATGTGCCGGGTATCGAAGCGACTGGGGTTTCTGCAACCGCCTCATCGATACCGTTGCGGTCATGGCGCGTCTGTAGTGTCTGCGATGCGGATGCCCGCAGCTTTGCTCTATCGATTGCCACCCGTGGCGCGACGGCACAGCAGCACGCCACCGAGTGCGAGTGCGAAGCCGGCGATCTGCAGTGTGCCCAGACGCTCGTCGAACAGCCACCACGCCTGCAGTGCGGCCAGTGGCGGTGCCAGCAGAAGCAGCACGGTCACGCGCGCGGCCGAACCCCGGCGCACCATCCACACCAGCAGGGTGGTGGCCACGCCGGACAGCAGCAGTACCGCCCAGGCGAGCGCACCCCACAGCGCGACGCCAGGCCGCCACAGCGATTCATCGAGCAGCCAGGCGGCGATCGCGACTACCAGCGCCCCGCCTGCGTACTGTACGGCGCTGGCACTGATGAGGTTGGCTGCTGCAAGGGAGGTCTTCTGCACCAGCGTGCCCGCCGTGATGGCCGCCACCGACAGCAGCGCTACGGCGATGACCGGCAGCGGCAGGCCGTCGCCGTCCGCCAGTGCGAGCCGTGGCGACAGCACGAGCAGCACGCCGGTGATGCCGGCGAGCAATCCGCCCCAGAAGCGTCGGCCGACCCGCTCGGCGAACAGGCGCTGTGCGATCAGGGCTGTCACCATGGGCTGCAGCGTGCCGAGCAGCGCCATCACGGCCGGTGAAAGGCCGTGCGACACGGCCCAGTAACCGCCGCCTACATAGAGTCCCTGCAGCAGCGCTCCGGCCACGAGGTGCTTCGGCCATTCGCCCGGCGCCGGCCATTCGGCGCGCAGTGCCACGGCAAGCAACGCGAACAGTCCGGCCGATGCGACGAACCGCACCACCAGGAACAGATTGGGATCGGCTACACCGTCCATGGCCCGCGCAACGACGAAGCCGGTGGACCAGATGAGCACGAACAGGCAAGAGGCGACGACGTTCAGCACGGCGGATGGTCAAGGTTCCGCACACGCAGTCCGACGGGTGTCGGAGCGCGTGTCTCGCATGCCCATGCGCCGATTCCGGCCCGGCGCGCGCTCAGTGCTGTTCGTATTCCGACAGCGGCGGGCAGGTGCATACCAGATGGCGGTCACCCGCGACGTTGTCCACGCGGGCCACCGGCGGCCAGTACTTGTCGCGATCCACCGACGGATGCGGGAAGAAGGCCTGGCGGCGTCCGTAGGGCCGGTCCCACCGATCGGCGATCAGCAGTTCGTGCGTGTGCGGTGCGTGCTTGAGCAGATTGTCCTCGCGGTCGGCCCGCCCGGCCTCGATCTCTGCGATCTCGGCACGGATGTGGATCATCGCATCGCAGAAGCGGTCGATCTCGGCGCGGTTTTCACTCTCGGTCGGCTCGATCATCATCGTGCCCGGTACCGGGAAGGACACTGTCGGCGCGTGGAATCCGTAATCCATCAGCCGCTTGGCGACGTCTTCCACCGTGAGGCCGCACGCGTCCTTGATGGCGCGCAGATCGATGATGCACTCGTGCGCCACCCGCCGGTGCTTGCCGGTATAGAGAATCGGGTAGTGCGGCGCCAGACGCCGTGCGATGTAGTTGGCGTTCAGGATCGCCACCATGGTCGCGCGGCGCAGGCCAGCGGCGCCCATCAGCGCGATGTAGGCCCACACGATGGGCAGGATGCTGGCCGAACCCCAGGGCGCGGCCGATACTGCACCGATGGTGCCGGCCGACCCGGCCACCGGATTCACGCCCTGCACCACCGGGTGGTCCGGCAGGAAGGGCGCGAGATGCGGTGCCACGCCGATCGGGCCCATTCCGGGCCCGCCGCCGCCGTGCGGAATGCAGAAGGTCTTGTGCAGATTCAGGTGGCACACGTCGAAGCCGATGTCGCCCGGCCGCACCAGACCCACCATGGCATTCATGTTGGCGCCATCCATATAGACCTGACCGCCGTGTGCGTGGATCAGCGCGCAGATGTCGCGCACGCCCTCTTCGAACACGCCGTGCGTGGACGGGTAGGTCATCATCAGCGCGGCCAGACGGTCGGCATGCTGCGCGACCTTCGCCCTGAGGTCGGCCACGTCGATGTTGCCCAGCGCATCGCAGGCAACGACCACCACTTCCATGCCGGCCAGCACGGCGCTTGCCGGGTTCGTGCCGTGCGCGGACGCGGGGATCAGGCATACGTTGCGGTGATCTTCGCCGCGCGTCCGGTGGTATTTGCGGATCACCAGCAGGCCGGCGTACTCACCCTGCGAGCCGGCATTCGGCTGGAATGACATGGCGGCGAAGCCGGTGATCTCGCACAGCTGTTCTTCCAGTTCCTCGAACAGCTGCTGGTAGCCCTGCGCCTGTTCCAGCGGCACAAACGGATGCAGCGCGGCGAACAGCCGATAGGTGACGGGCACCATCTCGGTGGTTGCGTTAAGCTTCATCGTGCAGGAGCCGAGCGGAATCATCGCGCGGTCGAGCGCGATGTCGCGCGACGCGAGCCGGCGCAGGTAACGCATCATTTCCGTTTCGGAGTGATAGCGGTTGAACACCGGGTGCGTCAGAAAGTTGCTCTCGCGCTGCAGATTCGCCGGAATGCAGTCGGGCACGGCGGCGTCGATCTGCGTGACGTCGAGCATAGTTTCCGCGCGCGTGGCGAACACGGCAAGCAGCTGCTTCAGTTCGCTGCGGCGCGACGTTTCGTCGAAGGCGGCCGACAGGTGGTCGGCATCGATCACGTGCAGGTTGAAGCCCGCCGCACGTGCGCGTGCCGCGATGCGTCGCGCGATGCCCGGCACGCGCACCTGCACCGTGTCGAAGAAGCTGTCATGCACGACGTCGAAACCGAGGTCGCGCAGCCCCTGGGCGAAGATGATCGCCATGCGGTGCACGCGGCTGGCGATCGTGCGCAGCCCCCTGGGGCCGTGATACACGGCGTAGAAGGCGGCGATCACGGCCAGCAGTACCTGCGCGGTGCAGATGTTGCTGTTCGCCTTTTCGCGGCGGATGTGCTGTTCGCGCGTCTGCAGCGCCATGCGCAGTGCGGGTTTGCCGAGTGCGTCGGTCGATACGCCGATGATGCGGCCCGGCATCTGCCGCTTGTGTTCGTCGCGGCAGGCGAAGAACGCCGCGTGCGGACCGCCGTATCCCATGGGCACGCCGAAGCGCTGCGCGCTGCCGAACACGATGTCCGCACCGACACCGTCCGGCCCCATCGTGCCGGGTTCCTTCAGCAGCACGAGACCGAGCGGATCGGCCGCCACCGAGGACAGCGCGCCGACCGCGCGCGCGGCAGCCAGCACCGGCGCCGGATCGCGCAGGCGACCGCTCGAACCGGGGTAGCTCACCAGCACACCGAAATAATCGCCTTCGACGCCGGCCCACGGGTCGCACTCCACGACCTCGATGCCCAGCGGCTCGGCGCGCGTGCGCACGACGGCCAGCGTCTGCGGATGCGTGTCGGCGTCGACGATGAAGCGCGGCGACTTCACCTTCGAAATGCGGTGCGCCATGGTCATCGCCTCGGCTGCCGCCGTGGCTTCGTCGAGCAGCGATGCGTTGGCGACCGGCAGGCCGGTCAGGTCGATCACCATCTGCTGGAAGTTCAGCAGGGCCTCCAGGCGGCCCTGCGAAATCTCGGCCTGGTAGGGCGTGTAGGCGGTGTACCAGCCCGGGTTCTCCAGCACGTTGCGCTTGATGACGTTGGGCGTGATGGTGTCGTGGTAGCCCATGCCGATCAGGCTGGTGTGCAGTTCGTTGCGCGCGAACATGCGGCGCAGCGCGTCATCGACCACGCGCTCCGAGCGTGGTGGCGGCAGGTTCAGCGATGCCGTGCCGAGCAGGTCTGCGGGGACGGTCTGCGCGATCAGTTCATCGAGACTGGACACGTCCAGCGCAGCCAGCATGACGGCCAGGTCGCGTTCGTCCGGGCCGATGTGGCGACCGATGAAGTCTCCGCGGTCTTCGAGTGCTGCGAGGGTGGGGCGCTTGTTCATGGTTCAACAGTCCTTTCCGGGCCGCTTTTGGCGACCATTTTGTGAAGGTACCGGACAGGCCCCGCGTCGAGAGGCGTGCCCGGAGTCGAGCTTGCGAGGGGTGGATCAGCGCTTGTAGCGCGTCGGCACGAACGGCATGGTGGCGATGCTGACCGCCACCTGCTGTCCGCGGGAATCGATATGCAGCGCTTCTCCCGAAAGCTTGACCGTGCGGTCGATATAGCCCATGGCAACCGGCTTGCCGAGCGACGGGCTGTGGTTGCCGCTCGTGATGACGCCGACTTCGCGTCCGTCGGCGCCGAGAAGCTTCGCGCCGGCGCGCTGCGGCGCACGCCCGTCGGGCAGCAGCCCGACCCGCACGCGCTGCGGCGGCGCGGTGCTCGACAATCCGAGTTCGCCCAGGACGCGGGCCGCGCCCGGAAAACCGCCGGCCCGCGCGCCATCGCTGCGTCGCGCCGGCGCAATCGCCCAGCCGAGTCCGGCCGATACCGGTGTCGTGCTGTCGTCGATGTCGTTGCCGTACAGGCACATGCCTGCTTCCAGCCGCAGCGTGTCGCGTGCGCCCAGACCTGTCCAGCGCACGTCCGCATGCGCCAGCAGACGTTCCGCAAACGCGCAGGCGGCGTCGGCCGGCAGCGATATCTCGAAGCCGTCCTCGCCGGTGTAGCCGCTGCGGCTCACGCGCAGCGGCACGCCGTCGGCAGACATTTCACGCACGTCGAGAAAGCGCATCCCCGTGACGTCCGCCGTGCCGGTGACCTGCTGCTGCAGCACGGCCTCCGCCGAAGGTCCCTGCAGCGCCAGCAATGCACGATCGGCATGCAGCGCGAACGCACATTCCGCGGCGCTGTCCGGAGCGTGCGCGGCCAGATGCGCCATCACGGCGCTCAGACGCGATGCGTTGCACACGACATGAAAGCCGTCGCCGACGCGCTGGATCATCAGGTCGTCGATGATGCCGCCGGCCGCGTTCGGCAGCAGTGAATAGCTCTGCCGGCCGGGTGCCAGGGCGACCAGATCGGCGGTGGTCAGTGATTCGAGCCAGGCGGCTGCTTTCGGACCGGTGACTTCGATCTGTCCCATGTGCGACACATCGAAAAGACCGGCGTGACTGCGCGTTTGAAGATGTTCCTGAATGATGCCGGGCGGGTACTGTATCGGCATCGACCAGCCGGCGAACGCGACCATCCTTGCACTGGCGGCAACGTGAAGCGGATGAAACGGTGTGCGCTGCAAAACTGCCTGATCCGGGGTTTCCATGGTCAGTTCCTTGTTGTGTCAATACGCCGGATGGGCGCTCGAGCGGCGCGATGATGCCATGCAACATGCCGTTCGTTCTCATCGGGCGTGTCTTAGGCGGCGGACTTGACGCAGCCTTCCCATTAACTGAACATTCGGTCATTAATTTACTGCAGCAGCCCATGGCAACGAAAAAGCGCGCGCCATCGACGGACCCCGGCCCTACCGGGTCATTCGCGCACTCCGGCGAGTACGACGCGATGCTGCACCACACTGTCGAAACGCACGGCGAGGATCGATCCGTGCCGCAATCGGCTCGTCGCGGTCGACCGGCGCTGGTCGATCCGGGCGCACTGGTCGTCTGTGCGCTCGACCTGTTCGTCGAGAAGGGCTATGCGGCGACCCGACTCGACGATGTCGCGCGCGCGGCCGGGGTGTCCAAGGGCACCCTCTACCTTTATTTCGATTCCAAGCTTTCACTCTTTGCAGCAGTCGTCACGCAGGGTCTGGTCCCCGCATTGGCGGAAGGCGAGGCGCTGGTCGACGGTTTTTCGGGCAGCGGCGACGACCTGATGCGCGAGCTGCTGTGGGGCTGGTGGCGGCTGATCGGAGCGACCCGCCTCGGTGGTCTGCCCAAGCTGATGGTTGCCGAGGCGCGCAACTTCCCCGACATCGCAGAGCTCTATCACCGCGCGGTGATGGAGCGCGGCTGCCGACTGGTCGGACGCGCCATCGATTACGGCCACGCCCGCGGCGATTTCCGCATTGCCGGCGACCCTTGCACGGTGCAGGCGGTCATGGCACCACTGCTCTTGCGCGTACTGATGAAGCACTCCTTCGGCTGTGTTGACCCGGGCGCCGCGACCGGCAGCGACAGCGAAGACATCGCGGCATCCATCGAATTCGTAATCAAGGCTCTGCAACATGACTGACTTCCGTCCGATCGCGCGTCTCGCGGTCCTGTGTCTGGGCCTTGCCGCGACCGCCGCCATGGCGCAGGCGCCTGCAGCCCAGCCTGCGCCCGCCGTCGGCTTCAAGCCCTTTTCCGGGCTCGCGACCTTTCCGGTGCGCGATGCGCCGGCACAGGCGGTGGCCCTGAACCGCACCCAGCTGGCGGCCGAAGTCAGCGCGCGTGTCGCCTCGACCCATGCCGACCCGGGCGAGCGGGTGAAGAAGGGTCAGGTGCTGGTGCAGCTCGATGCGCGCGATTACCAGCTCGCGCTGGAGCGGGCGCGGGCGCAATTGCAGGCGGCAAAGGCGCGACTGGACCAGGTCGAGGCGCAATTGCGGCGCACGCGTTCACTGCAGGCCCAGAACTTCGTGTCGCCCGAGGCACTGACGCAGCGCGAAACCGAGGTCGAGGTTGTGCGCGCCGACGTGGCGGTGGCGGTCAATGCGGTCGATCTGGCACGACGCAATGTCGAAAAATGCACCTTGCGCGCGCCCTACGAGGCGGTTGTACGTTCGCGCGAAGCATCGGCCGGTTCGCTCGCCGGTGCCGGCATGGTGTTGATGACGCTGGAAGACGCGACCCGGGTCGAGGTGACTGCGCGCGTGTCGCCGCGCGACCTGGCTTCGCTGCGCGCGGCGAAAGAGGTCGCCTTCGTGTCGCCGGCCGGCCGCAGTCCGGTGCGCGTCGTCCGTGTGTCGCCGTCCATCGACGACGCCAGCCGCACGCACGAGGTTCGCGTGGCGTTCGTGGCGGAACGTGCCCCGGCCGGCGCCGACGGACGACTCGCCTGGTCCGATCCGGTGCCGCATGTACCAGCAGAATTGATGCTGCGCCGCGAGACCGATCCGGGTCGCAGCGTACTGGGCGTGTTCGTTCTGCGCGATGGCGTTGCGCGTTTCGTGGCGCTGCCCGGAGCACAGGAAGGCAGGCCCGCGCCGGCGGATCTGCCGCCCGACGCGCGCATCGCGGTCGATGGCCGCAACAGCCTGCGCGACGGGCAGGCCGTGAAATGAGGCGGTCCCCCCGATGAATTTCTACGCCCGCTTCATCAGCAATCATCCGCTGGCCAACATCACCTTCGTGGTGCTGCTGCTGCTCGGGCTGATGGCCTATCTGGGCCTGCCGCGCGAGCAGGATCCGGAGATCAACTTCAACTGGGTGCAGATCACGGTCGTGCTGCCGGGCGCTTCGCCGGAAGACGTCGAAAAGCGCGTTTTGCAGCCGCTCGAGGATGCGATCAAGAACGTGTCCGACATCCGCTTCATCTCGTCGGCGGCGCGCGACAGCATCGCCGGCATCCTGGTGCGCTTCGACGATGTGCCGACCAGTGTGTTCGACAAGCGCATCAACGACCTGCGCCGCGAGATCCAGAACAAGGCCCGTGCCGAACTGCCGATCGAGGCCAAGGAACCGACCATCACCGAGGTCACCAGTTCGAACGGCTTTCCGACGGCGCAGATACTGCTGACCGGGCAGGCAGACGACGAAGTGCTGCGCGCGCTCGGCCGCGAAATGCGCACCGACATCGAGCGCATGCCGGGTGTCGATCGCGTGTTCGCGCTCGGTCTGCACGACCCTGAACTGCGCATCGAATATTCGCCACAGGCCGCGCAGTCGCGCGGACTGCTGCCGACGGATATTGCCGACAGCGTTGCCGGCTGGTTCCGCGACGTGTTCGCCGGCCGCAGCCCCGCGGGCGATCAGGAGTGGCTGGTGCGCGTGGTCGGTCAGGACGCGGACCCTGCCTGGCTGGCCGATGTCGGCATCGCGGCAGCCGGCCGCGCGGGTGCCATGGTGAAGCTGGACGAGGTGGCCACCATCGCGCGGGCGCGGGCGCGGGCATCGCAGAAGGTGTCATCCGATGGTCAGGCGGGCGTACTGTTTTCGGTCAGCAAGAAGGCCGGCGTCAATACGCTGGCGATGGTCGAGCGCATCGGCGACTACGTCGAGCGCAAGAACGCCCTGCTGGCGCCGCAGGGGCTGCAGCTGCAGCTCATGGACGATCAGACGGTACCGACCCGCGAAGCGATTTCCGTCATGGAATCGAATGCGGTAGTGGGGTTGGCGCTCGTCATCGGCCTTTGCTGGCTGTTCCTCGGCACCCGCATCTCGCTTCTGGTCGGCCTCGGCGTCCCCTTTGCGCTGGCCGGCACCTTTGCGGTGCTCGACGCCACCGGCAACACGCTGAATATTTCGGTACTGCTGGGTGTTGTGATTGCCCTCGGCATGCTGGTCGATGATGCGGTGGTCATCGTCGAGGCAATCTACTATCGACTCGAGCGCGGCGCCGACCCCCTCGACGCGGTGGTCGAGGGGGTGCGGGAGGTGTGGGCGCCTGTGGTGGCGTCCGTCGCGACGACGATGGCAGCCTTTCTGCCGCTGATGCTGCTGCCCGGCATTCTCGGCGACTTCATGTTCATCATTCCTTTCGTCGTGTCGCTGGCGCTGGCGATCAGTCTGATCGAAGCGTTCTGGATGCTGCCGTCCCATGTCCTCGCCGTCAGCTATACATCCCGGATGCCGACCCGGACCGACAGGCTGCGCACGCAATTCACCCGCGTGCTGCGCCACCGTTACGCGCAATCGCTGGCATGGACGCTGCGTCACCGGGTGCTGCTGTGCTTCGTCGTCCTGTCGCTGATCGCCGGTGCGGCGGCGGCCATGGCGACCGGCCTGATCAGGGTGCAGTTCTTCGCCTTCGATCCGATGCGAATCTTCTATGTGAATGTCGACATGCCGGCTGGCAGTCCGCTCGATGCGACGCTGGCGCGGGTCGCCCGGATCGAGACTGAAGTGCGTGGCCACATGCAGGAGGGTGAAGTGCGTCGCATCGCGTCGCTGGCGGGCGCCAAGTTCACCGATGCCGAAGCGCTGTTCGGCGACGTCTATGGTCAGGTCATCGTCGCGCTGCTCCCGCGCGAGGAAGGCGGACGCCAAGTCGGCGACATGGTGCACGGCATGCGCGCAGCCGTCACCGAATTGCCCGGCGCCGGCACGGTCAGCTTCACCGAACTTTCCGGCGGGCCGCCGGTGCAGAAGCCGATCAAGGTACGCATCCGCGGTGACGATCTGTCCGAACTGCGGGCCGCCACCGCCGAAGTGAAACGCATCATCGCTGCGCTGGACGGCACGCGGGACGTGGTCGACGACGATACGCCGGGCCGGCCGCAGCTCGCGTTGAAACTCGACCGCGACGCCCTGCGCGATGCCGGACTCAGCGCCACACACGTGGCGCGCGCGGTGCGCCTGCAGGTCGATGGCGAAATCGTTGCCGTGGCACGTGATCAGGGCAACAAGCTCGAAGTGCGGGTGGTGTCGCAAGCGGTGCCCGACGTCGATGTGATGCGCGTGCTCGATGCGCCGATCGCGCTGCCGGCCGGCGGAGCCACCACGCTGCGGTCGCTGGTCGAGCCGGACACCCGCCGCGGGCCGGGTGTCATCAAGCACTACAACCTCAGGCGCACCATCACCGTCGAAGGCAATCTCGACAGCGACAAGATCAATTCGCTGCAGGTGCGGGAGGCGCTTCACACAGCGTGGGAGGCTCAGCGCAGCCGTTTCCCGCGGACGGATCTCGACTTTTCCGGCGAACTGGAAGATGTCGAAGAAAGCCTCGAGTCGATGAAGGTGCTGTTCCTGCTCGGGGTGGGGCTCATCTACCTCATCCTGGCGGCACAGTTCCGCAGTTACTGGCAACCGTTGATGATCCTGGCCACCGTGCCGTTGGCCTTCACCGGTGTGGCGGTGGGCCTGCTGGCCAGCGGATCGCCGCTTTCGCTCTATACCCTGTACGGCGTGATTGCGTTGACCGGCATCGTGGTGAATTCGGCCATCGTGCTGATAGATGCCGCCAACGAGCGCCTCAAGGCCGGCATGAGCGTGCTGCACGCCGCCATCTATGCTGCCCGCCGGCGCGTGGTGCCCATCATCATCACCACCAGCACGACGGTGGGCGGCCTGTTCTCGCTGGCAGCGGGCATCGGCGGCTATTCTCTGCTGTGGGGGCCGGTCGCCGGTGCCATCGTCTGGGGGCTGGGCGTGGCCACCGTATTGACGCTGTTCGTCATGCCGGTGCTGTACATCGCCTGCATGAGCGGATCGGTGCGTCGCAAAGGCGGGCGCGCACGCCCGGCGGCACGTTACAATTGACGGTCATTCCGAGGAACAGGTTTTATGGATATCGAACAGGCCCGCTTCAACATGGTGGAACAGCAGATCAGGCCCTGGGACGTGCTCGACCAGGACATTCTTGACCTGCTGTTCGTGGTGAGACGCGAAAATTTTGTGCCGGCAGCGCTGCGTGATCTGGCATTCGTCGATACGGCGATACCGCTCGGTCATGGTGCCGCGATGCTCGAACCCAAGATCGAAGCGCGTGTGCTGCAGGAACTGCACGTGCGCACCACCGATACCGTGCTCGAGATCGGTACCGGCTCCGGCTACATGGCTGCACTGCTCGGTGCGCGCGCCAGCCAGGTGACGACGGTCGAGATCGAGCCGGATCTCGCTGCGCGTGCGCGGGAGAACCTGGTCGCAGTGGGTGCGCTCAACGTACGTGTCGAAGTGGGCGATGCCTCGCAGGGCTGGCCGGTGCATGCGCCGTACGACGTGATCGTCGTGTCAGGCGGTCTGCCGGTGCTGCCGCAGGAACTGGTCGCGCAACTGCGCCCGGGTGGCCGCCTGATCGCATTCATCGGCGCAGAGCCGCTGATGAACGCAACCCTGGTGACCCTGCATGCCGACGGCAGCCAGACGGAGGAAATCATCTTCGAAACCTTGTTGCCGACGCTGCGCAACGCGCGTGGGGCTCAGCGTTTCGTCTTCTGAGGCGCCAGCGATGCTGCAGATCAACGTGACCGAGCTGGCGGCATGGCTGGCCGACGAAAAAAGTCCGAAGCCTCAGTTGATCGACGTGCGGGAAGCGCACGAGTGGGATATCTGTCACATCGAAGGTAGCCGGCACGTTGCGATGAACACCATACCGACCCGGCTCGATGAGCTCGATCCATCGCGTCCGCTGGTGTGCATCTGCCATCACGGCGGACGTTCGATGCAGGTGGCGATCTTCCTGGCACGGAACGGTTTCGGCGAGGTGTACAACATGTCCGGTGGCGTCGAGGCATGGGCGACGCAGATCGATACGACGATGGCGAGGTATTGACCGGATGGCGTGTCAGCGACGAGGCAAGGGTGCAGGGCTGCCGTTCATCCCGTTATGTGTTGTCTTGTCCCTGTCTTCCGGATATTCGTACGGCGCGGATGACCTGATGTCGGTGGTGCGCGCGGCGCTGAGCAACGACGCGCAGTACCAGTCCGCTCGTGCCCAGCGACTGGCGACGGGTGAAAGGCTGCCGCAGGCGCGGGCTGGTCTGCTGCCGTCGCTGACCCTTTCGGGCACGACGCAGTGGAACGACGTCACCGTCAAGCAGCCGACCAACACGGCCACGCAGTACAACTCGCACAACTTCAGCTTCCAGCTTTCCCAGCCGCTGTTCCGCTGGGCCAACTGGGTGCAGTTCGAACAGAGCAAGCTGCAGATCGAAGCCGGCAAGGCCATCGTGGAACAGGCGCGTCAGGACGTGCTGCTGCGCGCGGCACAGGCCTATTTCGATCTTCTGTACGCCCATGATGTACTGGCTTCCATCGAGGCGCAGAAGGGGGCCACGGCGCAGCAACTCGAACTGGCCCGCAAGAGCTTCGAGGTCGGTACCGTCACCATCACGGACGTGCATGAGGCGCAGTCGCGCTTCGATCTCGCCAGCGCGCAGGCTATCGCCGCGGGCAGCGACATCGAAGTGAAGCGCCATGCGCTGTCCCTCATCACCGGCCAGGCGCCCGGCGAGCTGCGTCGCCTGCGCACCGACGTCAACTTTGCGTTGCCTGAACCGGCGCGCATGGATGACTGGGTGGAGCGGGCACAGACCGACAGCCTGAATGTGCTTGCGCAGCTGGCCAATCAGGAAATCGCCAGCCGCGAAATCGAACGCCAGCGTGCCGGTCACTATCCGAATGTCGATCTGGTCGCCACCTACGGCCAGAACAAGACGGTGGTTACCTTCGCCGGCAATCCGCTGTCGAATCAGACCGAAACCGGGACCATCGGCGTGCAGGTCACCGTGCCCCTGTTCCAGGGATTGGGGCAGGAATCCCGCGTGCGCGAGTCGGCTCACCTGCTCGATCGCGCCCGCGCGGATCTCGATCTGGCTCGCCGCAACGCCGCGCTGCAGGCACGGCAGGCCTACCTCGGCGTGATGAACGGCATCGCCCAGACAGCGGCGCTGCGAGCAGCGCTGGTGTCGTCGCAATCTGCGCTGGATTCGAACAAGCTGGGCTACGAAGTGGGCGTGCGCATCAACATCGACGTGCTCAACGCGCAGCAGCAGCTTTACGCCACGCGACGCGATCTGGCACGCGCGCACTACGATACCTCGCTAGCCCAGCTTCGCCTCAAGGCGGCCGCCGGCCAGCTGACCGAAGACGAGATCGCCAGCGTCAATGCGCTGCTCGAGTAGTGCTCTCAATCCGGTATTCGGGGGTTGAATCGGTCATCACTTACTGCGCAGGCGCTGACGTGAGCGCGAGTCGGAACGGCGGCTTTGCCGCCAGGCGCCAGGGACCGTTGATCGCGAGACCGGCCCCCTGCCTGCAACTTCATCGGGGCCATGTGTGTTCGCGCCGGCCGCAGCAATTAAAAAAGCGGGCTCCGGTTGATCGGAGCCCGCTTTTTGTCTTCAGGTACTCACCCGGCCGAGGCCGGGCCACAGCAAGGTCACTTCTTGCGCGTGGCCTTGAACGGGAAGTCCAGACCCGACACCCACATCGCGCCGGTGATCTCGTCGCCGTTTTCGTGCTGGATGGCGTCGACGGTCACCTTCATGCCCGAATAGATGAATTCGCCGGCGATCTTGTTCGTTTCGGCATCGAACGAAAACTTGTCCATCGCCAGTTCGCTGCCGTTGGCCTTCATCATCACGGCGAATGACTTCGGATCGGCAGTCGGCCCCGTGATCGTCAACGTGCCGACGACATCGCCTTCAGGCGTTTCGGAGACCTGATAGTCCCAGTTTCCCGCCGGTGTGGGCTTCATCGGCGAACAGGCAGCGAGCGCAAGGACGCTGAAAAACAGGCAGAGCAGTTTTTTCATGGCAGGTCGGTCTCCAGAATTATGTAGGTCACTCGATATTGAGTTGATCCGGGCGGCACGCGATGGCCGCAGCACTTCTCATGGTGCCGCACCCGCAGCCCGTCGGCAAGCAGGCCATTTCTTCATATCAGGGCAATTCCCGTCGACACAAGTCCTGTCGCCTGTGGTCATCCCAGCGCGGCGATCACTTCCGGCGGCGCCTGCACCAGCTCGATCAGCACGCCTTCGCCGCACAGCGGAAACTGCTCATTGCCCTTCGGGTGAATGAACACGATGTCGTAGCCGGCCGCGCCACGCCGTATGCCGCCCGGCGTGAAGCGCATGCCCTGTTCGGTCATCCACTCGACCGCCCCCGGCAGGTCGTCCACCCACAGCCCGATGTGGTTCAGCGCCGGCTCATCCACGCGCGGTTTCCTGGCCGGGTCGAGCGGCTGCATCAGGTCGACTTCGACGCGGGTCGGGCCCGAGCCGAGCACCGCGATGTCTTCCACTACGTTTTCACGCTCGGAGGTGAAATCGCCCTCCAGACCGAGTCCGAATACATCCACCCACAGGCGGCGAAGTTTCAGGCGCTCGGGCCCGCCGATGGCGATCTGTTGCAGGCCGAGGATGCGGAAGGGTTTTGTCATGCGGGTTCTCCGGTCAGTTGCGGCGGTACGCCAGAATCATCATCACCACGCCGGCAGCGATCATGGGCAGGCTGAGCCACTGGCCCATCGACAGCCCGCCGGCCAGCAGGCCGAGAAAGTCGTCCGGTTCGCGGCCGAATTCCGCGATGAAGCGGAAGCTGCCATAGCCGATCAGAAACAGTGCGCTGACGGCTGAACGCGGTCGCGGCACACGCGAGAACCACCACAGCAGCGCGAACAGCGCCAGACCTTCCAGCGCGAACTGGTAAAGCTGCGACGGATGACGCGGTTGCGCGTCGACCGTCGGAAAGATCATCGCCCAGGGTACGTCCGTGACGCGCCCGACCAGTTCGGCGTTGATGAAGTTGCCCATGCGCCCGGCAGCCAGACCCAGCGGTACCAGCGGCGCGATGAAATCGGTCAGTTGAAAGAAGCGCCAGTCGATGCGCCGCGCGAACAGCGCCGCTGCCACCAGCACGCCGAGAAAGCCGCCGTGAAAACTCATGCCGCCAGTCCATATGGCCGGAATTTCGTGCCAGTTTTCCAGGTAGTAGGCGGGCTTGTAGAAAAGCACATAGCCCAGTCGTCCGCCCAGCACCACGCCGAGTACGCCCCAGAAAAGCAGATCATCGATCTGCTTCACGTCGAGCGATGGGACACCCTTCACCGCCAGCCGGCGCGCATGCAGGCGGCCGAGCAGCATGAAACCGACGAAGGCCAGCAGATACATGAGACCGTACCAGCGCACGGCCAGCGGGCCGATTTCGAAGGCGATCGGCGAAATCGCGGGGTGGATGAGGAAGTCGGAGACGGGCACGGCGGGGGCGGATGGCAGGCGATTCGATCACTCAGTGTACCGCCGCAGCCGCGCCTGCGGGTTCAGCCATTGCAGGCTCTGGAAAAGCGTTCGTCCATCAATGCCTTGCGCCGGGCTCGGTAGTGCTCGGCCAGTGGAATCGACAGCGGCTGGCGCGTGACTGCGTCGATCTGCCGGACTGCACCGTCGATCGTTGCGCAGCGATCAACGGCCTGCGAGTCGTTCCGGGCACTCGTGACCGGCGCCGGTTGCGATGCGGCATGGCGCGCCCGCTCGGCGCGCACCTGGGCCAGCTGATCCGCGTAACTGCGTCCGGGTGAGAGCCCGGCGCTGTGGGGAATGATCACGAGTGTCTCGACCCGGTCACCGCAGGGCGCATCCGCATAGACCGTGCGTCCGCCGCCGGTGCATTTGTATAGGGTGTTCTCGCGTACCGCCGGTGCGGGAGGTGTCTGCACTGTCAGGGTGGTCGCCGGTGGCCGGGTGGCCGTTGCCGGCGGTGAAGCGGGGGGGGCGGCCGAAGAAGGCGATGGCGCTCCATCCGTCCGGTCCACCTTCGACAGCCATTCCAGGGCGATCCATGCGCATCCGACTAATGCAATCGCGCAGATCAGCGCGATCACGCGCAGGTGGCCGTCATTCGACAGGCCGATCGCGCTGTATCGTCGGTTCATCCGTTCTCCCGATTTAGAAAGGGAAGGCCGCGGTCATCGCGCCCCAGGTACTTGCAGGCACTCGATCGTGCAGTTGCGGCGACCGTGCGCGCCGGAATGAAAATTATATGTCATGTGAGAACAGGCGTGGCGGGGCGATGCCCGCGCCAAGCTCGCCTTCTGTTCCATGCACCATCGGCTGCTTCAGAAGCACGTGCGGTTTCGGATACGGGGCGACAACCGCGGCGCTGAAGAAGCAGCAGCGTACTCGTCAGAGCCTGAATGGATTGGCATAATGATCCGAACAGCTCCTTTGTCTCCCAGATGGCCATCCTTCGTTGCAACAAATGTGGCCATGTGGCCGAAGTGCCCACCGGGCTGATAGGCACGGAGGTGTCCTGCCCCGCCTGCGACAATCGCGTCCCTGCCTACGACACAGTCCTGTTCGTGCGCAAGGTACTGCAGCAGTACTTTGCCCTGCAGGACGAACTGAAGCAGTTGCGCGCCAGCCCCGCTGCGACGGGAATCACGGCAGCGAAGGCAGTGGCCAACATCGATTTTCACAACACTGAACACCTCGCCAGCGACGCCCGGCATGCCCGGATCGTAGCCTGGTTCCTGCGCCGGCAGATACAGGTCCGCACCAGCCTCGACGCCGTCAATACCACGGGTTTCTTCGACGAGTTTGCGGTGGAAATCGGTGACAACTACCCGCTGCTGGGCGATGTGGTCGGCAAGATCCGCTGGGCCCAGCAGAAGGATGTTCCCACTTTCAGTCTCAAGTTCGCGGAACTGAGCCAGAAGGATGGCCAGGCAATCAACGCTTTCTGCAAGAGGCTCTACGAACACACTTTTTTGGCAAAGTACTTCTATCAGAAACAGGACAAGATCGGCCGGGCCACCATCCAGTCTGCGCCGGCCATCCGCAACTTCTTTGCAGGCGAGTGGCTGGAGTGGTACGCACTGATGAAGCTGCTCGCCTTCTTTCGCGAAGGTCAGCGGATCTTCTCGTGCGCACGCAACCTTTCGGTGGTCTTCCCCAACGAGGATCTGCACGAGCTCGATGTGTTCTTCCTGGTGGATGAGGACACACCGGTGTGCATCGAATGCAAGACCGGAGAGTTTCGTCAGGACATCGACAAATACCTCCGGCTGCGCAAGCGCCTGGGCATTGATCGGAGCCAGTTCATCCTGTGCTGCCTCGGTCTGGATGACGAACAGGCAGCGGGGCTGAGCAGCATGTACGAACTCAGCTTTGTCAGCCCGACCGGTTTGCTGGGCCACCTCGCAAAGCAGCTCTCGTGAAATCGGCGTCGTGTTGGCCGTGGTTGCTGAAAATCTCCTAGTCCGGCGAGGTTTTCTTGTTTTCAGGCGTTCAGCACACCCACATCGACGTCAGGCAGGTGAATCGCGGGCGTTGTGCGCCGTCGAGAGAACAAGACTCTGCCATCACAAGTGAGGGCAGGCCTCATCCGCGCGCCCCGAACAGCGCCGTACCCACGCGCACGATGGTGGCGCCTTCCGCGATGGCAGCCTCGAGATCCTGCGACATGCCCATCGACAGTGTGTCGAGCGCATGTCCGCCGGCATTCAGTTCTTCGAGCAGTTGCCGTAAATGGGCAAAACGGCGTCGCTGGAGCGCGGGATCGTCGGTCGGTTCGGGGATGGCCATCAGGCCGCGCAGCTTCAGCCGCGGCAGGCGGGCCACCGCGTCGGCGAGCGCGGCGACCTGATCCGGTGTCACCCCGCTCTTCGATGCTTCGCCGCTGACGTTCACCTGTATGCACACATCGAGTTCGCCTTTTTCGGCATCGCGCTGCTCCGACAGGCGCTGCGCAATCTTTTCGCGGTCGATCGAATGAACCCAGTCGAAAAAGGTGGCCACCTGCCGCGTCTTGTTGCTCTGGATGGGGCCGATGAAATGCCAGTCCAGCACTTGGCCGGAAGCGGCCAGACGCTGCGCCTTGTCGCACCCTTCCTGCACGTAGTTTTCGCCGAATGCATGCTGCCCCGCAGCCACGGCGGCGATGATGTCCGCATCCGGTCTGGTCTTGCTGACGGCCAGCAGTGCGATGTCTGCCGGATCCCGTCCGCACGTGTGCGCTGCGGCCGCGATACGGTGCCGAATTGCTTGCAGGTTGTCTGAAATGTTCATCATAATGCCCTGAATTTCATCGATTTATATTCGGCTGCAACGCAGCGCCAGACGCCATCAGACGCGTCGAAATCACTCCGAGGTTACGCATGGACATCACCGAACTGCTCGCGTTTTCCGTCAAGAACAAGGCATCCGACCTGCACCTGTCGGCCGGTTTGCCGCCGATGATCCGCGTGCATGGAGACGTTCGCCGCATCAATCTGCCGCCCATGGAGCACAAGGACGTGCATGGGATGATCTACGACATCATGAACGACACCCAGCGCAAGGTGTATGAAGAGCACCTCGAGTGCGACTTCTCGTTCGCGGTGCCCAACCTGGCGCGCTTCCGGGTCAATGCCTTCGTGCAGAACCGGGGCGCCGGTGCGGTGTTCCGGACCATTCCGAGCAAGGTGCTGACACTGGAAGAGCTGAACGCACCGAAAATATTCAAGGACATCGCGAACACGCCGCGCGGCATCGTGCTGGTGACCGGGCCGACCGGTTCCGGCAAGTCGACGACGCTGGCGGCCATGGTCGATTACGTCAATGAAAACGACTATGGTCACATCCTGACGGTTGAGGACCCGATCGAGTTCGTGCATGAATCGAAACGCTGCCTGATCAACCAGCGCGAGGTCGGGCCGCACACGCTGAGCTTCGCCAACGCGTTGCGTTCGGCGCTGCGGGAAGATCCGGACGTGATTCTGGTTGGCGAAATGCGCGACCTGGAAACCATCCGTCTGGCGCTGACGGCGGCCGAAACCGGCCACCTCGTGTTCGGCACGCTGCACACATCGAGCGCCGCGAAGACGATCGACCGCATCGTCGACGTGTTTCCGGCGGAAGAAAAGGAAATGGTGCGGGCGATGCTTTCCGAGTCGCTGCGCGCCGTCATTTCCCAGACGCTGCTCAAGACAAAGGACGGTGCAGGGCGCGTTGCCGCACATGAAATCATGGTGGGCACGCCGGCCATCCGGAACCTGATCCGCGAAAACAAGATCGCACAGATGTACTCGGCGATCCAGACCGGTCAGAACGTGGGGATGCAGACGCTCGACCAGAATCTGACCGAACTCGTGAAGCGCAACGTGATTTCCAACGCAGAAGCGCGCACCCGCGCACAGAACAAGGACGCATTCGGCGGCTGAGCGGACTGATCCCGGCCGTATGGCCGGCTAGACTTGAACGAATATGCAGGGCGCTGCGCGCCCTGCAGCCCTAACTCACACACAGCGGTCATACCGCAGCGGAGCGCGCAGATGGAACGAGATCAGGCACTGAAATTCATGTATGACCTGCTGCGCCTGATGGTGACCAAGCGGGGGTCCGACCTGTTCGTGACCGCCGGTTTTCCGCCCGCCATCAAGGTCGACGGGCGCATCGTGCCGCAGTCGAATCAGTCGCTGACGCCACAGCACACGGCCGAACTCGCGCGCGCCATCATGAACGACCGTCAGGCGGCGGAATTCGAATCGACCAAGGAATGCAATTTCGCGATTTCGCCGGCCGGCATCGGCCGTTTCCGCGTCAATGCCTTCGTGCAGCAGGGCAAGATCGGCTGCGTGCTGCGCACCATCAACGCCAAGATTCCGACGCTCGACGAGTTGGGCCTGCCGCCGGTGCTGAAGGACGTGGCCATGGCCAAGCGCGGTCTCACCATCTTCGTCGGCGGCACGGGCACCGGCAAGACAACCTCGCTCGCCGCGCTGGTCGATTGGCGCAATACGAACAGCTACGGTCATATCATCACGATCGAGGATCCGATCGAGTACGTGCATGACCACAAGAACTGCGTGGTGACGCAGCGCGAGATCGGACTCGATACGGCAGACTGGGAAATCGCGTTGAAGAACACGCTGCGCCAGGCACCGGACGTGATCCTGATGGGTGAAATCCGGGACCGTGAAACGATGGAACACGCCATCCAGTTCGCGGAAACCGGCCATCTGTGTCTGGCCACGCTGCACGCGAACAGCGCCAATCAGGCGATCGACCGCATCATCAACTTCTTCCCGGAAAACAAGCGGGAACAGTTGCTGATGGATCTGTCGCTGAACCTGCGCGCGATGATTTCGCAGCGTCTGGTGCCGATGAAGGAGGGCAAGGGGCGTGCGGCGGCGATCGAGGTGATGCTGAATTCACCACTCATTGCCGACCACATCTTCAAGGGCAACATCGGCGAGATCAAGGATGTGATGAAGCGCTCGCGCGAGATCGGCATGCAGACCTTCGACCAGGCACTGTTCGACCTGTACGAGGCCGGACGCATCAATTACGAAGACGCGCTGCGCAACGCCGACTCGGTGAATGACCTGCGCCTGCAGATCAAGCTGAACAGCCGCGAGGCGCAGGACCGCAACCTCAACGTGACGTCGGGCCTGGATCTGATCTGATTCAGGCGGTGTTCCGGTGGTCGCGCAGACTTCCGCTCCGTGCGCCGGGCTCCGCGCCGGACCTGCTGCATTGACGGCCCGTCAGCCGGCGGCGGCCCGCCTCGATCCGAACGCACAGGATTCACGCGCGAATAACGGTTTGAAGTCATCAGACCCTAGAAGCAGGAACTGCCGTTGATCTGCAGTCGGCAGCTCCACTGGAACTGTTCGCGCAGATGCTTGGCCGAGCGCTGGAACATCACCGTCGGTTCGGCGATGACGGCATCGGGCAGCGGGAAGGTGAGCGCTGCACGGGTGCTGTTGGTGAAGAAGCGCAGGAAGCAGGACGCGGTCTGATCCGCGCACACTTCGGCGATGATGCGTTCGTAATAGGCCTGATCGCGCGCGGATGCTTCGGGTACGACGATGAACTGCAGCAGCCCCAGCGAGCCGGCCAGCTGCCAGTTTACAGGCGGCGGTGCACCAGCCTCGGCCGTCTTGCCGGCCGACGGCAGCAGCGCCGCGAGGAGCAGTACGCACAGCGCTTTCCTCATCGTCATCCCAGCCTCGTTACGACGCCGCTTCGTTGCCGTCCGAAGGTGAAGCCGCGCCGCGGGTTCCGCGCATGCTGCCTTCGACCATGCGGTACTCGAACAGCCGGCACTCCAGCGCGCCGTTGTAGAGCGGCGTGCGGCGGCTCGCCTTCAGCTTGATCAGCTTCGGGAAATCGGTGTCGGCGGTGATGAACAGGCAGCGCCAGCCGCTGTACCGCCGCTTCAGAAGATCACCCAGTTTCGGGTAGAAGGCGGCGAGCTCCTGCTTTTCGCCGATCCGTTCGCCGTACGGCGGGTTGGTCACCATCACGCCGTGGTCCGCGGGCGGATCGCGCTCCAGCAGATCGGCGCCTTCGACACGCACCACCCACGGCAACTTCGCTGCCTGCAGGTTTTCCTTGCAGCGGGCGACTTCGCGGCCGGAATGATCGGAGCCGTAGATCGGCAGTTCGCGTGGCGGCTGCGCGCGTGCGGCCGCTGCGTCGCGCACGCCGGCCCAGCTCCCCGCGCTGAACGAGGCCAGCTTCTCGAAACCGAAGCCGCGGCCCAGACCGGGGGCGACGTCCAGCGCCATCTGCGCCGCTTCGATCAGGAAGGTGCCGCTGCCGCACATCGGATCGAAGAAGGGCTCTACCTTGTTCCAGCCCGACAGCATGATGATGCCGGCCGCCAGATTTTCCTTCAGCGGTGCCTCGACGCTGGCCACCTTGAAACCCCGCTTGTAAAGGGGTTCGCCCGATGTATCGAGATAGAGCGTGGCTTCGCGGTCGGTCAGGAAGACGTGCACGCGCACATCCGGACTGACCGTATCGATGCTGGGGCGCGAGCGCGTCTGTTCGCGCATGCGGTCGCATATGGCGTCCTTCACGCGCAGGGTGACGAAGTCGACGCTCCTGAGTGGCGAGCGCACGGCCGTGGTGTAGACGCGCAGCGTGCGGCGCGGCGAAAACCAGCGCTCCCACGGCAGACCGCAGGCCAGCTTGAAAACATCGTCTTCCTTGCGGTAGCTGCCGTGACCGACGCGCCACAGCACGCGGGTGGCGATGCGGCTTTCCAGATTGACCACATAGACCAGCTTCCAGCTGCCCTCGAAGGCGACGCCACCGGGCACCACCTTGATGCTGTGTGCATCGAGCTGCGCCAGTTCCTCGGCCAGCACTGCTTCCAGCCCGCGTGGGCAGGGCGAGAAGAACTGCTGATCCGACAGCAGTTCCGGTGGCGTTTCGCCTTCGGGGCGCGGCACGCGGCGTACCGCGCGGACGGGGGATCTTCCGGAGTTCGGGGGCGTATTCGTCATCGCGTCAGAAAGGTTTCAGCACAACCAGGATCACCACTGCGAACAGCAGCAGCACCGGTGCTTCGTTGAACCAGCGGTACCACACATGACTGCGCGTGTTGCGGTTGGCTTCGAAGGTGCGAAGCAGCCGGGCGCAGTAGTGGTGATAGCCGACCAGCAGGATGACCAGCAGGAGCTTGACGTGCATCCAGCCGCCGCCGATGCCTTCGCCCAGCCACAGCCAGAGGCCCAGCACGATGGCCAGTATGGCGAGCGGCGTCATGAAGCGCAGCAGTTTCCGCGACATGAGCAGCAGGCGGTCGCGAACGGCGGTTTCGTCCGGGCCGAGCATGGCGAGATTCACGAAGATTCGCGGCAGGTAGAACAGGCCGGCGAACCAGCTGGTGACGAATACGATGTGCAGGGCCTTGGCCCACAGATAGGTGCTGTTCATCGGGACAGGTGGCGTCAGACAGGGGCGTTGAAGAATTCTACGGGGGCAATGTCCGGGAACGGACGGCATCGCGTGCCTGCGCAAGCACGGCATCGACGTCGGGGCAGGCAAGCTTCAGGCGAAGTTCGCGCTTCATGCGGCGGTTGTCCAGGACCCGCGATTCGCTCATGAAGGAAAGCGTCATCGGGCTCAGGTGCGCGCGTGCATCGGCGCGGCTGACGCGGGGCGGGCGCGGCAGGTCGAAGGCGTCGGCGACGCAGTCGAAATAGTCGCCCATGGTCAGCCGCGTGTCGTCGCTGGCGTTGAAGGTGCGGCCGCCGCGTGCGCGCATCAGTGCAGCCCAGGACAGACGGGCAAGGTCGGTGGCATCGATGTGATTGGTGAACACGTCGTCCTCCGCTCTCAGCACCGGGTCGCCGCGCTTCAGTCGGTCGAGCGGCAGTCGGTCGGCACCGTAGATGCCCGGTGCACGCAGGATGGCCACGGCAGTGCCGCGCCGTGCCAGACCGCGTACCGCGCGTTCGGCGTCGATGCGCCGCGCACCGCGCGGGCTGGTTGCCCCCGGCGGCCGCGTTTCCGGCACATGTGCGCCGGCGCAGTCGCCATAGACACCGCTGGTGCTGATGTAGCAAAGCCGCCGGACCCGGCCGGCACGGCGCAGTGCCGTCACCAGACGACGGCTGCGCGGGTCGCGGCCGTCGCCGGTGCCCAGCGGCGGCGCGAAATGCCAGACCCAGGGCGCGAGGGCGGCGACACGGCGCAGGCTGGCTGCCTCGTCGAGGTCAGCCGCCACGCAACGCACGCCCAGCGCCCGCAATTCGGTTGCCGACTGCGCGCTGCGCACCATGGCCCAGACGCGTACGCGACGCGCGAGCCAGGGCAGCGCGCGCCGCGCAACGTCGCCACAGCCTACAATCAGGAGCCTTGACCGTTTGCCGCACCACCCCGCAGGGGCGGACCGCTGCGGTCGCTTTACCTTGTTCATTTCCGGATTGTCTCACGCTGCCATGTCCTATCAGGTCACCCTCACGCCCAGTCAGCACACCTTTGCCACCGACGCCGAAACGCGCCTGCTCGACGCCGCGCTGGCGGCCGGCTTCAATCTGCCGTACGGGTGCCGCAACGGCGCCTGCGGCTCATGCAAGGGCAGGATCGTGTCCGGCACGGTCGATTACGGCAAATACCAGGCCGCCAAGCTCACCGACGCAGAAAAGGCCCAGGGCTACGCGCTGTTCTGCTGCGCCACGGCGAGCTCCGATCTGGTGCTGGAGTGCCGCGAAGTCGGCGGCATGAAGGACATCGCCGTGCGCACGCTGCCCACCCGCGTGCAGAAACTCGAGCGCGTGGCGCCGGATGTGATCGTGCTCAGCCTCAAGCTGCCTGCCAGCGAGCGCCTGCAATACCTCGCCGGCCAGTACATCGACTTCCTGCTGCGCGACGGCAAGCGGCGCAGCTTTTCGATCGCCAATGCGCCGCATGACGATGAGTTCATCACCCTGCACATCCGCGAAGTGCCGGGTGGCCACTTCACCGGCCATGTGTTCGGCGCGATGAAGGAGCGCGACATCCTGCGTTTCGAGGGGCCGCTCGGCAGTTTCTTCCTGCGCGAGGACGTCGATCGCCCGGCCATCATGGTGGCCGGCGGCACCGGCTTCGCACCGATCAAGGCGGTCATCGAACACGCGATCCAGATCGGCTACGACAAGCCGATCGCCCTGTACTGGGGTGCGCGAACCCGGGCCGATCTGTACATGCACGAACTGGCCGCGAGCTGGGAAGGCCGCCTGCCGGGCTTCCGCTACATTCCGGTGCTGTCCGATCCGGCCGACGGTGATGCATGGCAGGGCCGCACCGGCTTCGTGCATCAGGCCGTGATGGCCGACCTGCCGGACCTGTCAGGCCATCAGGTCTATGCCTGCGGCGGGCCGGCGATGATCGATGCCGCAAAGGCCGACTTTACCCAGCGCTGCAATCTGCCGATAGAGCATTTTCACGCCGATTCCTTCACCTATTCACCGCAATGAGCCAGGACGTCCTTTTCACCCGCGAACCCGTGATCAACAAGCAGCGCGCCATCACGGCAACACGGCTGCGCGTGCATGCCCCGGGTTGTGCCGAAGCGGTGGCCGCCCTCGACGCCATCGGCGAAGACTGGCCGCCCGCGCGTCCGGTATTCGTCAGCCTCGACGGCTGCGCCCCGGACGCCAGCCTCGCCGACTGGATTGCGCCCGAGGGTGCGATGATGGAAATCGCCGCGTCGCAACTGACCGATCCGGCCTGTGCCGAAGCGGCCGTGCAGCTCGCGCAGGCAGGTGTTCCGCTGGTACTGGCCGACTACAAGGCCGGGATCGAAATGCCGCACGGCCTGAGTTTCCGTTTCGTGATGGCCGACGCGCGCGTGCAGCCGGCGACCATCCGTGTGCCGGGCATCCTGCTGGCCACCGGCGTCGTCGATCCGGTCGCTTTCGACGCTGCGGTCAAGGCCGGTTACGGCGGTGCGACCGGGTGGTTCTTCAAGGCCAACCAGACCACCGCAAAGAAGCTCGCACCGGCACACGCCCAGATCGTGCGTGTGCTGAATCTGGTGCGCCGCAATGCCGACCCGAAACAGATCGAAGACGCGCTGAAGCAGGACGTCGCGTTGTCGTTCAAGCTGCTGCGCTACATCAATTCGGCCGGTTTCGGCCTGATGTGCCAGGTGCAGTCCTTCCGGCACGCCGTGGTGATCCTCGGCTACGACAAACTCAACAAGTGGCTGTCGCTGCTGCTGGTGACGGCGGGCAAGGACCCGTCTGCCCCCGCGCTGATGCAGGCCGCGATCGCGCGCGGCCGGCTGATGGAAGTGCTGGGGCAGGAGTTCTTCCCGCGCGAGGAGCATGACAACCTGTTCATCACCGGCGCCTTTTCGTTGCTCGACAAGCTGCTCGGCGCGCCGATGGACAAGGTGCTCGAGGAAATGACCCTGCCGGACCCGATCACCGATGCGCTGCTCGGCAACGACGGCGCCTACACGCCTTTCCTCAAGCTGGCGCGCGCCTGCGAGGAGCCCACGGCCAAAGCGCTCGAGACGCTGACCCATTCGCTGGGCCTCGGCGCCGATGCCGTGAACCGCGCCCAGATGTCGGCGCTGAAGTTCGCCGACACGCTGGAGTTCTGATACGTAGCAGCGAAGCTTCATTCTGGCGTCGAGCCGGTTGCCTGACACGCGACGGCGATCGCGCTTTCACCGTTCCGGCGTGCGCGAGGGTGACGCTTCAGTCGCGTACCGCGCGGTAGCGCAGGTAGCCCAGCCAGCCGACCAGCACGAAACCGGCCATGCCGGCGGCCAGGTGCAGCGGTTCGCCCCACAGCAGCGGCACGACCAGACCAGCGGCCAGCGTGTTGGTCAGCGACTGGGCAAAACCCTGGCAGGACGACACCATGCCGCGCGACTTCGGAAACAGGTCGAGCGCCAGCAGCGACAGCGTGGGCATCGCTATGGCCTGACCGACGTTGTAGAGCGCGATCGGCAGCACTGCCCACGGCAGGCTGGCGGACAGCGCCAGATTGAGCATGACGTTCACGCCCGCCGCCCCGATCATGATGGTGTAGGCGAGCCTGAGCTGGTGCATCGGCGTCATGCGGCCGGCCAGCCGGCGGGCGATCCACGAGCCGGTCATCATGCCGGCGACGGTCGGGCCGAACAGCCAGGCGAAGCCCTGCGGCGACACGCCGAGGTGTTCCATCAGGAAGGCCGGCGCCGAAAGTACGTACAGGAAGAAGCCGGCGAAATTCATCGATACCGCGATCATCAGTGCGATCAGTGCGGGGTGCGCGAACATGTGCGCGTAGTCGCGGCCGAGCTTCACCGGATGCAGGCTGCGGCGGTGTGCCGGATCAAGCGTTTCGGGCAGCCAGATAAGGCAGGCTGTCCACAGCACGCCGGCGTACAGCGCAAGAAACCAGAACGTGGCGCGCCAGCCGAAGCCGCCGAACACCCAGCCGCCGATGATGGGCGCTGCCGCCGGCGCCAGCGCGAACAGCAGCTGTATGGTGCTCATCAGCTTCTGCGCCTGCGCGCCTTCGAACAGGTCGCGCACGATGGCGCGGCCGATCACCATGCCGGCACCGGCACACATGCCGGCCAGTGCGCGCGCCAGCCACAGCTGTTCGATGGTGGTCGCCATGGCGCAGCCGACCGATGTGCCGAAGAACAGGGCGAGCGACCACAGCACGACACGGCGCCGGCCGAGCGCGTCGGCCAGCGCGCCATGCCACAGCGTCATCAGCGCGAAGAAGCCCAGATAGACCGTGAGCGTCTGCTGCACCTGCAGCTGGGTCGCTCCCAGATCGGCGGCGATCGCAGGAAAAGCCGGCAGATAGGTGTCGATCGCGAACGGACCGATTGCAGCGAGCCCGGCCAGCAGCAGCGCCAGCCCGCGCGGTGACTGCGTCACTGTGCGGGCGCCGGCGGCGACGAAGGTGCGACCGGCGTGGCGGGCGCAGCCATGGGCGCCTGCTGCATCAGCCGGCGTTCGGCGTCGGTGACGTCGACCACGCGCACGGCACTGACGTAGTACTGCGTTTCGCCGAAGCAGCTGGTCGGCACGCCGATGTGCTGTTCGTAGTGCAGCGACACGCGTTGCCCCATGCTTTCATTCAGCTTTTTGGCGACCTCGGCATCGCGCACGCTGAATTCGAATTTTTCGGTCAGCGTGCCCGGCATGGTCACCATCGCCAGTTCGCCTTCCCAGGTCTTGCAGAACCAGCCCTTGTTGGAGAATTTCTGCACGTAGCCGGCGCGTTCGCCGCTGGAATAGCTCCAGTTGAGCACCACCCAAGTGTACCCGCCGAGCAGCGCGATGATCAGGGCGAACACGGAAAAGATGCGCATCGGTTTGCTCCGCTTTCCTTAAAGACCCAGCCGCTGCCAGATCGTCGACGTCAGGCCGGCCTGGTTCAGCGTGTAGAAGTGCAGGCCGGGTGCGCCGCCGGCCAGCAGGCGTTCGCACAGGGTGGTGACCACGTCCAGCCCGTAGGCGCGGACCGATGCGGCGTCGTCGCCGAAACCTTCGAACTTGCGCCGCATCCAGCGCGGAATTTCGGCGCCGCACGCTTCCGAGAAGCGGGAAATCTTGGAAAAGTTGGCGATCGGCATGATGCCCGGATAGATCGGCGCGTCCACGCCCATGGCGCGCGCGTCATCCACGAAGGCGAAGTAGGCATCGGTGTTGTAGAAGTATTGCGTGATGGCCGAATCTGCGCCCGCCTTCATCTTGCGCACGAAGGCCTGCAGGTCCTTTTCGGCGCTGCGTGCCTGCGGATGCACTTCCGGATAGGCCGCCACCTCGATATGGAACCAGTCGCCGGTTTCCTGGCGCACGAACTCGACCAGTTCGTTGGCGTAGCGCAGGTCACCGGGATCGACCACACCCGAGGGCAGGTCGCCGCGCAGCGCCACCATGTGGTGGATGCCTTCCGACTTGTAGCGTTCGAGCAGCTGACGGATGTTGTCGCGCGTCGACCCGATGCACGACAGATGCGGCGCGGCATTCAGGCCTTCGGCCTTCATTTCGAGCACGGTTTCCAGGGTGCGGTCGCGCGTGGTGCCGCCGGCGCCGTAGGTCACCGAAAGGAAGGCGGGGTTCAGCTGACGCAGCTGGCGCCGTGTGGCGCGCAGCTTTTCGGCGCCTTCGTCGGTTGCCGGCGGAAAGAATTCGGCGCTGCAGATGCGCTTGGTCGAGTCATTCATCTTGATGTGTTCCGGGCCGCTTCGCGGCGTACAGGAAAAATTCGCGGTTGCCATCGCCGCCCGTGATCGGGCTGTCGAAGTAATCCAGTGCGACGAGGCCGTTCGCATCGGCGAACGCGCGCAGGCGCACCTCCAGGGCCGCATATTGTGCCGCATCGCGCACGATGCCGCCCTTTCCGACTGCGTCCGGGCCCAGTTCGAACTGCGGCTTGACCAGCGTCAGCACGTGTCCGTCGTCCTTCATCAGAGCGGCCCAGCAGGGCAGCAGCAGGGTCAGCGAAATGAAGCTGGCGTCGCACACCACGAGATCGAAACCGTCCGCCGGCAGGTGACGGCCGAGTGCTTCCGCGTCCAGCGTGCGGGCGTTCAGATGTTCAATGCACACGGCGCGCGCATCGCCGCGCAGCCGCGGGTCGAGCTGGCCGTGGCCGACGTCCACGCCCACCACGCGCGCAGCACCCGCCTGCAGCAGACAGTCGGTGAAGCCGCCGGTCGACTGGCCGACGTCGAGACAGGTCAGTCCGGCCACGCGCAGCCCGGCATGGTCGAGCGCGCCGGCGAGCTTCAGGCCGCCACGCGACACGAAACGATCATCGTCGCTCGCCTGCACCTGCAGTTCGACGCTGTCGGGCACGTCCTGCGACGCCTTGCCGACCACCTGCCAGCCGCCGCCGGCTGCGGCGCTGACCCTGCCAGCCGCGATGAGCGCCTGCGCCACGGTGCGCGAGCGCGCCAGGCCGCGCGCAACCAGGGTCTGGTCGGCCCTCATGGCCTCGCTCCGCAGGCGCGGCATCGGCGCCTTTCATGTTCGTTCTGCATCACACCTCCAGCGGGTCGACATCGATGTGCCAGCGCAGGCCGCGGGCCACACGCAGGCGGTACAGCTGGTTAATCCAGGGCAGCAGCAGCGCGCGCAGTTGCGGGCGGCTGCGCGATTCCACCACCAGCTGGGCCCGCTCGCGCCCGGCACGACGCACCATGCGCATCGGCACCACGTCATACACCTGCACCTCGGCCACTTCCAGCGACAGCGCGGCGCGGCGCGCGGCAGTGAGAAAGTCGATGGCCAGCGGCAATTCCGGCGCGTCGGCACTCAGCATGAGCTGGAAGCCGTGCGGCGGCAGGCCGAGCATGGCGCGCTCCTCGAGCTGGCTGCGCGCGAAGCCGTCGAAATCGTGGGCGCGCAGGGCGCCGAACAGCGGATGGTCAGGCTGGGCGGTCTGGATCAGCACTTCGCCGGCCTGGCCAGCGCGTCCGGCGCGACCGCCCACCTGCATCAGCTGGGCGAACAGACGTTCCTGCGCGCGGAAGTCGGCGGCGTGCAGCGATGCGTCGGCGCCGATCACGCCGACCAGCGTGATGCCCGGAAAGTCGTGGCCCTTGGCCAGCAGCTGCGTGCCGACCACGATGTCGACCGCGCCCGAGCGGATCAGATCGAGCTGTTCCTGCCAGTGCTCGCGGCCGCGCACGTTGTCGCGGTCGATGCGCAGCAGCCGGGCGTCCGGGAAGCGGCTGACCAGCGTTTCCTCGAGCCGTTGCGTGCCCCGCCCGTAACCCTGCATGTCCTGGTTGCCGCAGCTCGGGCAGGCCTTCGGAACGGGTCCTTCGGCGCCGCAGTGATGGCAGCGCAGCCGGCGGTCGACGGCGTGCAGCACCAGATGGGCCGAACATTGCGTGCAATGCGCCGCCCAGCCGCAGGCCGGGCAGCTGAGCACCGGGGCGTAGCCGCGCCGGTTGATGAACAGCAGGCTCTGTTCGCCGCGCTCCAGACGCTGTTCGACCGCCTTGACCAGCGGCGCACTCAGACCTTCGTCGGCGCGATGCACGCGCGTGTCGATCAGTCGCACCGCCGGCAGGCTGGCGTCGCCGGCGCGTGTGGTCAGCCGCAGCCAGCGGTAGCGCCCGTCGATGGCGTGGCGCAGCGACTCCAGCGAGGGCGTGGCGCTGCCCAGCACGATGGGCACATCCTCGTGTCGTGCGCGCCAGATCGCGACGTCGCGCGCCGAATAGCGCACGCCTTCGGTCTGGCGGAACGACGCGTCGTGTTCTTCGTCGAGCACGATGCAGCCCAGCCTGGGCAGCGGCGCGAACACGGCCAGCCGCGTGCCGAGCAGGATGTCCGCCTCGCCCGACTGCGCGGCCGACCACGCCATCGCGCGTGCGCCGTCGCTCATTTCGCTGTGCATCACGTGCAGGCAGGCATGCGGAAAGCGCGCCGCGACGCGCGCCTGCAGTTGCGGTGTCAGCGCGATCTCGGGCACCAGCAGCAGGCTCTGCCGGCCGGCCGCGATCATGGTGTCGATCAGCCGCAGGTACACCTCGGTCTTGCCGCTGCCGGTCACGCCGTGCAGCAGGCTGACCGCGTAGCCCGGCGCGGCGAGCAGGGATTCCAGTGCGGCCGCCTGGTCCGTGCCCAGCACGTGCCCGGTTTCGGCGGCGCGCTGCGCGCCGGCCTGTTCCACCCAGCCGTCGGCGACAAGTCGTTCGAGCACGCTGCCGGCGCGCGCGGACAGCGCGCGCAGTTCGCCTTCGTTCAGCGTGCCGGCATCGATCAGCGCAGCGATGAGCTTGCGGCCGACATCGCGCGCCGGCAGTCCGGCGAGGGCAGCGCGCCCGGCGTCGGTCGCGCGCAGCCGCCGGCTGGCACGCTGCGCACGCGTCGCGCTGATGGCGGGCGGGGCAGCCATGGCGGCCACCTCGCCGATCGGCTGCTGATAGTAGCTCGCGACGAACTCGACCAGCGCCCGCCAGTTTTCCGGCAGGGCCGGGCTGCGGCTGTCGACGTCGAGCAGCGGCTTGATGCGGGCCGGGTCCAGCTGGCCCGTGTCGGCCGCGCTCTCGTCTGCCCAGCGCCAGGCGATGCCCCACAGTTCGCTGCGGCCGAAGGGCACGCGTACCCGGCAACCGGGTGCGGCCGCCGCGAAGCCCGAAGCGTCATAGTCGAACAGGGTCGGAATCGGACGCGCCAGCGCCACGCGCAACAAGGTCTGCGGCCGGTTTTTTTCTGCGCTATCGCAGCCCCGGCTTGCGCCGTCAATGGATTCAGTCACTTGCGACAGGTCGTTCAAGAAGACTGACCGCTCTGGACCGCAAGCCGCTCACGCGGCACGGTTTTGAGGGGCAGAAAGGCTGTGGATAACTTTGTGGGAAACTTCGTTGTAATCCGTGACTTGATTTGGTGTGACATTCACCAAATTTTGCAGCAGGCGTCAAGAAAAAAAATTTCCCATCTGAAACAATGGGTTGTATCCGGACTTAAAACCCTTACAGCGCTTGATGGCTTGCCTGCGCCTTGAGCGGCCGACTGTGCATAAGTCAACCCCTGCGCCGCTTTTACTTGCTTCGCGCAAAGCGGCGCAGGGCGCGGCTCACGTGCCCGAAGCGGCGCGAATCGCCCGGCTGTGGCGGTGTACGGCGTCGACCAGCGCGGAAACGTGCTCCGGTGGGGTGTGTTGCGAGATGCCGTGTCCGAGGTTGAACACATGACCCGGATGCGGACCGTAACTGTCGAGGATGCGTTCGGCTTCGCGTGCGATGGCCGCGGGCTGCGCGAACAGGGCAGTCGGGTCGAAATTGCCCTGCAGTGCTACCTTGTGACCGACCCGCTGGCGCGCCAATCCGATGTCGGTGGTCCAGTCCAGCCCCAGTGCATCGGCCCCCGCTTCAGCCTGCGCTTCGAGCCACTGGCCGCCGCCCTTGGTGAACATGATGACCGGCACCCGCTCGCCGTCATGCTCGCGCGTGAGGCCGGCGATGATGCGCTGCATGTAGGCCAGCGAGAATTCCAGGTAGCCGTGGGCCGACAGCGCACCGCCCCACGAGTCGAAAATCATCACCGCCTGCGCGCCGGCTTCGATCTGCGCGTTCAGATAGTCGGTGACTGCCTGCGCGGTGACGCCCAGCAGATGGTGCAGCAGGTCCGGGCGGTCGAACATCATGGTCTTCATGTGGCGGTAGTCGTCCGACGCGCCGCCCTCGATCATGTAGCTGGCCAGCGTCCACGGGCTGCCCGAAAAACCGATCAGCGGTACCGAGTTGTCGAGCGCGCGGCGGATTTCGCTGACCGCGTCGATCACGTAACGCAGTTCCACCGTCGGGTCGGGCACCTGCAGCGCGCGTACCGCTGCTTCCGTGCGCACCGGGCGCTCGAACTTCGGGCCTTCGCCGTCGGCGAAGTACAGGCCCAGACCCATCGCGTCGGGCACCGTCAGGATGTCCGAAAACAGGATGGCGGCGTCCAGCGGGAAGCGTTCGAGCGGCTGCAGCGTGACTTCGCATGCCATCGACGGCGACTTGCACAGCTGCAGGAAGCTGCCGGCGCGCTTGCGCGTCGCGCAGTATTCCGGCAGGTAACGACCCGCCTGGCGCATCAGCCAGATCGGCGTGTGGTCGGTCGGCTGGCGCAGCAGCGCGCGCAGGAAGGAGTCGTTGCGGGGAGCGGACATGGTGATTCCCGAAGGTTTTGGGGGTTCCTCGATTTCAGGCCGCAAGGATAGCCGATGCGGCGGCGGGGCGACGCACTGCGGCGCTCACCGCGGTCTATTTGCGCCAGAAGCCGGGCGTGAACAGGATGAGCACGGCGAAGATTTCAAGCCGGCCGAGCAGCATGGCGAACGCACAGACCCAGGTCTGGAAGTCGGTCAGGCCGGCGTAATTGCCAGCCGGGCCCACGTCGCCAAGGCCGGGGCCGATGTTGTTGATGCAGGCGATGACGGCCGTGAGTGCGGTGATGAAATCCATGCCGGACAGCAGCAGGATGAAGGTCATCAGCGTGGCGCTCATGAAGTAGAGGAAGATGAAACCGAGTACTGATTGCGCCACTCGCTCGGACACCGCCGTGCGACCGATCATCAGCGGGCGAACCGCCGCCGGATGGATCAGCTTGGTTATTTCACGCTGACTCTGACCGAACAGTACGAGTGTGCGGACCATCTTGATGCCGCCACCCGTGGAGCCGGCACACGGCAGCACACCACCGAGAAAAAGCATGAGCAGCGGTGCAAAGATCGGCCACTGTCCATAGTCGGTGCTGGCGTACCCGCAGCCGGTCGCCAGCGACACCAGATTGAACATGACCATGCGCGCTGCCTCGGGCAAACCCTTGTAGACGCCGGCGTGAAGCAGGAATCCGGTCAGCACGCAGAACGCCACGAACATGAGCATCAGATAGGCCCTGGTTTCGGCGTCGCGAAGGTAGGGGCCGATCGACAGACGGCGAACGGCCAGGAAGTGCGTCGCGAAGCTGATGCCGGCGATCACCATGAAAAAGCTGAGGATCGACTCGATGAGCGGAGAGTCGAATGCGCCGATGCTTGAATCCCGGGTCGAGAACCCACCCAGCCCGAGCGCCGAGAAGGCATGGCAGACGGCATCGAACCAGTCCATGCCGGCAGATCGCAGCGTCAGCATGCAGACGACGGTCATGCCGACATAGACGAGGTATAGCGCCTTGGCTGTGTCCGCGATGCGGGCCGTGAGCTTGCTGTCCTTCATCGGCCCGGGCGTTTCCGCCTTGTAGAGCTGCATGCCGCCGACACCGAGGAGCGGCAGGATGGCCACGGCAAAGACGATGATGCCCATGCCGCCGATCCAGTTGAGCAGATGGCGCCACAGGTTGATCGACTGCGGAGCCAGATCCAGACCGGTCATCACGGTGGCACCTGTCGTGGTCAGCCCCGAAATGGTTTCGAAGAAGGCCTCGGTGAAGGTCATCGCGTCATAGGCAAGCATCAGCGGGACGGCAGCGATGGCCGCCATCAGCACCCAGGACAGCGTCACCAGCAGGAAACCGTCCCGCGGTTTGAGCTCCCGGTAATACCGGCGGGTCGACAGGTAGAGGGCAAGGCCGCCGATTGCGCTGATCGCCATGCCGTCGATGAAGTGCCACAGCATGCCGTCGTGGAAGATGAGCGAACAGGCAATCGGTGCCAGGTAGGTCAGGCTGAAGACGACGAGCAGGCGCCCCAGTACGTTGAGAACCGGCAGCATCAGAGAAACCCGAAACCGACCTGGAACAGCCGTTCGACGCGCGACACCAGTTTCTTGCTGGAACAGAACACGATCACGTGGTCTTCCGCCTCGATCACCGTGTCGTGGTGCGGAATGATTACCGCATCGTGCGTCTGGCGCACGCCCAGGTCGGACATGTCGATGGTGACCGGCGCCTCCGAATGACGCACGATGGCGCCGATCATGGCGCCCTCGGGCAGGCCGATCTCCTCGATGCGCCGGCCGACCACCTTGGATGTCTTGCGGTCGCCGTGCACCACCAGTTCGAGCGCTTCGGCCGCGCCGCGCCGCAGGCTGTGCACCGCGACCACGTCGCCGCGCCGCACGTGCGCGAGCAGCGAGCCGATGGACACCTGGGCCGGTGAGATCGCGATGTCGATCACGCCGGCCTGCACCAGATCGACGTAGGCCTTGCGGTTGATCAGCGCCACCACGCGCCCGGCGCCCATGCGCTTGGCCATCAGGCTGGACATGATGTTGTTCTCGTCGTCATTGGTCAGCGCGAGATACAGGTCCATGTCGTCGATGTTCTCGGCTTCGAGCAGCATTTCGTCCGTGGTGTCGCCGGCAAGCACCAGCGTCCTGTGCAGATGGGTGGACAGGAATTCCGCCCGGTTGCGCGAATGTTCGATCAGCTTGAGTTCGTAATCCTCTTCCAGCGACGTGGCGAGCCGGTAGCCGATGTTGCCGCCGCCGGCGATCATGATGCGGCGCATCGGCTTGTCGAGCCGGCGCAGCTCCGCGGTGACGGCGCGGATGTGTTCGGTCGCCGCGAGGCAGAACACCTCGTCGCCCGGTTCGATGACCGTGTTGCCGTCCGGGATGATGGCGGTATCGCGCCGGTAGATGGCGGCGATGCGGGCATCGATGCCGCTCAGGTGTTCGCGCATCGCCTTGACCTGACGTCCGACCAGCGGCCCGCCGCCGATCGCGCGCACGGCCACCATGGTGACCCGGCCCTTGCCGAACTCGATCACCTGCAGTGCTTCCGGGAAGGCGATCAGCCGCTTCAGGTAGTCGGTGACTTCCTGTTCCGGGCAGATCGAGAAATCGACCGCGAAGTTGTCGTCGTCCAGCAGCTGCGGGTAATCGGCGTAATCGATCGAGCGCAGCCGGGCGATGCGGGTGGGAAGGTTGTACAGCGTCTGCGCGATGCGGCAGGCGCACAGATTGGTCTGGTCGGATGCCGTCACCGCAATCAGCAGGTCGGCGTCTTCCGCGCCGGCCTGGCGCATGACCAGCGGGCTGGCGCCGTTGCCGACCACCACGCGCAGGTCCAGACGGTCCTGCAGCGCCTGCAGGCGCTCGACATCGGTATCGACGACCGTGATGTCATTCGCTTCGGACACCAGATTCTCGGCGACCGACGATCCGACCTGCCCTGCCCCCAGAATGATGATCTTCACGCCGCTGCCCTGCGAAAAAGTTGCGCGAGTTTAGCTGCATCGCCGCTGTTGCGATGCATCGGAAAGCGCGTCAGCCTGCGTTCAGCATGCCTTCGCGTTCGATGAAGGCGATGATGGAATCCAGGTTGTGGCCGGTTTTCATGTTCGAAAAGACGAAGGGCCGCTCGCCGCGCATTTTCTTCGCGTCGCGTTCCATGACCTCGAGCGAGGCGCCGACCATCGGTGCAAGGTCGATCTTGTTGATGATGAGCAGGTCCGACTTGCAGATGCCGGGCCCGCCCTTGCGCGGAATCTTGTCGCCGGCCGCCACGTCGATCACGTACAGCGTGAGGTCGGACAGTTCCGGGCTGAAGGTGGCCGCCAGATTGTCGCCGCCCGATTCGATCAGGATCACGTCCAGCCCGGAAAAGCGTGCATTGAGCCGCGCCACCGCTTCGAGGTTGATCGATGCATCCTCGCGGATGGCAGTGTGCGGGCAGCCCCCGGTTTCCACGCCGATGATGCGTTCCGGCGGCAGCGCCTGGTTGCGCACCAGAAACTGCGCGTCTTCTTCCGTGTAGATGTCGTTGGTTACCGCCGCGATGTTGTAGCGGTCGCGCAGCGCAAGGCACAGCGCCAGTGTCAGCGCCGTCTTTCCCGAGCCGACCGGGCCGCCGATGCCGACGCGAAGCGGAGGTCTTGCCGTCATGTGTGTCGTCCTCTCTTGAAAGGGTGTGCGCGATCAGCGGGCGCGGACGAACCAGTCCCATATTTCCTTCTGCGGCGTGCCGTCCCAGTGGCGCGGCCGTTCGAGCAGGCCTTCGGCCTCAAGCTGCCCGACCAGACCTTCGGGCAGCGATGCAAGCAGTGCTTCGGCTTCCGGGAAATGGCCGTAGTCGAAGGGCTTGCACAGGTCCCATTCGTAGAACACCTGTTCCGGCTCGATCAGCCGGAAGCCGGCGGCTTTCAGTTCGGCGGTGAAGATGCGCGGCGCGTGGTAGCCCTGCTGGTGCTGTCCGTCGTCGGCGAACAGCAGTCGTTCGCGTTCGAGCAGCTTGTTGTCGCGGAATGCCCGCACCACACGCAGCGCGTGATGAACGTTGTTGCCGCTCTTCTTCCAGGCGGAGGCGAACCACAGCCGTTCGAGGTATTCGGTGGTGTCGAACGAAGGCAGGATGAACAGTGCATCGCCCGAAGAGCCGAGCAGGTCGCGGCAGGCCTTGAAGGTGCGCACGACATCGCGGCGATCCGGAAACAGGATGGAATTGGCGGCGATGACGAGGTCGAAGCCGTCGGTGCCGATGCGGTCCGCGAGACCGAGACCGGCGGCGTTCACGTTGCGCATGTCGGCGGTCAGCGCATGAATGCCGCGTTCGGCGGTGATCACACGCTGTGCCTTTGCAAGCGCCGCGTTTCGCATGACTTCGGACTGGTCCGCCAGCACCAGGCAGTCGAGCTTCGTGACCTCGGCCGCCACCAGCGCATCGACCAGCGTGCCCGGGCCGCAGCCCAGTTCGATCACGCGCAGCAGCGGGCTGGTGCGCCGCCCTTCCGCGTGGCGCAGGCGCGCCTCTTCCGCCTTGTCGCGCAGATGGGTGACCAGCGGGTTGCGCGGCGGCGACGCGCCATCCGGCGCCAGCATGGCGGGCGCGAACGGGCTGAGGATGAAATCGTGGTAGTTCGGCGCGATCGCCTCCCAGTCGATGGCGCCGTCGCGGTGCGGCAGCGGCTTGTAGCGCACGATCATGTGGGCGCCCGATTCGGCGTCGCGCACGGCGTTCCAGAACGTGTTGTCGGGAAAGAAGTCGGGGTTGCGTTCGAGCCAGGTGCCGTGCAGTTCGCGCGCCCAGCCCAGCAGCGCGCGCGAACGCACGTCGCTGGCGAAGCCGTTGCGGATCATTTCATTCACCAGATCCCACAGTCCGTAGCAGAACGCCGAATAGCGCAGCTGTTCCTCGATCGCCATCGAGCGGTGGAAGGCGTCGGTCTTGCTCGCGTCGAGGAAGTTCGGGTTGCGTATGCACTCCTTGAACACCTCGTCCCAGCGCGCGGCCAGATAGCGCTCGTTGGTATCGCGCTTGTCGTTCGCAGCCAGCCGCGCGGTCTCTTCGATCTGCTTGCTCATGACCGCGATCGTCGCGTCCGCGGCTTCCTTGTTGTCCTGCGTCTGCTGCTGCATTTCGGCGATCGTGCGGCGCGTCGTGTGGTGCATGACCCAGGCCGTGATCGCGGCAGCGAGGGCGGCCACCGCGGTGAAGGCGATGCCCACCTTCTGCCATTGCGCGGAGGGCGTCTCCGACAGGTAGTAGTCGATCGCCTGCCGCATCTGTTCGAAGTCCATCGCCCGGTCTCCCCGTCTGTCGTCTGTCCGGATGTTATCGCCGCAGGGTTGAATCAGGTTGCATGGCGTCGTCCGGGTCGCGTCCGGGTGATGTCGGGCGGCTGGCGGCAGCACATTCAGGACCGGAACAGCCTCGAATACTGCGTTTCGTGCCGGCAGCTGGCGATCGCCAGCCCCGGTGCGAAATTGCTCCAGTCCGCGCGTGGCAGATCGATGGCCGCCGCGACCCGCGACGGGATCGCCTCGCCCATCGTCATCAGCAGGCGCTGGCCGGCGGTCTGCCCGAGCGGCACCGCCTTGATCGCTGCCATGACCTGGTTTTCCGCCCAGGTCCAGGCCCACGCGGTCAGGGCCGGTTCCACCGGCACGCCGAGCGCCACCGCGGCGCCGGACCAGGCGGTCGGGAAGGCCGGCTCGGAGACGTCCGCCAGCACGTCGGCCACGTGCCGGCAGGCGTCGAGCGCCTTGAGCAGCTGTCCGCACGAATAGCCCATCTGCACGGTTTCGGCGCGCAGCTCCGCCGCCTCGCGGCTGGCCAGGTAATCGTCATTCAGTGAAGTGAGGGTGACACCGTCATCGACCGCCCAGGCCCGCATCAGCGCGGCCAGCAGCGGCAGTTCGAAGCGCGCCATGCCGGCGTCGAGCACCGCGAGTATCCAGTCGCCGGCGTCCGCCTCGGTGCGTATCGCACCGCTGTCGACCTGCCATTCCAGCCCCTGCGAATAACTGAACGCGCCGACCGGCAGCGCGGGGCTGGCCAGCTGCAGCAGGCGCACCAGTGCCAGCGGCGTCATGGCCGGGTCTTTCGTCAAGGATTGCCGCCCGAAAAAAGGTGCAGCTTCGCGCCGGTTTCCTCCGCGTGGGCGTGCGCATGGTGAGCGGGCTGGCCGCCATAGGCGCCGGCTTCCGGCTCGAACGGTGCGCGCGTTTCGGTCACGTCGAGCCCGAGCCCGGTCAGCATCTGCGCCAGCACATGATCGGCTGCCAGCCGCAGCAGGCCGGGCTGCACCTCGACCGCGACATGGCGGTTGCCCAGGTGATAGGCGGCGCGCGCGATCAGCCGCGCATCGTCGCTGCGCGCCTCGATCACGTCTTCCGCCGCCGACGCGACCTGCACGGTGCGCCCGTCCCTTCCGGCCAGCCGGTCGCCGCTGCGCAGTATCGTGCCGCGCGGCAGGAACAGTCCCACTTCTTCGCCCGAATCAAGGTGCGTGCGCAGCCGGCACTTGGCGCGCAGCTCGAACGACAGCGTCAGTGTTTCGACCGGCACGGCGTCGGCCGGCGCGAAGGTTTCTATGAGCAGCATTTCAGTCGTCGATCAGATCAAGTTGTGGGCCTGCGGGTGGCCAAGCTCCGGTCGAGCGACGCTGTTCGAACCAGCGGGTCATGGCAGCATCATCAAGCGCGTACTCGCCGCGTGCCGACTTCCACACCAGAGCGGGTGTCCGCTGGCGCAGCGACTCCAGCGCGTTCTGGGCTTTTTGTGCGGACACCGTGCCACCGGTTTTGTCGCGATAGAAACGCAGTGCATCGGCGTCATAGGGACGGAAGTTCGAACCCTGCTCGAGCATGCGCCAGAGCACGGCTTGTTCGAGTGGTTTGAGGCCGAGGAAATCCGATTCCATCTGCGCCTCGTCGTCATGCAGACGTTGATCCGCGAAGCTCAGAACGACCGTTTCAAAGCGCCCCTCAATGCCGGACAAGGGACTCAAGGCACGGCCAAGCGCATCCATGAAAAACTGCGGGCGACAGCCAAAGCGCAGAAAAGCCTCGAACAGTGCCTGCCGGTCTGCCGGAGCGAGGTCGGGTCTGTCCTTCTCGATCAGCTGGGCGATGTGTTCGATGAAATCAGCGCCCAGCTCCGGCATGCGCTGGATCTGCGAGCCATAGAACGGTGCGCCGCCGGTATTCACCAGGCGCAGCAACTTGTCGCGGTCAGAGCCTGACATGACCAGCATCAACTTGATGTCGTCCGGCCGGTTGAGCTGGTCGCGCGAAGACTTCAGTGCCGCCATGGCGGTCTCGCCGGCTTCGCTGGTCAGCGCGTGCTGTGCTTCGTCGATGATCAGCGCGATGGGTGCTTTCGCCGCCGCGTTCAACGCTCGCAGCGCCTCGGGCAAGGTGGTGCCATCGATCTTGCCGATCTTGCTGGTATCGATCTTGAGCCAGCCCGCGATGCTCACGTTTTCAAGCCCGGCTGCCTTCGCGCCCTTTGCAAGCAGTCCCAGATGCGGCCCGAGTGCATGGCCGATCGCTTCGGCGATGAGTGAGCCCGGATCACGTCTGCGGTCCGACCACAGATCGACATAGACCACCACACATCCACGGCGCTCCAGTTCCGGCTTGAGGTCGGCCTGCAGGAAAGTCGATTTGCCGGTCCGGCGAGGTGCCGCGAGGAAGAGCCCGTTGTGTGCATCGCCAAAGAGCACCTTGCCCAGCAAGGCGTCTGCAATTTGCGAGGCGAGCGTTCCCCGGTCGAAGTGGATCATGATTTATCCATTATTATATGAAAATAGATAATTTATTATATTGTATATAAAAATAGATAAATCAGCTTGTCCGGGTGATTTTCTCATGTGCGAGAGAAAAGCAGTTATCGCGCCAGCCCGGCCGCCACATCGCGGAAGGACTGCAGCGCCGCTTCGAGGTGCTCGATGATTTCCTGCTGCAGCACGTCCGGAGGCGGCAGGTCGTCCAGCTTGTCGAGGCTGTCGTCCTTCAGCCAGAAGATGTCCAGACTGGCCTTGTCGCGCGCCACCAGTGCCTCGTGCGTGAAATGGCGGAAGCGCTCGCTGTCCACCCGTTCGTGCCGGTTGTCGGGCCGATAGCACGCGATGAAGTCGTGCAGGTCCGCAAGCTTCAGCTGCCGGGTCTTCAGCGTGAAGTGCATGTTGGTGCGCAGGTCGTAGATCCACACCCCTTTTGTGTGCACGCGCCCGTCCTTCGGGCGCGCGTCGAAGAACAGCACGTTCGCCTTCACGCCCTGCGCGTAGAAGATGCCGGTCGGCAGGCGCAGCAGCGTGTGCACGTCGCAGGTTTCCAGCAGCTTGCGGCGTATCTTCTCGCCCGCACCGCCTTCGAACAGCACGTTGTCGGGCAGCACCACGGCGGCCTGACCGTTGTCCTTCAATATGGTGACGATGTGCTGCAGGAAGTTGAGCTGCTTGTTCGACGTGGTTTCCCAGAAGTCCTGCCGCTGGTAGGTAAGCGCATCGCGGTCTTCGTCGCCGTCTTCATTGGTGATGGTCATGCTGCTCTTCTTGCCGAAGGGCGGATTGGCCAGCACGTAGTCGAAGCGTTTGCCGGGGTCGGAAATCAGCGCATCTGTGCGTTCCACCAGCGGTTCGCCGTCCAGCTCGCCGATGTTGTGCAGAAACAGGTTCATCAGGCACATGCGGCGCGTGCCCGGCACGATTTCGTTGCCGTGGAAGGTCTGGTCGCGCAGGAATTCCTTCTGCCGCTTGTTCAGGTTGGCGCCCGGCCGGTTCAGCCAGTTGTACGCGCCGAGAAAGAAGCCGCCGGTGCCGCAGGCCGGGTCGGCGATGGTCTTCATCGGCGCCGGCTGCACGCAGGCCACCATCGCCTCGATCAGTGCGCGTGGCGTGAAGTACTGGCCAGCCCCGCTCTTGGTGTCTTCCGCGTTCTTCTGCAGCAGGCCTTCGTACAGGTCGCCCTTGGTGTCGGTGTCGAGGCTGATCCAGCGCTCGGCGTCGATCATCTGCACCAGCCGCGCCAGCTTGGCCGGGTCCTGGATCTTGTTCTGTGCCTTGAAGAAGATAGCGCCCAGCATGCCCGGTTCCTGCCCCAGCTTGTGCAGCATGCTCAGGTAGTGCGCCTCCAGCGGTTCGCCGGTACGGCTGCGCAGCGCCGTCCAGTCACAGTTTTTCGGAATGTGCGTGTTCCGGTTGTACGGCGGCTCGGAATATTCGTGTGCCAGCTTCAGGAACAGCAGATAGGTGAGCTGTTCAAGGTAGTCACCGTAACCCACGCCGTCGTCGCGCAGCGTGTGGCAGAAATTCCAGACCTTCTGGACGAGGGAAGAGGCGTTCATGGGCAGCAAGGGGTTCCGGCGAGCGTCCGGGATAACAACGGTTGTCGCAAGCCAATGTTTTAAATGAAAAAGTTAATCAATCCAGGTTTGTTATCCGGCGGCATGGATAACAAACCGTTCTTACCGGCGGTTCTGGCTGACCGGCCGGGCTTGCGAGTTCCTGTGGCTAGGCGCCTCTGTCTGTACGGCTCAGCGAAGCGGTCGAGCCACGGTTCGATCAAGTAACGGACAAGTTTTTTCCGGGTCAAGTCATTGAAGAATAAAAATAAATCATGATGGCCGACTCTACCCGAGCTTCCATCAAGTACCCGGCAGGCAAATCAAACTCATCTGGGCAGCACGGCAGCAGTAATAAGTGAAACGGCCCATTTTGGACTTCAAAACCGACCCGTCTTCGACTGGTGTCTGCGTGGCCGGGATAACAAAAAAATTACAGGCCAATGTTTTTAAAACGATTTTTCACCCACCTCGGTTTGTTATCCAGCCAAACGGATAACAAACTTTTCTTCCCGGCGGGTTCTGGCTGTGGCCGGGCGTGCGAGCTCCTGTGGTAACACACCGAACTCCTGTGGCAAGCCGGTCAAGCTCCTGTGCCAACGAGCCGAGCTCCTGTGGCAAGGTTCCGCCCGACAGTGCTCGTCACCGCAGCGATCATGCAGTCCGGCGGCTTGCCGAGACGGCTGTGCAGGCCGGTCTTCCGGGTCACTGAACGTGTTCCATTGTTTCACTGAAAAGGACACGCATACCGAGTTCGGTGCATCGATGTCCGATATGCAAGTCATTGTTTTGTAGTGGTTGTATCCACCCATAACGGACATTCCTGAAGGCCTTGGCGGTCTGTTTCAGAGACTTTGTTCTTTATGAATGAACCCGCTTCGACGCAGGGATTGCATGCGCGTCACCCATCTGGCTTGTGCAGGCTCGTGGATAATAAAAACTTTACAAGTATCGGTTTTTAAACGTTTTTAATGGGCGGCTGCCGTTGTTATCCGGCACGCTGGATAACAAACTGCCCAATCTCTGCCGGGTCCGGTTCAATCCGGGGCGTCGTTGTCCTCCAGCCTGCCGGGCAGCAACTCCTCCTGCCCGATGCCGTTCTGCAGTGGCTTGTAATAGACCATGTTGCGCTTGGCCCGGGTGGAGTCGGCCACCAGCACACCCTGATCGACCCAGCGCTTCAGCAGCTTCGATGCCTTCAGCGTGTCGAGGCCGGCGATCCTGCACAGATCGGCGTTGCCGATTGCGCCATTGCGATCCATCCAGTCGCTCACTTGCTCCCAGACCGGCGGGCGCTCCTCGTTCAGCAGCGTGACCATGATGGCCTCCTGCACCTGTTCCTTCAGCTCCGAATAGCGCGGCGGGAACAGCTTGCTGGCCTGCATCACGCTGAACATCATGCGCACACCTTCGCCAGCATCGACATTGGGCGGGTCGGGAAACTCGCGCAGGTTGCGGGCCAGCAAGGGGTTGCGCGAGAACGAGCCGGCACGCTGGATATTGGCGGCGCTGATCTTGCCGGCGAACAGGCCGGGGCTTTCGATTTCGATGCGGCTGTCGAAAATGCGGATCCGGATGTCGCGGTTCAGGTGGTAGTCGCGGTGAATCACCGCGTTGGTGATGGCTTCCTTGATCACCCGCTCCGGGTAGCGGTGCACGGTGCGAAAGCCGGATGCCGCCAGCGTCAGCCCCTCGGCCAGTTCATCCATCAGGTAGGTGTTTGCGCGCGCGATCTGTTGGTACAGCGGGCCGGAAATCGTTTTCGGCGTCTTCTTCAGGTTCGGAACTTCGCCCTCTTCGACCTTGTTGCCGCGGTAATGGAATACTCGTATGTCCGCACGCGTGCCCGATGCCGCCAGCAGGGCGCCCGGCTCGTCGGCGAACAGCAATACCGCAGCGCGCAGAGGTTTCAGTTCATTGCCGACCTTCTTGGCCAGACTGATGCGGAACAACTGCTCCGGCAGCTCGCTGCCCGACAGCCCACGTGCCTGCCGGAACATTCGCCAGGCATCGGTATCGAGCAGCGCGAAATCGACATCCACCGGCTCCGATTCCGCGCTGCGCACACCGCGCCGGTACGACAGCTCGGTGATTTCGGCCGCATTCATGGCCCGGTTGCTCGCCTCGCCGCGCATCCAGGTGCCGCCGTCGAGGATGGAGTGCACCTTGTCACTGCGCGGTATGAGGACGCGCAGCAAGGCACCCTGCGATCCGTCGCGCAATGTGCAGGGCAGGCGCTGCAACTTCACATCCTCCACCGGCGGCTGCAGATGCGTCGCCAGCTTGCGCAGCAACTCGTCAACGGCTTCCGGGTTTTCGTCGCTGCCGTACAGGCGGTCTGCGCCTTTCGCCTTGGCGGGGTCTTCCATGCCCAGCAACAGCTGTCCGCCCTCGGTATTTGCCATCGCGCAGATCGTTTCGAGCGCCTTGCTCACCATCTTGCCGGACACGCGCTTGCATTCGAAGCGCCGGCTTTCAGGCGCCTGCAGCATCAACGTGATCGCAGCACGGCTCTGTTCCGGCGTGGCTTCATGCATGGGTGGTTTTCCTCGCGCGTCGGGCCGCGCCACTGCCGGCACGCGCTTCGCGCTCGGCGCGGATGCGCGCGAGCAGTGCGCTGGCGGGTTCGTCGTTCGGGTCTTGCGGCACGAGCTGGCCGGAGAAGGCGGCTTTGAGGAGGTTTTTGCGCTGGGCGGCGGATTGTTTCAGCCCCGTCGCCAATGCCAGCTCGACTGCATGTAGCGTCTCGGCATGCTGTGCGAAAAGTTCTTCGATACACCTTTGCTCGTGTGCTGGCGGTACCGGAATTGGCGTCGACGTAATGTCAGGCTGGGAAATCTTGTAGATACCTGCAGAAGTTCGGGCTCGCCGCTCTATGTGCGATCTCACGATATGGGCGTTCCAAACAAGGTTTATCCAAGACGGAGCCACAACAGCATCCAGCACGCGAAGCCTGATCATCGTATCGGGATATGCGATAGATGCACTCGTCTCGCCGACCCACCCCATTCGACCTACGAGGGAGAGGGAGCCGTTCCCCCGGGCGATTAGCAAGTCACCTCCCGTAACCCAGAACTGTCGAGCCTCTGACTCCGACCAATCGCCGCATTTGTGCTCATCAAGATCGACGCAGCCATCCCTTATCGCGGTCAGTCGAAGGACTTTCGGACCGGAATTGGCGCTGGGGACCGAGCGACCATTTGCAAGATCGTCTGGAGAGAGCTGATCCACGCTCGCCCAGACCCAGCCCTCAGGCAAGGTGGGAAAATTGGCGGTGTCGGGCTGCACCGGCTCTGAATACTTGTCCTGCCAGCCCTTCGGCGGTGTCTTGCCCTGTTCGCTGAATTTCGCCCGTTGTCGTGCTTCCCAGCGGGCGCGGCGTTCGGTGAGGATGCGGGCCAGCAGGTCGGCACCGGTTTCGACGGGTTCGCCGCGCGCGGTGCGTTCGGCGCGCCAGTCGGCGGTGAGGGCGCCTTCGACGGCGGCTTTCAGCAGCGACTGCCGGTACAGCGCCAGCTTCTTCTGCGCCGCCTTCAGTTCGGCCACGCCGGCGTCGAGGTCGGACAGCAGTTCTTCGAGTTTTTCGACGATGCGGGTTTGTTCGGCGCGCGGTGCAACCGGCAATTGGTTAGCGCAGAGCCAATTGGTCGGCACACGCATTTGCCCGGCGCTACCGGTCATGTTCTGACGGGCAAACTCTCGGAAAGCTTTTTGCGACAAGAAGTATGCGAGCCACTTCGGCTCGACGGCATCGCCCGCTCGAAGGACATGGAATTCGGTTGATCCGTACGCGATGTGATTCGGAAGCGTAGGGACCAACGCGACCTTGCCGTTCTCCATGCATGGGGTGATTTTCGCGAAGAGCACATCGCCTGCAGTGAACGACGTGTAGCCCTTTCGGACTTCGCCGAGAGGGCGCTGCCGTGAAACGTCGATTCCGCCGAACTCTTCGGTTACCGCCGTCATCGGCACGAAATGAACAGCGACCGAATCTGCTCCGGGCAACGGACTGAATGAACGTGGATTGACCTCGGCAACCGCTTCGATCGGGGCATGGCTCCAAGAGTACGGAAGCGGTGGAGTTGTGCTCAAGCCACCAACTCCTCATTCATTTCCTTCATCACGTCATCGAGCTGTTCGCCGAACAGTGACCACGCCTTCTGCAGCCCGCCCCGGCCGGCGAAGGCGGCGTAGTCGAAGTCGTCGCGTTCGATGCGGCAGCTGCTGGCGATGTGGTCCTTGATCAGGCGCAGCCATTCGGTCTGTTCCGGTGTGAAGGCGGTGGCGCGCTGCGCGTTGTGGCGGAAGATCCACTCCTGGAAGCGGCGGTCGACCTGTTCGGCGAAAGGTTTCAGTTCGCCGTCGAGCCCGATGGCGAAGCGCACCAGCGCGATCAGGTCGGTGAGCTGACGGCGGGTGTCGCCGCCGCTGACCCGGGTGCCGCGCACGCGGGCGTAGGCGGCCCACAGCCGTTCGTTGGTCAGCAGCAGCGGCGGGCGGGCCAGGGTTTCATGCAGGTCTTCGATCATGTCGAAGGTGAGCGCGCGGCGCCGGTAGGGCTGCTGGTAGAAGAAGTTCAGCGCGTCGATGTCGTCGCGGTGCTGTTCGATGTACTCGGCGAAGCGGGCGATCACCTTGTTTGCCTCGCTTTCGGCCTGCGCGCTGTAGCCGGCGAAGGTGACGGTGTCGAGGTTGATGTGGTCGATCAGCTGTTCGCGCTCGCGGCGGGCGGATTCTATCTGGTCGCGCAGGTCGGGCCGGTCGAAGGGCGCGCAGGCGGCGGCCACGCGCAGCGTGCGGGCGGCGGCGAGTTCGGCTTCGGTCAGCGTGTCTTCGCCCAGTTCGATGCCGCGCGCGCGGGCGGTGGCGAGCGCGGTATCGACGATGCCGTCCGGGTTCAGCGCATTGATCAGTGCGCGGCCGAGTTCGCCGACCGGCACGCCGCCCGATGCTTTCTCGATGCGCGCCTGTGCCTTGTCGTCGAGCTGTCTGGCGAGCCGCACCAGGCGGTTGGCCAGCGACAGCACGGTGTCGTCGTCGCGCTGGCCGATGGCGATGCCCTGCAGCAGATCCTTCAGCGCCACGCCCGGCTTCTTTTCGAGCGGGCGGCTATCGGTCTTCAGCGATTTTTCGACGCCGACCGCGTCGATCAGCACGAAGCGGGTCTTGGCGCTGTCGGCGCTGTTGCTCACCCGTCTCAGGTCGTCGAAGCCGAGGCTGCGCACGCCGCGGCCCTTCATCTGTTCGTAATAGCCGCGCGAACGCACATCGCGCATGAACAGCAGCACTTCGAGCGGCTTCACGTCGGTACCGGTGGCAATCATGTCGACGGTGACGGCGATGCGCGGGTGATAGTCGTTGCGGAAGCTGGCGAGCAGGCTGTCAGGGTCTTCATCGGTGCGGTAGGTGACCTTCTTGCAGAAGGCGTTGCCCTGCCCATACACCTCGCGCACGATCTGGATGATGTCGTCGGCGTGGCTGTCGGTCTTGGCGAAGATGAGCGTCTTCGGCGTTTCGCGCCGGTTCGGGAAGATCTGCGTTTCCACGGCCTGCTTCATGGTTTCAATCACGCGGCGGATCTGGCTCGGGTTCACCACCGAGCGGTCGAGCTCGCGGCCGGTGTAGGCCTCGTCCTCTTCGGTCTGCGCCCAGCGCTTGCGGCGCGTCAGCCGGTCGCGGTGGTCGATGAATTCGCGCGCCTTCAGTTCGCCGCCCTTCTTCGTGACTTCGGTTTCGATCTCGTACACGTCGTAGCCGACGTTCACGCCGTCGGCGACCGACTGTTCGTAGGTGTACTCGGCGACGATGTTTTCGTTGAAGAAGCCGAAGGTGCGCTTGTCGGGCGTGGCGGTGAGGCCGATCAGGAAGGCGTCGAAGTAGTCGAGCACCTGCTTCCACAGGTTGTAGATCGAGCGGTGGCACTCGTCGATGATGACGAAATCGAAAGCCTCGACCGGGAGGGCGGCGTTGTAGCGCACCAGCCGGGGCTGTTTGCCCGGTTGCAGCTCATGCAGCGAAATGTCGTCGGCGCTGTCGTCGATGGCGTCGCCGGACAGCACCGAATACATGCGCTGTATGGTCGAGATCACGACCTGCGCATGCGGGTCGATGCGCTGTCCGGCCAGACGCTGCACGTTGTACAGCTCGGTGAAGGTGCGGCCGTCGTCCGGCGGCGTGTAGGCCATGAACTCCTGATGCGCCTGCTTGCCGAGGTTGCGCGTGTCGACCAGGAAGAGCACGCGCTTGGCGCCGCCGAACTTGAGCAGGCGATACACGGCGGTGATGGCGGTGAAGGTCTTGCCGGCACCGGTCGCCATGTGTACCAGTGCGCGCGGCTTGTTCTGTGCCAGCGACTTTTCCAGCCCGGTGACGGCGGCGATCTGGCAGTCGCGCAGGTTGCGGGCGGGCAGTGCGGGCAGGTCTGCTGCGAGGCGGCTGCGCAGGGTGTCGGGCTGGCGCAGCCATTCGGCAAGCTGGCCGGGCGTGAAGAAGTGGAAGATTTCGCGCGAACGCGGCGACGGGTCACGACCATCGGTGAAACGGGTGATCTGGCCGGTGCTTTCGAACAGGAAGGGAAGCGGCGCCGCCCTGACGCGCCATTTGAGCGTGCTGCCGGCATAACGTGCGGTCTGGTCTTCGACGAAGGTGAGTATCGTCGCGTCCGACTTGGCTTCGATGACGCCGACCGCTTCGCGATCGATGAACAGCACGTAGTCGGCCGGACCCGTGTCGGTGGGGTACTCGCGAATGGCGATGCCACGGCTCGCGCCGAGGTCGAACTGCCTCAGGTCCTGAACGACCCAGCCCGCCTGCTCCAGCCTTGCATCGATCTGCTGCCGCGCCTTGCCCTCTGGCGTCATAAGCCCCCGCGCTCTGTCCGGTACCGGCCCGGATGGTAGCGCGAAGGGCTTGCCGTCGGCGTCAGAACAGGAAGTAGCGCTGCGCCAACGGCAGCACTTCCGCCGGTTCGCAGACCAGCAGCTCGCCGTCGGCGCGCACGGCGTAGGTTTCGGGGTCGACGTCGATGTGCGGCTGCCAGCCGTTGAGCACCATGTCGGACTTGCGGATGAGGCGCGTGTTGCGCACCGGTTCGAGCCGCTTGACGAGGCCGAGTGCGGCGACTTTCGGGTTGTCGAGCGCGGCCTGAGACACGAAGGTGAGCGAGGTCTTCAGGCCGCCGGCGAAGCTGCCGAACATCGGCCGGTAGTGCACCGGCTGCGGCGTCGGGATGGAGGCGTTCGGGTCGCCCATCGCGGCGGCGGCGATCATGCCGCCCTTCAGGATCAGGGTGGGTTTCACGCCGAAGAAGGCGGGCTTCCACAGCACCAGATCGGCCAGCTTGCCCGGTTCGATCGAGCCGACGATGTGGCCGATGCCGTGCGTGATGGCCGGGTTGATCGTGTACTTGGCGATGTAGCGGCGCACGCGGAAGTTGTCGGCCGGCGACGTGCCTGATGGGTCGCTCAATGCGCCGCGCTGCACCTTCATCTTGTGCGCGGTCTGCCAGGTGCGGATGATCACTTCGCCGACGCGGCCCATGGCCTGCGAGTCGGACGACATCATCGAAAAGGCCCCGAGGTCGTGCAGGATGTCTTCGGCGGCAATCGTTTCGCGCCGGATGCGGCTTTCGGCGAACGCGACGTCTTCCGCGATGGCGGCGTCGAGGTGGTGGCACACCATCAGCATGTCGAGATGCTCGTCGATGGTGTTGACCGTGTAGGGCATCGTCGGGTTGGTCGATGACGGCAGCACGTTGGGCATCGACGCCGCGCGCAGGATGTCCGGGGCATGACCGCCGCCCGCGCCTTCCGTGTGGAAGGTATGGATGGTGCGGTCCCTGAACGCGGCCAGCGTCGTTTCGACGAAGCCGGATTCGTTCAGCGTGTCGGTGTGGATGGCGACCTGCACATCCATGTCTTCGGCCACCGACAGGCAGGTGTCGATGGCGGCCGGCGTGGTGCCCCAGTCTTCGTGCAGCTTGAGGCCGATGGCGCCGGCTTCCACCTGTTCGCGCAGCGGGCCGGGCAGCGATGCATTGCCCTTGCCGAGAAAGCCGAGATTCATCGGGAAGGCGTCGGCCGCCGACAGCATCGAGTGGATATGCCAGGGGCCCGGCGTGCAGGTGGTGGCGTAGGTGCCGGTGGCCGGTCCGGTGCCGCCGCCCAGCATGGTGGTGACGCCGGACATCAGCGCCTCCTCGATCTGCTGCGGACAGATGAAGTGGATGTGGCTGTCGATGCCGCCGGCGGTGACGATCATGCCTTCGCCGGCGATGATTTCGGTGCCCGGGCCGATGACGATATCGACACCGGGCTGGATGTCCGGATTGCCGGCCTTGCCGATCGCCGCGATGAAACCGTTCTTGAGGCCGATGTCGGCCTTCACGATGCCCCAGTGATCGACGATGAGCGCATTGGTGATGACAGTGTCCATCACGTCGGCGCTCAGGCGCTGGCTCTGGCCCATGCCGTCGCGGATCACCTTGCCGCCGCCGAACTTCACCTCTTCGCCGTAGATCGTGTGGTCACGCTCGACTTCGATCCACAGGTCGGTGTCGGCCAGACGCACGCGGTCGCCGGTGGTCGGGCCGAACATTTCCGCATAGGCCTGCCGGCTGATGCGCGTGCTCATGGTGCGGTCCGGTCAGCGGTCGCCGAACGGCGGGCGCGACGGCTTGCCGCGACGGTGCAGCAGGCGGGCACCGAGCGCGCCGACGATCACCGCGCCGACGGCCAGCGCCAGATGGTCGGGCTCGCTGAGCAGGTGCATCAGCGTGGCCAGCATGCTGTCGTGGTGGTCGCCCGAATGGGCCGAAGCGTAGCCTGCCGTGGCGAGTGCGAAAGCCAGAATCATCTTGATCATCGTGTTTCTCCGTGGTTGTCGAGCGGGCCCTGGACGCGACCCTGGAATCCGAATACGCGGCGGTCGCCCGCCAGCGCGACGAGCTGCACCGTGCGCATCTGGCCGGGTTCGAAACGCACCGCCGTGCCGGCCGCGATGTCGAGCCGGTGACCGCGCGCAGCGGCACGGTCGAAATCGAGTGCGTCGTTCGTTTCGGCGAAGTGGTAATGCGAGCCGACCTGCACCGGGCGGTCGCCGGTGTTGCGCACGTCCAGCGTCAGGGTCGGGCGGTTGGCGTTGAGTTCGATGTCGCCGTCGGCGACCTGCATCTGTCCGGGAATCATGCTGTCCTCTCGTTGCGTGCCGTTCGGGTTCGGGTGCTGTCGTGATGGTGTGCCGGTGGCATCGCGGCGGTGTCCGGATCCCCGGTTCCGCCGGATCGCGCACCAGAACGGTCATCGCGCCCGCCTTTGGTGCCCGTGCCCGGCGCCCCGGCAGACCCCGGGGCTGCGCGTGCGCGCAGCAGGCCGGATGCTTCACCCGTCATGGCGCGGCCTCACGGGATCGGGTGATGCACGGTGACCAGCTTGGTGCCGTCGGGGAAAGTGGCTTCCACCTGGATGTCCGGGATCATTTCGGGCACGCCTTCCATCACCTGATCGCGGCTGAGCAGCGTGGTGCCGAAGCTCATCAGTTCGGCCACGCTGCGGCCGTCGCGCGCGCCTTCCATGATGGCCGCGGTGATCAGGGCGACCGCTTCCGGGTAGTTCAGCTTCAGCCCCCGGCCAAGCCGGCGTTCGGCCAGCAGGGCGGCGGTGAAGATGAGCAGCTTGTCCTTTTCGCGCGGAGTCAGTTCCATCTTTGTTCTTTTCGCATGCTGTCGGTTGCGTCAGGTGAGGCTTCAGGTCGCCCAGATCCGTGGTGCCTGTGCCGCGAGTCCGGTCATCGTCGGGCGGACCAGCGACCAGATATGCATGAACCATGCCCGGGCGGCCTGCGTGCAGGTGCCGCGGTAACGGGCGACCAGCAGTGCCGGCAGTCGCGTGACGCCGACGTCACCCGACATGCAGGGTGCGGCACGACAGTCGGCGAGCAGTGTGTCGTCGGCATCGAAGCCGGCGCACAGCAGGGTGCCGAACACCGGTGCGCCGGCCAGCCCGGCCTGCGAATGCAGCAGCGGCGAATTGCCGGCGATGCGCGCCTGTTCCAGCCACAGCGTGCGGCCTGCCTGCGTGATGCGGGTGTCGAGGTGCAGCGCACCGCGCGTGAAACGCTCGCCGCTCGCAGTGCGGCCGAGGCAGTAGAGGTCCATGCCGATGAAGCGCGCGCCGGTTTCCAGTTCGACCAGGCTGGCCACGTGTGCCAGCGCACCGTCGAACACGATGCTTTCCTGCGGCAGCCATTCGATCGTGGCGTCGGCGGCGACCTGCAGCGCCAGCGTCGAGCCGGCGTCCCGGCCGGCGGCAGCGCTCCTGCTGCCGTACCACTTGCCGGCCCCCGGCGTGGTGATCAGTGCATGCGCGCCGGATGCAGCCGAAATGTCCATGCGCAGGTGATCGCCGCCGGCGATGCCGCCTGGCGGATGAAGCAGCAGCGTGTGGCATACGGCGTCGCCTTCCGGGTAGAGCGCCTTCTGCACGCGCAGCGGGCCGCTGTGCTCGCGCCGTGCCAGCACGGTACGTCCGCCCGCCGCGCGGTAACCGAGTGCAATGCTGGCCTGCCAGCCGGCGGCATCGAGCGCCGGCGCCGGGTGTCGTGTCGCTTTCGTCATGGTGCGATGGTAATCCGTGGCGGCTGCGGAACCGATGCTGCGGTTGTCGACACCAAGTCAGGCGCGGTTCAGCACGACGTTCAATGCGACTTTAAACATTCCCGGCGGGAGCTCACATGCATCGATCCTGCAGGCCGTCCCCGCTCCGTACCTTGGTCGCGGCGCTGTCGATCACACTGAGTACGGCAGGTGTTGCCGACGATGGCTCGCTGTCGTCCGAAGCGCTCTACGAGCGGGTACCTCTGGCGGCACGCACGGTGTTCCAGCTGTATGCCAGCAGTCCGCGCGGCACTTCGACCGGATCGGCCGTGATGGTCGGCCCGGGCCTGCTCGCCACCAGTTGCCACGTGATGGGCGAAGCGACGCATGCGGTGGTGATCCAGACCGGCGAAGCGATCCAGGTCGATCTGGTGGCCGCCGACTGGCGGCGCGACCTGTGCATCCTGAAGTCGGACCAGATCGGCACGCGCGCAGCGCCGCTGATGCCGGCCAGTCAGGTGAACAAGCGTGATGTCGTGTTCAGTCTGGGTTTCACGGCAGGGCGCTTCGCCTACGACGTCGGTGAGGTGAAGCAGCTCTACGCGATGGGTGGCAGCCGCGTGCTGCGCGGCAGCGCGGCGTTCGCAGCCGGTGCGTCGGGCGGCGGGCTGTTCGACCGCGAAGGTCGCCTGGTCGGCATCCTCACCTTCTACAAGCTGTCCGGCGACAAGAGCATGTTCTTCGCCATACCGGCCGACTGGGTGCCGCAGGTGCTGGCCGGCGGCATTCAGCCGCGCGCTGAGGGGCAGACGCCTTTCTGGGCCGAAACCGGTGCGACGCTCGAGCCCTTCCTGCAGGCGGTGCAGTTCGAGCACGAAGGGCGCTGGGATGCCCTTGCGCAGTATTGCCGCCTGTGGCTGATCGATCAGCCCGATTCAGTCGAGGCGCGCGAGGCGCTCGAGCAGGCGCTGTCGCGCCGCGGCGGTTGAATTGTTCGATACCATGAGCGCATAACTTATCCGACCGGTTTCGCGATGGCCCCGAAAATCCTGCTTGCCCTGGCCGCATTGGCTGTCATGACGGCTGCCCATGCCGAACGTCCGGCGATCGGCGGCACCGTGACCTTGTCCTTCGATTCCATCGACGGAGTCCTCGCACCGAAGGTGCCGCTTTTCCCGCAGCCGGAGACCGGCACCGAAACCATGCAGGAACGCCACCAGCTCACCCGGTCGATCGCGCAGCTGCGAACGTCCATCTGCGCCTACGACAGGGCGCAGCTCCGGGAGTTGCGCAGCAGGAAGGGCGGCAAGGAGAGCTTCACGGTACTCGCTTATCGCGAGACCCAATGGCCGCGCGAGCGGGGCGGTACGCTCAAGCGGTGGATGCAGGTACGGAGCGTCGACCGCCCCGCGTGCGAAGGCTGGATTAATCTGGGATAGATGCAGACAGGCACAGATCGGCGCAGCGCCACGAGCACGCCCGATCCGCTTCGAATCCCGAACCGCGGATCGGTCAGGCGGAGATCCCGAATTTCTGCTGGATGGCGCGTACCTCGTCCGCGGCGCCGTCGAGGATCGCAACGCAGTGCAGGTCCAGCTTGCCGGCTTCGGCCATGGCGTCTTCGTTGCTCCATGGCTTCTTGTAGGGGCGTTCGGACGTGAGGGCGTCGAAAATGTCGGCGATGGTCACGATGCGGGCTTCCAGCGGGATGGCCTCGCCGACCAGTCCGCGCGGATAGCCGCTGCCGTCCATCCACTCGTGGTGGCAATGCACGATGTTTCTCAGCACCGAAACATAGAGCGTGCCGGCCATTTCGGTGTCGTTCATCACCGCATCGACCAGTTCGACGCCGAGATTCACGTGGCCCTGCATGATCGCGCGCTCCTCGTCGGTCAGCCGGCCCGGCTTGAGCAGGATGCTGTCGGCGATGCCGATCTTGCCGATGTCGTGCAGCGGCGCGAACAGATAGACGTGTTCGACGAATTCGTCGTTGCAGCCGGCTTGCGCTGCGACACCCCGGGCGATGAGCCGGCTGTAGCTCGACATGCGGTCGAGGTGCTGCCCGGTTTCGATGTCGCGCAGGTGCGCCAGGCCGCGCGCCACCTTGACCATGCCTTCGACCGCGTGTGAGAGGTTGATCACGTTGAGCACCGACATTCGGCACAGCTGCACGTAGATCTGCAGTTCGTCCGGCAGCGTGCCGCCGAAGGCGTCGATTTCGCGCGAATCGAAGAACATGAAGCCGAGCAGCGTGCCCGACTGGAACAGCGGCACGGTGAAACTGCTGACATAGCCGTGCGACAACAGCCAGTGCGTGTGGTCGACATGCGGCTTCGGCAGCCTGGACATATCGTTGATGACGCGCGACGCGCGGTTGTTCGCCAGTTCGGCCAGCGAAGGCACGGATTCGAGCGTTCGCTCGTAACGCGACAGCGGGTCGCTCACATCGCTGCTGTTTACATAGGTCTTGAGCACGCCATGCCGGCTGTCGTACAGCGCGATGGCGATGCGGTGCACTGCCGGATAGTGATGGCGCACCTGTTCGTGCAGCCACGCCATCTGCTCGGTCAGCGATGTGCCAGCCCTGGTGTTCAGTGTTTCAAAGGAAATCGGGAGGGTCATGGCGCGGGTTCTGGGCGTCTATGAAGAGTCTCTTCTGCCCCAAGGTTTTACGAATTTCGTGCCGCAGACTTGAGTGCCACCCATCGACTGCTTGCGCTTCGACACATTCCGGCACGTGCCGACCGTGGTTTCGCCGCCGTTTCAGACGGGCTTGGTCAGATCTTCAGGGCGGTCGATATCGCGCAGGACGCCGGCGCTGTCGGCTTCGACGAGGTGCAGCGTGCCGTGCTTCAGCAGGTCGCGCGCGCCGGTGTCGCCGTGCAATGCACCCAGCGCTTCGCCCCAGTGCGCACCGAAACCGACCGGATGGCCGCGCGTGCCGAGGTGTGCTGCAGCAACCATGCGTTGCGGGACATCGATGGCGTGTGCCACCGCGAGTACGGCAGCAGGTGGCAGCCAGGGCATGTCGGCCAGCGCGATCACCCAGCCGTCCGCCCCTGCGGTGTCGCGCACGGCATGCGCCAGCGCATTGCCCATGCCTGACTCGGCTTCACTGCTTTCCAGGATGCGGCAGCCGGCGTCTGCCAGCTGTGCGGCAAGCGCGGTCTGGCCGGGACGGATCACCGCCAGACTGCCCGGCAGCGCGCTGCACAGGTTGCGGGCGCTGTGCCAGGCGACACTGTGACCGTCGCCGAGCGGCGCGAGCAGCTTGCTGGTCCGGCCGCTCGGGTCGAATCTCCGACCGAAGCCGGCGGCCAGCAGAATGCCCTGGATCATCGGTCGTTCCGCTTCCAACGGGTGCGCCCAGGTGCCGCCGGTACATCGGCCAGCCAGGCGCGTGACGGAGGGGAGAGCGTCGCGACGGGCGGCCGGATACCGGGCCTGCGCGCGCCCATCGGAGCGGAACTCAGTAACGACCCGCCGCACACGACGACAACGTGTCCGCGGCGATGTCGAGTGCGGACTTGGCGTCCCGCACATTCAGCAGGGTGTCGGCCGCCGCACCATTCTTCATTGCCACCAGTTCGGCCGCGATCGACACCGCGATTTCGGCCGGCGTGCGACTGCCGATGTAGAGACCGGCCGGGCCGTGCAGGCGTTCGATCTGCGCGTCGTTCACATCGAAATCGCGCAGCCGTTCGCGCCGTGCGTCGTTGTTGTGGCGCGAACCGAGCGCCGCGACATAGAAGGCGGGCGTCTTCAGCGCCTCCATCAGTGCGAGATCATCCAGCTTCGGATCGTGCGTCAGCGCGATGACAGCCATGCGGGCATCCGGCTGCATGGCGATCACCAGATCGTCCGGCATGTCGCGCGACAACGTGCTGCCGGGCACGGCCCACTCGTCGCTGTATTCCTCACGCGGATCGCACACGGTGACCGCGAAATCGAGCGACTGCGCGATGCGCGCCAGACTGGCCGACAGCTGGCCGGCGCCGATCAGTAATAGCCGGTAACGCGGGCCGAACACGCTGATCAGCGTCTGGCCGTCGAAATGCAGCGCCTGGTCGGCGTGACCGGCGTGCAGCGTGGCGCGACCGCTGGCCAGATCGAGCCGGCGCGTCAGCAGATCGCCGCGTCCCAGTCGGGTCAGCAGTTCGTCGAGCGCTGCGGCGTCGGTCAGCGGTTCCAGCACCAGCTGCAGCGTGCCACCGCACGGCAGACCGAAGCGGCGCGCCTCGTCGGCGCTGACGCCATAGCTCACGACGTGCGCCGCGGTCGGCAGACCGTCACGCCGCAGCCGGAAGATGAGATCGTCCTCGATGCAGCCGCCGGACACCGAACCCACGGCATGGCCGTCGTCGCGCAGTGCCAGCAGTGCGCCGGGCGGGCGCGGCGACGAACCCCAGGTGCGCACCACGGTGGCCAGCATGACGCGGTGACCGGCACGCAGCCAGTCGCGCGCGCGGGTCAGAACTTCGAGATCGAGACTGTCCATGGCTTATCCGGACCTTTCCTGTCGGGGGTGAGCGCAGCGATGCCCAACATGCCCGACTATGCCGTCTGCAACTGCTCACCGATCGGCAGCGTGCGGATGCGCTTGCCGGTGGCGGCGTGCAGTGCATTCACCAGCGCCGGTGCCAGCGGCGGCACACCGGGCTCGCCGACGCCGGTGGGCTTGGCGGCCGACTTCACGATGTGCACCTCGACCTTCGGCATTTCGTTGATGCGCAGCACCGGGTAGTCGTTGAAGTTCGACTGTTCGACCACGCCGTCCTTCAGCGTGATCGAGCCGGTCAGTGCGGCCGCCAGCGCGTAGCCGATGCCACCTTCCATCTGCGCCGCGATCACGTCCGGATTGACCGCGATGCCGCAATCGACCGCGCACACCACGCGGTCGACCTTGAACGTGCCGTCCTTCTGCACCGTCACCTCGACCACCTGGGCGACGAAGCTGGCGAACGATTCATGCACGGCCACGCCGCGGCCGCGCTTCGCGCCGTCCTTCGCGGGTGCCAGCGGCTTGTCCCAGCCGGCCTTGTCGGCGGCGAGCTTCAGCACGCCGCCGTGGCGCGGATGCTTTTCGAGCAGCGCCATGCGGTAAGCCACCGGATCCTTGCCGGCGGCGCCGGCCAGTTCGTCGATGAACACTTCGGTCGCGAAACCGGTGTGGGTCGAACCGACCGAACGCCACCACTGCACCGGCACCTTCACTTCGCCATTGGTGGTGTGCAGGTCGACATTCAGGTTGGGAATGGCGTAGGGCAGCGTGGACGCGCCCTCGACCGACAGCATGTCGATGCCTTCCTTGACCAGCATGCCTTCGAACGGCGAACCGGCGGCGATCGACTGGCCGACGATGCGCTGCTGCCAGGCGACCGGCATGCCTTTCGCGTCGAGCGCGGCGCGCACCCGGTGCAGGTAGATCGGCCGGTAGTAGCCGCCGCGCGTGTCGTCCTCGCGTGTCCACACCAGCTTGACCGGTGCCCGGCCCTTGATGGCCTGCACGATCTGCGCGGTTTCCAGCAGGTAGTCAGACTGCGGATTGGCGCGTCGGCCGAAACTGCCACCGGCATACACCATGTTGAGTTTCACCTGCTCGAGCTTCAGGCCGAACATCTTGGCCAGCGCGAACTGGTCGCCGGTGTGCAGCTGTTCGCCGTTCCACACCTCGCAGCCGGAGGCGTCGAGCTTCATGACGCAGTTCAGCGGCTCCATCGATGCATGGGCAAGGAAGGGGAAGGCGAATTCCGCCTCGATCACCTTGCCCGCGGCGCCCAGCGCCACTTCGGCGTCGCCGTCCTTGCGCGCGGCCAGACCCGGCGTCTGCGCCAGTTCGCGGTAGCGGGCGACGATGGCGTCGCTGCTGCCGCGGTAGGCGGCGGATTCGTCCCACGCTATCTTCAGTGCGTCGCGGCCCTTCTTCGCGCTCCAGAAATCCTTCGCCAGCACGGCCACGCCATTCGGAATCACGACCACGTCGGTCACGCCGGCGGTGGCACGCGCCGCCTGGTCGTCGAGCGACGCAACCTTGCCGCCGAAGCGCGGCGGGTGGGCGACCACGGCGGTCAGCATGCCGGGCAGCTTGACGTCCTGCGTGAATATGGCGCGGCCGGTGGTCTTGGATACGCTGTCGACGCGCGGTGCCGAGCGACCGATCAGCGTGAAGTCCTTCGCGTCCTTCAGCTTGACCTCGGCCGGCACCGCCTGCCGGCCGGCCGCTTCCGCCAGTTCGCCGAAGCCGGTCTTCCTGCCGCTGGCCGCGTGCGACACAACGCCCGCCTTCACGCTGATCTGGCTGGCCGGCACCTGCCACTGCTCGGCGGCCGCCGCCACCAGCATGGCGCGCGCGGTGGCGCCGGCGCGGCGCATCTGTTCGAACGAATTGGCGATTGCGGTGCTGCCGCCGGTGCCCTGTGCCGGACCCCAGAACAGATTGTTGTAGCGCTTGGCATCGGCCGGCGCGCCTTCGACCTTCACCTTCGACCAGTCGGCGTCCAGTTCCTCGGCCACCAGCGTGGCCAGCCCGGTATAGACGCCCTGACCCATTTCGAGGTGCTTGGACACGATGGTCACCGCGCCGTCGGTACCGATGCGGATGAAGGCACTGGGCGAAAACTCGCCGTCGGCCATCGTGCTGCCCGCCAGACCGGGGCCCGCGGCAGGCGTGTCGGCCATGACCGGCGTGACGATGGCCAGCGCCAGACCGGCGCCGCCCTTCAGAAAGCCGCGACGGGTCGTCTGGAATGCATTCTCGATCCTGAAATTCATGGTGCGCTCCTCAAGCCAGTGTTCTGGCGGCTTCGTGGATGGCCGCACGGACGCGGACATAGGTGGCGCAGCGGCACACGTTGCCGCTCATCGCGGCGTCGATGTCGGCGTCGCTCGGCTTCGGATTGGTCGCCAGCAACGCAGTGGCCGACATGATCTGGCCCGACTGGCAGTAGCCGCACTGCACCACGTCCAGCTTCTGCCAGGCGGCCTGCACGGCAGCGCCGACCTTCGCTTCGCCGACCGCTTCGATGGTGGTGATCTTCTTGCCGGCCACGGCCGACAGCGGCGTCACGCACGAGCGCACCGGCTGACCGTCGACATGCACGGTACAGGCACCGCACATCGCAATGCCGCAGCCGTACTTGGTGCCGGTCATGTCCAGCCCGTCGCGCAGTGCCCACAGCAGCGGGGTGTCGTCGGCCATGTCGACCGCAACGTCGCGGCCATTCAGGTTGATCTTTGCCATGGAAATCCTCCGGAAGGGCGTGAGATGCGCGGCAGCCGCGCATCGGTGTGCAATGGACTGCACGGTATCCGCTTTGTTTTATTAGGTCGACTGGTTAATCTTGCAAGACCTATGAAGCCAGACTTAAAGATCGATGCAGCGATGCTGCCCGCGCTGACCGCCTTCGAGTGCGTTGCGCGGCACACCAGTTTTTCGCGTGCGGCAGCCGAAATGGGCCTGTCCGCGTCGGCGCTTTCGCAGTCGGTCAGTGGTCTGGAACAGCGGCTGGGCGTGCGCCTGCTGACCCGCACCACGCGCCGCGTGGCGCTGACCGAAGAAGGCGAACGCTTCTACGATGGCGTGCGGGTCGGGCTGCAGGAGCTGGGCAGTGCGCTCGAAGCGCTGGCGCAGGCGCGCGGCCAGGCTACCGGCACCGTGCGCATCAACATGCCGCGCGTCGCCTACGGTCTGCTGATCGCGCCGCATCTGGCCGGCTTCGCCGTGCGCCACCCTGAGGTCGGGCTCGAATTCGCGCTCGACGATGGCCTTGCCGACATCGTTGCAGCGCGCTTCGACGCCGGCATGCGGCTGGGTGAAAGCATCGAAGCCGACATGGTGGCAGTGCGCATCGGCAACGCGCAGCGCATGATCACCGTCGTTGCACCGGATTATCTGGTGCGCCGTCCGGCGCCGCGTGCGCCGGAGGATCTGGCAGCGCACGAATGCGTGCGCTATCGCTACCTGTCGAGCGGACGCACCGCGCGCTGGATGTTCCAGCGCGACGGCCGCACGCTCGAGGTGGAAGTGGGCGGACGTTTCATCATCAATGACTTCGAAGTCGAGATCGATCTGGTCAAGCGCGGTTTCGGTCTGGCACAGACCCTGGAATCGCTGGTGACCGACGAGCTGGCCGACGGCCGGCTGGTGCGTGTGCTGGAAGATTGTGCGATGCCGCTGTCCGCCTTCCATCTGTATTTTCCTAGCCGGGCGCAGATGCCGGCCCGGCTGCGTGTCTTCATCGACCACTTCCAGGCGGCGAACGAACACGGCTGAGCGCATCGCAGCGCCGTGCCGTCAGCGCCGGATCAGCAGCGCGTCCATGCCCAGCGCTTCGCGCAGCGCGCGGGCGGCGGCTTCGGCTGCATCGCGGCTGGCGAAGGGGCCGGCCTGCACGCGGTGCCGGTCGCCGTCGCTCAGCACGGCGATCCGGTCTGCCAGAGCGGCGAGCGATGCAGCCACCCGCCGCGACAAGGCCTGCGCATTGTCGAGTGCCCCGAAGGCGCCCAGCTGCAGCCAGTGATCACCGACCGGATCGGGTTCGCCGGCCAGTGCGGCGATCAGTGCGTCGTCGCGCGCTGCCGCCGGTGGCGCGCTGCGCTGCAGTTCCGGCCTGCCGGCGGCGTGGCGCGCCAGCAGGTCGCCGGCGCTGCCGGGTGCGAAGACGGCCTCCACTTCGACTTCGGCGCTGCCCTGCGTCACGTAGCCGAGTTTGGCGGCGGCCGTCCATGACAGGTCGATCACGCGGCCGGGCTTGAACGGCCCGCGGTCATTCACCCGCACCACCACCGAGCGGCCGCTCGCCACATGGGTGACGCGTGCGTAGCTCGGAATCGGCAGCGTCGCGTGCGCGGCGGTCATGCCGTACATGTCGTAGGGCTCGCCGCTGGACGTTTTCCGGCCGTGAAACTTGCGGCCGTACCAGCTGCCCAGCCCGCGCTGGCGGAACGGCTGCGCTTCGATCATCGGCACGAACTGCATGCCGATTGCGCTGTAGGGGCGGTTGGCGAAACGGTGCAGTGGCTCGTCGCGCGGCTGCGCGTCGGCGATGGCGGCCAGCGCCCGCGCGTCGGGCGGGTTGTCGCCCGGGCCGTCGTCCAGATAGAAGCCGCCGGGCCGTGTTGTGCCGGATGCAGCAGGTGGTGCCGTCTGTGCCGGGGCCGGAGCGACCGGACTGGCATCGGTGCGTGTGGGTGCATCGCGATCCGGCGGTTCGGGCGCGACGGGACCGCCGGCGCAACCGGTCACGGCCAGCATCGCGGCGATCAGTGAAGGCGCGAGGCAGCGCACGGTCAGCGCTCCCGTCGCCGGCGCCGGTGCGCTTCGATGGACATCAGCAGGCCGAGGCCGGTACACAGCGTGACCAGCGCCGTGCCGCCGTAGCTCACGAACGGCAGCGGCACGCCCACCACCGGCAGCAGGCCGGTCACCATGCCCATGTTTACGAAGGCGTAGGTGAAGCAGGACAGCGATATCGCGCCGGCCAGCAGACGCGAGAACAGCAGCGGCGCGCTGGCGGCGATCATCAGGCCGCGCCCGATCAGCGCTATGTATATGGCGAGCAGCACGATGCAGCCGGTGAGACCGAATTCCTCGGCCATCACGGCAAAGATGAAGTCGGTGTGACGCTCCGGCACGAATTCGAGGTGGGTCTGCGTACCCTCCTTCCAGCCCTTGCCGAACACGCCGCCCGAACCGATGGCTATGCTGGACTGGATGATGTGGAAGCCGCTGCCGCGCGGGTCGGCCGTCGGGTCCAGCAGCGTGCACACGCGCTGGCGCTGGTAATCCTTCATGCCGGGCCAGCTGACGCCTTCGGCGCACAGGTCGTCGCCCTTGATGGCCAGCGTGCCGATCGCGATGACACCGGCCACCATGACCGGAATGATCAGCTTCCACGACAGTCCGGCAAAGAAGATGACGAACATGCCGGCCGCCAGCACCAGAATGGCCGTACCCAGATCGGGCTGATGAAAGATGAGTGCCACCGGAATGGCGAGGATGACGGTGGCCACCACGAAGTCGCGCAGGCGCAGCTGCGATTCGTGCCGGTGGAAGTACCAGGCGAGCATGAGCGGCACCGCGATCTTCAGCATCTCCGAGGGCTGGATGCGCGTGAAGCCGATGTTGAGCCAGCGCTGTGCCCCCTTCGACACTTCACCGAACAGTTCGACGCCGACCAGCAGCAGCACGCCCACCAGATAGGCCGGCAGCGCCAGCTGCATCAGCCGCATCGGCGAAATCTGCGCCACCACCAGCATGACCGTGAGGGCGACGGCCAGATTGACCAGATGGGTATCGAAGCGGAACGCGAAGTCGGCCGTGGCGCTGGCCATGACCAGCGTGGCCAGCGCGAGCAGCACACCGGCAATCACCAGCAGCGCCGGATCGAGCGACGCCAGCACGCGGCCGGTCAGGTCGCGCACACGCAGCCACTTATTCGCTGTCAGTTGCATCGGCGTCCTCGGGGGCTGGACCGCCGGGCTTGTGGCCCAGCAGGTAGTAATCGAACACCTGACGCGCGATCGGCGCCGCCGACTGGGCGCCGAAACCGGCATTCTCCACCAGCACGGCCAGCGCGATCTTCGGATTGTCGGCCGGTGCGTAGGCGATGAACAGGGCGTGGTCGCGCAGCTTTTCCGCCAGCTTGCCGGTTTTCAGGTCGCCACCGCGCAGCGAGAAGGCCTGCGCAGTGCCGGTCTTGCCGGCTGCAGTGTAGGGCGCCCCGGCAAACGCACGCCGGCCGGTGCCGACACGATTCACGTCTTCCATCGCGCGCTTGATCACGTCGATGTCGGCCTGCCTGAGATCGACCTGGCGCACCGGCTGCGGTTCAACCGGACGCATGGCACCGGTGCGCGGGTTCTCGATCTGCTTGACTACGTGCGGCCGATACACCGTGCCGTTGGCGGCCACGATGGCGGTGGCGTGTGCCAACTGCAGCATGGTGTAGGCGTTGTAGCCCTGTCCGATGCCGACCGAAATCGTTTCACCCGCGTACCACTTCTGCTGATCCGGGCGCTTGAATCGCTTCTTTTTCCAGGCCTGCGACGGCAGCACGCCGATCGATTCGCCTTCCATGTCGATGCCGGTGCGGCTGCCCAGACCGAGTTGGGACATGAAGTTCGAAATGCCGTCGATGCCCCAGTCGGCGGCAAGGCGGTAGTAATAGGTGTTGCACGACACGACGATGGACGTGTGCATGTCGACCGTGCCATGGCCGCCCACCTTGTCGTCGCGGAAACGGTGGCCGCCGAAGTCGAAGTGCCCCGGGTCGGCGATGGCGAACGAGGGCGTGCGCTTGCCGGCGGTCAGCGCGCCGAGCGCCATGAAGGGCTTGAAGGTCGAGCCGGGCGGGTAGGCACTGTAGATGGCGCGGTTGAGCAGCGGGTGGTCGGGCGATGTATTCAGTGCGTCCCAGCTCTGCGTGTCGATGCCGTCGACGAACAGGTTGGGGTCGAAGGTCGGCTTGCTGACCAGCGCCAGCACGCCTCCGCTCGACGGCTCGATGGCCACCAGCGCGCCGCGCCGGTCGCCGAATGCCTCTTCGACGATCTGCTGCAGCCCGGCGTCGAGCGTGAGACGAAGATTGTTGCCCTGTTGCGGCGGCGTGCTCGACAGCACCCGGACGGCTCGTCCGGCGGCGGTCACCTCGACCTGTTCCACGCCGGTCAGTCCGTGCAGTTCCTGTTCGTAGAACTGTTCCAGTCCGCTCTTGCCGATGTGGTCCGTACCTCGATAGTTGTCGGCGTCGCCCGACTCTTCGATGCGTTCGGCGTCGCGGTGGTTGATGCGCCCCATGTACCCGAGCACATGAGATGCCAGCTGGGCGTTCGGGTACTGGCGGAACAGTCTTGCCCGCACCTCGACCCCCGGAAAGCGGAAGCGCTGCGCGATGAAGCGGGCGACTTCGTCGTCGGTCAGGCGGGTCCGGATGGGCAGCGAGTCGAAGTTGCGCGATTCATCCATCAGCTTGCGGAAGCGCTTGCGGTCGCGCGCCTCGATGTTGACCAGCGTCGCCAGCTGGTCGATCGTCCGCTCGAGGTCGCTCACGCGCGACGGCGTGATTTCGAGCGTGTAGGCGGCGTAGTTGCGCGCCAGCACACTGCCGTTGCGGTCCATGATCAGGCCGCGGTTGGGCGATACCGGCAGCAGTGCGATGCGGTTGTCCTCGGCGCGCGTCTGGTAGTAGTCATGCATGACGACCTGCAGCCACACGAAGCGCGCCAGCAGCAGGCCGAACGCCAGCAGCACCAGCCCGCCGGCGAACAGCACGCGGCGGCGGAAGCGGATCAGCTGGATTTCGGGGCTGTGCAGATCGGTCATATCGGGTGCCGGGCCGTGCGCAGACATCGTCGCATGTTCAGATCGGCCGGTTTTCGTCCTTGTTCTCGGGGCGGTACTGCGGCAACAGAAGCAGGAAGCTGATCGGATGCCACAGCAGCGTGGCGATCACGCTGCCGACGAAGTAGGTGAGGCCCGGAAAGTCGGCGTCGGCGGCCAGCCTGACCAGCAGCATCACCAGCTGTGTCCCGACCAGCATGGGCAGCACGTGCAGTGACTGCTGCAGCGGCCCGAACCACAGGATGCGCCGCGACAGCGTGCCCGCCGCATAGGCAAGCAGCACATAGGCTAGCGCGTGCTGCCCCATCAGGCTTCCGTAGCCGACGTCCATCAGCAGGCCGAGCACGAAGCCGGCAACCATGCCCACACGCAGCGGTTCGCGCACGCACCAGAAGCACAGCACGAGTGCGACCCAGTCGGGCAGCATCGGTGCGCGACCCAGCGGCATCAGGTTGATCACGAGTGCCGCAATCAGCGACAGCCAGATGAACCAGGGGCGGACCGGCCGCAGGATGCGGCGAGAACTGAACGAAGGCTGGTTCATGGTGCAGCAGCCTCTGCTGCGGGCGGGATGGCGCCGGTGTCGGGAATCACCGGCGTGCCCGGTGCCATGATGAGCACCGTCGAGTGCGCCTCGATGCCGGCCAGCGGCACGCACAGGATGCGCACGAAACCGCCGGACCCGTCGCGGTCGACCGATTTCACGCGGGCTACCGGCAGTCCCGGCGCGAACACGCCGTCCAGCCCCGACGTCACGATGCGGTCGCCTTCGCGCAGATCGACATCGGTGGCGAGGTAGCGCAGTTCGAGCATGCCGCTGCCGGCACCGAACATGACGGCGCGCACGCCGGTGCGCGCGATCTGCACCGGCAGCGCCTGATCCTTGTCCGACAGCAAGGTGACTTCGGCGTTCAGCGGATAGACCCGTGTGACCTGCCCGATCACACCGATGTCGTCGACCACCGGGCTGCCCTGCGCGATGCCCTGGGTCAGTCCCTTGTCGACCACGACGCGGCGCGAGAACGGGTCACGTACCGCGTAGATCACTTCGGCAACCTGCGCATTCACCTGCACGCGGCTGCGCATGTCCAGCAGAGCACGCAGGCGGGTGTTTTCCATGTCGAGCTGTTCCTGGCGCAGTCGTATCGTGCCCAGCGCCACCTGCTCGCGTCGCAGCGACTCGTTTTCCTTCTGCAGCCGGGCCAGATCGGCAAAGTAGCCGCCGGCCGAGCGCACGCCCTTCACCGGCGTGCCGGCGATGATCTGCAGCGGTGTGGTTGCCACGGACAGGCCCTGGCGCACCAGCTCGAGATAGTTGAGCCGGTGGTCGACGATGATCAGGGTAAGTGCGATGCTGGCAAGCAGCACCAGCCGGACGAGCGGTGCCGGGCCGCGCCTGAAGAAGGGGGGCGGGGAATGTCCGGCGACCGGTGAAACCATGAATCAGGAAACCGTGAGGATCGAAGCGTGCCCGGATCGGGAGCGGCACCGGCGCCGCCTTGCCTGCAACAGGGCGGGCGGGAACCGGCAGGACGTCATCGGCAGCGTCACTCGTTGGCGAAGATGTTGCCCAGCTGGTCCATCTTTTCCAGTGCTGTGCCCGAACCGCGCACCACGCAGGTCAGCGGATCGTCGGCCACCACCACCGGCAGGCCGGTTTCTTCCATCAGCAGACGGTAGAGATCGCGCAGCAGCGCGCCGCCACCGGTCAGCACCATGCCGCGTTCGGCGATGTCGGCGCCCAGTTCCGGCGGTGTCTGCTCGAGACCGCTCTTCACGGCCGACACGATCTGGTTCAGCGGCTCGGTCAGTGCTTCGAGGATTTCGTTGGACGAGATGGTGAAGCTGCGCGGAATGCCTTCGGCCAGATTGCGGCCCTTGACTTCCATTTCCTTCACTTCGGAGCCCGGGAAGGCCGAGCCGATCTGCTTCTTGATCGCTTCGGCGGTGGTTTCGCCGATCAGCATGCCGTAGTTGCGGCGGATGTAATTGATGATGGCTTCATCGAACTTGTCGCCGCCGACACGCACCGAACCTGCGTACACCATGCCGCCGAGTGAGATCACCCCCACTTCGGTGGTGCCGCCACCGATGTCGACCACCATGGAACCGGTCGCCTCCGATACCGGCAGGCCGGCGCCGATTGCCGCTGCCATCGGCTCCTCGATCAGATAGACCTGGCTGGCACCGGCGCCGAGCGCCGATTCACGGATGGCGCGGCGCTCGACCTGGGTCGAGCCGCACGGCACGCAGATGATGATGCGGGGTGACGGCGAAAAAAGGCGCGAGTCATGCACCTTCTTGATGAACTGCTTGAGCATCTGCTCGGTCACTGTGAAGTCGGCGATCACGCCGTCCTTCATGGGCCGGATGGCCGTGATGTTGCCGGGCGTCTTGCCGAGCATCAGCTTGGCCTGCTGGCCGACCGCCTGGATGGTCTTCTTCGCGTTGGGACCGCCTTCGGTACGGATGGCGACCACGGAAGGTTCGTCCAGCACGATGCCCTGGCCGCGAACGTAGATCAGCGTGTTCGCGGTACCGAGGTCGATGGCCAGATCGTTGGAAAAATAGGAACGCAGGAAACCGAACATGAGTCTCTTATATGGAAGCGACCGAAACAACGGTCTGTAGGGCAGTTGGGCCGGGTCATTGGCTATCCGGCAGGCGACTCACGGCCGGACAATGTTGCGGCTGCCGAGCGAGCAGCCTGAATGGTTCATAATGATAACCCAACCGTGTCCAGGGTCTGTTGACATTGACTTTTGAATTCACGCGTCCGGTCCGCCGACGCCGCGTTGCGGTGAGTGCGGCTTCCGGCCATCGACAGTCCATGCCCGCAGTTCCTGTCCTCTTGAACTGAACCATCCTTGTTCGCGGATGCTCCGGCATCCGGCGACGCAGACCGCCACACCATGCCCCTGACTGACCAAGAAGTCCGCCATATCGCAAAGCTGGCGCGCATCGAACTTGTGGATTCGCAGATCGAGCGCACGCGCAACGAGCTCGGGTCCATGCTCGGCCTGATCGAACAGCTGCAGTCGATCGACACCACCGGCGTGGAGCCGATGGCGCACGCCACCGACCTGACGCTGCGCCTGCGCGACGACGCAGTGACCGAAACCGACCACCGTGCCTCCTTTCAGGCGGTCGCGCCGGCGGTCGAGAACGGCCTGTATCTGGTTCCGAAGGTGATCGAATGATGGATACGGTCAAGATCCTGTCGGCCCGGCTGGCGGCCGGAGAGGCGTCGGCGGTCGAACTGGCGCAGGACTACCTGGCGCGCATCCGCGAGCGCAATGCGGCCCTCAACGCCTATGTCGAACTGAACGACGAGCAGACGCTGTTCGAGGCGCGCGCCGCGGACGCGCTGCGTGCAGCGGGCCGGGCGGGTCCGCTCGCCGGTGTGCCGATCGCGCAGAAGGACATCTTCTGCCAGACCGGCTGGCACGCCCGCTGCGGTTCGAAAATGCTGGAAAACTTCGCCGCGCCCTACGACGCCGGCCTGATCGAGCGTTCGCGCGCAGCCGGCCTGGTGACGCTCGGCCGCACGAACATGGACGAGTTCGCGATGGGCTCGACCAACGAATCCAGCTACTACGGTGCGGTGCGCAACCCGTGGAACCGCGACACCGTGCCCGGCGGTTCGTCCGGCGGCTCGGCGGCAGCGGTTGCCGCCGGCCTCGCGCCGGCCGCCAGCGGCACCGATACCGGCGGATCGATCCGCCAGCCGGCCGCCTTCTGCGGCATCACCGGCATCAAGCCTACCTACGGCATCGTGTCGCGCTGGGGCATGATCGCCTACGCGTCCAGCCTCGATCAGGGCGGACCGATGGCGCACACCGCAGAAGACTGTGCGCTGCTGCTCAACGCCTTTGCCGGCTTCGACGGACGCGACGCCACCAGCCTGCAGCGCCCGGCGGAGGATTACACCCGCGCGCTGAACCAGCCGCTGGCCGGTCTGCGCATCGGCGTGCCGAAGGAGTTCTTCGGCGAAGGCATGTCGGATGACGTGCGTGCCGCAGTCGAGGCGGCGCTCGCCACCTTCCGCGCGCTGGGTGCGATCACGGTCGAGGTGAGCCTGCCGCGCGCCGGCTATGCGGTGCCGGCGTATTACGTCATCGCGCCGGCCGAAGCCAGCTCCAATCTCAGCCGCTTCGACGGCGTGCGCTACGGCTATCGCGCCCCGGAGTACGGTGACCTGAATGACATGTACGCGAAGAGCCGGGCACAGGGTTTCGGCGCCGAAGTGAAGCGTCGCATCCTGATCGGCACCTATGTGCTGTCGCACGGCTATTACGATGCCTATTACCTGCAGGCACAGCGCGTCCGCCGGCTGATCGCCGACGATTACCAGGCGGCGTTCGCGCTGTGCGACCTCATCCTCGGCCCGACCACGCCGACCGTTGCCTACCGCATCGGCGAGAACGCCGACGACCCGCTGGCCATGTACCTCGGCGACATCTACACGACCTCGGTGAACCTCGCCGGCCTGCCCGGCATGAGCATTCCGTGCGGCTTCGGCGCCGGTGGCCTTCCGGTCGGACTGCAGATCGTCGGCAACTACTTCGATGAAGCGCGCATGCTCGGCGCCGCGCACCGGTTTCAGCAGGCGACCGACTGGCACATGCGCGAACCGCAGGAGTGAATCGGCATGGCGACTGAAGAACGTTACCGGTACAGCAGGGACCAGCTGACGCTGATCCTCGATCAGGCAGGCGTCTATATGTGTGCCTGTCCGGCCCAGGTGGCCACGCAGATGCTGGAACTGCGCAAGCTCCATCAGTACCAGATGAACTGCATGAGCGAAATGCCGGACCTGGCCGACACCCATCGCTGCATCGCCAATGCCGTGCTGCGTGCGCATGCCGTGCTGGAAGAGGCGCTGGACGAAGTGCTGCGGATCGAGGGCTGGGACCCCGCCTCGCTCGTCATGCCGGAAGGCCTGCGCAAGCTGCGGGACCAGCAACTTTGATCCGCTGCGCGCGACCGCTGCTCGTCACGGGCCTGGCAGTGCTGGCCGGGTGTGCCCCGTTCCGGCCGCAGCCGCAGGTGACCGTACCGGAGGTCAAACCGTTGCCGCCGGAAGCGGCGCGGCCGGCGCCGGTCAGGCGCAGCTCGAAACCGCTGCCGATACCCGAGCGGCCACTGATGGTGAGCACAGACTGCAATTACCGCGACGACATCGGCACCGAAGGCCGGCTGGTGCTCGATGTGCATGAATCGACGGTGCGGCGCTTCTCGTCTGCGGTGGACATGGGCCGGCGCGGCAACTGCCGCTTCGACCTGTCGGCATTCCGGCAGACCGCCTTCACGCCGATGCCCACGCTGGTGGCAGGCGCCTGCACGGTGAGCATGTGGGAACAAGGTGACGAGGTCACGGTGTCATACCGAAACTGCGCGAGCCAGTGCTCGCCCGGCGCGCACGAATACCTGTGGCCTACGCTGGTGAGCCGCAGAACCGGCGCTTGCCGGTAACACGAAGACTGAAAAGAGAACACGCATGAGCAGATCGAACTGGGAAGTCGTGATCGGGCTGGAAACACATGCCCAGCTGAGCACGGCGTCGAAAATTTTCTCCGGCAGCTCGACCGCCTTCGGTGCCGCGCCCAATGCGCAGGCCAGCGTGGTCGACCTTGCTCTGCCGGGCGCGCTGCCGGTGATGAATCGCGCCGCGGTCGAGCGCGCCATCCGCTTCGGGCTGGCCATCGGCGGCGAAGTCGCGCCGCGCTCCGTGTTCGCACGCAAGAATTACTTCTATCCCGACCTGCCCAAGGGCTACCAGATCAGCCAGTACGAACTGCCGGTGGTGCAGGGCGGCTCGATCACGATACGTGTCGGCGACGGCGACAAGGCGTATGAAAAGGTGGTGCGGCTGACCCGCGCGCACCTTGAAGAAGACGCCGGCAAGAGTCTGCACGAGGACTTCCATGGCATGTCTGGCATCGACCTGAACCGCGCCGGCACGCCACTGCTGGAAATCGTCAGCGAGCCCGACATGACGTCGAGTGCCGAAGCGGTGGCCTACGCGCGCGCGCTGCATGCGCTGGTGCGCTGGATCGACATCTGCGACGGCAACATGCAGGAAGGCAGCTTCCGCTGCGATGCCAACGTCAGCGTGCGCCGCCCCGGCGAGCCGCTGGGCACGCGGCGCGAAATCAAGAACCTGAACAGCTTCCGTTTCATGCAGCAGGCGATCGAATACGAAATCCAGTGGCAGATCGAACAGATCGAGGACGGCCACAAGATCCACCAGGCCACCGTGCTGTTCGACCCGGACACCGGCGAGACGCGTGCCATGCGCAGCAAGGAAGACGCGCACGACTATCGCTACTTTCCCGACCCCGACTTGCCGCCGCTGGTCATCGCCGCCGACTGGATCGAACGGGTACGCGGCGAAATGCCGGAGCTGCCGGTTGCGCTGTCCGCCCGCCTGCAGGCCGACTGCGGCCTGTCGCCCTACGACGCGGCCGGGCTCACCGCGAGCCGCGAAATGGCGCAGTACTACCTCGACGCGCTGGCGGTCGCCGGTGCGGCGCAGGCCGCGCAGTTGCCCAAATTGCTGGCCAACTGGGTGATGGGCGAACTTGCCGCGCGCCTCAACCGCGAGGAGCGTGACATCACCGACAGCCCGGTCACGCCGACGCAGCTCGCCGGTCTGGTGGCGCGCATCGCGGACAACACCATTTCGAACAACATCGCCAAGAAGGTGTTCGACGCGATGTGGAGCGGTGAGCGCAGCGGCGACGCAAATTCGGCCGACGCCATCATCGAAGCACAGGGCCTGAAGCAGGTGACCGACGTATCGGCCATCGAACCCATCATCGACGAGGTACTCGCCGCCAATCCGAAGTCCGTCGAGGAATACAGTTCCGGCAAGGAGAAGGCCTTCAACGCGCTGGTCGGTCAGGTGATGAAGGCCAGCAAGGGCAAGGCCAGCCCGGCGCAGGTGAATGAACTGCTGAAGAAGAAGCTCGGCGGCTGACGCCCGCGTTTTTCCGTTCGCCGACGGGAGCGGTTCCCTGCCGCTCCTGCACAGGTTTCGCCCGTAAATCCATCCGCAACCGGACATTCTCGCCATGCGCATCCTGTTCTTCTTCGCCGCCCTCGGCTTCGCCATTCTCGGCATGTCCGGCGTGACCTTCAGCCTGCTCAACCTGATCGATCCGAGCGAAGCGGGCAACTGGCCGCTGTGGCAGTCGCTCGGCATGGTCGCCATCGGCGCCGCAGGCTTCATCACCTGCCTCATCCGCGTCATCCGTGGCGTGGGCGAGGAACAACCGCGGGGCTGAACGGCGCGCGCGTACGCGCGATGTCTCGACCGGCACATGAATCGAAGCTACGCTTCGAACGCAAACCCATGGAGTGTGAACATGAACAAAAGACCCGAACTGGTCATATCGTCGCTTGACGCCGATCGATTGGACAAGTTGCTGAACAGCCTGCCGCATGGCGCCTTCCCCGGCATTGACGATCTGGAGGCTGAGCTGGCACGTGCCGACGTGGTGGCGCCGGAAGACGTGCCGCCGGACGTGATGACGATGAACTCGACTGCGAGATTCACGGTTGATTCATCCGCGAAGGAATTCTGCCTCACGCTGGTGTACCCGGAAGACGTGGATGGCGGCGGCAGCAGGATTTCGATTCTCGCGCCTGTCGGCAGTGCCTTGCTCGGCTTGTCGCAGGGTGACCAGATCAGCTGGCCCAGGCCCGGTGGCGGCGAGCTTCAGGTCCGTCTGGAAGAGATCATCTACCAGCCGGAGCGTGTCGGCGAGTACCGCGTCTGAGATTGAACACACGGCGGGCTGCGGATCGATCCATCACCGGATGGCAGATGATCCGCAGGTGCCCGCAGTCGTCGGAGCCACACGCGAACATGGCGGCAGCCGGAAGGGTATGTGGCCGCATTTCGCCTGCTGCCAGGAGAAATGCGGGCGAGATTCAGGGAGATTCAGGATGCTCACTCTCGACAAACTGAAGGCTTACGGGGTGTTCGGTGGCGACATCGACGGGCATGCCCGGTCGACCGGCAAGGACAAGCCGGTCATCACGGACGCCGATTGGTACCTGATCGATGAATTGCTGATGGCGCTCGATACGGTGGCGTCCGGCATGGCGTCGGCCGGTTTCATCGAGCGGCTGGAACGGCGCATGGCCGAAAACACCGCTGACCAGGCAACACGGGACGCACTGACGGAACTGGCTGCGCGACGGCGAAAGAGCCCATGAACATTTTTCCGTTGTAGGCGTCGTGCTGAGCGTGCGCATGCTGCGATTGCGGCGCAGCCTGAAGATCACCGCTCGGTGATGCGGAAAATCCGGCACCACGGGTTTCGATTTCGCGACGATGTCGATATCCGGTGACATGGACGAACAGACCGAACAGTGTTTCCGACAGCAGCATGAAGATCGAAATCAGAAGTCGCAGCGCGCATGCAATCTTGATGCTGCCCTGATTTGCCTGGCCGCAGGAGTGGCCCATCAGTGGATTTCGAAGCGGCATGCGAAGTCACCGTACGCTTCGCATGCAACTTCGCGCACCTCGGCCCTGGGGTGTAATGGCGAGCACGGTGTGCCTCAGGCGGCGGGGGCGCACATGACCGCAACGCCTCGGCTTCGGTCAGCTGTTCGTGGCCGCCGCCATCGCAGGCGATCGCAGCATTGAGTTCGCCCTGACGCCGCTTGTCGGTACCGCTGTCTGCCTGTCGGGCAAGCCAGCCGCGATTCGCCTAAAATATGCTAATAACATTGAAGCGGGGGTCTGGGCTAGACTTGGTCATCCCATTCGATGACGAGCACATGTCCATCGCGATCCTGCGCAGCCGCGCTCTGGCCGGTCTGCAGGCCCCGGAAGTGGCGGTCGAGGTCCACGTCGGCAACGGCCTGCCGGCATTTTCGCTGGTGGGTCTGCCGGATGCAGAAGTGCGCGAGGCCAGAGACCGGGTGCGCGCCGCCATTCTCAGTTCGGGTTTCGATTTCCCCGCGCGGCGCATCACCGTCAACCTTGCGCCGGCCGATCTGCCGAAGGAGTCAGGGCGTTTCGACCTGCCGATCGCGCTCGGCATCCTGATCGCCGCCGGAGCGCTCGATGCACCGGGGCTGGACCGCTTCGAATTCGCGGGCGAACTGTCGCTGACCGGCAGTTTGCGGCGGGTGCGTGGTGCGCTGCCGATGGCGCTGGGTGCGCGCGAGGGCGGGCGTAGTTTCGTGCTTCCGGTCGAATCCGCGAGCGAGGCGGTGATGGTGGGCGGCGTCGACGTGTTCGCCGCAGCATCGTTGCTCGACGTGTGCGCCCACCTGTGCGGCCGGACGCCCCTGCCGCGTGCGCAGGCTGCGCCTGCCGCCGCCGCGGCGCCGTCGTACCCGGATCTGGCCGACGTACGCGGGCAACTGCAGGCGCGTCGTGCGCTCGAAATCGCCGCAGCCGGAAATCATTCCCTGCTGATGTCGGGGCCACCCGGCACCGGCAAGTCCATGCTGGCTGCCCGCATCAACGGCTTGCTGCCCGACATGGACGAGCGCGAGGCGCTCGAAACGGCGGCTGTGCTGTCGAGTGCCGGCCTGTTCGAGCCGGCCCGGCTTGCGCAGCGTCCGTTTCGCGCGCCTCATCATTCAGCCAGTGCGGCCGCTCTGGTGGGGGGCGGAGCGGTGCCGCAACCCGGTGAAATCTCGTTGGCTCACCACGGTGTGCTGTTTCTCGACGAACTGCCTGAATTCGACCGCCGCGTGCTCGAGGCGCTGCGCGAGCCGCTTGAAACCGGCCACGTCACCATTGCGCGTGCGGCGCGGCGGGCCCGATTTCCGGCGCGCTTCCAGCTCGTGGCGGCGATGAACCCCTGCCCCTGCGGTTATCTCGGCCACCCTTCCGCGCGATGCCGCTGCACGCCCGATCAGGTCGCGCGCTATCGCGGCCGGCTGTCCGGCCCCTTGCTGGATCGAATCGATCTGATGGTGACCGTCCCGCCGCTCGCCGAACATGAACTCCGTGCAGGCCTCGGGGAAGCGAGCGCGCTGGTGCGCGAGCGGGTGATGCAGGCTCGACAGCGGCAGCACGGACGACAAGGCTGCACCAACCAGTCGCTGGAAGCCGCCGACATCGATGTTCACTGCGTGCTGACGGATGCGGCGCGGGCCCTGCTCGGGCAGGCGATGGCGAAGCTGAATCTGTCGGCGCGCGCCTATCACCGGTGCATCAAGGTCGCACGCACGATCGCCGATCTCGCAGCTGTTGAATGCATCGGTACGCTGCATGTGGCAGAGGCGATCCAGTACCGCCGGGCGCTCGAAGCGCCGGCGGCCTGAGGCCCGTCAGTTCTTGCCGGTCAACTGGCGGAAGCGGATGCGCGCTTCATCGAAGCGCTGTCGGGTTTCGACCAGATCCTGCTCCTTGGCGGCGATGTTCTCGGCGATGCGTCGAATGTCTTCCGCGTTGGTCTCCAGCCTTTCCTTCAGCCCGGTCGGTACCCGCTTGCCCGCATAGCGCGCCACGTCAGCCTGTATCTTGGTGTGGCGCTGGGTCAGCGTCTGCTTCTGATCGCGCAGCTGCAGCAGCAGTTCTTCGAGGTCGGCCACCTGTCGCGCCTGCGCCGCGTCGATTTCCCGCTCGCTCGTGTAGGTATTGAGCAGTGTCGTGTCGCGCCGGCGCTGCTCCTGCAGGAGGCGTTCCTCTTCGCTTGCCCGGGCGAGTTCTGCGTCGCGCCTCTTCCGTTGCGCCTCGGTCATCGGCGCGTCGACCTGCTTGACGGTCGCGCCCTGCCCGTTCAGCTCCCGATAGCCGCGATCCGCACACGACTCCGGCAGCACGTCGCCACATACCTGTTGCCCGCGCGCGTCCTTGCAGCAATAGACACGGGCTTCCGCGCCGGTTGCCTGCAGCAGGGCGAGGGCCGTGATGCCCGGTAGAAGCTGGCGCAGTTTCAGGATGCTCATGCTCAGATACTGACTCCGTATTTGGCTCGGTATTCGCTCACCGCGGCCAGATTGACTTCCATTCCCGGACTGTGCTGCAGATAGCCGACCAGATCATCGAGACTGGCGCAGGCCACCACCGGCATGCCATACAAACGTTCCACTTCCTGTACTGCCGACAGCGACCCCGCGCCGAGCTCCATGCGGTCCAGCGCGATGGCGACGCCAGCCGGAACGGCACCGGCGGCGCGGATCAACTCGACCGACTCGCGCACCGATGTACCAGCGCTGATCACGTCGTCGATGATCAGCACGCGGCCCTTCAGCGGTGCGCCGATCAGCGTGCCGCCTTCGCCATGGTCCTTGGCTTCCTTGCGGTTGAACGCAAACGGCACATCACGACCCCGCTGCGCCAGCTGCATGGCCGTTCCCGCGGCAAGCACGATGCCCTTGTATGCCGGTCCGAACAGCATGTCGAAAGCAGGCGCCCGGTTCAGGATGGTTTCGGCATAGAACGCCGAAAGCTTGAGCAGCGACCCGCCGCTGTTGAAAAGTCCCGCGTTGAAGAAGTAGGGCGACTGGCGTCCCGCCTTGGTGGTGAACTCACCGAAGCGCAGCACTCCGGTATCGCAGGCGAACTGTACGAACGAACGTCTAGAATCCACGGGCTTTCCCAATGAAATGGATAAACCGGCCATGTTACGTATCGTGTCGCTCAACCTCAACGGAATCCGCTCGGCCACGACCAAAGGGGTGTGGTCATGGCTCGGCACCCAGTCGCCGGATGTGCTGGCGGTGCAGGAACTGAAGGCGCAGGCGGCCGACCTCGATGGCGCGATGCGCGCGCCGGAAGTGTTCGGTGGCCGCTCGGGGCACTTTCATTACGCGCTGAAGAAGGGGTACAGCGGAGTCGGGATTTATTCCAGACTCGAACCATCCAGCGTGGTCACTGGCTTCGGCGTGGAAGAGTTCGACAACGAGGGCCGCTATGTCGAGGTCGACTTCGGGAGCGTGTCGGTCATTTCGCTCTACCTGCCTTCCGGCTCGAGCGCACCGGAGCGGCAGGAAGCCAAGTTCCGTTTCCTCGAAGCCTTCATTCCGCATCTGGCTGCGCTGCGCGCCAGCGGACGCGAGATCGTCATCTGCGGCGACTGGAACATTGCGCACCAGGAGATCGATCTCAAGAACTGGAAGGGCAATCTGAAGAATTCGGGCTTCCTGCCGGAAGAACGGGCGTGGATGAGCGCGCGGCTGGGCGAAGACGGCTGGGTGGACGTCTATCGATCGCTGCATCCGGATGCGACGGACGACTGCTACACGTGGTGGAGCAACCGTGGTCAGGCGCGCGCCAGGAACGTCGGATGGCGCATCGATTACCAGATCGCCACGCCGGGCATCGCGTCGAGGGCGCGCGCTGCTTATGTATACAGAGCGCAGCGCTTCTCCGACCACGCGCCGCTGATCATCGACTACGACTTCACGCCCGGAGCACCGTCCGACGTTCGGTGAGGATGGGCTGCCCGGCGGCTGTTGCCCGGTGTGACCCGCGTGGCGCGCATTTCATCCGGTGTTCCCGCACGTTGTGCGCTGTTTCAGCGCGTTGCACATCGGCCATCTGCCTGACTCACTGCCAATGCATTGTCGACTATGATCGACTGCGAAATTCGATCGGACGCAGTCCCTTTCCCCAACCGGAGAGATCACATGCAAATGTCCAGCAAGGTCATGCCCGTGCTTGTGGCGCGCTCGTCATCGGCCGTCGCCTGCGCGCGTGATGGATGTTGACGGATCGCACGGTCCGATCTGTCCCTGTCGATAAACTTTGTACTGTGTTGGTTTGTCAGTACAGATTCCGCTGTCTCGTAAACAAGGAGAACATTCATGTCCGATATGACCGATCAATCCATCGTCACGAAGGAAAAGCTGGTTGCCGACCTCAGGACGGTTGTCACCGATGCCGAGGAGTTGCTGCGCCTCACCGCCAGCCAGGCCGGCGAGAAGGTGGGTGAGCTGCGTGTGCGCATGCAGGAAAATCTGGTTTCCGCGCGCCACAAGCTGGCCGATGCAGAAGCCGCACTGAAGGAAAAGTCGCGTGAAGTCGCGCGCGCCACCGACGACTACGTGCATGAGCATCCGTGGAAGTCGATCAGCGTTGCTGCAGGCGTGGGCCTGCTGGTCGGGCTTCTGATCGGTCGCCGCTGAGCGCCGGATGTCAGCGCAGCAGCGTCCGGAAGGGCTGGCAGTGTCGCTCAGGGGCTTCGCCGCCAGCCTGATCGAAATCATTCACGTCAGGTTCGAGCTGATCACCGTCGAGGCCCGTGACGAGGCGCTGCGGCTCACGGAACTGCTGGTGTATGGCGCACTGGCGATCGCCTTTCTCACTTTCGGCATCGCCTTTCTCGCCGTTCTGCTCACGGTGCTGCTGTGGGACAGTCATCGTCTGCTCGTCCTGACCCTCTTTTCGACCCTGTTCATCACGCTGGGTGTGGTGGCAGGCGTCGTTGCGCGTGCGCGCATGGTCGAGGGCACGAGGCTGTTCGCGTCGTCGCTCGAAGAACTGAAACGTGACCGCGATACGCTGAATCCATGACTCAACGACGCATGCGCCTGGCGCTGGCACGCGAGCGGCTGGTCGAGCGTTCGCGCACCTTGCGCCGCACCGCGGTGGAGCAGTCTGCCGCCCTGGCACCGGCACTCCGGGTGGGTGATCAGTTGCGCGCTGCTGTCGACTGGATACGTGGGCACCCGGGAATCATCGCCGGCGCTGCCGTCGGGTTGGCCGTGGTGCGGCCGCGCCGTGCAGTGCGCTGGGGGCTTCGGCTGTGGGGAGGATGGCGGTTGATCCAGCAGTTGCAGCGCCGCCTGCACACGTTCTGAAGCCGGCCATTACTCAAGTTTTCGGGTTATCGGCCGAATTCGCTACATCGCCATCGCGCCACGCAACAGATGCCCACCCACACTGCTCAGGAACTCGCGCTTCGCACGACCGAACTGGTGACGCTTCCTGCGATCTACCATCGGGTCAAGGCGGTGTTCGACGACCCCGAAGGTTCGGTGCTCGATCTCGCAAAGGTTGTCGTGGCCGATCCGGGCATCACGATGCGCGTGTTGCGCGTCGTGAACAGTGTTTTCTATGGTTTTCCCGGCAAGGTCGAAACCATGTCGCGCGCGGTCAGCGTGCTCGGCATGCAGCAGGTTCACGACATTGTGCTCGCCACCACCGTTACCGCCGTGTTTTCGGGCATGCGTCCGGAACGCATGGACGTGACCCGCTTCTGGCGCGCTTCGGCGATGCGCGGACTGCTGTCGCGTGCCGCGGCGAAGAGCTGTGGCCTGCTCGACGCCGAGCGGCTGTTCGTCGGCGGGATGCTTGCCGACATCGGCCACATGGTGATGTACATGCATGCACCCCGACAGGCGGAACAGGCGCTGGTGGAAAGCCGTACGACCGGCGTGGCGCCTGAAGTCATCGAGCGCGAGCTGATCGGATGTGATTACGCGCAGGTGGGAGAGGCGCTGTTGCGCGCATGGCAGCTGCCGACGAGCTTCGCCGTCGCGATCGGCGCGCAGCTGGATCCGTCTCGCGGTGCGCCGCACGAATTCGAAGCCTGCCTGCTCCACATGTCGCGATGCGCCGTGGACTACGACGCCGAACTCGTTGATTCCGCACGCATCGTAGCCAGCGTTCTTCCGACGGCCTGGCATCTCACCCGGCTTGAGCCACAGGCCTTCGAAGGCGCGTGCGCCGAAGCATCCAGCTCGCTGGCGGCCGTGATGGGTCTGTTCTTCCCCGAACACGTCTGACCCGGCGCTGCGTCTGCAGCGCCATCTGTGCGGTGCCCGGGCGCCAGCGGCTGCTCACATTCAACCGCGGACCACGATTGAATGAGAACAGGCCCCAACGCTGGTATCTTCCGGCCTTCCCGTTGCACTGCCCCGCCGCCGCCCGTGACTCCGATCAAAACCGATGTCGGCTGGTTCGACAGCCTGAATGTCTACGCCCATCCGCGCGTGGTCGGCATGCTGTTTCTCGGGTTTTCCGCGGGTCTGCCGCTCATCCTGGTTCTTGGCTCGCTGTCCTACTGGCTGCGCGAAGCGGGCATCGACCGCTCGACCATCGGCTACTTGAGCTGGATCGGTCTGGCGTATGCATTCAAATGGGTGTGGTCGCCGCTGGTCGACCGCATGCCGCTGCCCGTGCTCACTCGACTGCTCGGCCGTCGCCGCAGCTGGTTGCTGGTGTCCCAGCTCGTCATCGCCGCTTCACTGGTGGGCATGGCCGGTACCGATCCGGCCGAAACGCTGAACCGCATGGTGTGGTTCGCGCTGGCGGTCGCCTTCGCGTCGGCGACGCAGGACATCGCGCTCGACGCCTATCGCATCGAAGCCGTCGAACAGCGTCTGCAGGGCGCCATGGCGGCAACTTACCAGGGCGGCTACCGCATCGCGATGATTGCCGCGTCGGCCGGAGTGCTCTGGCTGGCGGCGGCGGTCGATCTGACCGATCTGGCTTACGAACACGCGCCGTGGCGCTTCGCCTACCTCGTCATGGCGGCCTGCATGTCGGTCGGCATCGTCACCACGCTGCTGATCCGCGAACCGGAAGTCAAAGTGTCGGAAGAGACGGTGCGGCGCGAGGCGCGTGCGCTGGCCTGGATGACCGGAGAAGGGTTGCACGGGCCCATGCTCCGCCTGGCTGCATGGCTGCATGGTGCTGCGGTGTCGCCGTTGCTTGATTTCATCCGGCGCTATCGCTGGCAGGCGGTGCTGCTGCTTGCGCTGATCGGCACCTACCGCATATCCGACGTGGTCATGGGCATCATGGCCAACGCCTTCTATGTAGACATGGGGTACACGAAGGACGAGGTGGCGACGGTGGCCAAGGTGTACGGCGTGGGCATGACCATCGCCGGTGCGCTGATCGGCGGCGTACTGACGGCGCGCATCGGCGTGATGAAGACGCTGTTTCTCGGTGCGCTGCTGTCGTCGGTCACCAATCTGCTGTTCGTCTGGCTCGCCGGTCGCGGCCATGACGTCAGCGGACTCATCTTTGCGATTTCGGCCGACAACCTGTCGGCCGGCATCGCTTCATCCGCCTTCGTGGCCTATCTTTCGGGGCTGACGAATGTCGCTTACTCGGCCACGCAGTACGCGCTGTTCAGCTCGCTGATGCTGCTGCTGCCGAAATTCATCGCCGGCTTTTCCGGCGTGGTGGTGGACGCGCGCGGCTACGAGTTCTTTTTCACTGGCACCGCGCTGCTCGGCATGCCGGTGCTTCTTCTCGTCTGGCTGGCGGCTCGGGCGGACAGAAGAAAGGTGCAAGATGCAAGTTGCAAGATGCAAGGTTAAAACCAAGCGTGGCTCCGCCTTGTACCTTGCATCTTGCAGCTTGAATCTGATCAACCGAGCCGGTATAGCGCGAAGCTGCCGAGGAAGTTGTGCTCTTCGGTCACCGGCTTGCCGGCGTCGTCGAGCACCAGCCGCTCGCGTACTTCGATGTCCAGTCTGGCACACAGCTGTTCGAAGTCGGCGATCGTGAAGAAGCGGACATTCGGCGTGTCGTACCACTGGAACGGCAGGCGGTCGGACACTGGCATGTGACCGTCCATGATGGCCACGCGGTGCTTCCAGTAGGCGAAATTCGGGAAGCTCACCACCGCTTCGCGGCCGACGCGCAGCATTTCGCGCAGCAGCTTTTCGGTGCGGTGCAGGGTTTGCAGCGCGTTCGAAATGATGACCAGGTCGAAACTCCGGTCCTCGAAATCGTACAGACCTTCCTCCAGGTCGATCTGCAGCACGTTGATGCCGTTCTTCATGCCGGCGATCACGCTGTCGATGTCGATTTCGACACCGTAGCCGCTGGCCTTGCACTGGTCCTTCAGGTGGCGCAGCAGCGACCCGTCGCCGCAGCCCAGGTCGAGCACGCGCGCGCCCTCGCTGACCCAGGAGGCGATCACGTCATGGTCGATGCGGATGTCCGGTGCATTCATGTCGGCCTCACACGCTGATGTTGTCGAAGTAGGCACGCAATACGTCGTGGTAGTGCGGGTCGTCGAGCAGGAAGGAGTCGTGCCCGGCGCTCGATTCGATTTCGGCGTAGCTCACGTTGCGCCGGTTGCGCATCAGCGCATCGACGATTTCGCGCGAGCGCGACGGCGCGAAACGCCAGTCGGTCGAGAACGACACCAGCAGGAAGTCCGCGCGCGCCGGTGCGAACGCGGCAGCAAGATCGCCGCCGGCGTCGTGGGCCGGATCGAAGTAATCGAGTGCCCGGGTGGCCAGCAGATAGGTATTGGCGTCAAAACTGGCGGCGAACTTGTCGCCCTGGTAGCGCAGATAGGACTCGATCTCGAATTCCACCTCGAAGCTGAACTTGCGTCCGCCTGCGCGCAGCCGTCGCCCGAATTTCTCCGCCATCAGGTCGTCCGACTGATAGGTGATGTGGCCGAGCATGCGTGCCAGCCGCAGACCGCGGCGCGGCAGCGTGTCGTGCTCGTAGAAGTGGCCGCCGTGAAAGTCCGGGTCGGTGATGATGGCCTGGCGGGCGACTTCGTTGAAAGCGATGTTCTGCGCGGTGAGTTTGGGCGCCGATGCGATCACGATGGCGTGCCGCACGCGCGCCGGCATGTGAATGGACCAGGCCATCGCTTGCATGCCGCCCAGACTGCCGCCGATGATGGCAGCCCAGGATTCGATGCCCAGACGGTCTGCCAGCAGCGCCTGGGCAGCGACCCAGTCCTCCACGGTGACGATGGGGAAATCCGCACCCCAGGGACGGCCGGTATCCGGATTGGCGCTGACCGGACCAGTCGAGCCGTGGCATCCGCCGAGGTTGTTCACGCTGATGACGAAGAAACGGCCGGTGTCCAGCGGTTTGCCGGGGCCGATCAGGTTGTCCCACCAGCCGGTGTTCTGCGGCTGGTCAGCGTATACGCCCGCCGCATGGTGATGACCGGACAGTGCAGGGCACACCAGCACCGCATTGGAGCGCGCGGCGTTCAGTTCGCCGTAGGTTTCGTACATCAGGTCGAAACCCGGCAGAACCGCGCCGCTCTTGAGCACCAGCGGCGAATCGAACCGTGCCGACATCGCGCTGACGATGCCGACGCTGCCGGAAGAGAGAGGTGTGTCAGTGGCCATTAAAAAACCCGGTTGGCAAAAGCCAGGACCGGGTCGCCCTCGCTTTAGCCGTATTTATTATGCGCCCGCAAGCTGAGACAAATCGGCGCAACAAACTGGGAACACATTCTGGCGAATCGGGCGGGATTGTCAATCCACGCCGGATCACCCGATGCTGACCGCCGTACCGCTGACGCACACCATCAGCATGCCGTTGTCGGCGCCCAGCACTTCGTAGTCGACGTCGATGCCGACGATCGCGTTGGCGCCGAGCTTCGCCGCTGCTTCGCTCATGTCCTCCATGGCTGCCTCGCGCGCGTCGGACAGCGTGCTTTCGTAGGCGCCCGCCCGCCCGCCGACGACGTTGCGGATGCTGGCGAACATGTCCTTGAAGATGTTGGCGCCGATGATGGCCTCTCCGGTCACTACACCGTGGTACTGGCGGATCGGGCGACCTTCGAGCGTGGGCGTGGTGGTCTTCAGCATTGGGTTCTCCCTGTCGGTTTCAGTCCTGCTCGTCCATCACCGCGTTGGTGTAGACCTCCTGTACGTCATCGAGACTGTCCAGCACGTCGAGAAGTTTCTGCATCCTGACCGCGTCTTCGCCGGTCAGCGGATTGTCGGTCAGCGGCTTCATTGTCACTTCGGCGAATTCCGCCCTGAAGCCAGCCTTTTCCAGTGCGTCCTTCACCGCAACGAAGTCGGCGGGCGGGCTCAGGACCTCGACCGAGCCGTCCTCGTTGCTGATCACGTCTTCCGCGCCGGCTTCGAGCGCTGCGTCCATCAACGCATCTTCCGGCGTACCGGGCGCGAAGATGAACTGGCCGCAGTGCTTGAACATGAACGCCACCGAGCCATCGGTGCCCAGATTGCCGCCGTACTTGGAAAAAGCGTGCCGTACATCGGCTACGGTACGGATGCGGTTGTCGGTCAGGCAGTCGACCATGACCGCCGCACCGCCGATGCCGTAGCCTTCGTAACGGATTTCTTCGTAATTCACGCCGTCCAGATCACCGGTACCGCGCTTGATGGCGCGGTCGATGTTGTCGCCCGGCATGTTCTCCGCCTTGGCCTTGTCCACCGCCATGCGCAGGCGCGGATTGAAGTTCGGGTCGCCGCCGCCCATGCGGGCCGCCACGGTCACTTCCTTGATCAGCTTGGTGAACACCTTGCCCCGCTTGGCGTCCTGACGACCCTTGCGATGCTGGATATTGGCCCATTTCGAATGACCAGCCATGGGGAGACTTCCGTCGGAATTGAATGAACACGGATTTTAGTCGAGAGCGCCCTTCAGCGGGCTCAAGTGCTTCACCGGATGTCCCGTTAATGAAACGGGTACCGCGGATTTCGACCGACAGCGCCTGATCTGCGGATCCGGCGGCTGAGCCGGATGCGTGTTCTGCTGCTGTTGCCGGTGGTGGCTGGCGGCGCAGCGGTACTCGGGACATTCGCAGGATTCCATCGTCAAGCCCGAATCGTCGGATGGGCGACGGTCACGTGACATGCGCTTGTCCTTTCATTCAATCGTGCTGGATTTCGTAATTTCATGACGGCTACACTCGTACCTGACCGTGAGCGCCTTTCTGCCTGCAAACGCCTTGCCGCGTTCATGCAGGCATTCTTCGTGCTGCGACCCTCGTCATTCCTGACAACGGTGCCCGGAGCATGAAGCGAGACGAGGCGAAGACTCCGTCACCTGGCCGCAGCGCGGGCGTGCCCGCCGGTCGGTGCGATCGAACCGGGCCGGGTCGTGGTCACTGATCCGCCGTCCCGGGTGCAGGGAGCCGTTCGCGCAGACGCATCGCAGCGTCCGATCGGCGTCGGTGTCGCGTGGCGTACCACCGTCATCATCCTGTTCTTCGCCGGGCTGGTCGGCGTGCTGGTGGTGCTTGCCAGCGGTATAGCGGCGGCGCGCGAAGAGCGGCAGCGTCTGCAGCAGCACCTGTCCGAACTGATGGCGGCGGTCGAACCGACGGCGGCGCAGGCCGCGTCTGCCGATGACTCGGCGCTGGCAGGACAGGTCGCACTCGGTCTGTTGCGCAATGCAGCCGTGGCGCGGGTCGTCATCCGGGTGGGCGAGCGCGAGCTGGTGGCGAAAGGCGAGGCGTCTCCCGGCAAGGGCCTTCCGGAGCCGGCGATGCTGACCCATCCGCTGCCCTCGCCAACCGACCCCGCACTGCAGGTGGGTGAACTTCAGGTGTGGCCCGCCGCTGCGGCAATCGAGCGTGCAGCCACGTCCTATTCACGCTACATCGTCCTCATTCTCGGCGTGCAGCTGGTCGTGGTGATGATGTCCATCGCGTGGGTCGTGCTCAATGTGGTCACACGCCCGGTCAAGAAGCTGTCGGACGATCTGCACCGGCTCAGGGTGGACAGCGGCCAGCAGGTCATGTTGCCGGCCGGACACCGCGGCGACGAAATCGGCCGGCTTGCGACGGACATCAACGGCCTGATCGTCCGCATGGGCGATTCGCTCCGGGCCGAGCGCGACATGCGTCATCAGCGCGAAGACGCTGAACGGCGTTTCCAACTCGTTTTCGAAAATGTAAGTGCCGGCGTCTTCACGCTGGACAGTGACGGTGTGCTGCAGGACTGGAATCCGTGGTTGTCGCGCATGCTGGGCCTGCCCGCGCGGGGCGACGCAACACGCCCGTACGCCTTGCGCGAATTGCTGGGCGACCACTCGTCGCGGCTGGATGCGCTGATGGTGCGCGCGCTTGCCGACAATCGTCCGGCGGGAGCCGATTTCGAAATCGAACGGGGCACGGACGCCACGATGTGGCTGCATCTGCTGCTGAACCCGATGCCCGGCGCGTTGCAGGGCATCGTCAATGACGTGTCGGCACAGAAGCGGGCGGAAATGACGGCCGTTGCGGCGGCGGAACGCGACGCGCTGACTGGCCTGCTCAACCTTCGAAGCATCGAACACCGCCTGGCCGAGACGCTTTCAGCGTTGCCTGAGGCCGGAGGCCTGGCATTGATGGTGGTGGACCTCGATGGCTTCGGGGAGGTGAACGAACGTTACGGACACGACGCAGGTGACCGCGTCCTGATTGCGGTGGCCCGGCAACTCGAGGCAGTGGTGCGACGATCCGATCTGGTGGCACGCATCGGCTGCGACGAATTCGTCGTGGCCCTGTGCGCGCTCGAAAGTGCCGACACGGCGCGCTTCGTCGCCGCCAAGATCGTCAGCACGCTGGCGCGGCCGATCGAACTGGGCGATGACGGACCGGTGGTGACGATCGGTGCCAGCGTCGGTGTCGTCTATACGTCGTCGCCGATCGATGCGGCGCAGAAGTTGCTGC
>JAGNYW010000095.1 GCA_017984755.1 Methyloversatilis sp.
TTGCAAGGTATCCCGTGGTCAGACCTTCGTCGTGGTCGATGGCGGCATGCACCACCATCTCGCTGCCTCGGGAAACTTCGGCCAGGTCATCCGTCGCAATTACCCGGTGCTCGTCGCAAACCGGATGGGCGCGCAGGCGACGGGTACGGTCAGTGTCGTCGGGCCGCTGTGCACCCCACTCGACCTGCTGGCCGACAAGGTCGAACTGGCCGACGTACGACCTGGCGACCTTGTCGCGGTATTCCAGTCAGGAGCCTACGGTTTCACGGCCAGTCCGCTGGGTTTTCTGGGGCACCCGGAACCGGTCCAGATGCTCGTTTGAGGCCTCACACGCCCTAAGGCGGCAAATCCGGCACTTTTTCCCACAGCCTTTGTGTGGATTTTTGTGTCGCACGCAGGATGAATGCGGCCTGAAACGGCGTCGCAACGTGTTCCAGTTATCAAGATGCGCAACGGAGGCGGGATCCCGTGATGGGATTCACGCGTAAACGAGGCGCGCGCCCATATTGTTCGGCCTCGACACCGCCGGCGTAATGCAGCCGGAAGAACATTCGCGGCACACCCGTAAGTTTCGGGGGCAGCTTGATAAGGGGTTGATCATGGTCAGGCTATTCAGTCACTACGTACCTTCAATAACACTCATGAGACTAGTTGCCGAGGCGATGGTGTTGCTGATTGCCGGGTTCGGCGCAGCATGGATCAGCGCGCCCGGCAGCATTGAGTCCCTTTTGCCTGCACTGGTGCCGGCGACGGTTTTCGCGCTTCTGATGACCATGCTGATGAGCGCGCTCGGCCTGTATCAGCGCGAGCAGCCGAGAAATCTGTCGGAACTCGTCGGGCGCGTGCTGTTTGCCTTCCTGCTCGGTCTGCCCGTGGCCTACATGGTTTTCCGTCTGCTTCCGCAGGGCAGCATGGCGATGCCGGCGCTTGATGTGTCTCTCTGTCTGGGTTTCGGTGGAATCCTGCTGTTGCGCGCGGCCGCATTCGTCCAGGCCGACGGCGCCGGGATGTTCACTCGTCGGATCCTGGTGGTCGGTACCGGTCCGGAGGCGGCTTCGGTGTGGGCCAGCGTATCGACTTCAGCCAGTGCCACGCACACCATCGTCGGCTTCGTGCCGGTCGGCATGGACGGTACGATCGATGTGCCGCAGAGCATGGTGATGCCCGAAGGGAGTTGCGTCATGCAGCTGGCGCGTGACCATCGCGCCAATGAAATCGTTGTTGCGGTGCGCGAGCGCCGGGGCGGCGTGCTGCCGCTGCGCGAATTGCTGGACTGCAAGCTTGCCGGCGTGACGGTCAATGATCTGTCGAGCTTTTTCGAGCGCATGCGGGGTCAGGTTCGTCTGGATTCCCTCCGTGCGAGCTGGTTGATCTACGGCGACGGCTTTCGGCAGGGCGTTGCGCGGACGGTTGTGAAACGCCTGTTCGACGTGATTGCCGCGTCGATCCTTCTCGTGGTCACGGCCCCGGTCATGCTGCTGGCAGCCATTGCGATCGCGCTGGAATCCGGTTTTCCCGTCATCTATCGGCAGGAACGTGTCGGGCAGGGCGGACGGACCTTCAAGGTGCTGAAATTCCGCAGCATGCGGCTGGACGCGGAAGCTGATGGCAAGCCGCGCTGGGCCACCAACAGCGACGACCGCATTACCCGCGTCGGACATTTCATGCGCAAGACGCGCATCGACGAGCTGCCGCAGATCTTCAACGTGCTGCACGGCGACATGAGTTTCGTCGGCCCCCGTCCGGAGCGTCCCTATTTCGTCGATCAACTGACCGACCAGATCCCGTTCTACGCCGCACGTCATTCGGTCAAACCCGGCATCACGGGCTGGGCGCAGGTTCGCTACAGCTACGGTGCGTCGGTCGATGACGCCGTCCAGAAGCTGCAGTACGACCTCTACTACGTGAAGAACCACACGCTGTTTCTCGATGTGCTGGTGCTCGTGCAGACCGTTCGCGTGGTGCTGACCGGCGACGGCGCGCGCTGATCGGGCTGCCGGCTGCGGCCGGTGACGTGGCACTTGCAGGCGGGCACAATGTAGTCGTTACGACCCGGCACCAGCCACTCGATGGAATCCTTCCCCTCAGCTTTCGCGCTGTACGCCTACGGCGTGGCAGCGATCGGCTTTGTCCTGTTCGGCCTGCAGCTGATGCTGAGTGCGAGGCGATCGCCGCGCGCCCGCCTGCTGTCGATGTGCATGATCGCAGGCGCCGCGTGGTGTGCCTTGTGCGCAGGCTTCGTGTTGCACCCGCTCCCTGTGCTGCTCACGCTGGCCCACGCCGCCGATGCGCTGCATTCACTGCTTTTCCTTCTTTTCCTGGCCGCCTGCGTCATCGACCCGGAGGGCTTGCGCCCGCTTTCTCATCTGCTGAAACGCCCGTCCTGGCTGATGCGCTTCGTGCTGGTTTCAGTGCTGCCCGTGGCGCTGGCTTATGTTGCAATTTCATGGTTCGTGCCCGCCGGCCTTGCGCCGCTGAGGTGGCTCATGGCATGCGGTCTCGCCCTCAGTCTGCTGGGTGCCGTGATGACCGAGCAGTTCTATCGCAACACGCCCCAGCAATGGCGATGGGGCATCAAGCCGATGGCGCTCGGTCTGGCGTTCTCTCTCGCCTTCGATCTCTACTTCTTTTCCGAATCCCTGATGTTCCGGGAACAGGACGCAAATCTCTGGGCAGTGCGCGGACTGGTTCATGCGCTGGCAATCCCGCTGTTTGCCGCGTCGTCCGCACGGGTGCGCGAGTGGTCGATCCGTCTGAACGTGTCGCGCGACGCTGTCTTTCACACCTCCGCACTG
>JAGNYW010000029.1 GCA_017984755.1 Methyloversatilis sp.
TGGGCATGGCGCTGGCCAGCCTGTTCTTCATCTACCGCATGTCGGATCTGACCCGCATCGAGCGCCTGCCGCTGGAGGATTTCTACGGTGTGGAAGCGCTCGGCCGCGAAGACGGCACGCCGCGCATCCTGGCCTACCGACTGATCGGCAGCCTGTTCTTCGGCGCCGCCAACAAGCTGGAAAACCTGCTGCTCATGCAGGAGGGGCACCCCGACGCGGTCATCCTCGACATGGAAAAGGTAATCAGCATCGATACCACCGGGCTGGACATCCTGCAGACACTGCAGCGCAATCTGGCTCGCCGCGGCGCCACGCTCATCCTGTGCGACCTGAACGACCAGCCGGGTTCCATCATCCGCCGCTCGGGCTTCGCCGAACGCATGGGCGAACAGAACATCGCCGGAAACATCACCGACGCGCTGCTGCGCGCACAGGCAGTGAAGCCCCGCAAACCCGGCATCACCTATATCTGAGGGCCGTTTGCCGCGCAGCCGATACGTCAATCAACGTATTGGCCGCGGTCTCCCGATTCGCAGAATGGAGAACTCATCCATTCCAGCCAGCGGGGACCCTCATGCACCACGGAGACATTTCGAGCAGCAAGGACACGGTCGGCGTCGCGGTCGTCAATTACAAGATGCCCCGCCTGCACACGAAGGCCGAAGTCCTGGACAACGCCCGCAGAATCGGCGACATGGTCGTCGGCATGAAGGCCGGCCTGCCGGGCCTCGATCTGGTCATCTTCCCGGAGTACAGCACACACGGGATCATGTACGACTCGAAGGAAATGTATGACAACGCGGCGGCCATCCCCGGCGACGAGACCGACATCTTCGCCGCCGCCTGCCGGAAGGCCAGGGTATGGGGTGTCTTTTCGCTGACCGGCGAACGGCACGAGGAACACCCGACCAAGGCGCCGTACAACACGCTCATCCTGATGAACGACCAGGGTGAAATAGTCCAGAAGTACCGCAAGATCATGCCCTGGGTACCGATCGAGGGCTGGTATCCGGGCGACTGCACCTATGTATCCGAAGGCCCCAAGGGCATGAAGGTCAGCCTGATCATCTGCGACGACGGCAACTACCCGGAAATCTGGCGCGACTGCGCGATGAAGGGCGCCGAACTGATCGTGCGCTGCCAGGGCTACATGTACCCGGCCAAGGAACAGCAGATCACCATTTCGAAGGCGATGGCGTTCGCGAACAACGTGTACGTCGCGGTGGCGAATGCCGCCGGCTTCGACGGCGTCTATACCTACTTCGGCCACTCGGCCATCGTGGGCTTCGACGGTCGCACGCTGGGCGAATGCGGCGAGGAAGAGATGGGCATCCAGTATGCGGCGCTGTCCAAGAGCCTGATCCGCGACTTCCGCAAGAACGGCCAGTCGGAAAACCACCTGTTCAAGCTGCTGCACCGCGGCTATACCGGTCTGATCAATTCGCGCGAGGGTGACAAGGGCGTGGCCGCCTGCCCGTACGACTTCTACTCGAAGTGGATCAACGATCCGGACGGCACGCGGAAGGCGGTCGAGGCCTTCACGCGCGACACCGTCGGTACCGAGGAGTGTCCGATCGAAGGCCTGCCCAACCCCGCCACCATCGGCCACAAGTAGATCCGGCCGTGACGTCACCCATGACCGCCGACCTGAGGCGGCCTGACGCTGCAGACCCGCTGGCCGACTGGCACGTCGCCGACGAGCCGTATTACTCGGCCAGCGGCGACGAAGTGGAGGCCTTCGAAGCGGCGCATGCGCGTCATCTGCCGGTCATGCTCAAGGGGCCGACCGGCTGCGGCAAGACGCGCTTCGTCGAATACATGGCCTGGAAGCTCGATCTGCCGCTGATCACCGTTGCCTGCCATGAAGACCTCAGCGCAGGCGACCTGATCGGCCGCTTCCTGCTGGATCACGACGGCACGCGCTGGCAGGACGGGCCGCTGACACGCGCCGTGCGCTTCGGCGCGATCTGCTATCTGGACGAAGTGGTCGAGGCACGTGCCGACACCACGGTGCTCATCCATCCGCTGACCGATGCACGCCGCCAGCTGCCGCTGGCCGCAACCGGTGAGCTGCTGCACGCACACCCGGATTTCCGCCTCGTCGTGTCCTACAACCCCGGCTACCACGGTCTGCACAAGACGCTGAAGCCGTCCACCCGGCAGCGCTTCACGGCGCTCGAATTCGGCTACCCGGAAGCGGCGCACGAATGCGCGATCGTCATGCACGAAAGCGGCGTCGATGCGGCGACCGCCCGCCAGCTCGTGGCACTCGCGGAACGCACGCGGCGTCTGGCCGGGGATGCGCTCGACGAGGGCGCCAGCACGCGCATGCTGATCCACGCCGGCACGCTGATTGCGCAGGGTCTGAGCGCCCGGACGGCCTGCCGGCAGGCCGTCGCACGTCCGCTCACTGATGATCCGGAGGTCGGTGCCGCGCTGGTCGCCGCGGTCGATGCCAGCTTCGCCTGACACATCGGGCGCCGCCCGGCGCGGGCTTTCCGTCTACCTGCGCGCACTGTGGGGCATTTCGCCGCGGCTGGCCACACTCCCGACACAGGGCGATGCGGCGCGCACCCTGCTCGGCATCGCGGGTAGCCGGCCGGTGCTGCGCCTGCCGGCAGACGGCGACGATGGCATGCAGCGCGCGCGCGCTGCGCACGCGGCGGCGCATCTCGCGCACGGTGGTGCGCAGCAGGCCCGTGCGAAGCTGAAACCGGTGCAGCGCGCACTGTTCGAAGCGCTGGAAGACGCCCGCGTCGAGTGGCTGGCCATGCAGACACTGCCTGGCCTGCGTCGTCTCTGGGCGCCCTTTCACGTTGCCGACGCCCGCTGGGGCAATGGCTTCGACGCATTGCTGGTGCGTCTCGCACACTGCCTGTTCGATTCGACGCATGAGGATCCGCACGACTGGCTGACCAAGGTGCGCGGGCTGTTCTTCGCGCCCGACGGCTCGCTCGCGCTGGACACTCCGGCCCGCCTGCGTGAAGCCGCTTCGCTGCTCGGCAACGACATCGGCCAGATGCGCCTGCCGTTCAACCCGTCCGGCTGGCAGGTCGAACCGGCTTACCGCGACGACAACCACCACATCTGGCTGCCCGACGAGCGGCTGCCTCCGTCGCTCACACCGCTTGAACTGGAACTGCCCGACACGCAGGGTGCGGCCGGCAGCGACGACGCCGACACCACCTTCGAGCGGCCGCCGCCTCAGGGCATGCCGGACCCCGATGCCGGCGACGGTGCAGACAGCGTGCTGCGCATCGAAGCCGCACTGCGCACGCTGCACTATCCGGAGTGGGACCGGCTGATCGGGCGCCTGCGACCGCACTGGTGCACGGTGATCGAAACCGTGGCACCGGCGGCCAGCGCGTCCGCACTGCGCGTCGATGTCGAACGCCGGCTGGCGCGCACCGTGCGCCTGCTGCGCGGGGCCGCCGTGTCCGACCGACGCCCGACCCGGGGCCGCAGCGAGCACGGCGACCTGCTGCACACCGGCGCACTGATCGACGCCGGCATCGCACTGCGCAGCCGGCGCGACCCCGGGCGACGGCTTCATCGCGACAGCGCGGCGCGCGTCGAACCGGTGGAAGTGCTCCTGCTGGTGGATACCTCGGCCTCCACCGCATTCGAACTCGAACCCGGCAGGCGCGTGCTCGATGCATTGCGCGACACGGCATGGCTGGCCGCTGCGGCGCTCGAAGACGCCGGACATCGCAGCGCGATTCAGGGTTTTGCATCGGACACGCGCCATCTGGTACGCGTGCAGCGGGTGAAGGATTTCGGCGAGCGGGCGCTCGACGGCGCCGTGCTGGCGAGCGCGGGTGGACTGGCCAGTGGCGGCTCGACCCGCATGGGGGCCGCGATCCGCCACGCCGCCGGCCAGATGCGGTCGGCGCGACGCGTCATCGCACTTCTGACCGATGGCGAGCCGCACGACGTGGACATCCACGATCCGCGCTACCTGACGGATGATCTGGCGCATGCGCTCGCCGAAGTGCGCCGGTCAGGCATCGCCACGCTGTGCCTGCACTTCGCGCAGAACGACGCGCCCGGCCCGCTGAAACGACTGTTCCCGGCCGGACACTACCGCTCGCTGCGCAATCCCGACCGGCTGGCGCATGCGCTGATGGCCTGCATCGCCGCCAGCGCCTGACGCGCCATTCCGCTGACCTCAGCCCTGCGGCGAACCCACCGTGGTCTTGTTGATGAACACCGCGCGGTCTACCGTCACCACCCACACCAGACCGTCGCCGGTCTGGCCGGTGCAGGCCACGCTGACGATCCGCCGCACGACCTCGTCGACCAGCTCGTCGGGTGACACGATTTCGATGCGCACCTTGGCCGAGTAATCGGTCAGTTCGTCCTTGATGCTGTGCGGGATGTGATCGCTGGGCGACCCGCAGCCTTCGACGCGACTGATGGTCATGCCCTGGAAACCCGGCATTTCGCGCAGCACGGTACGCAGCCTGGCCAGCTTGTTGGGGCGGATGACGGCCTTGATTTCCTTCATCTTCGATCTCCTTGAATCAAGCTTCGTAGGGCTTGTCGTCAAACCATGTGTAGAGGGCCGGCACCACGACCAGCGTGAGCAGCGTGCAGGTGATCAGGCCTCCGATCACCACGATGGCGAGCGGTCGCTGCACTTCCGAACCGGGCCCGGTGGCGAACAGGAAGGGCACCAGGCCGAGCATCGCCACGGTCGCCGTCATCATCACGGGCCGGAAGCGCATCTTCGCACCGTGCACCACGGCCTGCATCAGCTCCATGCCCTCGTTGCGCAGGTTGCGGATGTAGGACACGAGCACGACACCGTTCAGCACAGCGATGCCCCACAGCGCGATGAAGCCGACCGACGCCGGAACCGACAGGTACTCGCCGCTGATGAACAGCCCGATCACGCCACCGATCGACGCGAACGGCAGCACGGTTATGATCAGCGTGGCGAACCGGATCGAGCCGAACAGCAGGAACAGCAGGAAGAAGATCGCCGCCACCGTGATCGGCACGATGATGGACAGATGGCCGAGCGCGCGTTCCATGTTCTGGAACTGGCCGCCCCACTCGAAGTAATACTCTTCCGGCAGCTGCACCTCCTGACCCACCTTCTGCTGCAGTTCGGCCACGAAACCGCCGAGATCGCGGTCGGCCACGTTGATGCCGATGACGATGCGGCGCTTGCCGGTTTCGCGCGAAATCTGCGCCGGACCGTCACGCACATCGATGCGCGCCAGGCTCGACAGCGGCAGCTGCGCGCCGTCAGGCGTGGTCACCAGCATGGTGCGGATGGCTTCGATGTTGTCGCGGAAACGCTCCGGCAGACGCACCACCGCAGCGAAGCGGCGCTCGCCTTCGAACACGTCGGTGACGTGACGGCCGCCGATGGCCGCTTCGATCAGTTCATTCACGTCCGCCACGTTGATGCCGTGGCGGGCGATGGTCGGCCGGTCGATTTCGATGGTCAGGTACTGCTGCCCGGTCACGCGCTCGATCTTGATTTCCGACGCGCCCGGCACGGTGCGCGCCACGCGTGCGATTTCGGCCGCCTTGTCGCGCAGCACGTCGAGGTCGTAGCCGAATATCTTGACCGCCACGTCGGCACGCACGCCGGTCACCATCTCGTCTACTCGGTCGGAAATCGGCTGCGCCATCACGATATTGACGCCGGGCAGCGCCTTGAGCTTTTCGCGCATGGCGTCCTGGATGTCTTCCTGCGTCCAGCCCTCGGGCCACTCGTCGCGCGGCTTGAGCGACACGATGGGCGTCGACTCGTTCTGCGACTGCGGATCGGCCGGGGATTCACCGCGGCCGACACCCGACACCGCCGACTTCACGCCCGGAACCTCCATCACCAGACGCATCGCCTCGCGCTCCATCTTCAGCGACTCGTCGAGCGAGATATTCGGCACGCGGTCCATCGCGGGCACAACCGAACCTTCCTTCATTTCCGGAATGAAGGCGGTGCCCAGGAAAGGCAGCATCGCCAGCGCACCGCAGAAGGCGAGCACCGCAAGCGCCACCGTCTTCCTGCTGTTCGCCACCGCCCAAGTGAGCATCGGAATGTAGGGCTTCTTCAACAGCGCGATCAGCTTCGTGTCATGGTCCGAGCCACCCTTGAGCAGATAGGACGACAGCACCGGCGTCAGCGTCAGTGACAACACCAGCGAAACGGCCAGCGCGATGGCGATGGTGTAGGCGAGCGGCGCGAACATCTTGCCTTCCATGCCCTGCAGCGTCATCAGCGGCAGGAAAACCAGGATGATGATGCCGATGCCGAAGATGACCGGCGTGGCGACTTCCATCACCGCCGAAAGAATGACGCGGATGCGGCTTTCGCCTTCTTCCTTCGCATGGCCGAGACGTTCGTAGGCGTTTTCGACCACCACGACCGAACCGTCCACCATCAGTCCGATGGCGATGGCCAGTCCGCCCAGCGACATCAGGTTGGCCGACAGTCCGACCTGGTTCATCACGATGAACGTGACCAGCGGCGTGACGATCAGCGTGGCGATCACGATGACGCTCGAGCGCAGGTCGCCGAGGAACAGGTAGAGCACGATGACGACGAAGATGACGCCCTCGATCAGTACCTTGATCACGGTGGCGAGCGCGGCATCGACCAGTTCGCTGCGGTCGTAATAGGGTTCGATCTTCAGGCCGTTCGGCAGCAGGTTCTGGTCGTTGATTTCCGCGACCTTCTTCTTGATGTCGGACACCACCTTCTTCGCGTTGCCGCCGGCCATCATCATGACGACGCCGCCGACCGCCTCCGTGGTGCCGTTCTTCACCAGCGCGCCGACGCGCACCGCGTGGCCGAATCCGACTTCGGCAACGTCGCGCAGATAGACCGGCGTACCACCGGCCTCCTTCACCACGATGAGCCGGATGTCGTCCAGACTCTGCACCAGACCTACACCGCGGATCAGATACTGCTCGGCGTTCTGCGGCAGGATGCCGCCGCCGGCATTGGCGTTGTTGCGGCCGAGCGCCTCGTAGACGTCCTTGATCGTGAGATCGTAATGGCGCAGGCGATCCGGATTGACCAGCACCTTGTACTGCTTCACGTAACCGCCCTGCGAGTTGATTTCCGCCACGCCGGTGGTCGAGCGCAACAGGGGTCGCACCACCCAGTCCTGCACGACGCGGCGCTCGGTCAGTTCTGCCTGGGTCAGGTCGCGTGTGCCGTCGTCGGCACGCGTCAGCGTGTACTGATACACCTCGCCCAGACCGGTGGACACCGGACCGAGCACCGGTACGACACCGGCCGGCATGCGGTCGCGCACCTCGAGCAGGCGTTCCATCACGAGCTGGCGGGCGAAGTACAGATCCGTCTTGTCGGTGAACACCAGCGTGATCAGCGACAGGCCGGGCTTGTTGAGCGAGCGCATCTCGATCAGGCCCGGCAGGCCGGTCATGCCGATTTCGAGTGGCACGGTGACGAAACGCTCGACTTCTTCCGGCGAACGGCCGGACACATCGGTGGCGATCTGCACCTGCACATTGGTCACGTCGGGAAACGCATCGACCGACAGCTTGCGCGTCGCGTCCAGCCCGAAAGCGAGCAGGCAGAACGCGATCACGACGATCACGAGGCGCTGTTTGAGCGCCCCGCGTACGAGGCCTTCAATCATGATTCATCCAATCCGGTAGCAGGAGGAGCAAAACACAGGAAGCGGAGCAGGAGAACGGTCTCAATCCGTTTCCTTCCGCTTGCGCTCGTTGTTCAGATGAAAGGCGCCGTCGGTGACGATGCGTTCCCCCTCCTTCAGGCCCGACAGGACCGGGCGCACATCGCCGATCGCCTTGTCCAGCCTGACCGGCGTCATGCGGTATTCGCCGGGCGCGACCTCGACGAAAACCTGATCGCTTTCGCCCTCGCGCACGACGGCCGTGCCCGGCACCACGAGTCGCGGCGTGGGCCGCGTCTCGATCAGCACGGTGGCCAGCATCGCCGGCTTGAGCGTGCGGTCCGCATTGTCGAGTTCGCTGCGTACCGTAACCGTGCGCGTCACCGGATCGACCGTGTCGGCGATGTAGATGAGTTTGGCCGTCAGGCGCTGACCGAGCGACGGAATGTCGACTTCGATGTTCTGCCCTGCCTTCACCTGTCCGGCCTGCTGCTCCGGCACATCCGCTTCGACCCACACCCGCGACAGATCGGCGATCGAGAACAGCACTTCACTCGGCTGCACCACCTGACCCTGCGTCACGCGACGTTCGACCACCGTACCGGCCATGGTCGCCACCACCGGCGATACGGAATTGATGGCGCCCGTGCTGGACAACCTTTCGAGTGACTTCTGCGACACGCCGAGCACACGCAACTGGTCCGCTGCGGCGCGCTGTTCAGACATGGAGATCGCCAGTTCGCTCTCGCGTCGCTGCAACTCGGCGCTGCCGATCACGTCGGCAGCCAGCAGCTGACGGGCACGTTCCACGCCGCGCTCGTTGAGTTGCGCCTGGGCGCGCGCTTTCATGTAGGCCAGTTGCGCGGCACCGAGCTCGGTGCTGTTCAGTACGGCCAGGGTCTGGCCGACCTTCACCTGCTGCCCCAGCGTGGCCTGCAGGTCGATGATGCGACCGGTGACGGTGGCGCCGATGCGCGTTATGCGCTGTTCGTCGAAATCGACCTGTCCGGCGACGCGCAAGGTGTCGGACAGCTCCGCGCTGGTGACTTCGCCCAGCTTGATGATGCGGGTGAGGTTCTCGCCCGCCTTGACCAGATTGGGATCGACCGGCGCAGCTGCCTGCTGCCGGGGTGCTTCGGTCTTTTCGGGCTCGCCGCAACCGGCGAGCATCAGGGTGGCGCCAAGCAGGCCGGCATATAGAAGCGGACGGTTGATTGAAGTCATTTTGGTCCCGGATCGTGAAGGTAGGAATGAGGGGGTCATGGCGGGTACCGGGTCAGCGGACGGCGCCGAGGCGCTCGATCTCGACCACGGCGGCGCTCAGTTCGTAGCGCGCGCTGATGAGTTCGTTGCGCACCGCGCGAAAAACGCGCTGTGCGTCGAGAAAATCGAGAATGCCGCGCTCGCCGAAGCGGTAGGCGGCTTCGGCCACCTTGAGCGCCGCCTCGGCCTCGCGCACGATGCCGGTTTCCAGCGCACTGACCTGATTGCGCGACAATTCGAACTGGCTGTACGCCGCTTCAAGTTGCTGCTGCAGCTGGAACAGCCGGTTTTCAAGCTGCAGCCGGTTGCGTTCGACCTGCGCGCTCGCCTGGGCGATCGGCCCCTGCCGGCGATCGAACAGCGGAATGGTGACCGCCACGCCGATCCGGTTGGCGTCGTATTCCGGATCGCGATCACGCCCGAGCTTGAGCGTGACGTCCGGCGCGCGGCGCAGCTTTTCCAGTGCAAGCTGCTCGTTGTTGCGTTCGATGTCAGCCTTCAGGCGCGCGATTTCAGGGTTGCGCGACAGCATTTCCTCGCGCAGCCGGGACAGGGGCGGCAGCACGTAATCGGCCACCAGATCGCCTTCCAGATCGAAATCTTCCGGCAGCGCGCCGGCCACCTGCGCACGCAGGCGTGCCTTGGCCTGCGAAATGCGCAACAGTGCCGCGTCTGCATTCTTCTGCGCGCTGAGCAATTCCGTATCGGCGCGAATCAACTCGTAACGCGGCGCTTCACCGGTGTCAACACGCACTTCGACGCGGTTGCGGATGGAGCGCGCCAGTTCCAGATCTTCCTGCGCGGCGCGCAATTCACCCTGAAAGCGGATCACCGAATAGAAGTTCTGCTTAAGCTGCGCAAGCAGGTCGATCTCGAACGACTGCACACCCGACTGCGCGACCCGTACGCCGGACTCGGCCACCCGCAGACGCGCATCGCGTTGCGACGGATAGTCGAAACGCTGCGACAGCACGATCGAACCGAGCGAGCCGGGCGCGAGATTCGGGCCGCGCGAATTGCGGTCGCCGCCCATCACCTCGATTTCCGGGTTCGGATAGGCGCGCGCCGTCAGCGTATCGGCACGGCTTACGTCGATATCGGCACGTGCCGCGCCAAGCGACGGGTTGGCTTCCAGCGCCAGGGTCTTGAGTTGATCAAGCGTGTAACGCTCGGCAGCCTGAGCTGCCGGCACGCAAAGGCCCACTGCAAGCAGAAGGGCGAAAGCTGTCTTTTTCATGGATCCGATGCCCGATTTTTTTCAAACAGAAGAGGGGGTGTCCCCGGAAGGCCACGCCGACGGAGGACCATACGGGAACACGCACGCGGCACGGCTATCGCCGGCCGATGCATTGACCGCTTCGGGTCAGGCTACCCAGGGTGGGCGCAGCAGAGCCGCGAGCGGGTCCGGCAACTGCAGCGAAGTAGCCGCATGACTGCGCACGGGATGCGCAGAGAACGTGCGGACGTACGGAGTTTCGGCGACGTCAGGGTCGGCCTGGTCAGTCGACGCTTCGGCAAGGTGCGGCAGCGCCGCATTCGCAACATCGGAGGACGATGCTTCGAACGTAGTGCAGAAGCTGCACCCGTGTGGTGCGTCCACGGCCTCACCGCCACCTGCCCAGAGGCTGGACAAGGCTATCGCGAAGAAGGCAGCAAGCAGTAGTGTGCGCAGGAAGACCATGACTGCTTTGAATCGTTGAATGAGAAAAGTTCCTTATCCGGGAACACTCTTCACATCGCAATGCAGCAAATACTGCGAATGGATCATTTTTTGTGTCTATTGCGTGCACCCCAGGTTGAAGCCGATGGCTCGTCACTCTGGGTGCAAAGAGTGAAGACCGTGTTACGTAAAGTGGAAGCGCCGGCGACAGGAAGCTTGCCTCGCCTGGCGCGGCTCAACGAGAATGATGCGCAACCACCTCACTCGGGCAACATCCATCCGATGAAGCGCATCGTCATTCTCGGTACCGGCGGCACCATCTCCGGTCAGGCGCGCGCCAGCGGCGACAACGTTGATTACGTCGCCGGACAGATTGCGGTAGCCGACCTGCTGGCCGAGATACCTGCACTGAAGTGCTTTGTGCTGGACACCGAGCAGGTGGCACAGATCGACAGCAAGGACATGAGCTTCGCAATCTGGCGCGACCTTGCCCTCCGCGTGGCGCGCCACCTCGCCCGCGACGATGTCGCAGGCATCGTCATCACGCATGGCACGGATACGCTGGAGGAAACGGCTTACTTCCTGCACCGTGTACTGGCGCCCGCCAAGCCGGTGGTGCTGACGGCAGCCATGCGGCCGGCCGGCGCACTTGCCGCCGACGGCCCCCAGAACCTGCTCGATTCGGTACGCCTCGCGGCACGGCCGGAAGCACGCGGGGTAGTCGCCTGCATTGCCGGCACCGTGCATGCCGGCCAGAACGTACGCAAGGCCCATCCGTATCGGCTCGACGCCTTCGATTCCGGTGATGCCGGCCCGCTGGGCTACATGGAAGAAGGTCGCCTGCGGCAACTGCGCGACTGGCCGCAGGGCGATGCACTCGGGCTGGAATGCGTGCAGCGCGAAATCTGGCCGAGGGTGGACATCGTGATGAGCTACGCCGGCGCCGACGGCACCCTGGTCGACGCACTGCTCGCACTCGGCGCACGTGGCATCGTCGCCGCAGGCACCGGCAACGGCACGCTGACCGAGCCGCTCGAGGCAGCCCTGCTGCGCGCGCAGGAAAGCGGCGTCTCCGTGCGTCGCGCCAGTCGCATCGGCTGCGGCCGAGTCATCGACGACGCCACCCCTGCGCTGCCCGGTACAGGCGAGCTGACACCGGTCCAGGCACGCATCGAACTGCTGCTGCAACTGCGGTGATCGGCGTGCCGGACAACTCACATGCAATTTCCCTCGACAAGCGATATCGATCATCCTGCGATGCGCTTACACTGCCGGCTCGTGCACTCCCACAACAAAGCCATTGAAGTGGCTGCAGATTGAAGATCGTTCCGATGCGACGTCGCGCATTCACCATGCTGCTGACGGTGGCCGCCCTGTTTGCCGGGCTGCTTCCGGTCGCGGCTGCGCTCTATTTCTCCTGGACCTACACGCTCAGGGTTGAAACGCTGCATCTCGATACCCTCGCCCAACAGGCACTGGGCCGGGTCGAACAGGTTCTGCACGAAGCGCAGTCCGAACTTGAAAGACTGACGGACGTTCCGCAACCGCCCTGCTCCGCGGCGCACATCGAACGTCTGAAGCAGATCGCGTACAACACGCCTTTCGTTCGCGGCATCGCCTACGCCGAGAACGGCAACATCCGTTGCAGCAGCATGGGCGAGCTGCCGCTGTCGGCGCCTCTGCCGGCAGCGGACTGGAACGACGGCAAAGGTCGGCGCCTCTGGTTCAGACTGTCCCACCCGCTGGTCAACAGCAGGCCTTCGGTGGCGATCGGTCAGGGCGCACACATCGCACTCGTTCACGCGAGCCACTTCGAAGTTCCCGCCGTTACCGACACTCGGCTGGTGGTACTGAGCAGCACCGACTGGCTGCCGCTCGCCCAGGTCGAGGAGCCATTGCTGACAAGCATGATCGATACCGCGATATCCGGGCGCGAACACATACAGGGCGATCGTCTCTACGCCGTCGCGCAGTCGGCGGCGTTGCCCATCGTTGCGGTCGGTGCCCAGTCGCGGGCCCGCCTGCTCGCAGCGTGGACCGAGCCCCTGGTGATGACCACCCTGCTGGGTGCGATGGTCAGTGCGCTTCTGGTATGGGCGGTGCGTCGTTTCGCGAATCAGGTCTTCTCGCCGGCGACCGTGCTGCTGTCCGCCATCCGCCGTGGCGAGTTGCGCGTTGCCTACCACCCGCAGATTCGTCTGTCCGACGGCCGCTGCGTAGGTGCCGAACTGCTGGTGCGCTGGCCGGACCAGAACGAACCTGTGATGAGTACCGACGATCTGGTTCATCTGGCGGAGCATTCCGGCTTCGAACACGAAATCACCGCCCGCGTGCTGCGTGCCGCCATTTCGGAGATCGGCGACCTGCTGCAGCGCCGTCCTGAACTGACGGTATCGCTGAACGTCGCCTCGCACGACCTGGAAAGCGGCGGCCTCGCCGAACTACTGTCGGACGTACTGGACGGCAACGGCATCCGGCGCAGCCAGATCGAACTCGAACTGACCGAACGCAACCTGATCCAGGCCGGATCAGCCGGTGTCGTGCTGGCTCGGTTGCGCGAAGCAGGTCACAAAGTGCTGCTCGACGATTTCGGCACTGGTTACTCGAGCCTGTCTTACCTGCACGACCTGCCGGTCGATGCCCTGAAGATAGATCGCGCCTTCGTCGGCACCATAGGCGTCGATTCGCTGCATGCACCGCTGGTGCCGCACATCGCCGAGATTGCCCGGTCCCGCAAGCTGCAGATGGTGGCGGAAGGCGTGGAGACAGAGCAGCAGGCCGACTATCTGCGCGAGCAGGGCGTGCAGATCGCACAGGGCTTCCTGTACGCCCGGCCCATGGATGCCGACGAATTCCGCCGCTTTCTCGCGATCCGCAGCTGAACCCCGCACGCGCGCTGCAGTCCATCGCTCGTGCTCACACTGACCTCGATCGACAAGACGCTGCCCGGCCATTCGCCGCGCGTGCTGCTGCACGCGATCGATCTGGCCGTCGCTGCCGGAGAATATGTAGCGGTGATCGGTGAATCGGGGTCGGGCAAATCGACGCTGCTCAATGTCGTTGCCGGCCTCGACAGGCCGGACGCCGGAGGGGTGTGTTTCGATGGCGTCGAGGTATCGGCGCTCGATGACGATGCGGCCACGCTCTGGCGGCGCACCCGGGTGGGCTTCGTGTTCCAGGCCTTCCACGTATTGCCTTGGCTGAGTCTGCGCGACAACGTGGCCCTGCCGCTCGCGCTGGCCGGCGTCGGGCGACGCGAGCGGCATGCCCGGGCGCTGGCGCAGCTGGCGTCGGTCGGGCTGGGCGATCGCGCCGGCGACAGTCCGACGCAGCTGTCCGGCGGCGAACTGCAGCGGGTGGCCATCGCACGGGCACTGGTGCATCGACCGCGCCTGCTGCTGGCCGACGAGCCGACAGGCAATCTCGATGCCGACAACGCCGGGCGGGTGGCTGCGCTGCTGCGCGACGCCGTGAAAGGCAGCGGCGCCTGCGGCCTGCTGGTGACGCACTCGGCCACCGTGGCGGCCGGTGCCGACCGCATACTCCGGCTGGGCAGAGACGGCCGTCTGCAGCAGGTCGAAGTGCGGCCCGATGCTTGATCTGCTGTGGCGCTCGGCGCGACGCGGCGCCAGCAGACTCGCGCTGCTGGCGATCGCACTCGGCGTGGCACTGGGTGTCGCGGTATCGGCCATCCACCATTCCGCCCTCGACGAATTCGAGTCCGGCCTGCGCGCGGTATCGGGAACGGCCGACTTCGAAGTCGTCGCGCTGCGCGGCATGGAAGAGTCGCTCTACCCGCTTCTGTCCCGCCTGCCCGATGTGGCGCACGCCAGCCCACTGGTCGAACGCGAACTCGGGATCGAACGCAACGGCCGCACCCTGAAGCTGCGCGTGATCGGGCTGGACGCCTTTCGTGCCGGCGCCGTGCAGCCCACCCTGCTGCCACCGGCCGAAGCGATCGGCACACTGCTGGAACCTGGCCGCATCCATCTGAGCCATGCCGCGGGACGTGCCCTCGGCGTGCAGCCGGGCGATACGCTGCCGCTCGGTCGAGACGGGCACCTCTTCACCGTGGCCGGCTGGCTGCCCTCCGCCGGCAGCGGTGCCATGCTGGCCGTGATGGACATCGGCGAAGCGCAATGGCGCCTGGGTACGACCGGCCGGATCAACCGCGTGGCGCTGCGCCTGCGCGAGGGCGTCAACCGCGGCGATGCAGCAGCTCGCATCGCCGCCATGCTGCCGGCAGACGTACAGTTGCAGACACCGGCGCAGGCGCTCGAACGGGCCGACCGACTGTCGCGCGCCTATCGTGTGAACCTCGGTCTGCTGGCGCTGATAGCGCTTGCGGTCGGCAGCTTTCTGGTGGCGGCCACCCAGGCAGCTGCGATAGCGCGACGCACCGGTGAAATCGCGTTCCTGCGCGCGGCCGGGCTGACCCGCCGACAACTCATGCGGATGCTCATCGGCGAAGGGGCGCTGCTGGGCCTGTGCGGCGCGCTCGCCGGCATCGCGCTCGGTCACGGGCTGGCTGCGCTCGCGCTGCAGTTCATCGGTGCCGATCTCGGCGCCGGTCTGGTGTCCGGCGTGGCGCCTGCACTGTCGTTCGACGCTGCAGCCAGCGCGGGTTTCGGCCTGCTCGGTGTGGCCTCTGCAGCCGCCGGTGCCGCCTGGCCCACTCGCGAAGCACTGTCGATACAGCCAGCCCGGGCGCTGCGCGCCGGACACTTCATGGCGGTGCCGCGCATGCTGCACTACCGGCACCGCACACTCGCCGCACTGGCTGCCCTGATCATCGCAGGGCTTGCCGCGCCGCTGCCGCCGCTGCATGGCCTGCCTCTCGGCGGTTACGCTGCGATCGCCTGCGTACTGGCCGCCGCCGTGCTGGCGGTGCCGCCGCTGGCGCGCGGTCTGGCGCAGGCGCTGCCCGACTTCAGTACCGTGCCGCTGGCACTGGCGCGCGCCCGCCTGCTGGCCGAGCCCGGCTTTGCATCGCGCAGCGCGGCTGGCGTGCTGGCCGCCACCGCGCTCATCGTCGCCATGGCGGTAATGGTTTCGTCGTTCCGCGTTTCGGTCGATCGATGGCTCGGCGACGTGCTGCCGGCCGAGCTGTACATCCGCGGCGACCGCGACCGGGCGTGGCCACCCGACATCGAAGCGCAGCTGGCTGCCGTGCCGGGCGTGGTCCGCGTGGAAACCATCCGGCACCGAACGATGCTGCTGCGGGCCGATCTGCCGCCAGTGGCACTGATCGCGCGTCCGCTGCCCGACGACGTCGGCCGCGTGCTGCCGCGGGTAGGTGCTTCCGCTCCGCGCGGCTTACTGCCGCAGGTATGGGCCTCGGAAGCGATGGCCGATCTGTACGGCTGGCGCACCGGCCAGGAAGTGATGCTGCCGATCACCGGACAGGCGCTGCGCGTGCAGGTGGCCGGGCTGTGGCGCGACTACGCACGCCAGCATGGCGCCGTGGTGATGGATCTGGCGCGTTACCGCACACTGACCGGCGATCATGCAGCCGACGACTTCGGGTTGTGGCTGGACGCGGGATCGGATGCGTCGGCCACGGCAGATGCACTGCGCTCGGCCAGCGGGCTCGGCGACTCACTCGAACTGACGTCCAGCGAAGAGGTGCGACGGCTGTCGCTGGGCGTATTCGACCGGACCTTCGCCGCGACCTACGCCTTGGAAGCAGCGTCGGCGCTCATCGGGCTGGCCGGCATCGCCGCTGCCTTCGCCGCATCGGCCAGCGCGCGGACACGCGAATTCGGCCTGCTGCGCCATGTCGGCTGCACCCGCCGGCAGATCGCCGCACAGCTCGCCGCCGAGGGCCTGCTCAGTGCACTGCCCGGCCTGCTGCTCGGCCTGCTTGCCGGCTTTGCAATGAGCGCACTGCTGATCGAAGTGGTGAACCGCCAATCCTTCCACTGGAGCATGGACTGGGTCGTGCCCTGGGGCTGGCTGGCGCTCATCGTGCTGGCCATGCTGGCGGCGTCGACGCTGGCCGCCATCGTGGGCGCGCGCGGCGCGCTCGGCGTGGCCGCAGTGCGTGCCGTCAAATCCGACGGTTGAATGCAGGACGCGCGGGCGATTGCCCGCAACGCAAACGCCCAGCACAATACGGCTATGGCTCGCACACTGTACGAATTCGGAAATGCCGCGTCAGCCGCGCAATGGTCTGCCATCGATGATGGCGTGATGGGCGGCATGTCGCGCAGCCGCATGCGTCACGACCCGGCCGGTTACGCGGTGTTCGAAGGCATCGTGTCGCTGGAGCGCAACGGCGGGTTCGCGTCGGTACGCGCGCAGCCCGGCGACGTGGCACGCGTCGGTGCGACGCATTACGTTCTGGTGGTGCAGGGCGACGGCAAGCGCTACAAGCTCAGCCTGCGCTGCGACGACGACTTCGACGGACTGAGTCACCAGATCGCGTTCGAACCGCCGGCCGGCAAATGGGCCACCGTGCAGTTGCCGGTGGCCGCTTTCCAGCCGACCTTCCGTGGCCGCAACGTGGTCGGCGCACCACCGCTCGATCCGGGGCGCGTGAGGCAGGTCGGACTGATGATCGCCGACCGTCAGGCCGGCACTTTTTCCCTCGCCGTGCGCTCGATCAGCGTGCTGCTCAGTGCTTGACGATGGGCTGAATCGCCTCCGACGCGTTCTTCTTGGCCTGCTTGGCCGCCTTCTTTTCCTTCGGCGTCGACGCAGCCTGCTTCTTCACCGCCTTGACGCTGTTGCGTTCCTTGCTCATTTTCGCGCTCCTTGAATGCACCGCAGACGACGCGGCAACACTTCACTATAGCGTGTTGCGCCGGCTGGCATGGCGCCCGGTGGTGCTGATCGCGGCGAGGTCGGAAGCCGCATGCGAACGAAGCAGACGAAGCGTCCGGGCATGCCTCGCCCGCTGCCTTCATCAGGGCGAAGCGTTACCGCACCATTCCGTCGAACACATCATGATCCTACTGCCGCGACGGCTTACAGCCGTCGTGCAAGGACGACGGCCAGCGCGGAGCCCGCACCGACAACTTCGCACCAGCGGCGCGTGAACCAGCCCGGGGGCCCTCCGGCACGTGCCAGCGCCTCATCCCGGTGTTCGCACTCGTCCGCCTGACAGGTCATGAGCAGCTCACGCAGTGCGGCATGGTCCGGGTCGCCGGCCAGCAGGTCGACCTGCTGCCGGTAGTGATGGTCGACGAAGGTTTCAACCGCACCGATGGTGCAAAACACCGCATGCGGTCCGAACAGCGCCGGCAACGCACCGGTAAGGAAACCCGCGACGCGCCATGCCGGCAGCAGCACGCTGCGCCGCAGGGCGGGCAGGCGGACGGCGATCAGTTCGAGATGACGCTGTTCCGTGGCGAGATGCCGGTGCGCGAATTCACGGATCTGCGCATCGCGCGTCACGGCAAGAATGCCGCGGTAGATCCACACCGCGCCGGTTTCGCCAGCGTGATCGGAGCGCAGTTCGCCGACCATGCGGGCCGGAACACCGGGCGTTTCGAGCGCACGTGCAACGCGCTGCATCTTTGGCCGCACGCGCAGGAAAGCCCGATAGGCGAATTCGAGCAGCGTGGCCACGCCCGGCAGGCCGCCCGCGCGGGCCAGCCAGCGCCAGCCGGGCAGCGCCGCCCACAGCGCGACGAAGGCACGTGCGCCGCTGAGCATTTCCCCGTCTTCACGCCTGACATGAAAGCGCGCGAGACAGGACGCGCGGTCGGCTGCTGCCGGCAGTTCGACCTGCGGATCACTGACGTCCAGCCAGCGTACAGGTCGCAGCGGATCCAGCGCGCGATAGACACCCACCTCGCGCCGGCACAGCGGGCAGGCACCGTCGTACATCACGGTCAGTGCATTGCAGTCATCAGCCCCTGGAGCGTTCATGCCGTCAGTTCGATCAGTTCGGAGGGTTGCATGGATCATGGGTGGCTGCGCGGTTGCCGCAAGCGGGCCGGCGCAGATTGGAAACTGCGGGACTACGACGCGAATATCGCCGAATTGTTCAACCACCCGGCAGGATCAGTGCTGCGCAGCAACAGCGGGCGTCGCAGCGCTGCGCCGGGCCTGGTCGCCTCATGTCTGATGCTTTGCCGCCACTCGTGCTAAGTTCGCGTCCCGATTCGTGACTCGCCTCACCCGAACCTCATCATGGAAGCACTGCTCATTCCGACCGGTGTGGTCGCCCTCGCCGAAATCGGCGACAAGACACAGCTGCTCGCCTTCATCCTCGCGGCGCGCTTCAGGAAGCCGTGGCCGATCATCGCCGGCATCCTGTGTGCGACGCTGGTCAATCATGGTCTTGCCGGCGCGCTCGGCGCATGGATCACGTCCGTGCTGAGTCCGGACGTGCTGCGCTGGGTGCTCGGCCTGTCCTTCATCGGCATGGCGGCCTGGACGCTGATTCCCGACAACATCGAAGAAGAGGAGATGCAGGTGGCGAAACGCCTCGGCGTTTTCGGTGCGACGCTCATCACCTTCTTTCTCGCCGAAATGGGCGACAAGACGCAGGTGGCCACGATCGCCCTCGCCGCACACTACGCCAGCGCGGTACTGGTCGTGATCGGCACGACGCTGGGCATGCTGATCGCCGATGTGCCGGCGGTTTTCGTGGGTGACCGGTTCGGATCGAAGATTCCGATGAAGCTCGTGCATTCGATCGCTGCAGGCATCTTCGCCACACTCGGCGTACTCACCCTGCTCAGGGCAGACAGCCTGTTTACGTGACCCTGTCATTTCGCTGAGAAGCCTGTCAGGTAAAGCTTTCCGAGCAACCGGCCGATAACGGGAACATACGGGCCGAACGGGCACGAAGCGGCTGCGGCCGCGCGTTTCCAGACTTGAAAGCAGGTGTTGTCGGCACGCCGGGGGTACCACAGGCAGGCGTACGATCACGTCGACGAACAATCGTCACGGGTCGCTGCAATCGCTGCAGCCCCATCTTCTGCCGACGGGAGCCGTGCACTCGACAGGACACACGCAAGCTGCGCAGGACATGGCAGATCCGGAATGGACGATACAGGCTTGACTCACGACGAAGAGTCGCAGCGACTGAACACCCTGCGGCGATACGACATTCTCGACACGCTGCCCGATGTGCGCTTCGACAACATCACGTCACTCGCTGCGGAACTCGCGCACGCGCCTGTCGCCCTCATCAGCCTGGTCGATGCCGACCGGATCTGGTTCAAGTCGGCGCATGGCCTGGATATACGCGAGCTCCCCCGCAACGATGGACTGTGCTCGACCGCCATCGAGCAGGAGACGCCGCATGTCGTCGAGGACACCCTGGCATCGCCGAGGACACGCAATCACCCGCTGGTAAAAAGCGATCGTGGAATCCGCTTCTATGCCGGCGTGCCGCTCAAGGCCGACGACGGCAGGATGCTCGGCGTTCTCGGCGTCATGGACTTCAAGCCGCGCACGCTGCCGGCAGCGGTGCTGCGTCAGTTGCAGTCGCTGGCCCTTCTGACAATCGATCAGCTGGAACGGGTGCGTGCCCTCGCCCGCGTGGATGCGCTGGCCCGGGGTGATCGGCGTTTCCGGCTGCTGTTCGAGAAGATCGCCGACCCCATGCTGCTGCTGGACCCAGAATCGGGCATGTTCATCGACTGGAACCCGGCTGCGATGGCGATGCTGCGCTACCCGGACCGCGACGAGATCGCCGCTTTGACACCGGCCGACATCTCGCCGCCGATGCAACCGGACGGGCGTGATTCCGCCGGGAAGGCCGTCGAAATGATGGGTATCGCGCTTCGCAAGGGCAGTCATCGCTTCGAGTGGACCCTCTGCAGCCCTTACCGCGACGCGCTGGTGGTCGAGGTGCTGCTCACCGCGATCACAGTGGATGGACGGCAGGTCTTCACCGCCACCTGGCGCGACCTTTCACAGCAAAAACAAGCCGAGCGCGAACTGCTCGATAGCGAAATCCGCTGGAAGTTCGCCATCGAAGGCTCCGGCGACGGCCTGTGGGACTGGAACATTCCGGACAGCACGGTCTTTTTCACCCGCCGCTGGAAGGCAATGCTCGGCTTCGAGGAGCACGAAATCGGGAACGACCTGTCCGAATGGTCGTTGCGCGTGCACCCGGACGACCTGCCGCAGGTGAGGTCCGACGTGAGCGCCCATTTTCGCGGCGAAACCACCGCCTACATCAACGAGCACCGCGTGCGCTGCAAGGACGGCAGTTACAAGTGGATTCTCGACCGCGGCAGGATCGTAAGCACTGACGCATCCGGTCAGCCGATGCGCATGGTCGGCACCCACACCGACATCACTGATCGCCGACGCGTGCTGATGGACCTGGAAAACGCCGAGTTCGGCCACCGAGCGTTGCTCAACGCCATGGCAGACGGCGTCTTCGTCACGCAGAACTTCCGTTTTGTCTTCGCCAACCCGGCCCTGCCGCAAATGCTGGGTTACGAACTGGACGAATTCGTCGGACTGCATTTCGACCAGGTGATACATCCGGACTTCGTCGGCCTGTGGACCGAACGCTTTCGGCAGCGCATCAGCAGCAGCGAGGTCGAGCCGGTACGACAGTACGAAGTGAAGATCCTGTGCAAGGGTATTCAGAATTCGATCTGGGTGGAGCTGATCGCGTCGCGCTTCATGTATCAGGGCGCACCGGCGGTGCTCGGCATCGTGCGCAACGTCAGCGAGAAGAAGAAGGCCGAAGAAATCATCTGGCGCCAGGCCAATTACGACGCACTGACCCAGTTGCCGAACAGGTTGATGCTGCTCGACCGGCTGGACCAGGAGCTCCGGAAATCACGCCGTACCGGTCTGCCGCTCGCCGTGCTGTTCATCGACCTCGACCGCTTCAAGGAGATCAACGACACGCTTGGTCACCACCTCGGCGACAAGCTGCTGCAGAAGGCAGCACAACGCCTGTCGTGCTGCCTGCGCGAAACCGATCTGGTGGCGCGTCTGGGCGGCGACGAATTCACCGTGGTGGTGACCGACCTCGACAACCGCGACGGCGCCGAATATGTCGCACAGCACATTCTCGACGCATTGCAGCGTCCGTTCGAACTCGATGATGAAGTGGTGTATGTGACGGCTTCGATCGGCATCACGCTCTATCCGCACGACGCACACAGCATAGAGGACCTGCTCAAGCAGGCCGATCAGGCGATGTACGACGCCAAGCACCTCGGCCGGAACCGGCTCAGCTATTTCACGCCATCGATGCAGGCACGCGCCGAAAAACGCATGCGTCTGGTCGGCGACATGCATGAGGCGATCAAGCGCAACCAGTTCTATCTGGTGTTCCAGCCCATCGTCGACCTGATCACCGGACGCACGCACAAGGCGGAAGCACTGATACGCTGGAATCACCCTGAAAAGGGCGTGATTTCGCCGGCAGATTTCATTCCGATCGCCGAAGAGACCGGGCTCATCATGCCGCTCGGCGACTGGGTGACACGCACCGCACTCGCTTTTGCGCTCTACCTGCAGGACCAGCTGGAGGAGCCGGTGCAGATCAGCGTCAATCAGTCACCGGTGCAGTTCCGGAACAGGAAGCCGCAGCATCTGTCCGTCGCGGAGCTGCTGAGACAGGCGGGTGCGCCGGGCGAGCTGATCACCATCGAAATCACCGAGGGCACGCTGCTGGACGCCGATGCGCAGGTGCTCGAGAGGCTGGCCGAGATGCGCAGCGCCGGCATGCAGATATCTCTCGACGACTTCGGCACCGGCTATTCGTCGCTGTCCTATCTGAACAAGTTCGATATCGACTATCTGAAGATCGACCGTTCGTTTGTGCAGGGCCTGGCGCTGCAGTCGAGCGAACTGGCACTGTGCGAGGCGATGATCGTGATGGCGCACAAGCTGGGCATCGCCGTCATCGCCGAGGGAGTCGAAACGGCGGCCCAGCGGGACCTGCTGACCAACGCCGGCTGCGACTATGCCCAAGGGTACTTCTTCGCCCGGCCGCTGCCCCCGGAAGACTTCGAAACCTTCGTACGCGCCGGAGCGCCGACGTCGGGGAGCTGACATGCGCCCCCTGCTACCCGTCTGCGAAACGCGACTTACTTCTGCGCAGTGGCCGGCGGCGGGCAGGTCGTGGAGCGCGTGCGGAAGAAGGTGACGCCGTCATCCACCGAGCGCAGCACCATGCGCTCCGCATCCATCGACACGATGTGGTCGCTCAGCGACTTGCCACCGTCGTACTCGGTGATGACGACGCCGTTCCAGACATGCCAGCGCGACTTCACCAGTGCGGAAACGATGCGGCAGTCCGTGTCGTCGTATTCGCGATATTCGTAGCTGCCATCCGCATTGTAGGTTTCGCTGCTCGCGAAATTCTCGTAATCAGGGCTGTCGGGCGGATTGATCCACGTGCCGACCAGCCGGTCGGTCAGCGTCTTGTCATCCAGCTTGGGTGCGCCCTGGGCAGCCACCGGCTGGACGGTCAGCGCCCAGGTGATCACAAGAGCGGAAAGGGTTTTCTTCAGCACGGCAGTTCCTCCGGGGGTGTTCTTGTGCAGTGGGACCCGGTCAACTGCGGGGTCCTGTCAATTGTTCGCTCGATGCGCCGTGCGGTGCGACACAGCCACAATCCGACTACGCGGCAACACCGGTCGATGGATGCACCGACTTGCGCCATGGGCAGTGAAAAAAGTCGCTGCTGCTGCAGACATCGACCGGCTCGCGGAAGTGCCCTGCGCGAAGCGGAAATCGACGTTTTCTGCAAGTTGCCGCTCCGGCATGGTTGCGGCGCGGCTTGCATTTTCGGGGTTGAACGGACTTTTGCCAAGACGGAACGCCGCGTCCTGCCTGGCGATGCACCCTTCGACGGCTGGACTGAGACACGCGCAGGCACCGACAAGCGGGTGCGCAACGCCCCTTTCCATAAGAAATACTTATATAAATCATCAGCGAAACTGATATTAATATTTGCTTCCCGGCGTGCCGGCGTCTCTGGCGCTGCGCTCACAGCAGGAGTACATCGGCTCGAGACCGGAACTACAAGAAATATCCGGAGACAAAAGGAAATGTGCAAAGTATGTGACGAGAAGCAGGCGCCCGCCCGACGGGGCTTTCTGAAACTCGCGGCCGCAGGCGTAGCGTCCGGCCTGGCGCTTTCGGTACCGAACGCCTTCGCCGCCCCAGGGCCGACCACCACGGTGACGGCCGACGAGGCGCTGGCCAAACTCAAGGCGGGCAACGAAAAGTATCTGGCGGCACCGCAGGTGTGCGCAGCCGAACTTGAAAGTCAGCGCGCACACGTTGCCAAGGGCCAGACGCCGTGGGCAACCATCGTGTCGTGCGCCGACAGCCGCGTGCCGCCAGAACTGCTGTTCGGCGGTTTGGGCGTCGGCGAACTGTTCGTGTCGCGCAACGCCGGTAACATGGTGGATACCGCGACCATGGGCACCATCGAGTACGGCTCGGGTGTGCTGGGCGTACCGCTCATCGTGGTGCTGGGTCATGAGCGCTGCGGCGCCGTCGCGGCCGCCTGCGAAGTGGTGGAGAAGAAAACGCTGTTCCCGGGTTCCATCGGTCCGATGGTCGACGCCATCGTGCCTGCCGCGCTGGCCGTCGCAGGCAAGCCGGGGGATTTCGTGAACAACGCCATCCACGAAAGCGCCGTGCGCACCGCCCGGAAGATCGCGACCGAAAGCCCGATCATTTCCGAGCTGGTGAAGAAGGGCAAAGTAAGGGTAGTCGCGGGTCGCTATGACCTCGAGGACGGCCGGGTCGAGTTCTTCGCCTGAGCGATCTCGGTCGATAGCCGGCGCCACGAGGCAGCACAGCAAGCGCTGCTTCATTGCCGGCGTCCGAAATTCGCGCGGCAGTGTTCTGCCGCGTGGCTCACACGCCGAGTCTGAACCGCCCGACGATGCCCTGCAACTCTCCGGACAGCACAGACAATTGACCGGCTGCCTGATCGACAGTGCCTGCTGCCCGTGCATTTTCGTCGATCAGGCGGACCACCTGCTCGACACCCTGAGCAGCCTGCTGGCTGGCGGCTGACTGTTCGCTCAACGCATCGGCCACCTCATCGATCACCTCCGAGACGGTCGACACATTCTGACTGACCGAACGGACATCGTCTCCGGCCGTGCGCGCCACCAGCAGCCCGCCCTGCACGCGGCGCACCGTTTCGCTCATCAAGGTGGCCACTTCGGATGCACCGCTCTGTATGCCCGACACGCTCTGCCCGATTTCAAGCGCCGAACGCGCCGTCTGCTCGGCCAGCTTGCGGACTTCGTCGGCCACGACCGCAAAGCCGCGACCCTGCTCGCCGGCCCGCGCTGCTTCGATTGCCGCATTGAGCGCAAGCAGGTTGGTCTGATCGGCAACATCCCGAATCACCTTCACGATGCCTGAAATATGCGACATCTGGCTACCCAGCGCCGCCGACTTCTCGGCGCTGTGCTCGATGGCACGGGTGATCTGTTCAATTTCGCCGACGAGCGTCCGTATGCCGTCGGCACCATGATTGGCCATGTCGCGCGTGTTGTCGGAGGTGTTGCGCGCACGCTGACCCAGGTCACTGACGTGACCGATCGACGACGACAACTCTTCCAGCGAAGACGCCATCGACGCGGCCATCTCGCTCTGGCGTTCAGACCCGCTTCGCACCTGCGCGGTAGCGCCCTGCATGTCGGAGGTCGCGGCAGTCAGATGCCGTGACGCACCTGCCATGGCACCCACCATGTCGCGCAGCGATGTCTGCAGCGCGTCGATCTGTGCCCTGAGCAGGGTGATGCAATCCGCCTTGTCCACCACGAGTCGGGTGCTCAGGTCACCCGAAGCGAGCACCTTCACGTGGGCGATGGTTTCCTTCAGCGGAATCACGATGCTTCGCGTGATGACCATTGCGATGAGAATGGCAAAGATCGTGACCGCCACTGCGCCGGAAACGACCACGACCGTGGCCTGATCCGCCCGGCCCACCAGATCGGTGAATGCATGCTGACTCCCGGAGCGCACGGTTGCCGCGAAACTCGAGACTTCCTCGTTCAGTTTCAGCGTGGCCGGGATGTGCCTGTCGCGCAGCACGATGTTCGCCAGATCTTTTTCGTTTCGAAGGCCCAGTTCCGTGACCTCCCGCGATATCGCAGCCACTTCGGCGAACAGCACACCGATGCGTTCGACACGGGCACGTTCTTCCGCGGTGGCTTCCGGGTCCTGTTCGACGATCACCTTGAGCACATCGACCGTTCGCGCACCGACCTCGCTGTATTCGCCGACCTTGCCGGATACTTCGGCCAGTGCCGCGGCATCCTTTTCGATGATCGCGCTGCGCACAAAGATGCGCAGTCGCTGGATGCTTTCGACAAGGTCGCTCGATGCGCTGAGTTTCGGTTCGTTGATTTCGGTGACTCGATGGGCCGATGCTGCAACCCCGTGCGTCTGCGTCATCACCAGCATCGACATGAGGAATGAACACAGGACGATCAAACCGAAACCGAGAAACAATCTCGGGCCTATCATCAGATTGCGCACTTTCAACTCCCCTTGTTCGAATTCGAGTCTTTCTTATCGACACGATTCGTCCGACTCTTGAACGGCCGGCACGCCCGTGACGGAATTGCGTGCTGCAAACCGCATGAATGACCCTTGATGACAGTCGATTTGCACCGGATGGGAATCGTTCGCCGATTTGCCGCGCGCGTGCCATATCCGTGCATGCCGATCGCCTGCCGCGCAATGGAACCGAACCGCCCGGTTGTCCGAAACAACGCCGTCGACACGCGCCATGCACGGGAATGGTTGCGTCCGCTTCACTGCAGTGCACAATTCCGAATTGACGGCGGCCATCGCTCGCGAAGATACTCTGCCCCCTCGGAACACGTTTTCGCGCTTTCAGACGCTTCACGGGCGCAGCCAAAGTCTCTGATTGCGGTGACAAGTACAGCGAAGGTGTGCTTGTCGGGCCGCGATGCCTGCGCCGTGCCCGCCCATTCCCGAGTCTTGCTGCAGCCCGTCGTTGCGGGACAACCCGCTGGAGTTTCACCCGCATGATCACACTCAGGAACGTCACCCTGCGCCGCAGCGCCAAGGTGCTGCTCGACAACGCCACCGCCACCATCAACCCCGGCGAAAAGGTCGGTCTGGTCGGCCGCAACGGCGCCGGCAAGTCGACGCTGTTCGCGCTGCTAAACGGCACGCTGCATGAAGACGGCGGCGATTTCAGCCGGCCGGCGCAGTGGCGCATGGCACAGGTCGCGCAGGACATGCCGGAAACCGACCAGCCCGCGACCGACTTCGTCATCGAAGGCGACACCGCGCTGCTGGCCGCACAGCAGGAAGTGCTGGCGTCGGAAGCCGGCGAGGACGGCGAGCGCATGGCCTATGCCTACATGGCGCTGCACGACGCCGGCGCGCACGATGCGCAGTCGCGCGCCCAGGCCCTCATCCTCGGGCTGGGTTTCAGGACGACCGAGCTGTGCAACCCGGTGAACAGCTTTTCGGGTGGCTGGCGCATGCGCCTGCAACTGGCACGCGCACTGATGTGCCCGTCCGACCTGCTGCTGCTCGACGAACCGACCAACCACCTCGATCTCGACGCCCTGGTGTGGCTCGAAAGCTGGCTGACGCGCTATGAAGGCACGCTGGTGGTGATCAGCCACGATCGCGAGTTTCTCGACGCCATCACGAACGTGACGGTGCATATCGACGCCGGCAAGCTGACGCGCTACGGCGGCAACTACAGCACTTTCGAAGACATGCGCGCGCAGCAGATGGAGCTGCAGCAGAACGCCTACGCCAAGCAGCAGGACAAGATCGCCCACCTGCAGAAATTCATCCAGCGCTTCAAGGCCAAGGCCAGCAAAGCCAAGCAGGCACAGAGCCGGGTCAAGGCACTCGACCGCATGGAGCGTCTGGCGCCCATGCTGGCCAGCGCCGATTTCACCTTCGAATTCAAGGAACCGGCCAACCTGCCGAACCCGATGCTGGTGATGGAAAACGCCAGTTTCGGCTACCCGCCGGCGGAGGACGCGCCCGCCGGCACGCCGCCGACCACCATCGTGCGCAACGTGAACCGCACCGTGATGGCCGGTCAGCGCATCGGCATCCTGGGCGCCAACGGGCAGGGCAAATCGACCGTGGTCAAGACGATTGCCCGCGCACTGCAGCCCACCACCGGCACGGTGAACGAAGGCAAGGGCCTGTCGATCGGCTACTTCGCGCAGCAGGAACTCGACGTGCTGCGGCCGCAGGACAATCCGCTCGAACACATGACGCGCATGGCGCGCGAAGGCCTGCCGGCCGGACAGAGCGGCCGCGAACAGGATCTGCGCAACTTCCTCGGCACCTTCAATTTCAGCGGCGACATGGTCAAGCAGGCGGTCGGCACGATGAGCGGCGGCGAAAAGGCGCGCCTGGTGCTGTGCATGCTGGTGTGGCAGCGCCCCAACCTGCTGCTGATGGACGAGCCGACCAACCACCTCGATCTCGCCACCCGCGAAGCGCTGGCGATGGCGCTGAACGAATTCGAAGGCACGGTGATGCTGGTGAGCCACGACCGCTCGCTGCTGCGTTCGGTGTGCGACGAGTTCTGGCTGGTGTCGCATGGCGGCATCGAACCGTTCGAAGGCGACCTCGACGACTACCAGCGCTACCTGCTCAACGAAGCCAAGCGCGCCCGCGAAGATCTGAAGGAATCACTGAAGACGCCGCACACCGCACCCGTCGCAGCCGCTCCCCAGGTCGCCGCCGTGAAGAAGGCACCGGTGAATCTCAAGGCGCTGAAGCTCGAACTGGGCAAGCTGGAACAGGCCATCCTCGACCTGCAGACGAAGAAGCACGCCCTCGTGGCGCGTCTGGCCACCCCCCTGCCACCGCAGGAAATCGGCGAACTCGGCGCGAAGCTGCAGACGCTGGAAGAGGAACTCGACACCTGCGAAGAGCGCTGGCTCGTGGTGTCGGAGCAGATCGAGACGCCAGCGTCCTGATCCGGCACGTCCGCCACAAGAACGTCGCGGGTGCGCACATCGCCGGACCCAACCATAATTGCGCGGAAGCGCCCGGACGGCGAGCGGTGCATCGAGAACTGCCGAAGGACGCTTGACCCGCAGACGTGCAGGACACCGTTCCGCATCCGGATCGATCCGGCGCCTGTCGAGATGAGTCAGGCGCTTTCGAGTGTCCTGCTCTCCGGACCGGCGCGATTTGAGCCGGACGCGGGCTCGAGTGCGGGCATGAAGCCATCGTCGTTGTCGGAAATCAGCGACGGCTGCTCGACATAAAGGCCGCCTCCGCTCGCCTTGGCCCGCCTTTTCGCACTGGCGGCGGCTGACGCCACCTCTTCGGCGGTGTGAAAGGTGCTTTCCCTGCCAAGAACCACACCGGCGCACAGCGTGGTGAGCGGAAAACGGGTGATATAGCCCTTGCGGTCTTCGCCTTCCATGAAACCGCTTGCCAGTTCGTCTTCGTTGAAAAGACCCCGTGCCTCGGCATTGAAGGTGCGGATGACACGATCGCAGCGCGCCTGCCAGTCTTCACTCTGGAAGAGCACGATGAAATCGTCACCACCGACGTGACCGACGAAGTCACGCAACGGATCCGCTTCATGCTGTATGCAGCGCGCAGCGAGCTTGATCATTTCGTCGCCGCGGTAGTAGCCGTAAAGATCGTTGAAAGGCTTGAAGTTGTTCAGATCGAAATAGGCTGCAGCGTAGCGTGCCTGCCCGGCCATGAGCCGCTGCAGGTGTTCCGTGATCGGAATGTTTCCCGGCAGGAAGGTAAGCGGGTTCGCATGGCGCGCCGCCTCGATGCGTATTTCCGTGACCGCACGCACCAGGCTTTCGCCAGTCGCCACGCCACAGTAACGGCCATTCTCGGTCAGCACGAAGCCGTCGTAAAGGTAGCGCTGGTCTTCCCCCGCCAGTACGGTGCTCATTGCGTCGAGCGGCGTGCTGCGTTCGACGCGCAACGGATTCGCGTTCATGAACAGTGAGCAAGGGCGCTTGCCGTAGACTTCCTTCTGATAGGGCTGTGCGTAGCGATCCATGAAGCTGCGGCGGTTGATCAGTCCGACCGGAATTCCGTTTTCCAGCACCGGCAGCGCAAGCAACTGCGGCTGTTCCATAAATATCTGCGCCACGGCGATGTTCGGGGTGGCTGGTTCAACCGCGGGCGCCGCCAAAGCCAGCCGGCTGACCGTGGCGGCGGACTGATCGCGGTGCGGTGTGTCGGGCAGCACCGCGATCTGCCTTGATTTCAGCAGCGCGGACACCTCTGGGGTGATGTGACTCAGTGTCTCCGCCTGAGGACGGCCGATCAGGTAGCCCTGACCGAAATGCACGCCAAGATCGCGCAGCACGGCAAGTTCGGCTTCCGTCTCGATACCTTCGGCCACGAGTTCCGCACCGAAGGCGCGCGCCAGTTGTATGGCAGCGCGCACGGCCTCGACGCGTCGGCTGTCAATATTGATGTTGTGCGCGAAGTAGCGGTCGAGCTTGACGCGCGCCGGCGAGAGTTCTGCCCAGAGGCGCAAGCTGGAACGACCGTCCCCGAAATCGTCGAGTGCAACGTCTATGCCGAGCGCCGAAAGCCGGCAAAGGCATGCACGCAGCGCTTCGACTTCGGTTACTCGTTCGTGTTCGGTCAGTTCGAGCACAAGACGGGACGGCGACAGCCCGTGCTTGCCGAGCAGCGAAAGCAGCATCACGCAGCCTTCGCCGGCGAGATGCTGAATGGTGCCGGCGCTGGCATTCACCAGGAGCGAACCGCTGGTGGCAGGATTGAATTTGCGAACAGCCGCTTCGATGCACGCAAGCTCCAGTTCCGCCTCGACTCCGATCTCGCGTGCTGTCGAGAACAGCGTCGAGGGAAGATGCAGTGCACTGCCCTCCGGCCCCCGCACCAACGCCTCGTGCGCGGTGATCGCGCCGTCGTCGAGGCGCATGATGGGCTGAAAGACAATGTCCAGTGCCCGCCTGTCGAGCAGCGCGCGCAGCGCGGTCTGGTTGCCTTGGTTCGAAGCCTCAGACATGACGATCCCTATCGGTTGTTGAACGCGCGTAACAGCGTTACTTGCGTGCTATCGGAAGCCGAACGGTTTGTTAAAGTGAACTTTTTGTGACAGCTTGCCGATTCCCCGGTACCTGCAGTTCGCTCTGCAAGGTGGCGAACGGCGGCGTCGGAGAAGCACTGCCGCGTCAGCTCTCCGCAAGTTGCGGGTCGTTTTCCGGCAATCCGGACGATACTCGCGAAGTTGATCGCTGCCATCGCAAGCTCGAAAGGCTGCTCGACGCTTCGCAGTCCGCGAAACACGTTCTGGCGAGTGGGACCTCTGTCGTCTTGCCGGTGCGGAAGATCGGCGAGCTCTGTTTGAAGCAGCTGACGCTGGTTGTTTCGGAACGCAACGACCGAACAGGCTGCGTCGGCCGGCTCCCTGTTCCGGAGACTGCAGGGCGTCCCGCCCCGCCGGCAGCTACGCTTTCTTCACGAATTCCGACTTGAGCTTCATCGCGCCGAATCCCTCGATCCGGCAGTCGATGTTGTGGTCGCCGTCGACCAGCCGTATGCCCTTCACCTTGGTACCCACCTTGAGTATCGATGACGAGCCCTTCACCTTCAGGTCCTTGATCATGGTGACCGTATCGCCATCGACCAGCACGTTGCCATAGGCATCCTGCACGACAGGCTGCGCATCCGCCGTGTCGGTTGTGGCTGCGTCTGTCGCCCATTCATGCGCGCACTCGGGGCATACGTAACGCGCCTGATCTTCGTAGGTGAATTCGGAACCGCACGCCGGACATTTCGGAAGATTGCTCATGCATGACCCGTTCATGATTGACTGATGTGAAACGCTGATGCCGAGCACCAGTGACAAGGCCGCGATGATATGCGAGCGGCCGGAGTCCGGACGGCCAAAGCGTCGGGAATGTGGATCGCCATTGATCTCCCGCAATCCCATTCTCCGGTCTGCGCGTCGATTTCGATGCATTTCCGGCGCGGAGCCGCTCAGGCGCCGCCGCCCGGTTTGTCGCGCAGCATGCGTTCCGCCTCGTCTTCGCCCAGCGGAGCGGGTATCTTCACGCGCAGGCTTTCCTGCCATTCGCGTGCGAAATCTCGCTGAAAACGGATGTTGATGGCAGCCGTGATGGACATGGCCAGCGCAGCACCCAGGCCGGCCATCAGCATGTCCTTCTGAGCATCCCGCACGTCGCACTGCGTGCCGAGGTAGGCGACACCGAGCTCGCCACCGTACATCACGGCAGCGAGCCATTCGACCATTTCGTACATTGCCGAACGGGTCACCGTGACATCAAGCTGCAGGAAGTAGTCCCAGAAGCCCCGCGCGTCGGCGACCTGCCGGTAGATTTCGCGCAGCGGATAGGCGAGCAGCAGACCGTACAGAAAATGCACGAGGCGATCGAACTGGTTGCGCTGCCGGCCCATCAGATCGTCGGAAGATATCCGGTCAGCGTGGCGAACCACGCGTCGTAGGGGACTTCCGAACACGTATAGTGCGCGCCGACCTCATGCAGACAGGGCCGAAAGCATTGCCGGGTAACGGTGATGCGAAATCATGGCCCATGGTATCGCCAGCGGGCCCGATTCCCTACCCCAGCGCCCGCTCGATGAAGTGCCGCGGCACGCGCGCCTTCGGCACGCGGTCGGCGAACCAGCTGCGCACGTCCTCGTCGAGTCCGATGCCGTGCATGTAGTTGTAAAGCGCCTTGTTCAGCGCCACGCCCATGGCGTCGTGGTCGGTGCCGACCGGATCGAGGAAGCCGACGTCGTTCTTCGCGAAGGTGACCGGCGGCAGCGGGATGAGCTGCACGCCGTATTCCTCCGGGTTCAGGCCAACCGGTGAATGCACGGTGCACACGAAGCGGTGGAAGAAGCCGCTCTGGATGCAGCCGGCGGCAAACAGCTGGCGCACGTATTCGAGCGCATCGACCGTGTCCTGCACAGTCTGGGTCGGGAAGCCGTACATCAGGTAGGCGTGCACCAGGATGCCGGCATCGGTGAACCCCTTTGTCACTCGCGCGACCTGCTCGACCGACACGCCCTTCTTCATCAGCTTGAGCAGGCGGTCGCTCGCCACTTCCAGTCCGCCGGAAATGGCGATGCAGCCGCTGTCGGCCAGTTCCAGGCACAGCTCCGGCGTGAACGACTTCTCGAAGCGGATATTGCCCCACCATGAAATGCTCACGTCGCGCCGCTTCAGTTCGGCGGCGAAAGCGCGCAGCGACTTCGGCGGCGCCGCTTCGTCGACCAGGTGGAAACCGGTCTGCCCGGTCTCGGCGATGATGGCTTCGACGCGATCGACCAGCGTGCTTGCACTGGCCGCGTCGTAGCGCGAAATGTAGTCGAGGCTCACGTCGCAGAAGCTGCACTTCTTCCAGTAGCAGCCGTGCGCCACCGTGAGCTTGTTCCAGCGCCCGTCCGACCACAGCCGGTGCATCGGATTGAGCATGTCGAGCAGCGACAGGTAGCGGTCCAGCGGCAGGCCGTCCCAGGTCGGCGTGCCGACCTCGTCGAACGGGATGTCGGGTTCGGCGAAGTTCACGTACTGCACGAGGCCGGCGTCGTTGCGCAGGAAGGTTCGCACCAGGCGCTGCTGCGACCGCTTGCCGGCCAGATGGTCGAGCAGCGCCAGAAGCGGGCGCTCGCCGGCGTCCAGCGTCACGTAGTCGAAGAAGTCGAACACGCGCGGTTCGTTCAGCTCGCGCAGTTCCGTATTGACAAAACCGCCACCCAGCACGGTGACGATGGCCGGGTCGTGGGCCTTGATGGACTGCGCGATGCGGAAGGCAGCGTACACGGCACCGGGAAAGGGTACCGACAGCAGCACGATCTGCGGCGCGTGGCGCTCGGTGGCGGCGAGCGCCAGCCGGCACAGCGCAGCGTCGATCAGCGTGGGCGGCGCGGCCAGCGCCTGCGCCAGCGGATCGAAGGTGGGCTGGCTCTGCGCCAGGGACTCGGCATAGCGCACGAATTCGAAGCGCGGGTCGACCGCCTCGCGGATCGCATCGGCCACGTCGTTCAGGTAGAGCGTGGCGAAGTGACGGGCCCGGTCCTGCACGCCCAGTGCTCCGAATGCCCAGCCCAGCGGGTCGCCGCCGTCCTCGTCGATGTAGACATCGAGCGACTCGAAGCGCGGACCTTCCGGCAGATAGCCACGACTCACGATGCGGTGCGCCAGCGTGGGGTCACGCCCCTGCAGGAAAGCGAGCGTCGGCGCCATGGTCGAGGCATAGCGCTCGAACTGCCCGGCGAAGCTGGCCAGACTGTGCGAGCGCACGCGCTCCGGTACGGCGTCGACGGCTGAGCGCATTGCACGCAGGCCGTCCGGCGACAGCAGATCGAGCACCAGCGCGATGGCGAGATCTTCCTGCGTCGCATCGAAGCCCTGCGTGCGCAGGAAACCGGTCAGGTAGGCAGTGGACGGATAGGGCGTATTCAGTTGCGTCATCGGCGGGATGACGGACAGCACGCGCGACGACGATTTCGTGACGACGGGTTGAGGCAGGTTCATGGGATGGAATCGGTCACGGCGAAAGCCTCGACAGGGCGCGAGCGTACCCGATGACCGATCCGAGTGCGGATTTCCTCACGGCAGCCGGCATGGAGCATCGGCACATTCACCGGGTTGCCAATTGGTAACGATGCTCATGCGACGGGCTGCTTAAGATAAGGCCCGATTCCGTAAAACCATCGGGACTGCGCGGATGAACCCGAAGACGGCTGACCGATCGATGGCGGGCCGGCCTTCGCTGCCCCGTGCATCCCCGTTCATCGGCCAGGTAACCATGCCAGCGACCCGTCATCCTCCGGCGAAGATCCATCGTTTGTTCGACGTCCGGCAATCCTCATCGGCCGATCTGCCGGCATTGCTCGACGTGAATGGCGGCAGCGTTTCGCATGCCGCCCTCGCCGCACGCATGCACCAGCTTGCCCTCCGCCTGAACGAAGTCGGTATCGGTGCAGCGGACCGCGTAGCCGTGATGGCCCCGAACAGCACCGACATGGCGTCTGCCCTGCTGGGCGTGATGTGCGCTTCGGTCTGTGCACCGCTCAACCCGGGCTATCGGCAGGCCGAGCTGGAGTTCTTCCTGCACGACCTCGACGCGCGTGCGCTGGTCGTCACGCCGGAAAGTCCGCCGCTCGCCCGGGATGTCGCTGCCAGCCGGGGCATGCCCGTCATCGAAGCCGGTCCGTCGTTGTGGGACACTGCGGATCCGGCTGCCCACCTGCATGAGCCCCTCGCACGGAATGAAGACATCGCTCTCGTGCTGCACACGTCGGGTACGACCTCGCGACCCAAACAGGTGCCGCTGAGCCACGCGAATCTGGCTTCTTCCATGGCCAACATCGTTACTTCCCTCCGCCTGACGCAAGCCGATCGCGCACTCAATGTGATGCCGCTCTTTCACATTCACGGGCTGATGGCCGGCTTGCTGGCACCGCTCGCCGGCGGCGGCAGCGTCGTCTGCGCGCCTGACCTGCAAGTGCCTGCATTCTTCGAGTGGCTCGAACGCTTCGGTGCGACGTGGTACTCGGCCGTGCCGACCATGCACCAGGCCATCGTCGGTGCCACGGCCACCGGCAAGGTTCGGCGACCGACCGTATCCCTGCGCTTCGTGCGGTCATCGTCGGCCGCGCTGGCACCGGCCACGCTGGCGCAGCTCGAGACCTGGTTCTCCTGTCCGGTGCTCGAAGCCTATGGCATGACCGAAGCAGCGCATCAGATGGCCAGCAACCCGCTGCCGCCCAGCCGGAGGAAGCCAGGCTCGGTGGGGCTGCCCGCCGGGCCCGAAATGGCAATCCTCTCGGTCGACGGTCTTCCGCTGCCTGCCGGCGAGTGCGGCGAAATCGCCATCCGCGGCGACAACGTGATGCGTGCCTACCACGCCAATCCCGAAGCGAACCATGCCGCCTTCACGAACAGCTGGTTCCGCACCGGCGACGAGGGCTGCTTCGACGAGGATGGCTACCTGCGCATCACCGGCCGCCTGAAGGAAATGATCAATCGCGGCGGCGAGAAGATCGCGCCGCGCGAAATCGACGAAGCCCTGCTCGCCCACCCGGACGTCGAGCAGGCGGTGGCATTCGCGCTGCCTCATCCGACGCTCGGAGAGGACCTTGCAGCGGCGGTGGTACTGCGCCCGGACAGCACGGTCGCCCCCGATGCATTGCGCAACTTCCTGTTTGATCGTCTTGCCGGCTTCAAGGTGCCCAGCGAAATCATCCTGCTGCGCGAGATTCCGAAGGGTCCGACCGGCAAGGTGCAACGCATCGGCATGGCGGAGCGGTTGAGCGCCGCGCGCCAGCACGCCTTCGTCGCACCGCGTGACGCGGTCGAGGCCATTCTCGCTCAGGCGTGGAGCGAGGTACTCGAGGTCGACGCGATCGGCATGGACGACAACTTCTTTGCGCTCGGCTGCGATTCGCTGAAGGCGACACGCGCGGCGGGACGAATCGAGTCCATGCTGCCGATCGAACTGTCCGCCACCGACATCTTTCACCATCCCACCGTGGCCGGGCTCGCCGGAACGATACGCGCCAGGCTCGGGCCGGACGTCATCGCAGAAATGGAGCGCATCCTCGACGAGATCGCGTCGCTTCCGGATTGCTCGAATGTCGATGGCACGCCACATGAGCACGCGCCCTGACAACGGCGAGTCGGACGCGCCCGCGGACGATGTCATCGACCGTCTGCGACGTCTCGGCCCGGCGCAGAGTGAGGCGTTCAAAGCCAGGCTTCAAGCGGGCCGCCTGCGCGGCCACGACATCGTCGCCGGCAGCCTTCGCTCCCTCGGCGTGACCCACCTCTACGCCATGCCGGGTCTGCCGACCGACGAAACGATCGGTGCCTGCGTGCGCGCCGGACTGGACACGACCGGCGTTCGCCATCAGCAGGCAGCGGTCATGATGGCGGCGGCTCACAACTATGTCGCGGGTCATGTCGCAAGTGTGGCCATGGTGTCCAGCGGTGTGGCCGTGACCAACGCCTTGACGGGCTTGGTCGTTGCGCAGGAAAACTGCTGGCCGGTCTTGCTGCTGGCCGGTGCCGTCGAGCGTTCGGCCCGTGGCAGCGGCGCCTTCATGGAGCTTGACGGCATCGCCGTCGCAGGCCCGATCGCCAAGGCATGCGTGCGCATCGATTCGGCGGACACGATTGCCATGCAGCTCGCGGATGCCATGCACACGGCGATGGAAGGCCGTCCCGGTGCGGTCTATATCGAAATGCCGGCCGACTGTCTGTCAGGCTCTGCCGCCGGGAAGCCCCTTGTCGAGACGGTGCGCATGCGCGACACCGCGTTGTCGAGCGAGCTGTCTGCTGCGATCGGACGGGCCGCCGATCTTCTGCTGGCAGCACACCGGCCGGTGATGCTGTTCGGAAAGGGCGTGCGATGGGACGATGCCCACCTGCGTCTGCGTGAGCTGGCGGAGTACCTGTCCTTGCCCTTCGTGGCATCGCCCATGGGGCGCGGACTGTTGCCGGATGACCATCCGCTTTCGCGCACCCCGGACCAGAGCCGATTGCTGGCCGAAGCAGACGTGGTGCTTATAGTCGGAGCCCGGCTCAACTGGACTTTCCGCTACGGCAGCGAGATCCGGCCCGACGCACGCATCATCCATATCGACTGCGCGGACGAAGCCTTCCATGATGGGCCGCCGCGAGCATTGACGATCCAGGGTCCGGCATCGGCCATCCTGCCGGCGCTGCTGGAATACCTGCGTCGGCGCGAAAACGCAGGGACGCATCGCAGCCGGGCGGAAAGCTGGCCGCCGGACGCACCCATCGCCAGGAACGTGCAGTTTCAACCCGCTCACCCCCCGACCCCCGGTCAGCTTGCAGCCGCGCTGGCGCGTGTGCTGCCGCAAGACGCCGTTGTCGTGCTTGACGGGAATGTCACGTTGCTTGCGGCACAGAAACACATATCGGCAAATATTCCGTTGTCGCGTCTGACACCGGGCACCAGTGGCTGCATGGGGACGGGCCTTCCATTCGCGATCGGTGCTGCGCATGCCTGTCCGGAACGTCCGGTGATCGTCGTCACGGGAGACATGGCGCTGAGCCTCAATTTATTTGAATTCGAGACTGCGGTGCGGCACGCTGTACCGGTCGTTGTGGTGCTCGCGAACAACGATGGCCCCTCGGGGGCCCGACGCCAGCGCAGCGCGTTTCCGGCAGGACATGACGAACATGTTCTCGAATACCAGGCGGGGCTGCGCTACGACGAGATGGCGCGTCCACTCGGGGTCGCCACCGTATGTGTTGACACCATCGATGCATTGCCCGAGGCACTCGCGCGAGCACTGGCGATGCGACGGCCGGCATTGATACAGATACAGGTCGCCCCTCTTGAAGACTGATCACTCCTCGATTGCAGCGGGATCGATGCGCTCGGAGTCCACCCATGCAGCGGGCAGCGTGTCAGCCCGCGATCCCGAGTGGATAGCCAATGAGTGAACCCGGTTCCCGTCATGCCTCCCTGAGCGCCGGGCAACTTGACGCCCTGCGGAGCCACAGACAAACCCAGGGTGCCCGGCGCTCGACGATATCCGTGCATTCGCAACGCCACTGGACCGAACTGCACGACGGCCAGCAGGAAACCCGGCAATCCTGCTCGTTCGCGCAGTCGAGGCTATGGTTTCTGGAGCAGTGGGAGCCGGGCACGTCGCTGTACCACGTCGTGCAGTCGTTGCAGGTTGCGGGGCGTGTGGATGCTGCGGCGCTGCAGGGAGCGCT
>JAGNYW010000096.1 GCA_017984755.1 Methyloversatilis sp.
CCGATCACGACCGAATATCCATCGACCATTTCCATCACGATGATGAAGGACGTGATGGGCGCCTGCGTCACGGCAGCCAGAAAACCGGCCATGCACAGCACGAGCAGCATGCCCGGCGAGTCCTGCTGACCGATCAGCGGCGCGAGGTCGTGACCGATGCCCGCACCGATGGCCAGGCTGGGCGCGAAGATGCCACCGGGCAATCCGCTCAGGTAGGCCAGCAGCGTGGCCAGGAACTTGGCCGGGCCGTAATGCCACTCGAGCGTGCTGTCGCCTTCGAGCAATGCGCGTGTTTCGCTGTAGCCGCTGCCGAAGCTGATGCCGCCGGTCACGTAGCCCAGTGCCGCAACCAGCACGCCGCAGGCCGCGGCGAAACGCACCGGATGCGCGCGGCGCAGATCGGCGAGCCGGCCGGTCCATGACGTGGAACTGATGATGAGCATGCGCGAGAACAGGCCGCCCGACACCCCGCACACGAGCGCCGTGATGGCAACGGCGAGCACCATTTCGCGGTCGCTGCCGGCGATGGCGATCTGCCCGAAATAGCTGGCCTTGCCGAGAAAGGCCTGTGACACGATGCCGGCCAGCACGATGGCGGTGATGATCAGGCCGCTCATGCGCGACTCCACGTTTCGCGTCAGGGTTTCGATGGCGAACGCGATGCCGGCCAGCGGCGTGTTGAACGCGGCCGCGATGCCCGCGGCGCCGCCAGCCACCAGCATGTGCGTGCGCGGAATGTGCAGCCCGCCGGGCAGCAGCCGGTGCAGCGCATTGAGCAGGGACGCACCCACCTGTACGGTCGGTCCTTCCCGGCCCAGCGAAAAACCGCTGCCGACCGTCGCGACGCCGATGAATATCTTGCCGACGATGATGCGCAGCGACAGCAGCGGCTTCCAGCCGGCATCGTCGGGGCGCGACATTTCGGCGATGGCCTGGGGAATGCCGCTGCCTTCCGAGCCGGGAAACCAGCGGCGGGCAGCCCATACGCACAGGGCACCACCCAGCGGCGTCAGCAGGAAGGGCCACCACGGATGGTCTGTCGCCGTCGCACGGAAATGGTGGATCGCCAGATCGGACAGGTGCGCGAAGCCCACTGCCAGCATGCCGACGCCGACCGCCCCGCCCCACAGCACCAGCCGGCCCAGCCATACCTTGAAGTAGGCCTGATTGCGCCGCCGCAAGGTCGGGTGTTTGAGCATCAGCCACGCGCGGCGGACGCGATCGAGCAGCGAAGACGGCGAATTCATTGGGCGTATCGACAACGAGGCGGATGGGTGTGGCACCGGGCGAACGCAAGACACGTGCCGCAGCGCGCGCCTGATGAAAGCGCAATGTAGCGCCGAAAACCGCAATTCACGCACAAAAGTGGCGCATGACGGCCCGCGCTGATGCACCATACCGGCGCAGACGCATTGACGCGTGCAGACGGAGACGATTTGATGAACCCACCCGCCCGCGGCATCGCTGTCGCACCCCACCACCTGGCCAGCGAATCGGCGCGCGATGTGATGCGCGAAGGCGGCAACGCCATCGAAGCCATGATTGCCGCCGCCGCGACCATTGCGGTCGCGTATCCGCACATGAATGCGCTCGGCGGGGACGGATTCTGGCTCATCGCGGAGCCGGGTCAGCCGCCACGCGCCATCGATGCCTGCGGCGCCGCCGCTGTGATCGCCAGCCGCACCTGGTACGCCGATCACGACCTGCGCGACCGGCTGCCGACGCGCGGCCCCCTCGCTGCACTGACCATGGCGGGCACCGTATCGGGCTGGCAGCTCGCGCTCGATGCCGCGGCGCAGGCGGGCGGGCGTCTGCCGTTGTCGCGACTGCTGCGTGACGCCGAACATTACGCACGCGCCGGCACACCGATCACCCGAAGTCTGGCGCGCGGCCTGCGCGAAAAGAAATCCGAAGTTTCGATGCAACCCGGTTTCGCGCAGCACTTCATGCCTGAAGATGCGTTGCCGCAGGCTGGCGACCTGCTGCGCCAGGTCACACTGGCCGACACGCTCGCTCAACTGTCGCGCGCCGGACTCGACGATTTCTATCGCGGCGACCTCGCGCGCCGCATGGCCGCCGCACTGGAACGTACCGGCAGTCCGATCCGGCTGGCGGACTTCCTGACGCACCGCGCACAGTGGCGCACGCCGCTGTCGCTCGACCACAGCCTCGGTCGCATCTACAACATGCCGCCGCCCACGCAGGGCCTGCTGTCGCTGCTCATCCTCGGCCAGATCGACCGTATCGGACTCGATGACCTGCACGGCAGTTCGGCCGGCTTCATCCATCGCGTCGTCGAGGCGACACGCCAGGCCTTCGTGATCCGCGACCGCCACCTGACCGACCCGGCGCGCATGCGGGTCGACGCGCAGTCGCTGCTGTCGGCCGAATGTCTGGACATCCTGGCCGACAACATCGACATCGATCGTGCGGGCGGCTGGGTCAACGGAGCACCGGGCGACACCGTGTGGATGGGCGTGGTAGACGCCGAAGGACGCGCGGTGAGCTTCATCCAGAGCATCTATCACGAGTTCGGCAGCGGCGTGATCGCCGGCGATACCGGCGTGCTGTGGCAGAACCGCGGCATCAGCTTTTCACTGGCGATTGGTGCGCTCAACGCACTGGAACCCTGCCGCAAGCCTTTTCACACGCTCAATCCGCCGATGGCGCAACTCAACGACGGCCGCACCGTTGTATACGGCAGCATGGGTGGCGACGGGCAGCCGCAGTTTCAGGCCGCCGTGCTGCTGCGTCACCTCGAATTCGGCATGCCGGTGCAGGA
>JAGNYW010000063.1 GCA_017984755.1 Methyloversatilis sp.
CACTACGCCAGTCCGCAAACCTTCTTTCCGCTGGCCGGAAAGCTGCTGTGGCCATCGTGGCTGATCGCCATCGTGCTGACCATCGCCGGCCTCTACACCGGTTTCTTCATCGCCCCGACCGACGCCACGCAGGGCGACAGCTACCGCATCATCTTCATCCACGTGCCGGCCGCCTGGATGTCGATGGTGGTTTATCTGGCCATGGCTTTCTGGTGCGCCGTCGGTCTGATCTTCAACACCCGGCTGTCCTTCATGATGTCGAGCGCGCTGGCGCCGACCGGCGCCATGTGGGCGTTCGTCGCCCTGTGGACCGGCGCCCTGTGGGGCAAGCCGACCTGGGGCACCTACTGGGTGTGGGACGCCCGGCTGACTTCCGAGCTCATCCTGTTCTTCCTGTACTGCGGCTACATGGCCCTGCAGGCCGCGATCGACGACCCGCGGCGCGCCGATCGGGCCGGTGCGCTGATCGCGATCGTCGGTGCCATCAACGTGCCGATCATTTATTTTTCGGTGAAATGGTGGAACACCCTGCATCAGGGGGCGTCTGTGAGTCTGACGCAGTCACCTTCGATGGCCAGCACCATGCTGACCGGCATGCTGCTGATGGCGCTGGGCGCCTGGGCCTACACGATAGGCATTGCGCTGGTGCGGGTGCGCGCCATCATGATCGAACGCGAGCGCAACACCGAGTGGGTGAGCAAGCTCGCGGATGCACAGGGAGATACACGGGCATGAATTGGGAAAGCGCCGGCCACTTCTGGGCCATGGGCGGTTACGGTTTCTACGTCTGGGGCTCATATGCCGTCACGGCGGCCCTGATTGCGGCCGAACTGTACCTGGTCGCGCGCCGCATGCGCGCCGCCCGCGAACTGGCGGTACGCGATGCGAAGCTGGCACGCATGGACGCCGGCAAACGGAGCAGCACATGAAGCCAAGACAGAAGCGCTTTGCCCTGATCGCCGTCGGCGTGATTGCGCTGGCCGGCGCGGCGACGCTCGTGCTGACGGCGTTCGAGGACAATATGGTGTTCTTCTTCAGCCCGAGTCAGGTGGCTGCGCGCGAGGCACCTCAGGGGCGCACGTTCCGCATCGGCGGCATGGTGGAAGAGGGCAGCCTGCAGCGCGGTGCGGATGGCACCTCGGTGAAGTTCGTCGTGACCGACACGGTGCACACGATTCCGGTGACCTACCGCGGCGCACTGCCCGACCTGTTCAAGGAGGGGAAGGGCGTGGTGGCGCAGGGCCGGCTCGCGGATGATGGCGTGTTCGCCGCCAGCGAGGTGCTCGCCAAGCACGACGAGAACTACATGCCACCCGAAGCTGCGCACGCGCTGGAACAGGCGAAGAAGGCACAGGGGACGGTCGTCCAGTGAAGTTCAATGCTGCCGGCCTGCGCCCATCGGGGTTGCGGGGCGGCAGTCTGCAGAGGTGACGCACGAATGTTTCCCGAACTCGGCAATTTCTCCCTGGCGATCGCTCTCGCCCTGTCGCTGCTGCTCGGCGTGATTCCGCTGGTCGGCGCCCATCGCGGCGACGAGCGGCTGATGGCGGCGGCGCGCCCGCTGACGCAGGGCGTTTTCGTATTCATCGGCTTCGCGCTGTTCTGCCAGATACAGTCCTTCATCCTGAATGACTTTTCGGTACTCAACGTCGCGACCAACTCGAATTCGACGCTGCCGCTCGAGTACCGCATCGCCGCCTCCTGGGGCAGCCATGAAGGGTCATTGCTGCTGTGGGTGTTCATGCTGTCGCTGTGGGCGCTCGCGGTCAGCGTGTTTTCGCGCCGCCTGCCGATTGACATGGTCGCCCGCGTGCTCGCCGTGCTGGGCCTGGTTAGCGTCGGTTTTCTCGCCTTCACGCTCGCCAGCTCCAATCCGTTCGACCGGCTGCTGCCGGCCGCGGTCGACGGCCGTGACCTGAATCCGCTGCTGCAGGATCCGGGCATGATCTTCCACCCGCCCATGCTCTACATGGGTTACGTCGGCTTCTCGGTGGCCTTCGCGTTTGCCATTGCGGCGCTGATCGGCGGACGCCTGGATGCAGCGTGGGCACGCTGGTCGCGTCCCTGGACGACGGCCGCCTGGGTGTTCCTCACCCTGGGCATCGCCCTCGGCAGCTATTGGGCCTACTACGAACTGGGCTGGGGCGGCTGGTGGTTCTGGGATCCGGTGGAAAACGCCTCCTTCATGCCCTGGCTGGTCGGCACCGCGCTGATTCATTCGCTGGCCGTGACCGAAAAGCGCGGCGCCTTCAAGAGCTGGACGGTGCTGCTGGCCATTTCCGCATTCTCGCTGTCGCTGCTCGGCACCTTCCTCGTCCGCTCCGGCGTGCTGACCTCGGTGCATGCCTTCGCAACCGATCCCGAGCGCGGCGTGTTCATCCTCGCGCTGCTCGTTTTTGTGATCGGCACCTCGCTGCTGCTGTTCGCCATCCGCGCGCCGTCGGTCGGCTTCGGCGGCGGCTTCGCGCTGGTGTCGCGGGAGACTGCGCTGCTCGGCAACAACGTGCTGCTCGCGGTCGCGACATCGGCGGTGCTGCTCGGCACGCTCTACCCGCTGTTTCTCGATGCGCTCGGCATGGGCAAGATTTCGGTCGGCCCGCCGTATTTCGATGCGGTGTTCGTGCCGCTGATGACGCCGGTCGCCTTCCTCATGGCGGTCGGGCCCTTCGTGCGCTGGAAGAAGGACGGCGCGGCCGGGCTCGTGCAGCGCCTGCGCTGGGCGTTCGCCGTCAGCGTGGCAAGCACCCTCGTCATGATGGTCGCGTCGGGTCGCTACACGCCGATGCTCGGCCTGGGCACCTTCATCGTCGTGTGGATCGTCGCCACCAGCGTGCAGCACCTGGTCGAACGCCTGCGCGGTCGCACCGGCGACGGCAACTGGATCGCACGTGCGCGCTCGCTGCCGGGTGGCTGGTGGGGCATGTGGCTGGCGCATCTGGGTATCGCGGTGACGATCATCGGCATTACTCTGGTCAAGGGTTTCGAGCAGAACGCCGACCTCAAGATGGCGCCGGGACAGACCGCCCGGCTCGCCGGTTACACCTTCCGCTTCGACGGTGCGTTCGCCCATGCCGGCGCCAACTTCGATGCGGCACGCGGGCGCATCGAAGTGACCCGGGATGGTCGGCCGGTTGCCTTGATGGAGCCGGAAAAGCGCATGTATCGCGTGTCGCAGATGCCCATGACGGAAGCGGCGATCGATTCCGGGTTCACGCGCGACATCTATGTGTCGATGGGTGAGCCGCTGCCGGAAGAAAATGCGTGGATCGTGCGCATCTTCTACAAGCCCTTCATCAGCTGGATCTGGGTCGGTGCGCTGATCATGGCCTTCGGCGGTGCGCTCGCAGCAGCCGACCGCCGTTACCGCAAGCTGTCGCAGCGCGACGGCCGGCTGGTCGATCAGGCTGACGCTGCAGGCGATGGGGATGCCGCGCCGGCGCCGGGCCGAACACGGGAACAGCACGCATGAGCCGTTTTCTCTGGCCGCTCGGGCTGTTCCTGGTGCTTGCCGGCTTCCTGTTCGCGGGGCTGTACCTCAATCCGCGCGAGGTGCCGAGTCCGCTCATCGGCAAACCGGTCCCGGACTTCCGGGTGGCGCAGCTGGGTGCGCCGGACAAGACCTTCTCGCCGGCCGACATGAAGGGCAAGGTCTGGCTGATGAATGTGTGGGCGTCGTGGTGCGTGTCCTGCAGGCAGGAGCATCCGGTGCTGGTCGAGCTCGCGAAAAGCGGTGTCGTGCCGCTGGTCGGGCTGCATTACAAGGACGAACGCGATGCCGGTCTGAAGTGGCTCGCCGATTTCGGTGATCCCTACCTGCTGTCGGCCCACGACCGCGACGGACGCATCGCGATCGACTTCGGCGTCTATGGCACGCCGGAAACCTTCATCGTCGACCGGCAGGGCGTCATCCGCCACAAGCACACCGGGCCGCTGACGCCGCAGATCGTGCGCGACGACATCCTGCCGCGCGTCAGGCAGCTGGAAGCGTCCTGACATGCGGACATTCCTTCTTGCCCTTGCACTGTCGCTGTTTCCCCTGCTGCCGGTCCACGCCGAAGAAGCCACGCCGCTGCGTGACAATCCTGCAGTCGAGGCGCGGGTGCAGAAGCTGGGCGAAGAGCTGCGCTGTCTGGTCTGCCAGAACCAGAACATCGCCGACTCGAACGCAGATCTCGCGGTCGACCTGAAGAACCAGCTGCGCGAACAGATCGCCCAGGGCCGCACCGATGGCGAAATCCGCGATTACATGGTCGCGCGCTACGGCGATTTCGTGCTGTACAGCCCGCCGCTGAAGGCGACCACGGTGCTGTTGTGGGCCGGCCCGTTCGTGTTGCTGCTGATCACGGTGCTTGCGCTCGTGCTTCGCCTGCGCCGCCGGCTGGTTCAGGCCGCCGCCGCCAATACATTGAGTGCCGATGAGCATGAACGCGCGCGCGCGCTGCTCGCCGGCGAGGAGACCAAGGTTTGACCCAGTTCATGATTGGCGCCGGGCTGATGCTCGTTCTGGCGTTGTTGTTCGTATTGCTGCCGCTGCTTCGCGGCCGGCGCGCGGCAGGACCGGAAGCACAACGGGCGCTTACGCTGGCGATTCATCGCGATGCGCTGGCCGAGCTGGACCGCGATCTTGCATCCGGCTTGATCGACGACGCGCAGTACCGCATTTCCTGTGCCGAGCTCGAGCGACGCGTGCTGGACGAAGCGGGGCGCGCTCCGACCGCCTCCGCGCGCATGTCCGGTTCTTGGGTGGCGATTGTTTCGGCGCTGGCCGTGCCCGCGCTGGCGCTCCCCGTCTATCTCGCGCTGGGTCAGCCGGATGCCGTCGATGCGCCGCGCAGCAGTCCGATGCCGGTCGAGGCGGCCGGTCAGGAGGAAATCACCCCGGAACGAATTCAGGCCATGGTCGCCCAGCTTGCCGAACGCATGAAGAGCGATCCGGGCAATGCCGAGGGCTGGCAGATGCTGGCGCGTTCGTACAGCGCGATGCAGCGCTTCGACGAAGCGAGTCAGGCGTATGCGAATCTGGTCAAGATCGTCAGCGGCGACGCCCAGGTGTGGACGGACTACGCCGATGTGCTGGCCATGAGTCAGGGGCGCAAGCTCGCGGGTGAGCCGGAAGCCATGCTCAGGCGTGCACTGGAACTCGATCCCGACAATCAGAAGGCACTGGCGCTCGCCGGCAGCGCTGCCATGCAGCGTGGTGACAAGGTGACAGCCAGGAAGCACTGGGAGAAGCTGCTGAAGATGCTGCCTGCCGACTCGCCGCTGATCAAGCCGCTGACGGAAAGTCTGGGAGACGCATCGGAGAAGCCGGCGGGCTGATCATTTTCCGGAGCACGTCGGGGTACGGCGCTTGATTTTGCCGCGTATCCCTAAGCCGGAGCCACACCGGTGAAGCATCACATGAAGACGCATGCCGGGAAAATCCGGCAAAGTCAGGAAAGGACCGGGTGCCCGATGAACAGGGGGCACCAATGAAAAAAGCCGGCATAGCCGGCTTTTTTCATGCGGGAAAGGAAGAATTACTTCTTCATTTCTTCGGCAGCGGCCTTGGCTGCATCGGCAGCGGCGCCGACTGCATCACCAGCGGCCTTGGCGGCTTCGGCGGCAGCGTCAGCAGCCGGGGCAGCAGCAGCGTCAGCGGCAGCCGGGGCAGCAGCAGCGTCAGCGGCCGGGGCAGCAGCCGGGGCGGCATCAGCAGCCGGAGCGGCCGGGGCAGCGGCCGGAGCAGCGGCTTCGGTGGCCGGAGCCGGTGCTTCTTCCGGCTTCGAGCAGGCAGCGAGGGTGAGAGCGAGCAGGGCGGCGGCGAGGAGGGACGATTTCATTTTGATTTCCTTGGCTGATGACAACAACGTAAATTCAGTCGAACATGATCGAATGACCACTTCGATCCACTTAAAATATTAACATGGGCATCGTGAATCAAAAAGACCCGCGGGAAACATGTGTTTAGAGGCCAAACTTTGTTGTGCTGATGCAACATGAACAGGCTTCCCACAACCCGTAAAATCGTTGCCTGAATCCGGCCGCTTCGGCCGGGCTGCCGAGCAGCAGTTTGCCCCGCCAATGCTTGCAATGCGTGCGTATCAGCGCGTTTCCGCTTGCTCCCAGCATGAAGGTTTCAGTCAGGTGGGCGAGCGTGCGGGGTGTTTCGCGTATCTCGATGCGGTGGGATTGCGCGGTGCACAAATTCCACAGTCTGGGCATGCGATTCTGCAGCGCGGAAGCGTCGTGAAGCGCGATGCGCACCCTCATCGCCGGGTCGTGCAACAGGGCATCCGAAAGCTGCGCAACGCGCGGGGAACCGGCCAGACCGGTATCCGTCAGGTCGACGTCGAAAATGTCCAGTCTTTCGACGACATGACCGAGCAGTTGGCCCACTGCAGCCTGGTAGCCGGCCCGGTCGGCGAAGGTCAGGGTGGCGCTCGAGTCAGCCATCGGCCCGTGCTGCATGCAGGAAGCCGTCGCAATACCAGTCGTACAGCAACGCGATGAGATCTTCGTCATCCGGCACGCGCGGCAGCGAGCGCTCGCCGGCGAGCTGACGCAGGGCGGCCGTCGTGCCCGACGGTAGGTCGATGAGCTCGCCGTTGATCCAGAAGTGACGGCCGCTGCGCAGCAGCTGCGTGCGTGTGTCCAGCCGTACGCCGTGACGTGTCATGTGCCTGGCGAAGCGTTTTGCGGACAGCGGCTCGTCGGGCGGATCGAAGAAGACGTGCGGCTTGGGTTCGCTCAGATAGCTGCCCACGAACTGCTCGATGTCGCCGCGCGTCCAGCTGATCGCCTGCAGCATGCCGGCGATGCGGTCGATCATCGCGGCAGGCACCTGCGCCGGATCGGTCTGCAGCGTCAGATCGGGGTCGGCGTACATGCCTTCCAGACACAGTCCGTCGCGCAGGTGGTCGAGAAAGGCGCTGCCCAGCTCCTGTGCCGACGGCGCACGGAAGCCGATCGAATAGGTGGTGCAGTCGCCTTCCGCCACGCCGTCATGGGCGTAGTGCGGCGGCAGATAGAGCATGTCGCCCGGCTCCAGCACCCACTCCTGTTCGGGCACGAAGTTGCGCAGGATGCGCAGCGGCGCATCGTCGAGCAGCGACAGGTCCTTCTGCGCGCTGATCTGCCAGCGGCGTCTGCCGGTGCCCTGAAGCAGGAACACATCGTAGGAATCGAAGTGCGGGCCGACGCCGCCGCCGTTCGTTGCGTAGCTCACCATCAAGTCATCGAGCCGCGCGTACGGAATGAAGGAAAAGCGGCGCATCAGCGCGTCCGCTTCCGGCAGCAGCAGGTTCAGGCCTTGCACCAGAACGGTCCAGGGCTTCGACTTCGGCCGCTTGAGCAGTGAGCCGGGCAGGGGGCCGCGTTCGAACTGCCAGCCGGAGGCATCGTGCGCGATGAAGCGCGACTCGACGTCTTCGTCACGTGCGAGGGCGAACAGTTCGTCGCGTTCCAGCAGGCCGTTGAATCCGGGTACGGCTGCGCGAATGAGCAGCGGTTTCTTCTGCCAGTAGTCGCGCAGGAAGATGCGCGGGCTGAGCCCGCCGAGCAGTGTCTTGTCCATGGCGCGGATTATCGCCGATGCAGCGGCAGGCGTTCGTCGAACGGGTAAAATCCTGCTCCCGCAAGCAAGCAAGGTTGTGCCATGCCGGTAGCACGCATCGAATCGCTGGACCACGAAGGGCGCGGCATCACGCATGTCGACGGCAAGGTGATCTTCGTCGATGGCGCCTTGCCCGGAGAAATCGTCGATTTCTCGCCCTACGTGCGCAAGCCGTCATACGAACTCGCCCAGATCAGCCGCATCGTGCGCACCAGCCCGCAGCGCGTCGAGCCGCGTTGCCGCTACTTCGGCGAATGCGGCGGCTGCAGCATGCAGCATCTGGACGTGGCGGCGCAGGCATCGGTCAAGCAGCGGGTGCTGGAAGATGCGCTGTGGCACATCGGCCGCATCAGGCCCGAATCCGTTTATGCGCCGCTGGTCGGCCCGGGCTGGGGCTATCGCTATCGTGCGCGGCTGTCGGTGCGGCACGTGCCGCGCAAGGGTGGAGCGCTGGTCGGCTTCCGCGAGCGCAAGGGCGGTTACGTGACCAATATGGATCACTGCGATGTGCTCCCGCCGCACGTGTCCGCGATGCTGCTGCCGTTGCGCGAGCTGGTCGACAGCCTGTCGCTGCGTGGGCGTCTGCCGCAGATCGAGGTCGCCGTCGGCGGCGAAGGCGTCGCGCAGAAGACCGTGCTGGTGTTCCGCATTCTCGAGGCGCTGACCGAAGCCGACAAGACCGCACTGCGCAGCTTCGGCGACAGGCAGCGCGTACTCATCTACGTGCAGCTGCGCGGCCCGGAGAGCATCGCACCATTCTGGCCGCTGCCCATGCCCGAACTGGCTTATGCCCTGCCGGACTTCGGCCTGCGCCTGGCCTTTGCGCCGAACGAATTCACGCAGGTGAATCATGCGATGAACCGCTCGCTGCTGCGTCGTGCCATGTCGCTGCTCGCGCCGAAGGCGGGCGAGCGCATCGCCGACATGTTCTGCGGTCTGGGCAACTTTTCGCTGCCGATCGCGGCGCTCGGTGCCGAGGTGGTCGGCGTCGAGGGCGCGGATCCGCTGGTGCAGCGTGCGTACATGAATGCCGTGGCCAACGGCCTGCAGTCACGCGCCACCTTTCGTGTCGCCAACCTGTTCAAGGTGACCCCGGAAAGCCTGGCCGAACTGGGCCGCTTCGACAAGATGCTCATCGACCCGCCGCGCGAAGGCGCTTTCGATCTCGTGAAGGCGCTGCCGCATGCGCTCGACGACACGGCGCCGCAACGGATTGTCTATGTATCGTGCAGCCCGGCCACGCTGGCGCGCGACCTCGCGGTGCTGGTCAATGACAAGGGCTACCGCCTGCGCGGCGCGGGCATCGCCAACATGTTTCCGCAGACCTCGCATGTCGAGTCGATCGCGCTGATCGAACGCTGAGCCCTTCGCAGTTGCGAAACGGACGACCCCGGGACATTCCCGACCGGAGGTGATGCCGGGCGGCAAAAATGAAAAAGGCGGCCCTGGCCGCCTTTTTCACGTGTCACGCCGGGTTGGTCAGTCGCGCTCGCCGGTCAGTGCCATCAGCAGATGCAGCAGGCTGGCAAACATGTTGTACAGGTTGAGATAGACCGACAGCGAAGCCGACACGTAGTTGGTTTCGCCGCCCTGCACGATGCGCTGCACGTCGTACAGCATCCATGCCGCCGAAATCATCACGATGCCGCCGGAGATCGCCAGCGACAGCACCGGCATCTGCAGGAAGATGTTGGCGACGATGGCGAGCAGCAGGACGACCATGCCGATCGTCAGGAAGCTGCCCATGTTCGAGAAGTCGCGCTTGGTCGTGCTGGCGATCGTCGCGAGCGTGAAGAAGGTGACCGCGGTGCCGCCGGCCGCCATCGCGATCAGCGATCCGCCGTTCGAGAAACCGAGCGCCACCTGCAGGATGCGGCTCAGCATCAGGCCCATGAAGAAGGTGAAGCCGAGCAGCAGCAGAACGCCCAGTCCGCTGTTCTTGTTCTTCTCGATCGCCCACATGAAACCCCATGCAACGCCGAGGAACAGCACGAGCGACAGGATCGGGCTGCCCGCCATGAACGAGAAGTTCATCTGTATGCCCACCATGGCACCGATCAGCGTCGGCACCATCGATGCAGCAAGCATCATGTAGGTGTTGCGCAGTACCCGGTTGCGTCCGGCGGCAAGTGCGCCCGCACCCTGCGTGGTCTGGAATTGAGTCTGCATCTGTGGCACCCCGTATTCATTTGTTAATGCACTAAAGACTATCCTACGACCCCGCAAGTTTCAACGCGGCAGCCACGTGATACCATCCTGCGCCGAATGCGGGGGTATTCACGGTCATTCAATGATCGATCCCGTGCGGATGTCAGTACCGCGGAAGCTTGGCAGAGTGGTCGATTGCACCGGTCTTGAAAACCGGCATACCGCAAGGTATCCAGGGTTCGAATCCCTGAGCTTCCGCCA
>JAGNYW010000064.1 GCA_017984755.1 Methyloversatilis sp.
GGACGCCAATCGGCATCTCGAGGCGAGAGTCGCCGAGCGAACGCGGGACCTTTCCGCTGCACGCGAGCGGATCGCCCGCTTTGCCAGGGAACAGGAGCGCTCCATCGAGGCCGAGCGACAGCGGATCTCGCGTGAAGTGCATGACCAGATCGGCGCGGTGTTCACCGGCATCAAGCTGATTGTCCGCGGTATTCCACATGGCACCCTGTCCGTGGAGCAGGACCGGTCCCTGCATTCCGCCATCGAAATGGGCGTTGCGACATCACGACGCATCGCCGCCGAGTTGCGCCCACCGCTGCTCGATGACTTCGGTCTCGGTCCTGCCGTCGAGCGTCTGCTGGAATCCGTCTTCAAGGAAAGCGGCATCCAGTTTTCAGTCCGGCTGACACAAGCCGCGCAGCTTGACGAGCGCCAGATCCTGGGCATCTTCCGCATCATTCAGGAATCGAGCACCAATGTGCTGCGCCACGCCGTCGCAAAGCACTTTCAGGTGACGGACGAGGCTTTGAACGACGACTGGTATCAGATTACGATGCAGGACGACGGCGTCGGGATTTCGTCCGCAGCGCTCCGCCCGGGCGCACTGGGTCTGACCGGCATGCATGAACGCGCCGAACTGCTGGGTGGAACGCTGCAACTTGAAACGCCGGCAACGGGCGGAACCGTACTGCGCCTGCAACTGCCCCTGATGGACGAAAGCGACCGTGAAGCTGCTGCTCGTTGAAGATCACCCCATCTTCCGTTTCGGCGTGCGCCAGATCATCCTGCAGCGCTGGCCGACCGCGGAAATCGTCGAAGTCGAGTCGCTTGCCGCCGCGCTTCGGGAGATCCGGCGCGACGGGCTGGACATCGCGATCGTCGATCTCAACCTGCCTGATGCCGACGGTCTGGAAAGTGTTTCACAGCTGCGCCGCGCCGCACCCCGGCTGCGCATGCTGGTGCTCAGCCTGAATGCCGAGGCGGCTTACGCGACCAGGGCCCTGCAGATGGGTGTATCCGCCTACCTGACCAAGGATCGCGCGGCGGACGAGCTGACCCAGGCCATCGAGCGCGTACTGGCGGGGGGCAGACACATCACGGCATCGCTGGCCGATCGTCTGGCGGATCTCCTGACCGGTAACGACGGACCGGTGTCTGGTCACCAGGAACTGTCGATTCAGGAATATCGCGTGCTGCTGCTGCTTGCCGAAGGCAAGCGCCTGACCGACATCGGCGAAATCATGCACCTGTCGCCCAAGACGGTCACCACCTACCGGGCACGCATCATGGAGAAGCTGGGCGTCACCAGCAACGCCGACCTGATCCGCTACTGCATCAACCACCATCTCACTCGCGACGCCAGCTGAACCACGCGGTGTCGGCGTTCCCCTACACAGGGATCCGCTTAACCCTGCCCTCACGCAGGGGCTGCGCCGCTACATCGAAAAACAGCTGCGGGCAACACTGGACGCACTTACACCCGTGCGTCGAGGCCCGTCATGAAACTTGTCATTGTCGACGACTCCGAATTGATCAGGAATCAACTTGTTGCCGTGATCAAACAGGAGCCCCGTATCGAAATCGCCGGACAGGCCGCCGAAGAGGAAGAGGCGGTCAGACTGATCATGGCGACGGCACCCGATGCCGTGCTGCTCGATCTGTCGCTCGCCCCGGGCAGCGGCGTACGTGTTCTGGAACGCATCCGCGCCGCCGGCAGCGGCGCGCGTGTGCTGATCCTGACGAACAGCACGGGTAGTGGCCTGCGTCAGATGTGCAAGCAATTGGGCGCCAACGGCTTTTTCGACAAGACACGCGAACTCGACACCTGTTTCGACACCCTGTTCGGATGGCTACCTCCGCTGCCCGACAATGAAGCACGACGGCTGGAACAGCTTCATGCTGCGGAATTGCTCGATACACCGGAGCATGAAGCCTTCGACAATCTGACGCGTCTGGCGGCCGAAATCACTGACGTTCCGGTCGCGTTGATATCCCTCCTCGACAAGGATCGCCAGTGGTTCCTGTCCCACACGGGAACGGATGTGCGCGAAACATCAAGATCCATTGCGTTCTGCGCACACACCATCCTGCGCAGCGAAATGATGGAGGTCTGCGATGCGCTCGAAGACGAGCGCTTTCGCGACAACCCGCTTGTCACCGGTGATCCGAATATCCGCTTCTACGCCGGCGTGCCGCTGATTCTTCCCTCCGGCGAAGCGCTGGGAACGCTGTGTGTCATCGACCGGAAGCCACGGCACCTGTCGACCAAGCAGCGCCTGGCCCTGAAAACCCTGGCAAGCAGTGCGATCACGGAGATCGAGCTGCGCCGGCGCATCATCTTCCTCGAGGAAGAAGGGGAAAGACGGCGCATGGCCGAAGCGCACATCCAGCATCTGGCGACCCGCGACCCGCTCACCGGGCTGCCGAACCGTGCAACCTTCCGCGACCGTCTCGACCAGCACGTGTTGATGGCCACGCGACGCGAAGCACGCGTCGGTGTGCTCTTCATCGACCTCGACCGGTTCAAGCCGATCAACGACACGCTCGGTCACGATGTGGGCGATGATGCGCTGGTCATCATCGCCGAACGCCTGAACCGCTGCCTGCGCGGTTCGGACACCATCGCCCGCCTCGGCGGCGACGAATTCGCGATCGTGCTGCCCGACGCGGCGGGCGAAACGGAAGTCCTGAACGTCGCCGCAAAGATCGTGAAAGCGCTGGAAGAATCCTTCACCTGCAAGGGTTTCCCGCTGCATCTGAGTGCCAGCGTGGGCGCAGCGATCTTTCCCGAACACGGTCGTCTGGGTGACGAATTGCTGCGCCATGCCGATCTGGCGATGTATCAGGCCAAACAGGACGGCGGTGCCCAGGTCTGTCTGTATTCAAAGCAGATGAGCGATCGAGCGGAGGAAATGCAGGCGCTCGACGGCGACCTCAGAGAGGCAATCCGGCGGGGCACCCTGTTCCTGCATTTCCAGCCCCAGGTACTGCTCGACCGTGATGTGCTGTGCGGTGTCGAGGCCCTGGTTCGCTGGCAGCACCCTCACTACGGCATGCTCCCGCCCAGCCACTTCATACCATTGGCCGAGCAGCGCGGCTTCATCCATGAACTGACGAGGCTGGTACTCGACCTGGCGCTGACGCAGATGAAGGCATGGGACGAGGCTGGCCTTCATGTTCCGCGCATCGCCGTCAACGTGTCACCGGCCGAAATCCGGAACAACTTCACCGAAATGATCGAGGCGGCACTGTTCCGGCACGGCATGGCACCACAACGGCTGGAACTCGAAATCACGGAAACGGTGCTGACCTCCGACGGCATCGAAACCATGCGGATACTGCAACATCTGCGTGCGCTGGGCGTCGGGATTGCCGTCGACGACTTCGGGGTCGGTTACTCCTCGCTCGCTCAACTGCATCGCCTGCCCATCGATTCACTCAAGATCGACCGCAGCTTTCTGGACGCCATAGACACGTCGGTGCCCAATACGGCCATTGTGCGTGCAATCGTGACGATGGCCGATGCAATGGGGCTGCGTACGGTTGCCGAAGGCGTCGAAACGGAAAGTCAGCGCGGATTGCTGCGTCAGCTTGGATGCCTGTGCGCGCAGGGTTATCTGGTCGCGCGACCGATGCCCGCCCCTGATGCGACACACTGGCTGCGTTGCTTCCTGAAACGCCGGATCGAGTCGCTGGATGCTTGACGCGATTCGTCGCAACCTGCACCGGATTCCGCCTGCGACGATTTGTCAGCCTGCTACATCGGCCGCATCGCCGCGGAACGGCACCGGGTCGAGACCGCATCGCTGCAGCAGACGATAGAACTCGGTGCGGTTGCGTCCGGCGATGCGTGCGGCGTCGCTGACGTTGCCGGCGGTCAGTTTCAGCAGCTGCACGAGGTAGTTGCGTTCGAAGCGCTGCTTGGCCTCGGCGTAGCCGAGCGCCTCCATGGGTTTGACACGCAGTGCGCGATCGACCAGCGCGCGCGGTATCAGTGGCGTGGTGGCCAGCGCGCAGGCCTGCTCGACCACGTTCTGCAGCTGCCGCACATTGCCCGGCCAGCCGGCGGTCGCCAGGGCTTCCAGCGCGTCCGGCGCAAAGCCTCGCAGACGCTTGCCGTACTTCTGCGCCAGCGTGCGCAGGAAGTGGTCGGCCAGCAGTGGAATGTCCTCGCGACGCTCGCCGAGTGCAGGCAGGAACAGACTGACCACATTGATGCGGTAATACAGGTCCTCGCGGAACTGGCCCTGCTCCAGCGCCGCATCGAGATCGCAATGGGTCGCCGACACGATGCGCACGTCGACCGCTTCGGCCTGCATGGCACCGACCGGTCGCACTGCCCGCTCCTGCAGCACGCGCAGCAGCTTCACCTGCAGGGCCAGCGGCATGTCGCCGATCTCGTCGAGGAACAGCGTGCCGCCATGAGCCGCACGGAACAGGCCGGCATGGCGCGACGTGGCGCCCGTGAAGGCGCCGCGCTCATGGCCGAACAGTTCCGATTCGAGCAGTGCTTCGGGTATCGCGCCGCAGTTGATGGCGACGAAGGGACCCGCCGCGCGCGGACTGGCGCGGTGGATGGCGCGCGCCAGCAGCTCCTTGCCGGTGCCGCTCTCGCCGCGTATCAGCACGCTGGCATCCGATGCGGCGATCAGCCGCGCCTCGTCGAGCAAGGTGTTCATGCGACTGCTGTGGCTGACCAGATCGGCGCGCCATGCATCATCGACGACGCCCGATGCACCGGCCGGTGCGGCAACAGCCAGCGCTTGCGCGATGCGTGCCAGCAGCGCCTGGCTGTCGAACGGTTTGGTCAGATAGCCGGCGACACCGCGCGATGTGGCTTCGACCGCATCGGGAATGGTGCCGTGCGCGGTCAGCATGATGACCGGCAGCGCCGGCTGCTGACGCCGGATGTCTTCGAACAGCGACAGTCCGTCGCGGTCCGGCAGCCGCACATCGCAGATGACCAGGCTGAAGCGTTCTACCGCCAGCCGCAAAAGTGCCGCCTCTGCCGTCTCGGCCGTGCTCACGGCATAGCCGCTTGCCTTCAGACGCATCGACAGCAGACGCAGCAGGTCGGTGTCGTCATCGATGACCAGCAGCCGCAGCGGCACGCGCACGGCGGCCTGGTTCATCGCTTGATCGACCGCTTCGGCGGGCGGACGGGTGTCCCGAGCTCGATGTCGGCCAGCGCATCGATCTTTCGCTGCAGATCCTCGTTCAGCTGCTGGCTGTCCTTCAACTGCTGGCCCGACCGCTCGAGCTGCTGCGTCAGACGCACATTGGCCGCGTCGAGCCGCTGCCGTTCGACGATCTGATCGAGCAGCGTTCGCGCATAGGGGAGCAATGCGGGGTGCAATGCACGGGAAGCCTCATCCCGCGCGGCGAGATGCGCCTCCAGCAGGGTGCGGGCACGCGCCGCATTGCCGGTGCGCGGGTGAGCCGCCTGCAGGGCCGGCTGCAGCGGCAGCAGATCGACGGTCGAAACCGCGGCCGAAGCAGGCGCCTCCGATTCGACGGCGGCCGGCGGCTTGACCGATGCACAGCCAGCCAGCAACAACAGCACGCCGGCCGACAGGCACCGACGCAGTACGAAACGAGACTGATCAACCGGCATGAGGCAGTTCTATCCTGAAGTGGGCACCGCGCTCGGCCGGCATCACGACGGCGCTGCCGCCATGTGCGGCAATGAATTCGCGCACGATGGCGAGACCGAGGCCATTGCCCTTGTCGGGACGCGGTGCGCGGCGGCTGCCGCGGAAAAAGGGTTCGAAGATCCGTTCGGTCTCTTCGGATGCGACACCCGGACCTTCGTCGATGCAGTCGATGCGCGCGCTCTGGCCCTCGGCACTCAGCTGCAGCCTGACCGTGCCGCCGTGCGGGCTGAACGCAATGCCGTTGCTGACGAGATTCGACAGCGCGATGCGCAGCTTGGCGGCATCACCGCGCACCGGCGGCGCGTAGCCCGACACGGTGATCTGCACATCCTTGACCTGCGCCTGCAGCTTGAGATCGGCCGTCACATCGCGCACCAGCGCGCGCAGCGCGGTCGGGCGCAGATCGAGGTGCTGCGCATCGAACTGCGTTGCGTTGTAGCCGATCAGCTGTTCGATGCGCTCCTGCAGCGCCCGTGCATTGGTGTCGAGTATCCGGCTCACTTCGAGTTGCTCGGCGTTGAGCCGCCCGAGCACCCCGTCTTCCATCAGCGCAATGCCCTCGCGCAGCGACGCCAGCGGTGTCTTGAGTTCGTGCGATACATGTCGCAGCACGCGGCTGCGATGCGCTTCGAGATCAGCCATGCGCTGACGCAGCCACTCCAGCCGGTCGCCGAGCTGACGCAGGTCCGCCGGACCGCCGACGGAAACCGGCGTACTGAAGCGCCCTTCACCGAGACGCGTGATGGCTTTCTGGACCTGCTTGAGCGGCCGCAGTATCCACCAGCCGATCGCAAGCGCGAGCGCCACCGCCAGCGCGACGGCCGCCAGCACCTGCCGGGCGAGACGATCGCGGCTCTGATCGAGGGTGTCCAGCAGGGCGGCACTGCGGCCATCGATGTGTTCGCGCACGCGCGACGCTAGCTGATCATTCAGGTTCGACAGGCCGTCCCCGATATCCTGCGCGGTGTCGGCGCTCGGCGCAGCGTCGGGTGGCAGCTCGAGCGCACTGCGCATGCCGGCCGCACGCTCGCGCCACTGTGCAATGGCCGGCGTCGGCGGCAGCGCTGCTTCGATCTCGCCCAGTGCAGCCTGCGCCAGTTCGTAAGCCTCATCGAAACGTTCACGCAGCGGCGGCGCCTGCAGTACGACGAACTGGCGCGCGGCGCGCTCCATGTCGGCGCTGCGTTCGTCGATCTGCTGCATCGCGCCCGAAAGACTGATGGCCGTGGCGCCCGATTGCCGGCTCGCCGATGCGAAGTCCTGCAGCATGATCCAGCCGCTGGCCGCTGCAGCCGCGAGCGCCACGGCAATGAGCAGTACGGCGGCGAGCAGTGCAGTGCGGAACGAGAGGTGCGGCATGTACGGGCGAAGTGGATCCGGATTGACGACCAACGAGTTTAGGCAGAATGCGTGCCGCGCGCGGTAAGCCCCGGTAATCAAGTGCAAGACGAAGTTAATGGGCAAGACCGACGGCCGCTGTCGTGCGGCGACGACAGCACGCAACGGCTGCAACGGCGCGATCCGGTCGTCGGTCCGCCGGCAATCTGTCGGGTACCGGCGACACTTTGCGAACCGGTTCGGTCGGACGGCCGGTCGTGCGCCGTGCCGGATCGCACAAGTCATTGAAAGGAAAGCAGTCACAGGGGCAGGCACGGCACTTGCAAAGTGTCATCGGGCACCGATTCGGAGTCCCGCCACTTTCAAGGAGAACTCATGTTCAACACCAAACCCGGCCTGTTCCCGAAATCGGCAGACACCCATGCTGCGCGCACCCTGCGGCCAGGCAGCGGCACACCCGCCGCACCGGGTAGTGCTCCGTCCTCGACGGGCACACCTGCCGCACTGTCGCCGCCACGCGACATCGCCGGCACAACCGGCACCTCCATCGAACCGTCGGCTCAGGCGCTCAGGACCGACACCGGCGCGGCAAGGGAACACGAAAGGGATAAGGACACCGAAAAGGGCAGCCGCCTGATCGTCGGCCCGGACGTGAAGCTGAAGGGCGCGGAAATCCTGGACTGCGACACGCTGGTGGTCGAGGGCCGGGTCGAGGCGACGATGGACAGCCGGGTCATCCGCATCGCAGAGCACGGCGCCTACTCGGGCACGGTGGGCATCGACATCGCGGAAATCCACGGCCATTTCGACGGCGAACTGACGGCACGCCAGCGGCTGATCGTGCATGCCACCGGTCGCGTCAGCGGCAAGATCCGCTATGGCTCGATATTGATCGAGGAAGGCGGCGAAATTTCCGGTGACGTGAAATCGCTGTCCGCGACCGGCAGGGACGCATTGCGCCCCGCCCTTCCGGCCGGGGAATCCGCGGGCGACGAACGCCGTGTGCTGAGCGCACTCGCCGGGTGAAGGACTGAAGCCACCACTCAGGGCGTTGCAGGTTCAACCGCTTCCGGCGGGGCCGGAACTGCTTTGACCTGCACGCGACCCCAGCCACCACCCAGCGCGACATACAGATTCACCACTGTTGCCAGCTGCGCCTGGCGCGCACGTACCAGGGCTAGCGATGCGTCGTTCGCGCTGCGCTGCGCATCGAGAACTTCGAGATAGGGCGAATACCCCGCGTCATGGCGCTTCTGCGCGAGTTCGAGGCTGCGTTTCGCCGCATCGGTCTGTGCCTGCAGCGCGCTGACGCTCTGCGCGTACTGTGTGCCCGCGACGAGCGCATCGCGCACGTCGGTGAATGCACCGCGTACCGTCGATACGTATGCAGCCAGTGCCTGCTTCTGCTGCGCCGTGGCCTGATCGACGCGCGCACTGCGCCGGCCGGCGTCGAACAGCGGCAGATCGAGCCCGATGCCAAGCGACCAGATGTTGGCCGGGCTGCTGAACAGGTCGGACAGCTCGCGGCTCTGCGAACCATAGTTGCCGGTCAGCGAAATCGATGGGTACAGCGCCGCCTTCGCCACGCCGATCTGTGCGCTGGCCGAGGCCAGTTCCGCTTCCGCCTGCCTGATGTCCGGGCGAGCGTCGAGCAGCGAGGACGGCAAACCGGCCGGCGGCTGAAGCGGCAGCGGCAGACTGCGCAGATCACCTGGCGCGATGTTCAGGTCGAGCTGGCCGCTCAGCAGACCGAGCTGGTTCTCGGCAATGGCTCGACTGCGCTCCAGATCGGCGATCTGCGCTGCGATCGCCGCCACAGCGCCGAGCGACTGCTGCAGTTCGAGCTCGGTCGACAGGCCCCGCTCGGTGCGTGTGCGCAGGATGTCCGCGTTGTCGCGCCGCGTACCCAGCGTGTCGCGCGACAGCGCGAGCTGGGCGTCGAGCGCGCGCAGGTTCAGGTAATTGCCGACCAGCTGGCTCACCAGCGTCAGTTCAACCGTGTCCTTCGCGTAACGCGTACCGAGTGCCTGCGCGCGCGCTGCCTCGCTGGCACGACGCAGCTTGCCCCAGAAATCGACTTCGAACGAGGTCGAGATCGTCGTCTGGAAGTTGTTGCGGTACAGCGGCGCACCGGCCGGGATCGGTGACCCGACACCGCTGATGCGCGACCGGCTGGCCGCCGCATCGAGCCCGACATCGGGAAACAGCGCAGCACCGACTTCGCGCAGCAGCGCGTCGGCCTGTTCGATGCGGGCGACCGCGCGCTGCACGTCGCTGTTCTCGACCAGCGCACGATCCACCAGCGCATTCAGCGTGTCGTCTTCGAAAAGCTTCCACCAACCTCGCGCGATGGCTGCTGCAGGCTGAGCGGCCTGAGTCGCGGCAAAACGCGCCGGCAAAGGTACATCCGGCCGCACGTGATCGGGGCCGACCATGCAGCCCGACAGCAGCAGGCCGACGGAGAGAAGCAGCGCCGGACGCTGCAGCGCAAGCTTCTTCATGGCGCAGCCTCCGTAGAGTCGACAACGGGTGCAGCGGCCTTTCGTGCCGTGGCCCTGCGGCCGCTCAACCAGCTGTAGAAAAGCGGGATGAACAGCGTCGCGACGAAAGTCGCTGCCAGCATGCCGCCGAATACGCCGGTACCCATCGAACG
>JAGNYW010000065.1 GCA_017984755.1 Methyloversatilis sp.
ACGCGGACGATCCGTGAAAGGGAGCTGGCACTCGAGCAGCAACGGCAGCCGGGCCGGACCGAAAGCCTCGGTCCGACACGGATCTACGCGCTCACCGCGTCGGCAATGCCCGAGGAGCGACAGCTCGGACTCGCATCGGGTCTGGACGGTTATCTGACCAAACCGCTGAGTCGTTCGGAACTCGCCGCCGTACTCGATCACATCAGCGGGTCTTCCGCCGGCAGTCGCGCGGCCGAACCCGCGCCCGGCGTCGACGCCCCACCCCGGTTCGACTATGCGGCGGCACTGGCAGACGCCGATGCCGAAATCATCGCCATCATCGGTCAGGACTTCATCGCCCACAGCACCGCCTACCGCACAGAAATGCGCGCTGCAGCGGCAAACGCGGACTGGCCTTCGCTGGAGCGCACCGCCCACATCTGCAAGGGGCTGGTCGCCTACTTCAATGCTCGTCCGCTGCACGATGCGCTGGCCGCACTGGAACTCGACGCACGCAAGGGCAGCATGCCGCCCGGGGCACTGGACAGCATCGAGCACGAGCTCGACGCCCTGTCGGCCGCCCTGCGCGGCGCACTGTCTGCGGGCGGCATCTGAGCCGCAGGCAAAGCCGGCGGATCGCCGCCGGTTCGAAGACCAGCGCCACTTCGCCGCGCGTGGACGCGGCGCCTGCCCTTATCATCGGAAGTGACCCTGTCGAATGACGCGGCCGTGGACACAGACCACGTCTGCCGGAACCCGGAAAACCGACTTTCCATGAACCCGCTGCATCCGAAGAAGCTGCTGCTGACCAAATGGACGGCCGTCACCCCGATCGGCAGGAACAAGCACTTCCTGGTGTCGAAGGTCATCCAGCCCGACCCACCGGCCGTCGCGATCGAATGGATCGAGATGGAGGCCGTCCACTCGAAGACCATCAGAAGGATAGCCTGGCGGGAACTGAAGGATCAGAACCTGTGGCGGCAGGGCTGGCGCTGAGACGCCGCAGTTCGGCAACGGGCGGCGGCTGCGTCCTCCAGGCTCATCTCGCCGACACGCGGATCGGAATGCGCCGGCGACCGAAGCCGCGTTCGAACTTCTGTGCGAAGTGACCGGCGATGCGGGTGCCGCAGTGCGGGCATCCGCCTTGCCGGTCGACCGCGTAGTGCAGCACGGCATGCCAGTCGCGCTGGATGAGCGGCGCCGCGCAGCCGGGGCAGAAGGTGGTGCCGCCTTCGGCGTCACGCACATTCCCCGTGTACACATGGCGCAGGCCGTTGGCCAGGGCGATCCGGCGCGCGCGCGTCAGCGTGGCCGGTGGCGTGGCGGGGATGTCGCCCATCTTGTAATCGGGGTGGAAGGCACTGAAGTGCAGCGGCACGTCCGGCCCCAGGTTGTAGGCGATCCAGCGCGTCATCGCCTCCAGTTCGGGCGTACTGTCATTCAGGCCGGGAATCAGCAGCGTGGTGATTTCCAGCCAGCACTGCGTGTCGTGGCGGATGTGCTGCAGCGTGTCGAGCACCGGCGCCAGATGCGAGCCGGTCTGCTGAACGTAGAAGGCGTCGGTGAAGGCCTTCAGGTCGACGTTGGCGGCGTCCATCCTGTCGAAGAACACACGCCTCGGCTCGGCATGGATGTAGCCCGCCGTCACGGCCACCGTTCTGATGCCCAGTGCATGGCAGGCGTCGGCCGTGTCCATCGCGTACTCTGCGAAGATCACCGGATCGTTGTAGGTGAAGGCCACGCTGGCCGCGCCGCTTTCCTTCGCCGCCTCGGCGATGCGCTGCGGCGATGCGGCATCCTGCAGCCGGTCCATTTCGCGGCTCTTCGAGATGTCCCAGTTCTGGCAGAACTTGCAGGCGAGATTGCAGCCGGCCGTTCCGAACGAAAACACGCTGGAGCCGGGCAGGAAGTGATGCAGCGGCTTCTTCTCGATCGGGTCGATGCAGAAGCCCGAACTGCGGCCATACGTGGTCAGCATCATTTCGTCGCCGAGGCGCTGGCGCACGAAGCACAGCCCGCGCTGACCCTCGTGCAGCCTGCAGTCGCGCGGGCACAGATCACACTGGATGCGTCCATCCGGCAGCACATGCCACCAGCGCGCCGGTGTCACGGTATCGGGATCCGGAATGTCATCGTGCTCGCTCATGATGTCGCGTCCCCTGCCGGCTCACGGCTGTCGTGATGACTGAAGCTGCGCACCCGGTAGCGTGACAGCCGCACATCGGCAGCCCAGAAGTCGGCTGCCAGTCCGGCCTTGCGTTTGAGCGCGGCGACGAATCGGGCCGGATCGGGCAACTGTGCCCACACCTGCGGCAGGAAGGTCGCGCGCGCCTCGCGCCATTCGAAGATCACGCCGTCGACACCCGGCCGCAGTGCAGCCAGTGCCTCGGCCTCGTTGCGCACGATCAGCGGTTCGGGTGCATCGAGCAGCGACACCTCGACCTGAATGCCGTGCCACTCGTGGGCACGCAACGGCGCGAAGCGCGGGTCAGCGAATGCCGCGGCGTGCGCGTTGGCGCGGACGTCGTCGCCCAGCGCACGACAGGCCTCGAGCCGGCCGATGCAACCACGCAAGCCGCCCTCGGCATCATGCAAGGTCACGAAGGTGGCGCCGGGTTGCCCGAGCGCCGGATGGTCCGGCAGGCTGCGCGCGTGCGGGACGGGCAGGCCCAGCGCTTCGGCGATCGTGTGACGCGCCGTGCCCACCAGCGCCCGGCCGAGGGCCGCATCGTCCGGGTCTTCCTCATCAACCTTCAGGCCGTCTTCAGGCTTCGGCGGGTCGAATGCGATGGCGCCGTAGCCCACCACGCGAACACGGTCTCCGGCTGAATCGCCCGAGTTGCACAGGCCCAGCAGCCGCGGCACCAGGCCGTGCTGCTTCGCCGCCCGCAGCGCGCCGTTGAGTGGCGCCGCACCGCAGGCTTCCTCGCCGTGCAGGTCGGATGCGAAGTGCAGGATGCGCTGCACCGTCGCACGGTCGCGCATTTGCGCCTGCGCGTAAGGCAGGAAATGCGACAGGTCGGAACTGATCACGATCAGCGTTTCGTCACCGCCCCACACGCGCTCCAGCACTTCGGCCACTTCATCCGGGCGGGCATTGCCCACCGCCAGCGGCACCAGCGTGAAGCCCGTGCCGAGCACAGCCTGCAGGAATGGCAGATGCACCTCCAGCGAATGCTCCTGCGCGTGCGGCAGGTCCGACCACACCACCTGACGCAGCGCGCCCAGCGTGTCGAGCGCAACCGTGTCGAGCGGCACGCGCCCGAGCGGGGTTTCGAACGCACCGACCGTCGGCGCGGCAAGCCCGCGCACCGCCACGCGGTGCACCGGCCCCAGCAGCACGACGCGCGTGATGCACTCGCGCCAGCGTACGAGCGGTGCATAGCCGAGCGCCGCGACGTCACCCGAATACATATAGCCGGCGTGCGGCAGCACCAGCATCTTCGGCGGCCAGTCGGCGGCCGGCGCGATGTCGAACGGCGCGGCCGAGGCGAGATGGCTGGCCAGCGCGTCGCGCAGGGCCCGCGGGTCAGCCGGATAGAAGGTGCCCGCAACGGCGGCGGGGCGGATTGCATTCATGGCGTGCGTCCTCATTGCCACAAATGTCGGGGCAATCGGACAACGATCAAGAGGCTGATTTCTCCCTCCGGCCGCTGCACGGCTGCGCGGCACATCCGGCGCTCGGAGGCTGTCACCACGGGGGAATGCGCTCGGGCAATGGGGACGACCATGCAGCTTCGCTCTTGGCGGGTGTGCAGGACGAAGGTGATCCGGCATGTTCACGACGCGGCTTGCAGCGACCCGAGCGCGCGGGATTTGGCCAGATCGTTGTCGAGAATACTTACATTCGTGTTTTCTTCATGCTACATAACCTTTCAAGTCATTGAATCACATAACAAATTATTGATGGCACTGAATTTGCTATTACTCGAACAACATTGGGTGATCACATCCGATCCATTGAACAGAGGAGACCATTCCATGCAACACACACTGCGCCGCCTTGTCGCCACAACCGCATCGGCCCTGATGCTGACCGCAGCCGTATCTGCTGCCCATGCTGCACCCATCTTCTGGACCGACTGGACCGGTGGTGACCTCGACACCTCGGCCGGCTTCAAGGCTCAGGGCACGATCACCACGCCGACCGCCTCGGTCACCGTGACCTATACGAACGCCAACGGCATCTCCTTCTACCAGCCCACCGGCGGAATCGACTACTACCAGAACAACCGCGCCGGGCGCAACGCCGCCACGTCGCCCTACACGAGTCTGGCGGTCGACAACATCCCCACCAGCACCGATATCATCGCGTTGAATCGGGCAGGAATGCAGACACTGCAGTTCTCGCAGGCCATCGCCAATCCGGTGTTCTCCTACGTCAGCCTGAACGGCAATGGCTATGCCTTCGACCAGGACTTCGAGATCCTGAGTTTCGGCAATTCCAGCGACGGCAATGACTGCGGCTACTGGGGCTGCGGCACATCGACGAAGAACATCGTCGATCTCGGTGGCGGCAACTTCGAATACCAGTTGCTCGGCACCGGCGAACCACACGGTACCTTGCGTTTCCTCGGTGCATTCGACGAGGTGAACTGGCGCAGCCTGTCCAACGAAAACTGGAACGGTTTCACGGTGGGTGTGCAAGGCACGGCAGCCGAGGTGTTCCCCGTTCCCGAACCCGGCAGCCTCGCGCTGGTCGGTTTGGCGCTGTTGGGTCTGGTCGGCCTGCGCCAGCGCAGCTGAGGCCGCGCGTCGCATCCGTCAGTCCGTCGGAACTGCAATTCCGGTGGGTGCGGCGAGCAAGATTTCCGTTGGAAGTCAGCGTTGATCTTCATTGAAGACAAGAGCCGTCTGATCAGAGAAGACAAGGGAAGAACTGAGGGAGCCTGCGGGCCCCCTTTTTCTTGCCTGCAAAGGCTTTGGCACAGATCGCTCCGCACGTTGTCACGGCTGCAGTCCAACTCCCGACTGATGTGTTTTGTTCCCCGGCACAGCGACGCCAGCTTGTATATCGCCTGAGCGTCCCCGGGCGTCTGCATCGCCTGCCGCCCTTCGGTCCAGCCGGGCTGAGGCGAGTGCTCGATGACGTCTTCCACTTCGACTTCCTTCCACGAAGGAGGTCAGTTGGTCGTGTCGCCTGACACCAGCAGCGACCTCTGGCCGCTGTACAGCGGTTCCGGTCTTTTGCGGATTACCCGGAACGGGCATCCGCAAGCACGTTTTCGTTTTTGCCGACTACTTGGAGCGTGGCGATCGCGAATCAATCAATCTGCGGCGTTCTGAATCAATAGGCCACCAACCGCGGATAACGACTGATGTCGCTTGACATGCAGGGGCGCTTGTCCTCGGCACGCATGCCCTTCGCACCGCGTGGCAGGCCCAACGGAACCTCGGTGCTTCTGAGTCAGCAGCGTTTTCTTCTTGCTCCAGGGGAAGTTCTCTGGCTTGCTGCGGGCTTTGCTTGAACAGCATGTCGATCAAGTTCAGTGGAGCTCTGTCTATACCCAAGCTGGTGCGTACGGCAGTTGAAATCCAGATCGATCTTGGACCGCAGGCCAACGGCATAATATTTGGGGTATCGCGCTTGCTCGATGGCAGGCAGTTCAATTGTCCTTCTTCTGTAACCCGCTTTACTGCTCCAGCCTTGAACTGATCAGTGAAGCGCATTTTTCTGGCGGTACTCGCCCTCTGCGACTTAACGTTTTTCATCGTCCTGCCGAGAAAGCTTTCAAAAGGCGCCGCACCCATTGATCGCCCTCTTCCGAGCACCAGCGGCGTGCAGATGATCCGAAGGATCCGCAGCATCCGCGATCAGGATCACCTCGGAACTGCAGGCCCTGCAGGGCAGGCGGCACAGCGCACCAGGCATGTCGAGCCTGCCGCCCGGCGAGGGCACGACGATGAACGCGACACTCGCGGCGTCACAGCGGTTATTTCTTTTGTGCAGCACTGCCAGCACCCAACCGAACTTGGGTCCCGCTGTAGCTCGATACGCAGAACGGGACCAGGTAGTTCATCCCGATGCTCCAGCAGGTCATGGACCCACCTTGCCAGATGAGGGGCCCCTGATTGACCAGGTTGAGCAAGGTTCCAACCACCGCGCTGACCTTGAGGGCGGTGAGCAGAAGTTGTCGATCGCATGCGGATCGCAGCGTACTCAGCAACATGGCGTGCACTCGATGTGGTCTTCGCGCCGCGCTCGCAGAGAAGGATCGGCCGAATTCGGGTATCCCGGCCGAGACAAGTGCGCCCTGCTCATGAAAGATGCGACCGCACACCGATGTCGGGCGCTACCTGAAGGCCATTGAGCATCTTGTTGAAGCCGCTGAACAGATCGACCACCGACATCAGTTCCATCCTGAATGTCGATGGTGGCGTGATGGCCGGGCGCAACTGATTGCGAGTGCCTTCGCTGCCTGGAGAACGGCACGCCGCAGATGCTCGACAGTGCGGTGCGAAATGCCGGGCTGGCGCCGCTTCTCGACAAGGTACTTTCCGTCGAGCAGGTTGGCGTGTTCAAACCTTGTCCTGCGGCCTATCAGCTCGCGTGCGACAGCTTCGACGTCAAGCCCGAACAGGTCTGCTTCGTGTCCTCGAACGGGTGGGATGCGTTCAGCGCGAGGGCCTTCGGTTTCAACCTGGTCTGGTGTAATCGGGCGCGACAGCCTGTCGAGCACATCCCCGAAATGCCCGATGCGGAGATTGACGAATTGCTCGAGCTGCCGGGAGTTTTCCGCTGAAAGACGGCTCCTCATGCGCAAGCCACCGCACAGTTAGTTCAGCGCCTTGTTCTCTCGCAGGCGGGCAACCGCCAGGTCGATGAAACTTCGCACCTTCGCCGAGCCGTGCCGGCTCTCCCTGTGCACGACATGCACCGGGAGATCCTCTTCCTCGAAGTTCTCGAGCACCGTCTTGAGCTCACCGGATTCGAGCTGGGGGGCCACCTGGTAGGACAGCAGGCGCGTGAGGCCGTGTCCCAATCGCGCAGCCTCCAGGGCGCCGTCGTTGGTGCTCACCTGAAGGCGCGCATGCATGCGCAAGACACGACGCTCGCCGTCGATCCGGAATGGCCAGTCATTCGTCGGGGTGATGCCGCTGGCTGCGATCAATGCATGTGCCTTCAGATCGTCCGGGGTCTGCGGGATTCCGTTTCGCAGCAGGTAGGACGGTGCGCCGACCACCACACGCCGCACGCGCCCGACCTTGATTGCACGCAGCGACGAGTCCGGAAGAGGCCCGATTCGCACGCCGACGTCCATCCCCTCATCAACGACGTTCACGACCCGATCGACAAACAGGGCCGAGACCGACACCGACTCGAACCGGGTCTGGTACTCGGTGATGACGGGTATGACGTACAGCTTCCCGAAGAGCACCGGCGCGGTCAGGGCGAGCTGTCCGCGGGGTGTGGCGTTGATCCCGGCGGCCGCGGCATCTGCCTCGTCGAACTCGACCATGAGGCGGCGCGCATCTTCCAGGTAGCGCGCCCCGGCTTCAGTGACACGCACCACACGGGTGGTAGCAGCACTTGTACGGCAGGCTGTGGCCGCTCACGCGACGGAAGCGCTCGGACGCGAAGCGCCTCTCAGCGAAGGTCCGATCGGCGAAGGCGAGATCGCACTCACCGTAAGTGCCATCCGACAGCTCACGCCGCAGATACGTGCCTACGAACTGCGTTCCGGGCATGGCATCACTTTGCCCGCGGCAGAGGCGGGCGCGCACATTGAAGTTCCGGTGCGTCTGGCAGACGGAGCGCTCGTCACGCGACAGTATTCGCTCGCCAGCGAATCGCGCGGCCAGTCCTTCTACGACATTGCGGTGCTTCATGAACCGGACGGACGCGGCGGATCGGCTGCGATCCACAACACCTGGCAGCTCGGCACGCAGCTTCGCATCAGGGCCCCGATCAACCACTTTGCCCTTCACACCGACTCGCGCCCCGCCGTACTGATTGCCGGAGGGATCGGGATCACCCCGATCAAAGCCATGGCAGCGGCACTGAAGCGGCGCAATGTGTGGTTCGAGCTTCACTACACGGCACGCACCCCGGAGGACATGGCTTATCGCGACGATCTCGCCGCCGCGTTCCCCGCGAACCATTTCGAGTACTTCAGCCGTGCCGAGGGCCGGGCACGTCTCGAGGTGGCGACCGTACTGGGCGGAGCACCTTCCGACGCGGTGATCTACGTATGCGGTCCTGCAGGTCTCATTGCGGCCGTGCGGAAGGTCGCCGCCGAACTGAACATCCATCCCGGCCGCATCCAGCAGGAGTCATTCGACTGAGGCCCCGGGCAGGACGAGTCCTGAGATTCGCCCTGCCCGGGAGCGTCGTGGCATCAACGCAGATATCTTCCGGGATACGGCGCGGATTGGCTCGTGGTCCGACGTGCCTGGGTTCTCCGTTTCAGCCCGGGATTTGGTTTTCGGAGCTGGTGATGTACCTCGGCGAATCCGGCAAAGCTTCAGGTGATCGGAGAGGGCCCCAGCCGGTCAGGTCCTACCTGATCCGGCCGTCCTCTTCCAATTTGGATACGGCCGAGGGATGCTTGCCTTTTTCCGCGATGGATCGGACATGGACGAGTCGGACAACATTCCCAGAAGTCCTGATGAGCTGGAGGCACAGGCGGGCGAAGTCATCGGGCGGATCGTTTTCGCGTTTTCCCGCTTCGAGTTCAACCTTGGCCTTTGCTTGAGAAACCTGGTGGGTGGTACAGACCCGGAGGCGGCGAACCCTTTGGTCGCGCGACTCACGTTCAAACATAAGCTGGACGCCATGATTGACGTCGTTGAACACAAGTTTGCATCGAAGCCTGAATGCATCGACGATTTTAAGAAATGGCACCGTGCAATCAGCGCTCTCCGTACAAAGAGGAATTCTTTCGTACATGGACGTTGGGGCATACTCGAATATGACCAGAAGATAGTCAATGTTGCGCCCGGCTTGCCTGGCGACGCCCCCCAACGAGAGAAACGGTTCGCGCTTGGTGAGTTGCAGCAAGAGCTCGAAGGGATTCAACGCGTCATCAGCGATTTTTTTGCCTTGCGGAAGAAGTGGCGCATTTGAACCGACATGAGCGCACCAACGCTACCGGAGCAGGATGACGACCATCACCCGCTGCGCGAAGCCGTACCAATTTCCCACCCATAACTCAGCCCACCATTGATATTTCCCTTTTTGGGAAATACAATGCAGGCCTGAAAATGCACTCATCGCCCGCCACATGAGAATTCTGGGTCTGCCCATACTCGAGGCGTTCAAAAAAGATCATGCAGCCTCGCGGGGGTCACTGGACGCGTGGCAGACGGAAGTCGAGCGTGAAGACTGGAAAACACCGCATGACATCAAGCGCCGATACAGAAGCGCGGATTTCCTGGCCGACAACAGAGTCATTTTCGACATAAAGGGCAACTCATATCGGCTTGTGGTCAAGGTCCGATATCAGAACGGACTGGTGGTGGTCGAGTGGGTGGGAACACATGCCGAGTACGACAGGAAAAAATTCTAGGCAGGCGTGCGCAAGGCCGGCAAACGACGGGTGGAGAGGGCGAT
>JAGNYW010000030.1 GCA_017984755.1 Methyloversatilis sp.
GCCTTTTCCGCCGTGCTGTGCGCCGCCCTGCTGCTGCTGGTCACCATGGGCGTGCGCCAGTCTTCCGGCCTCTTCATGTCGCCGATCAATACCAGTACCGGACTGGGCGTCGTAAGCCTCAGTCTTGCGCTGGCAATCGGGCAGTTCGTCTGGGGTGCCATACAGCCGGTTGCCGGTGCGGTGGCCGACCGCTACGGACCGGGCCGGGTGCTGGCTGCCGGCCTGGTGGTGCTGGCGCTGGGCTGCGCACTCACACCCTTCATGGACAGCACGACCGGCATGGTGATTGCGCTCGGCCTCCTGTCGGCCGCAGGATCGGGCGCCGGCAGCTTTTCGGTGCTGATCGGTGCCGTATCGCGCAAGCTCGATTCGGCGAAGCGCGGACAGGCGGCGGGCATGATCAACGCCGGCGGATCGCTCGGACAGTTCGTCTTCGCGCCGCTGGCACAGAAGCTGATCGCCAGCGTCGGCTGGATGGGCGCCATGTATGCGTTCGCCATCGCAGCGCTGGCGGCACTGCCGCTGGCCCGCGCACTGCGTGCGCGCGAACCGGTGATCAGTCACGCTACGGCGGACGGCAGCGGCGGCCTGCGCCACGCGGTGCGCGACGCGCTGCGTGACCGCAGCTACCTGCTGCTGCACGCGGGCTTCTTCACCTGCGGCTTCCATATCGCCTTCCTGGTGACGCACCTGCCGGGCGAAGTCGGTCTGTGCGGACTGCCGGCCGAAGTGGCGAGCGGTGCGCTGGCGCTGATCGGTCTGGCCAACATCGCGGGCAGCCTGCTTGCCGGCTGGGCCGTGGGCCGCTGGCGCAGCAAGATGATCCTGTTCTGGATGTATGCGTCGCGCGCGATGCTGGTGCTGATCTATCTTGCGGCACCGCGCACCGAATGGACCTTCTATCTGTTTGCCATCGGCCTCGGCCTGACCTGGCTGGCCACGGTGCCGCCGACCGCCGGCGTGGTCGGCAAGCTGTTCGGCACGCGCTATCTCGCCACGCTGTTCGGGCTTACCCTGCTGTCACACCAGACCGGCGGCTTCTTCGGCGCATGGCTGGGCGGTCTGGCGCTGGCCCACACCGGCGACTACCAGTGGATGTGGTATGCCGACGCCGCACTGGCCGCCGCCGCAGCGCTGGTGAACCTGCCGATCCGCGAGGCGCGCATGCGCGAATCACACGCGTAGTCATTCGCCGATGGTCAGAAGGGGCTTCGTGCCACACAATCCGGCCACAACAACTCGGGGAGACACCGCATGAAAGTACTCGGCGCACTCGGCATTCTCGTCATGGGCCTGCTGGCCGCCTTCGTGATCGCCAACTGGAGCGTGCTCGCCACACCGGTCAGCGTGTCGATCCTCGTGGCCACCATCGACGCGCCGGCCGGCATCATCCTGCTCGGCGCCACGGCATTGCTGCTTGTACTGCTTGGCGCCTACACACTGAGCCTGCACACCTCGACACTGCTCGAAGCACGACGTCACGCGAAGGAACTGCGCGAACAGCGCCTGCTGGCCGACCAGGCCGAGGCATCGCGCTTCACCGAACTCGGTACCGCGATGCGGGCCGAATTCGCCGAACTGCGCGCCGCCATGCAGCAGACGACGACCGAGTCCGTGAATTCGCTCGCCGCCGTCATCGGCGAGGTCGAGGACAAGCTCGACCGGGCGCTCACCGCGCCGCGGTGAGATTCAAGATACAAGTTTCAAGACGCAAGAAAAACCCACCCGGCACGGAAACCTGGCCACTTGAACCTTGCGTCTTGAATCTTGAATCTCTTTTCGTTACCTGAACGAAAACACATAGCGCACATCGACCGCCTGCTCCGTGCCGGTGCTGCCGATCAGGGCGAGGTGGCGGGTGAGGTTCCACGTGAGCTTGACGATGCTGGTGGCCCCGGCCACGCCCTGTTCGTAGGTCAGCAGCGCGTTCGATGACAGGCGTTTGCCGACGCTGACCACCTGCCCGCCGACCGTGGGCGTGCCGCGCTGCGAGCCGCTGACCACCTGACTGCGCGGCCCGGTCGCGGTGCTCGCCTGCGAAAGCGATATCTGATCCAGACCCAGCGCCTGCGCGAGCGAACCCGTGATGCCGTCGCCCTCACCACCCAGCAGTGCGCCGGCAGCTGTGGCAAGCAGCGACAGATCCGAACCGCCAGCCGTGTCCTGCCCCCTGCCCAGCACGATCCACGACAGCTTTTCGCTGTCCGGCATGGCCGTATCGGACACCAGACGCACGCGCGGCCGCTGCACCGTGCCGGTCACTTCGACGCCGGCCTGAACCGGCAGGTCGGGACGGATGGCGCGCACATTCAGCCCCGGGTTGGCGAGCGAACCCTGAAAACTGACGATGCCGCGTTCGATGTCCAGATTCTGACCATAGGCGCGGTAGCGACCGCCGATGGTCCGGATGTTGCCGGTTGCGCTCACCCCGCGGCCTTCGTCGCGCAGCGCGAGGCGGCCGGTGAGGCGGGTATCGAGTCCGCGCCCCCTGAAATACAGGCGTTCGCCGAGATCGATGTCGATCTGCAGCGCCAGCGGCGTGCTGGCCGACACGGCGCCTTCGCGGCCCTTGATCACCACATCGTCGCCCAGTGCCGGCGGCGATTGTTCGGGTACCGAAAACAGCCCCGCATCGGCCACCAGTGCAAGCTGCAGTTTCATGCCGGCCGACGCCGAGCCGCTGACGGCACCGTCGCCGGACAGCATGAGCCACTGGTCGCCGCCCTGTAGCGGCACGAAGCGCTGCACCTTGATCGCGATGTCGGCGCGTGCCGTGGCGATGTCGACCTCGCCGGAGGCCGACAGACGCCCCGGCTCGCGGGTCAGCTCGGCCGCCTTGAGACGGGCGTCAGGCGGCGGGCGGGCGTTGTCGCTTTCGAAATTCAGGCCATCCAGCTTCAGCGTATTGCCCGCGAAACGGGCACGCAGCTGACCGCGTTCGAGCTTCAGCCCGGCATCGGCAAGCGCAAACGCAAGGCCATCGCCATCGATGCGACCCGACAGTTCGGGTTCGCGCAGCGGGCCGGCCATTTTCACGTCGGCCTGCACGCGACCGGCAGTCGTCATGTCGAGCCGCAGCGCGCGACCGATCCAGGCCAGCGAAGGCACATCGAGCGTGGCTTCGCCAGCGGTGTGTGCATCGACATCAGGCTGCCAGAAACTGCCCGTGCGTTTCATCGGCACCGCCACGCGGGCACGCGCCTCGCCGATGTCCGGGCCGGCAATGCGTGCCGACACGCTGGCCGTGCGGCCGCTGAAATCGGCCTGCGCACGCGCTTCGCTGATGGCCAGCACGACCCGTCCTTCACCCGACACGACGACATCGCCGCTTTCGCGGAACAGTGTTACGCGGCCGTCCAGCGTTTCGTCGCCGGTCAGCGCGGCGCTCAGCGACCAGTCGGCGCCGAGCTTCAGCGGGGCGCGCGCCGCGATGCCGGCTGCACGGTCGCGCCACACCAGACGCAGCGGAAAGCCACGGGCGCGACCACGGGTATCGACCCGGTCCGGTGTCCAGACGGTATGCAGCAGCGCAAGCTCACCCCCGGCGGTGAGTGTGAAAGCCGCACCATCGAGTGCTACGCGGCGAGGCGACGCGGCGAGCGGCGCGGGTGCAGCCAGCGTCGCGGTCAGTTCGGACGACAGTACGACCACCATGCGATCGATCGTGCCGGACCACGACAGCCCGTCCGCCAGCGCGCCGCGCGCCGCCAGTTCGAGCGACTGGCGCGCCGGCGCGTCGCCGTTGGCAGCGGGCAGCGGCGCCGTGCGCACATCGGCCGACAGACGGTGCATCGCCCGCGTGCCGTCGATATCCAGGCGCACGCTTTCTATCGGCGCCGGTGCCGACGGACTGCGCAGATCGGTCGCCGACGCGGTCAGGTGCAGCAGGCCTTGCGCCCCCGGTTCCAGGCGGGCGTCGACGCCGGCACGCGCCACGCTGCCCAGATCGCCCAGCGCAAGCGCAACGGCTTCCAGCTTCAAGCTGCCGTTCGGCGCACCCAGGGTGCCGGCCAGACTGCCGCTGCCCGAAATGCGGCCTGCCAGCTCGACCCCGGTCAGCGCACGCAGCGCGCCCAGGCGGCGTGCGTCCAGCGTCCAGTCGAGCACGTCCTGCACACGACCGCTGGTGCCGCCGAACGCGCCGCGCACGGCGAGCCGGTTGCCCGCCCAGTCCAGCCGGATGTCGGCGTCGGACAGGCGCGTGCCTTGAATCCGTCCCCTGACGGCGCCGGAAAGCGGCTCGCCCATCAGCGTGCTGGGCGCGAAGTCGAGCGCAACGCGCGCATCGATCGCGGGCCGCACCTGTCCGCCGGCGGTGAACGCTGCGGACAGACTCGCGGCAGGCAACCGGGCGAAAGCGGACGGATCGAATTTCCGCAGGCTGCCGTCGAGCCTGAAGGCAAGCGTGTCATCGAGCTTCAGCGTTCCGGCCAGCCTCGCCTGCGCGCCCTGTGCCGACAGCTGCGCCTGTTCGAGCATCAGTTGCTGCTGCGCCACCGCGCCCCGCGCTGCGAGCGCCAGGCGCCGCGGGCCGCGGTCATTCAGATCGACATCGAACTGCTGGCGCTCACCCGATGCCTTGATATCGATGCGCCCGCCCAGCCGGGTCGGCAGGCCACGCACGTGCAGCGCGGCGGTGTCGATGTCGCGCAGCGCCAGCGCGGCCTGCACCGGCAGGTCGCCGCCGGCGCGCCAGCCGGCGGTGCCGCGGATGTCGCCGCCACCCGCCAGCAGCACGGACAGATCGCGCAGGTCGACGTGCGCGGTCGATGCTTCGATCTGCGCGGACAGCGCCGTGACCGGCAGCTGCCCCTGATCGATGCGGCCGGCAGCGCGGTTTTCCGCACGCAGCGGACCGACCAGCGTCAGCGCGTCACCGTCGCGCGGCTTCAGGTCGGCATCCACCGTCCATCGTCCGGACGGCGCCGGGGCATGCAGGCGCTGCGGATCGAATTCATCGAGCGCGAGCCTGAGTGCGGTGAGCGGCTGTGCGGCGAAGGGACGTGCGCTCACCTGCGCGCTGCCCGACAGGCCGAAGCCCTGCGCCTGCAGCGTGGCAGTCACGCCGTCGGCCAGCGCGCCGCCGAGCACGGCACGGGCCAGGTAGTCGGTACCGGCAAAGGCCAGCTCGCCGGCCAGCGCGAAGGGCGCGTCGCCACCCAGCGTCGTCGCGCCGGTCAGCGTGCCCCACGGTGTGACCAGCGACAGGTCGGTGAGCCGGTGGGTCACGCCGTCGGAATCGATCTGCGCCTGCAGGTCGGTCAGCAGCAGCGTGTCGACGTCCGGTTTTGCGTGGTCGGCCAGCACGATGCGCCCCACCGTCAGTGGCCCGCGCAGGCCGAGCGGCAGCGAAAGGCCGGCGGGCACGGAGGGCGGAGCGTCGCTGGGCGTGGTCGCGATGCGCAGCACATCCAGCCGCAGCTGCGCCATGTCGAGCCGGCGGCCGAACAGCGCGGCGGGCTGCCAGTCGAGCGCGAATCCGCTCGCGTCGATGCGCAGGGCACCGTCGTCGTAGCGAACGCTGCGCAGCCGCGGCGACGACAGCAGGCTGCCGGATTCGACCTCAACCTGCTGCAGCGCGGGTACGGCCCATTGCGCCGCGGCAGTCAGCGCACGCAGGCCGGCTTCGGTGGCAAGCACCCAGAACAGGATCACGAACGGCAGCGCGATGAGCGCGATATCGGTCAGTGCGATGCCGGCGCCGCCCAGCCGGCTGCGCGCGCGCAGGCTGCGGCGCGGCGCGGACGGCTCCTCCGTGGGTCGTTCGGCGGGTTCGGGCGTGCTGTTCATGATCAGAAGGCAATGGCCAGCGAAAAGTGCGGCCGCCAGGTACGTTCGCGTTCGCCGTAGGCGATGTCGAAGGCGATCGGACCCGCCGGAGAGCGCCAGCGCACGCCGGCGCCCGCACCATAGGCAAGGTTGAAGTCCTTGCGGCTGTCGGTGGCGTCACCGGCATCGAGGAATACCGCGGCGCCCCACTGTCCGGACAGCCAGTGCACGTACTCCGCACTGGCCACGCCGAGCACGCGACCGCCCACGATGGCATTGCCTTCGCGCACGCCCAGCTGAAGGTAGTCGTAGCCGCGCACCGAGGTCGCCCCGCCGGCACGGAACAGAAAATCCTGCGGCAGCGAGCCGGTTGCGCCACCGGTCAGACCGGCTTCGCCGCGCAGGATGATCTGATCGCGCAGGCCGACCGGTATGAACCACTGCGCCTTCGCATAGCCGCGCAGGAAGTTGGCATCGGACAGCAGCCCCTTCACGCCGCCGCCGATCTGCGCATTGAGCACCCAGCCATCGCGCGGATCGAACAGGTCGTCCACGCGGCGCCAGGTCCATGAGGTGTTCAGGGCGAGCGACTGCTGCGTGCTGACTTCCTGCCCGTCGATCTCACGCTGTTCGCGCTGAAGGTTCAGCGAATGGCGGATTTCGACGTCGCCACGGATGCGCGCACGCACGGCGCCGATGCCGACGCGGCGCGTGACCAGATCCTGAATGTCGGCGTTTTCGCCAAGCACGCCGAAACTGTCGCGATAGCCCTTTTCGGCCGGCGGCAGCATGACGTCGGCGAAGGCGATCTGCCGCAGCTGATCGACGCGAAGCGCCGTACTGAGCATCCACGAGCGATTCCACAGATTGTTGTCGGACCAGCCGACTTCGGCGCGGTACCCGGTGTTGCTGCTCAGACCGGCGCCGAAGGAAAGGCGTCGCGAACTGGCTTCGGCAAGCGTGATGCGCACCGGCGTCGCGGCCGCGTTGGCCGGGTCGCGGTCAGCGTTGATCTGTGCGGAACTGAAATAAGGTGAGGACAGCAGCGCGCGCTCGAAGGCAAGCAAGGCATCGGTCGAGTACGGATCACCAGGCTCCAGGGTGGCATAGCGGCGCACCAGATCGAGGTCGTGCAGCGCCAGCCCGGTCGCTTCGATGTCGCCGAAGCGGAAGGCCGGCCCACTGTCGAGCTGCACGCGCAACGCGACGCGCGCCGTTTCGGGATCGACCTCCGCCAGGCTGTCGGCCAGCGTGCCGGCTGCGTAGTCACGTGCCGTCAGATCGTCGAGCAGCCGCTGCTTGGCCGCTGACCAGTCGGCCTGACGGAACGGCTCGCCAGGCGGCAGGCGCCAGGCCTGGCGCAAGGCGCCGCGCCTCGCCTCGCGCTCGGCGTCTTCGCCGGCCAGATCGCCTTCGAATGCGATGTCGACCGCCTCGATGACGGCGCGCTGCCCGAGTTGCACATGCAGCGCCGGCGGATCACCGGCAATCTCCACGACCGGGCTGAAATAGCCTTCGGTGGCGAGCAGCGTCGTCACTTCCCGACTGACACGCCACAACAGCCTGCGCCGCGCGCGCTCGTCGGCGAGCGGCTCACGCAGTATCAGCGTGCGCGCGTGCCGGTCGAGCATGTCGCGGATGTCGTCGGACAGGCCGTCCGGGGCGATCGGCAGTTTGCCGAACACCGCGGCTGGCTCATCGGGCACGGAATCGGACAGCAACTCGGGCGACACGTCCGTCACCGGACCACCGGTGACGGATTCAGGGTCTGCCGCGAACACGGGCGCGGGGACGGTCAGGCAGAGCAAGAGCAGCAGCCCTGCCGGGCTGCGAAGTAGCGGCAGACGGAGCAATCAGCCCGCGCTCAGCAGTTCGACCTCGAACACCAGTGTGGCATTCGGCGGGATCACACCGCCGGCGCCGCGCGCGCCGTAACCGAGGTGCGGTGGAATGGTGAGTTTGCGCACGCCGCCTTCCTTCATGCCTGCCACGCCTTCGTCCCAGCCTCCGATGACCTGACGCGCACCGAGGTTGAAACCGAAAGGCTGGTTGCGGTCCTTGCTTGAATCGAACTTGCGGCCATCGGTCAGCCAGCCGGTGTAATGCACGCTGACCTTGTTGCCGGCGACGGCTTCCGCGCCGGTACCCGGAGTGATGTCTTCGATGATGAGACCGCTTTCGGTGGTGATGGCGGACATGTGACGGGTTCCATAAAAAAGATCGAACTTCGAAGTTTAGGGGCTGTTGGCGTCAAATCCAGATTCGCGTGTGCGGAATTGTCGAATGCCCCTTGTATCCACGGCCGGGGCGGCGGGCGCCGGCTGACCGAGCGCACCCCGGTGTTCGGATTGCGCAATGCGACGAAGGTTTCGGACAACGGGCAGCCGGCGGGACGAGACGCCTCCCTGAGCGCGCCGCACAGGATGCGATGGATTAACGTCGTTCGCGCAACGAAAACGGCCTCGTCCGCAGGGCGGTCGCTGTCGGCGCCGCCCTGCATGAAATCCTCTTCGAAAGGATGTTGCCCCCATGCATGCGTACGACTCGCCACGCGACGAGGTTCATCGCTGCAGTGAGACAGGTGCCTCGCGCCGCAGCATGCGCGCGCGAATCAAACCTTGTATTGTTCCGGCAGTTCTCCGCCTCACAAACCGAGTCAGAAAGTCCGTTGATGCTCTCCCAGGAAGCTTTGCATGATTGGCGCGGCCTTGCGCTGCGCGTCGAAGAAGAAGTACGGCGGGCGGTCGTCGGTCAGGACGATACGCTTCGCCTGATCAACGTCGCGCTGTTCGCGCGCGGCCATGTACTGCTCGAAGGCGATGTCGGTGTCGGCAAGACAACGGTGCTGCGTGCCTTTGCGCGCGCCGTGGGCGGCGATTTCGAGCGCGTCGAAGGCACGGTCGACCTGATGCCGAACGATCTCGTCTATCACACCTATGTAGACAGCGAGGGCAAGCCACGCATCGAACCGGGGCCGCTGCTGCGCCACGGCGAGCGGCTGACCACGTTCTTCTTCAACGAAATCAACCGCGCCCGACCGCAGGTGCAATCGCTGCTGCTGCGTGCAATGGCCGAACGCACGCTGTCGGCGTTCAACCGCGAGTACAGCTTTCCGCACATGACAGTGTTCGCCGACCGCAACCGCGTCGAGCGCGAAGAAACCTTCGAACTGGCGTCCGCCGCGCGCGACCGCTTCATGTTCGAACTGCGCATGCTGACGCCGGCCGACGACGAAACACGTCGGGCGCTGGTGTTCGACCCGCGCTTTCATGACACCGACGCGCTGATCGATACGGTCACGCCCGGGGTGGTCGACTGGATGCAGATGAACACCATCGGTGCGGCAATCCAGCAGGGTGTGAGCGCATCGGACGCGCTGCAGCGCTACGCGATGGACATCTGGGCGGCCACCAGCGATCCGGTGAAATACGGGCTGCAGATCGACGGTGTCGACATGTCGCGCCTGATCCTGGCCGGCGCCAGCCCGCGCGGCATGGGCATGCTGATGCGCGCTGCGCGGGTCGTGGCGTGGATGGCCGATCGCGACTACCTGACGCCGGAAGACATCCGCGCCGTACTGCCGTCGACGCTGGTGCATCGCGTGTTCTTCACACCGGTGTATGAAATGCGCCGCAGCGAACTGGCCGATGCACTGGTGTCGCAGATGCTGGAACGGGTCGCCACGCCCTGATGCCCGGCAAGGGCACGACACGCATCATGAGCAACACGAAAGACTTCCATTACCGCATGCCCGGACGCGTCGGTGGACAGCGCCCCGGGGCGCACCGCAGCGTCACGGCGGGCAGCGGTCAGGAATTCATCGCCCACCTGAACCTGTTCGACCGCCCCGATCCGCGCAGGCTGGATCTGCGCGCCAGCCTGCGTGATCCGGAACAACGCTGGCTGGTACGGGTCACCCGGCAGCGGGCGGGCGTTCCGGTCTACCTGCTGGCCGACGTATCGACTTCGATGCGTTTCGGTTCGGGTGCCAGCAAACTCGAACGGGTGGCCGCGTTCGCCTGCTCGCTCGGCGATTCGACGTTCCGCACGGGTGACGCGCTCGGTCTGCTGGCCTTCGACAGTCGCGAACGCACCGACCTGATGCTTGCGCCCATGCGCTCGCGCGGCGCCGGTCTGATGATCAGCGAATCGCTGCTGCGCGCGCCTGCCGACAACCCGTCCAGCGCGGGCATGGCCGAGGCCTGCGTGCGCATCGCGGGTCGTCAGGCGCTGGTCTTCATCGCGTCGGACTTTCACGCGCCGCTTGCGCAGCTGGGTGCGGCACTCGATCTGCTGTCGCATGCCCATGTCGTGCCGATGGTGGTCTGGGACGAAGTGGAGCCGGAAGCACCCGCCGGCGATGGATTGCTCGCACTGCGCGACATCGAAACCGGCCATCGGCGCGGGCTCTGGCTGCGACCGGTGATCCGCCGGCGCTGGAAGGAAGCATTCGAACAGCGCCGCGCCGACCTGCAGAAGCTGTTCGCAGACCGGGGCATGCGGCCGTTCTTCATGACCGGGCCGTTTGATGCCGATGCGCTGTCGCGTTATTTTTTCGAGGCCGTCTGACATGCAAGCTTCTTTCTGGCGCGTGCGTCTTCTCAGCATCTGCGCGGCGCTCGCGCTGGTGTCCTGGGGATCCTGCCAGGCGCAGCAGCAAGCCGCGCCCGCGCAGTCCGCACCGGCTGCGTCCGTCACGCCCGCGCTGCAATCACCGCGTCCCTTCGGCTACGTGCTCGGCGATGTACTGACCCAGCGCATTGCGCTCGAGTACGAAGGGCGCGCGCTCGAACCGACGGAACTGCCCGCGCTGGAGCGCACCGGCAACTGGTTCACGCGGCGCGACGCCCGCCTGGAACGCGATGCGGCGGGGCGAAGCTGGCTGACGCTGGATTATCAGGTCATCAATGTGCCGGACGAACTGAGTGCGGTTGAACTGCCTGCGCTCGATCTGGCGACCGCCGACCCGAAGCTTCGCATCGAAATACAGGCCATGCCGGTGACGGTGGCGCCGATCACGCCGGCAACCGTGCTGTCGCGTGCCGGTCTCGAGGAAATGCAACCCGACGCCGAAGCGCCGCGGATGGACGTATTGCCGCTGGAACGCAATCTGCGCCTCACCCTGTATTTTTCGGCGCTTCTGGCAATCGCGTGGATGGTGCTTTTTGCGATCCGGCTGCTGCGCGCCCGGGGTCGCCTGCCCTTCGCCCGGGCGCGGACGGACATGCGCCGGCTCGATGATCCGACCGCGATCTGGCGTCGCCTGCATCGAGCGCTGGATGACACGGCCGGCCACGTGGTGCGCGGTCACAACCTGCATTCACTGCTGGCACGAGCACCATGGCTGGTACCGATGGAACAGGATCTGAAACGCTTCTTCGAGGCCTCGCAGGAGCGATTCTTTGCCGGCCGCGCCGCTGACGGGGTGGAGCCGCTTGCGCTGTGCGCGCGTGCCGCGAAGCTGGAACGGAAGGCGCTCGCATGACCGAATGGATCACCCCGATGCTGTCCGACGTGGTCGAGTTCTCGACTCCGCTCTGGCTGCTCGCGATCCCGCTGGCGCTGCTGCCGCTGTGGCCGCGTCGGCGCCACGCACTCGACTACGCATGCACCGACTGGCTGCCGCGCGACAGGGTCGGCGACACGGTGCTGCGCGCCGGACGCCTCGCCGCCGCGCTGGCCATTCTCGCAGCGGTGCTCGGTCTGGCCGGCATCGGCCAGCCGGCCACCGAACTGCCGCGGACCGGACGCGGTGCGGAAATCGCCATCGTGCTCGATCGCAGCCGCAGCATGGACGAAGCCCTTGTGCCCAAGGGGCGCCAGCCGGTGATCGATTCGTCGCATGAATCGAAAGGGCACGTCGCGCGCCGGCTGCTCGCCGAATTCGCCGCACGGCGACCGCAGGATCGTTACGCCTTCCTGCTGTTCAGCTCGACGCCGATGGCCGTGGTGCCTTTCACGCAGCACGGCGAAGTCGTCCAGGCCGCGATCCAGGCAGGCGGCATCGGCCGCGGCCTGTCCGAAACAGACATCGGCCGCGCGCTGCTGGCCGGCGCCGAACAGTTCGAGCGGCGCGCCTACTCGGGCAGCCGAATCGTGCTGCTGGTGTCGGACGGCGCTGCGCAGATCGATCCGGACATGCGCGAACGCATCGCACGTGCACTGAAAAAGCATCGCATCGCCGTGTATTGGGTATTCATCCGTTCGGCACTCAGTCTGGGACTGGAGGCGGACGACTACGAAGGCAACGTACCCGAAGCGGCGCTGCACCGCTTCCTGCAATCGACCGGTGTGCCGTATCAGGCATTCGAGGCGGAAGACCCCGAAGCGGTCAAGCAGGCGGTGGCCGAGGTAGATCGCCAGCAGAATCTGCCGCTCGACTATACCGAGCGCATCCCGCGCCGGGACTTTTCCGCCTGGTTTTTCGCACTTGCGCTGCTGGCGGGCGCACTCGCGCTGGCTTGCCGCCTGCTGACGCGGCCGTCGTGGAAAGAGGAACTGCAATCATGAAGTTGCGCCAACTGGGATCAGCGCTTGCATCGCTGTGCATGATCGGCCTGCTGTTCGCAGCCTACGAGGCCTACCGGCTCTCTCAGGCTCGCGAGTTCAACCGCCAGATTGTCAGCGCCATCGATGCCGCAGCCACCCAGAACTCTCCGGAAGCGGAATTCGCGCGCGCACTGTCGCTGTCCGGACACGACGACTACGAAGGTGCGGTGCGCGCCTACAAGACCCTGTCGCGGACCAGCGAAGGCACGCTCCTGCAATCGGTGCTGTACAACCTGGGCAATCTGCATCTGCGCGAGGCGCTCAAGTACGGGCCGGACGAAATCGGTCGCTCGCTGCCGCTGGCTGAACTCGCGAAGACCAGTTATCGCGAACTGCTGCACCTGAACCCGGGGCACTGGAACGCCAAGTACAACCTCGAACGCGCCCTGCGGCTGGCGCCCGAGCGCGAGGACGTCTTGGTCGAAGCACCGCCGCTGCCGCAGAACAGCGAGCGCGCGGTCACGACGATGAAGGCATTCACGCTGGGGTTGCCATGATCGCGCCGCTGCGCACCCTGGTCGCCCGTGCGCGAAGCGCGCACGCACTGCCCCTGACGCTGGCCACGGCCCTGTTCGCGGTCGCCGCCGTGCTGCCGCCCCTGCCAGTCCCGGGTCGCAGCTACCACCACATGGTGGTGCTGGACATCACGCAGAGCATGAATACGCGCGATTACGAACTGAACGGCAATCCTGCAAGCCGCCTCGATTACGCCAAGCACAGCCTGGCCATTTCGCTGCGCGGACTGCCTTGCGGCTCAAGTGTGGGGTGGGGTGTATTCGCCGAATACCGGCTGCTCACGCTGATGACGCCGGTCGAGGTGTGCGGCAACTATCATGAACTGCTGGCAACACTCGCCAATATAGACGGGCAGATGTCGTGGGCCGGAGCGAGCGAAGTATCGAAAGGGCTGTTTTCGTCCATCCGTATCCTCAAGGACATGGAACAGGCGCCGTCGCTGGTGTTCGTGACGGACGGCCACGAGGCGCCGCCACTGAATCCGAAGATGCGCCCATCGTTCGACGGCGAGCCGGGTGCCGTGAAGGGCCTCATCGTGGGTACCGGGGGCGAGACGCTGGTGCCGATTCCGAAATTCGACCCCGATGGCGCACCGCTCGGGTTCTGGAGACCTGACGAGGTGGTGCAGGGAAATTCGTCCTCACGCGGTCGCGGGGGTTCCGCGGAAACCATGGTGGATGAGAGCGGCAAGCCCATCGAGCAGACCACGGCCAGCGGAACCGAACACCTGTCGAATCTCAAGGCATCGCACTTGCGCGATCTCGCGTCGCAAACCGGCATGGTCTACGAAGCCCTCGCGTCCCCCGATGAACTCGGCAAGGCACTGAACAATCCCGCATTCGCCCGCTCGGGCTCAGTGCCGACACAACTCGGATGGATTCCCGCACTGATCGGCCTGCTCTGTCTTGTCTGGACTTACCGTCCGGATTCATGGCGCACCGGAAACCGAGTCTGAAGCCTCCGAAGCCGGGGATTCGCCGGCCGAAGGCATCGGTCTCGCACCGGCTGCGATTGCACGCACCCGTTTCGCCCGCTGAACTTCGTAACACGCATACGTTGCGCTTTCAACGAATCAGCCCGGCACACGGCCTCTCCCCCCGGGCTGATGCCACCGGCCAAGGGCCATCGTCGATCGCGGAACCGACTGTTCGACAGAGGCTAAAAAGCTCAAATCCGCTCGCGATTTCCTCGAGCGGGCGCGTTGCGCACTGCAACATGCAGAGATTTTCTCTATGTTGCAGTGCGCTACAAGCCGACACTCGAATTCACACCAAGCCCTTTATACGAGCACGAGAGCAAGCTTCAGATTAGTTGTCAACCATAAAATTTTAGGGGACTGCGGGGAAAACTTCCCGATCTTCAAAAATCGTGTGCTATATCTTCATTACCCCGATGCCCGAGGCTACTTATGGGCACCGGAGGGCAACAGCGGCTGAAGCTTTCGACATGGAGCTTCGGCCTTTCTGGTCGCATTGAGGAGGAGCCTATGTCTATCAAGATGAAACAACTGCCCCTGTGGGTTGCAGCACTTGCCATCCCGGGTACCGCGCTGGCCAACGCCGACGTCGCCAAACTGATCAAAGACCCGAAAAATTGGGCAATGCAGGCCGGCAATTTCGAAAACCAGCGTTACAGCACGCTGAACCAGATCAACAAGAAGAACGTCAAGGACATGAAGGTGGCGTGGACGTTCTCGACCGGTGTTTTGCGCGGTCATGAAGGTGGCCCCCTGGTGATCGGCGACACGCTGTTCGTACATTCGCCCTTCCCCAACAAGGTTTTCGCGATCGATCTCGAAACCCAGAAGATCAAGTGGAAGTACGAGCCGAAGCAGGACCCGTCGGTCATTCCCGTGATGTGTTGCGACACGGTCAATCGCGGTCTCGCCTACGCCGAAGGCAAGGTGTTCCTGCAGCAAGCGGACACCACGCTCGTCGCGCTCGATTCGAAGACCGGCAAGGCATTGTGGTCGGTCAAGAACGGCAACCCGAAGATCGGTGAAACGAACACCCAGGCACCGCACGTATTCAAGGACAAGGTCATCACCGGCATTTCCGGCGGCGAATTCGGCGTCCGTGGTTTCGTTGCTGCCTACGACATCAACACCGGCAAGCAGGTCTGGAAAGGCTACAGCACCGGTCCGGACGCAGAAATGCTGATGGATCCGGAAAAAACAAAGACCTGGACGAACGGCAAGATGGCGCCGGTGGGCAAGGATTCGTCGCTGAAGACCTGGCAGGGCGACCAGTGGAAGATCGGTGGCGGCACGACCTGGGGCTGGTACTCGTACGACCCGCAGGAGAACCTGATGTACTACGGTTCGGCCAACCCCTCCACCTGGAACCCGGTGCAGCGTCCGGGCGACAACAAGTGGACGATGACCCTGTGGGCACGTGATGTCGACACCGGCAAGGCGCGCTGGGTCTACCAGATGACCCCGCACGACGAGTGGGACTTCGACGGCATCAACGAAGTCATCCTGGCTGACGTGGATGTGAAGGGCAAGAAGCGCAAGGTTGCGGTGCACTTCGACCGTAACGGCTTCGCCTACACGATGGACCGCGTGACCGGCGAACTGCTGGTGGCCGAGAAGTTCGACCCGAAGGTGAACTGGGCGACCCACGTCGACATGAACACCGGCCGTCCGCAAGTCGTGGCCAAGTACTCCACCCGTCAGAACGGTGAAGACGTGAACACGAAGGGCATCTGCCCGGCCGCGCTGGGTTCGAAGGATCAGCAGCCGGCTTCGTTCAACCCGAAGAATGGCCTGTTCTACGTGCCGACGAACCACGTCTGCATGGACTACGAGCCGTTCCGTGTTGAATACACTGCTGGCCAGCCGTACGTCGGTGCCACGCTGTCGATGTACCCGGCGCCGGGCAGCCATGGCGGCATGGGCAACTTCATCACCTGGGACGCTGGCAAGGGCAAGATTGTCCAGTCCAAGCCGGAGAAGTTCTCGGTTTGGTCAGGTTCGCTTGTTACGGCCGGTGGCATCGCCTGCTACGGCACGCTTGAAGGCTACCTGAAGTGCGTCGATGCTGACGACATCAACAAGGAGCTGTACAAGTTCAAGACCCCGTCCGGCATCATCGGCAACGTCACGACGTGGGAATTCAAGGGCAAGCAGTACATCGGTATCCTCTCGGGTATCGGCGGCTGGGCCGGTATCGGCCTCGCAGCAGGTCTCGAGAAGCCGACCGATGGTCTGGGTGCGGTGGGTGGCTACGCTGAACTGGCCAGCTACACCGAACTGGGCGGCACAATGACGGTGTTCGCACTGCCGTAATCGTGCGTTGAGTGGAAGGCGCTTCCGGCGTCTTCCACAAGGTTCCCTGACTGGCACCGTGCGGAAACGCCGGTGCCAGTTTTTTTGTCCGTACCTGCCTGTGAAGGCAATGGCAGCTTTCGGCAGACCCTGGGGGAAAAATGATTAAATTCAAGGCAATGACAATACTTCTCCTTGCCGGCGCGCTTACCCAGACAGCTAAGGCGCAGACGACGCCCTATCAGGTGCGCGACGGCAACAAGGTTGACGAGCGCACGCTCGCCGGCTGGCGTGCGTGGCGCAATGCCGCCTGCGAACGCTGTCACGGACCCAATCAGGAAGGCATGGTCGGCCCGTCCCTGATCGCCAGCCTCAGGACACTCGACCAGGCCGCCTTCGCGACCGTGGTGACCAAGGGCCGCGTGGATCGCGGAATGCCCAACTTCGATGGATCGAAGCAAGTCATGGACAACCTGGGCGGCTTGTATGCTTATCTGAAAGGCCGTTCCGACGGGGCTATCCGCCCGGGTCGCGTAGAAAAGATGGACTGAGTCAAACCAAACCCGTTGTGGCGCTGTCACAGACGCCATTGCAGGTGATGAAGCATCGGGCGGCTCGCTCACACCGACAGCCGGGCCGGCAACCAATACATCCGGAGGAGAATGAAAATAATGAAATACAGACTCATCGCCGCTGTTCTTTCGCTGGGCACCGCAATCGCATCCCCCGCCCTGCACGCTCAGGAAACCGGCGACGACAAGGTCTTGCGTGTCTGTGCGGACCCGAACAATCTTCCGCTGTCGAATGACAAGGGCGAAGGCTTCGAGAACAAGATCGCTGAACTGCTGGCGAAGGATCTCGGCTACGCGCTTGAATACACCTACTTCCCTCACCGGATGGGCTTCATCCGCATGACGCTGAAGGCGAAGCACGAAAGACTTCCCGGAAGGTACAAATGCGACCTGATCGTTGGTGTGCCTGTCGGTTTCGACATGGGCGCGACGATCAAGCCGTATTTCCGCTCGACCTACGCGATGGTGTTCAAGAAGGGAACGGGTCTGGACAGTGTGAAGGTGCCTGACGACCTGCTGAAGCTGCCGCCGGAGAAACTCAAGTCGCTCAAGTTCGGCATCTTCTCCCAGACCCCGCCGGTCGATTGGCTGCTGCGCAACGGACTGTTCGATCAGGCGATTTCCTATCAGCGCCAGTCCGGTGATCCGGGAGCCTATCCAGGCGAGATCGTCGAGAAGGATCTGGTCGCCGGCAAGCTCGACGTCGCCATGACATGGGGACCGATTGCCGGTTATTTCGGACGCAACGCCAAGGCCGCCGATCTGGTGACGATCGGCTTCCCGCCGGAGAACGAGATCAAGTTCGACTACGCAATCACGATGGCCGTGCGTTACGGAGAAAAGGACTGGAAGAACAAGATCGAGGAAGCGGTACAGCGGAATATGCCGGGAATCCAGGCCATCCTGACCTCCTACGGCGTGCCGCTGCTGGATGAGTCTCAGGCGAGCCAGACCGCAGCCGATCGCTGACAGACAGGTGAAATCCGCCGTGATGACACCCCGAAAACCTTTTTTCGTGCCGTACGCGGTCGCACTCACGCTGGCGCTTCTGCCGGGTGCCGCTGCCGCTCTGGGCGAACAGGACATTGCGGCGCTGATGCTTCTGCGCCCCAGCGTCCTGAAAATAGAAGCCTTCGATGACCGCGGCAACATTTCGGTGGGTACCGGTGTGGCGGTCGGCCCGGGCATCATCGCCACGGCCTGCCACGTCACGGCGCGCGCGACGACGATTCGCGTCGTCAGCAACGGCGAACGCATGCAGGTGAGTTCGCAGCGGGCGCAGGTGCAACGCGACCTTTGCCTGCTCGACGTTCCCGGTGCCTCGCAGGTACCGGTGGTCGAATTGCGCGAGACCCCCCTGAAAGCAGGCGAAGAACTGGTGGCACTGGGCTACATCCTCGGCGCGGCGCCGCGCGTCAGCAATGGCAGGGTGCTTCGTCTCCACCCCTACGATGGCGGGCGGATCATCCAGAGCACCACACCCTTCACGTCCGGCGCCAGCGGGGGCGGTCTGTTCGACCGCGAGAACCGGCTGGTCGGCGTGATGACCTTCAAGTTCAGGAGTGGCACCGACAATCAGTTCTCGCTGCCAGTCCGGTGGATACGCGAAGCCATGACGTTGCCGGAAGGACCGGAAGTCACGCCGTTGTCGGGCCGCGCATTCTGGGACGCCGCCGAAGCGGCTCTTCCTCCCTTTCTGCAGGTGCTGCGCCTGCAGGCTGAATCCCGCTGGTCGGAACTGGAATCGCGGGCGCGTGGCTGGATCGGAGGCAATGCGGACGATGCATCGGCCTGGCACGCGCTGGGCCGCGCCCAAGTCGCGCAGGGGCGTTCCGGCGACGGCGTCGGATCACTGCTGCGCGCGAACGCGATCGACACGGAGAATCCGGTGTTCCTGTCGGATCTCGCTGTGGCGCAACGTCAGCAGAAGGACGAAGCGGGGTACGCACTGACCCGCTCCCGGCTCGAGCAGCTGGCACCGGCCGCGGTGACGGCACTCGATGAACGGCTGGATCGCTGCGGCAGCACCGTTCCCGCCTGCTAGAACAATTGGAACATCCGACACCACCCAACCGGACACCACGATGTCCGGACACATTGATCGAGGAGGCATCATGAAACACCCCATCAAGTCATCCGCCCTGTTTGCCGCACTTTGCATGGTGGTCGGCCTCGCGCACGCCGAACCCAAGGACGAAATCACGGAAGCCGAGCGGCAACTGTTCATGAACGACCAGCTGTCATCGCTCAAGGTACCCGCCATGCTGAGCTACACCTTCAAGCGCTCGGGCACCCAGGAGGCCGCCTTCCAGGACAAGATCGAAGTACGCATCACCGAAGAGAACGGCAGCCGGAAGGTCAGCACGGCCTGCCTGAGCGGCACCCACAGGAAGGAAATACCGGAGGTCGACGGAGCGCTCAGCAACCCGGCCCTGATGTGCTTTCTCGAACGTGACATCGCGGAAATGGAACGGCTGACCGGTGGCAAGGCCGCCTACTTCCGCAAGCGCATCCGCCTCGCGCTATCCGAAGGGCCCACCGGTGCACCCGTCAAGGTGAGCTTCGGCGGCAAGACGGTAGATGCCAGGGAATACCGCATCAAGCCCTACACCAACGATCCGAACAAGCAGAAATTTCCGAAATACATCGGCAAGACCTACGTCTTCGTACTGTCCGACGCCGTACCCGGCGGCATCTACCGCGTCGACAGCGTGATACCGGATCCGGCTGGTGCCGACGGCAAGGCCGTGCTGATCGAAGAGGATATGGTGCTGGCCAGCGGCGGCTCGCCGCGCTGATTTCGCATCGAGTTCATGTTCCGGCCGGCTGCGTCCGGCCGGTAAATTCAGCCGGCGGCTTCGATCTGCTGCATGAACGCTTCGGCCGGTTGGGGTCTCGAGAACAGGAAGCCCTGTATCAGTTCGCAACCGCGCTGTACGAGAAAGACCCGCTGGGCTTCGGTTTCCACACCTTCGGCCACGACGCCCAGCCCGAGGGCATGCGCCATCGCGAGGATGGCCTCCACGATCGACGCATCGCTCTCGTCGTCCGGCAGATCGCGCACGAAGCTGCGATCGATCTTCAGCAGATCGATCGGAAACTGCTTCAGGGTCGATAGCGACGAATAGCCCGTGCCGAAGTCGTCGATCGACAGCTTCAGCCCGAGCGCCTTGAGTGACTGCAGCATATCGAGCGCATTTTCCGGCTCCTGCATGACCGCACTTTCAGTCAGTTCGACGTGCAGGAATCCATGCGGTACGTCGTGCAGTGCGAGTGCATCGACAATGGCCGGCAGCAGTGAATCCGAACAGAAATTGAAGGCCGACAGATTGACCCCTATCGGCACCGCCGGCCGGCCAGCCGCCCGCCATTCCGCGATCTGGCGACAGGCCTCCTGCACCACCCACTCTCCCAGCGGTACGATCAGGCCGCTCTCTTCGGCCACCGGAATGAATTCCACCGGCGAAACCGAACCGCGCTGCGGATGCACCCAGCGCAGCAATGCCTCGGCTGAAACGATGCGCCCGGTCACCGCATCGACCTGCGCCTGGTAGTTCAGCAGGAACTCGCCGTTTTCCAGCGCATGCACCATGTCCTGTTCCAGCGACAGGCGCTCGACCGCCTGTTTCTGCATGGTTTCCGTGAAGAACTCGACCGTGTTGCGGCCCCTTTGCTTCGCCTCGTACATCGCCATGTCGGCGTGTCGCAGCAATGTCTCGGCATCGCTGCCGTTTTCCGGGAACAGCGCAATGCCGACCGAGGCCGTCACCACCAGTTCGGCATGTTCGACCTGAATGGGCTGCGCAAGCTCCCCGCAGATGCGCCAGGCAACGCGCGCAGCATCCTCGCTGCGCTCGAGGTCGGTCAGCAGTACGGTGAATTCATCGCCGCCAAGCCGGGCCACCACCTCGTCGGGTTTCAGTCCTTCACGTCCGACGAAGTCAGCCGAACGTACCGAGCCGAGCAGCCGGCTGGCGACTTCGCGCAGTATCTGGTCTCCCGACGTGTGACCGAAGCTGTCATTGATGCGCTTGAGGCGATCGAGATCGACATACAGCAGCGCGCAGCGCGCATTGATGCGCATCGAACGCGCGAGCGCGTGATCGAGCATTTCGCGGAACATCTGACGGTTGGCCAGACCGGTCAGGCTGTCGTGATAGGCCAGGAAGCGGATGCGCTGCTCGGCGAGCCGGCTTTCGGTCACGTCCTGCGTCACACCTTCGATCCGGACGACCCGGGCAAACTCGTCGCGCACCGGCAATGCCTGCTCGTACAAAGTGACCAGAGAGCCGTCGCTGCGCTGCACGCGGAAGCTCATCTGGTAGGACTCCCCTTCGCGAGCCCGCTCCATGGCTTCGCGCAGATACTGACGATCGGGACTGAGCACGCGCGACAGCAGGCCAAAAGGTTCGAACTGCGCGGAGGCGCGATGATCGCCCCACAGATCGAGACACAGCGGGCTGCGCTCGCAGCGATCTTCAGCCAGATGCCACAGCCAGCCACCGAGCCTGGCAACCCGTTGCGCCACCGCAAGACGCCGCTCGGAAACTTCCAGATCCATCAGCGTGGACGCCGCGCGCAGCGCATAGCGCACGCGATAGACCAGCAGCGTCCAGTTCAGCGGCTTGGTGACGAAATCGGTGGCACCGAGTGAGTACGCCTTGTCGATCGATACCGTATCGTCCGCCGCCGTCATCATGATGATGGGCAGACGGTGTCCGTGCGGCCGCTCGCGCAATCGCCGGCACACCTCGAAACCATCTGCGCCCAGCAGATTTGCATCGATCAGCACCAGCGAAAATTCGTGACGATCAAACAGCACGAGCGCCTCTTCGCCACCCGCCGCCTCGGTGACACCGAAACCGGCGATGATCAGCATCTGGGTGGCCGTCAGCCTGATCATCGGGTCGGCGTCGACGAGCAGGATCATCGGTAGGCTCCGTGCGTCGTGGCGCTCCATCTCGCGTTCTGTGGCCAACCTTGCACTCCTTGTTCTGTCATCTAGGGTCCCGCACCCCTGATTCTGCCGGGCACAGCCTGCAAATGGTCGGTGTCGCAACATCGCGGTACAACGAAATAATGCGCAAGTGCCGGCGGTCTGCACAATCGCAGCGGGAACATCCTTTGCAATGGAGTTCGCAACTTGCAGTCGCACCGCCTGTCGTGACACACGGCACAGGCAACATCTCTGACACGCCGCGCCGGTATTCGGCCGTTCGTGAAGCGGCCGAAGGCCGGGTTGATGCAGGCGGCGCTAGAATCGACTCCGAAGCCCGATCGGGCACTCTGACTGAACCGCTTTCCGGACAAACATGAACACGAATCCGCTGCTCGATTTCTCCTCCCTTCCGCGTTTCGATGCCATACAGCCGGAGCACGTAGCCCCCGCGATCACCGAACTGCTCAGCCGCTACCAGGCGCTGATCGACGAGCTGATTGCCCGCCCGGAAGCGCCGACCTGGGACGGCTTCGCCGCGCCGATCACCGACATGGGCGAACAGCTCGGCCGCGCGTGGGGCGTGGTCGGTCACCTGCACGGCGTGAACGACGTCCCGGCCTGGCGCGAGGCCTACAACGCGTCGCTGCCCGAAATCACCCGCTTCTACAGTTCGCTCGGCCAGAATCTGGCGCTGTTCGCCAAGTACCGCGCGCTGCATGACAGCCCGGAGTACGCGAGCCTGTCGCCGGCACGTCAGCGCATCCTAGACAACGAGGTGCGCGACTTCCGCCTGTCCGGTGCCGAACTGCCGGAAGAGCAGAAGCCTCGTTTCAAGGAGATCCAGGAAGAGCTGGCGTTGCTGTCGGCAAAGTTCTCGGAGAACGTACTCGATGCCACCAACGCCTTCGCGGAGTACGTCACCGACGAAGCACTGCTGGCCGGCCTGCCCGATGACAGCATCGAAGCGGCGCGCGATGCCGCGCAGCGGGACGACCGCGAAGGCTGGAAGTTCACGCTGCACATGCCGTCCTACCTGCCGGTCATGCAATACGCCGACAACCGCGATCTGCGCGCCCGCATGTATCGCGCCAGCGCTACCCGCGCATCGGAATTCGACGATGCGGTGCGCGACAACACGCCGCTGATCGACCGCATCCTGTCGCTGCGCGCCGAAGAGTCGAAGATGCTCGGCTTCGACAGCTTCGCCGAATTGTCGATGGTGCCGAAGATGGCCGACAACCCGACCCAGGTCATGGCCTTCCTGCGTGATCTCGGCATCCGTGCCAGGCCGCACGGCCAGCGTGATCTGGACGAACTGCGCGCTTTCGCCCGCAACGAATTCGGGCTGGACGAACTGCAGTCCTGGGACATGACCTGGGTGTCGGAAAAACTGCGCAGCCACCGCTACAACTTTTCCGAGCATGAAGTGAAGCTGTACTTCCCCGAACCCAAGGTACTGGAAGGCCTGTTCCGCGTCATCGAGGGTTTGTACGGCGTGACCATCAAGCCGGACACGGCACCGGTCTGGCACCCCGACGTGCGCTTCTTCCGCATCGCGCGCACCGGCGCACAGGGCGACGAACTCGTGGGCCAGTTCTACCTCGACCTGTACGCACGCGATACCAAACGCGGTGGCGCCTGGATGGACGAAGCCATCACCCGCCGCCGTCTCGGTACCGGCGTGCAGACCCCGGTCGCCTATCTGAACTGCAACTTCCCGTCGCCGGTCGGCGAGAAGGACGGCAAACAGAGGCCAGCCACCTTCACGCACGACGACGTGATCACGCTGTTTCACGAATCCGGCCACGGCCTGCATCACCTGCTGACCCGGGTCGATGACCTGCCGGTGTCGGGCATCCACGGCGTCGAATGGGACGCGGTCGAACTGCCCAGCCAGTTCATGGAAAACTTCTGCTGGGAATGGGACGTGCTGTCCGGCATGACCGCCCATGTCGACACCGGCGAGCCGCTGCCGCGCACGCTGTTCGACAAGATGATCGCCGCGAAGAATTTTCAGAGCGGCCTTCAGACGCTGCGTCAGGTCGAGTTCTCGCTGTTCGACCTGCGTCTGCACCACGATTTCGTGCCGGGCGGCGAGCAGACCATGCTGCAGCTGCTGCAGGAAGTGCGCGACGAGATCGCCGTGGTGCGTCCGCCTGAATGGAACCGCTTCCCGCAGAGCTTCAGCCACATCTTCGCCGGCGGCTACGCGGCTGGTTACTACAGCTACAAATGGGCGGAAGTGCTGTCTGCCGACGCATTCGAAGCCTTCGAAGAAGCACGCGAGCGCACCGGCACCGTACTCGACACACAGACCGGTCGTCGCTTCTGGGACGAAATTCTCGCCGTGGGTGGTTCGCGGCCCACGCTTGAATCCTTCAAGGCCTTCCGCGGTCGCGAACCACGGCCCGATGCCCTGTTGCGCCACAGCGGCATGGTCACCGCCTGAGCACACGAGGAGACAGTCGATGAAACGCTTGAGCGGAGTGCTGTGCCTGGCAATCGCGGGCGCGCTGATCACCGGTTCAGCCTGGGCGCAGACCTACAAATGGGTCGACGCCCAGGGCCGGACCCACTACACCGACACGCCCCCGCCGCCGGACGCACGCAAGGCGACCGAAAAGAAGATGCAGGCCAACGTGGTTGAAACCAGCGGCGGCAGTTACGCCGAGCGTCAGGCCATGCAGAAGGCGCCGGTCACGCTGTGGCTCGGCAACGAATGCGACGCGCTGTGCGAATCGGCCCTGTCGCTGCTTCAAACCCGCGGCATCGCCTACAGCGAACAGCGCATCACGACCGAAGCGAAGAAGCAGGCCTTCGTCGACAGATTCAAGCTGAAAGAAGCGCGCGTCCCGACCATCTCGGCCGGCGTCGACCATCTGGTCGGCTTCAGCGCCGAAGCGTGGAACCGCCTGCTCGACCGGGCCGGCTACCCGGCGAAAGGCAGCGCGAAACCGCCGGCCATCGCCAAGCCTGCGACCGCGTCCGAGGCCGCGGAATCCACACCGGAACCCACCCCGGAAACCGTCCCGGAAGCCACCCGGTGACGCTGATCCGCGACACGGGCCGCGGCCCACACCGCCTACTGCATCGGATAACTCGCGAGGCGGCTCAGGTCGGGTATGTAGATGTCGCGCTTGTCTATCTTGATCAAACCCTGCGACTCAAGCTCGTGCAGCACGCGTGAAAAGTACTCTGGGGTCAACGAAAGCCGCGAGGCAATGGTCGCCTTGCTGACTGGAAACGACAGGTGGAGGTCGCGTGTCGTACCTGCGTCGTTTCCGCACATCGGCGCACAACCGCCGCTGCCGGTCCCGGTCATTGAAGCAGGCAGCACTGCGTCCTCGGGCAGGTCGCGCAGAAGGTAGCCGATCACGCGCTGCAGCCCGCTGTGCAGCGCATAGGCTTCCACGTCATGCACCAGACCATGCAGCCGGCGCGAAATGCCGGCCAGCATGCGCATTGCGAAACGCGAATCGCGTTCGATCTCGCTGAGCACCGCGGTCTTGCTCACCGTGAGCAGCAGGGAATCGGTCAGCGCCTGGGCGTTGATGATGTAGTGCTTGCCGGCGAACATCACTGCCTCGGCAAAGCTGTTGCCGGGTCCCACCAGCTCGATCACCTTTTCCTGGCCGGCAGGCGACACGGCGAACAACTTGATCTGTCCCATCACCGTGACATGAAACTCCTCGCACGGCTCGCCGACACGGAACACGTTGTCACCGCGAGCGAGCCGGTTCAGACGACAGCCGACCGCCAGGCGCTGCAGTTCCGCCTGAGTCATTTCCTGAAACAACGGCAGTACCGACAGGTAGCGCGGCAGATCGAAACTTCTGTCATCCATGCAGATCTCCTTGTCGGAAGGGGGTGGCCGACCGCCGGCATTGTCGGAACGGAAGCTGCGATCAGCCTTGATGCGGGTCAACAGCATGCCCGACTGCACCACCTTGGCGCAATGAAGCTGTGAATGTCTCCTGAATCCGGGTCAGTGTCGTGTCAGTGCAGCATGAACGCCTGCCAGACGCTGCACCAGATCCTGCGGTCGGTGCACCAGCGCCCAGCCATGCTGGCCGAAAAGCAGCGGCAGGTAATCGTGCGCGGTTTCGTCGATGGTGACGCAGAACGGTGTGAGTCCCGCTGCGTGTGCAGCCTGCACCGCACGCCGGGTGTCTTCCAGCCCGTAGCGCCCTTCGTAGATATCGAGGTCGTTGGGCTTGCCGTCGGTGAGGATCAGCAGCAGGCGCTGGCGCTCCGGCCGTGCCTGCAGACGCAGCGTGGCGAGACGGATGGCCGCCCCCATCCGCGTGTAGTAGCCGGGTTTGATGGCGCCGACACGGTCTCGCGCCGCGCCGCGCCACGGCTCATCGAACCCCTTCAGGTGCTGGATGCGCACGTTCTGCCGCCTCACCGAGGTGAAGCCCAGCATTTCGAACGGATCGTCGCTGGCCGAAAGGGCTTCGCCGAAAACATAGAGCGCATCACGGATCACATCGATGACGCGCGCCGTGTTGCTGGCGTAGGCGTCGGTCGAGAGCGAAAGGTCCGCCAGCAACAGCGTGGCCAGACTGCGTTCATTGCGTACCCGGCGGGTGAACACGGCGGGTGATTCACTGCGCGGGAATTGCGCGGCGTCCACGTGATGACGCACCCAGGCATCGAGATCGATCTCGTCGCCTTCGGACTGCGCATGGGCTCGCGACGGTGCTGCACGCAGCACCTCCAGCCGTCGGCGAATGCGGCGCGCGGTCGCGCGCAGTGCCGGCGGCGGCACGAACGCGGCGGACGGCGTCGCCATCAGGATCTGCGCCGAACAGTGGTCCGGCAGCAGGCAGGCACGCCTGAAATCCCATTCCGGCAAGCGGATGCCCGGCCCCAGCGGCACATCGTCTGCGGCGGCACTGGGCAGGTCGAGATCGAACTTCACCCTTGATGCCGCGCTCTTTCCGTCAGGTGCGATGGCAAGGACCTCCATGTCGTCGGCTGCGGCCACCGCGTTCCCGTCCTCATCGTCGTCGCTGGCGCGATTCACCTTGATGAACTCACCCCACGACAGGATGGATTCGCCACGGAAGAACATCACAAGCGGCGCCTTGCCTCGCTCGTCCTGCACCGCCTCCGAACGACGGCGGCGCCCGTCCTGCTGTGAGCGCGGAGCCGACGGCGCCGCCTGGCCATCATCTTCAGCCTGCGAGCGCGATGCCGGTGCAGCCGGCGGGAGGCCGGCATCGAGCCACAGCCACACCGGTGCCACATCCACCGGGCGTATGCCCGTCGGCGACAGCAAGCCGTCGCCGCGCAGTGCCCGCTGCACGCACGCCTCGGCGCTGGCCGCTGCGCCCTTCAGGCGAGCCGTGTCGGGTCTGAGCGCGAGCTGTCCCTGCAGCAGCTGCGCGTGGCGCTCGCGCAATCCGGGAAGGATGTCGAGCGCGACCGCACCGGCACGCAGGTTGTCTCCGACCCAGTCACCGGTATGTTCGGTGACCGCCGCGAGTGCAGCCAGCCACAGATACAGCGCACGGTTGAGCGCCGGGTCCTCGAATACCGCGATGACCGGCGGCAGCGACAGCACTTCCGGCTCCAGCAGGCCGGTGGCAGCGTGGGTACCGGTGCCGGCCACGCGCTGCAGCCAGCCGCGCGGCCCGCCCGCGCGGCTGGCTGCAGCCGGCGCCACCCGCACCGCTGCGGGTCCGCCCGCCGCACGAAAGAGCATCCCGATGGCCCTCTGCATATCCGCCAGGCGTATTGCCGCCGCTTCGTACCGGGCGTCGGCTGCGCGACTGATGAAGCGGTGCCACTGTCGGCCGACCCACTCTTCCATCAGGCATCCCTCCGCGTATCGGCGGCCTGCTCGGCCTTGCGCTGACGCAGGTTTTCCCTCACGGCATCGACGCCGATCTTCCACGTCAGCAGCGGCGGATGCGCCTGCCGGCCCTGTGCTTCGTCACATGAATCCAGGCACTGACCGCACTGCACGCAGGAAAACATCATGCGTTTGATGTTGCGAGGATGGAGGCGCATCGGGCAGCCGTGGTCGCAGGCAGCGCCCTTCGGGGAGACGTCCGTGGCACAGCTGCGGCAGTCGCGCGCACGCTCGCGCTCGAAAGCCACCACCATGCCCTTGGGATTGAGCATCCAGACGAGGCTCTGGAAATAACCGACGGCACAGCCGAAGCGGCAGAACAGATGGCGTGCGAAGGCGAATTCGGCGGCGAAGAGCGCGGTACCGATGAGCAGGAAGCGCGCCTGATTGGCAGTGAGCGTTCCGGCGGCCAGATTGCCCCAGATGGTTGCCGGCGGCAGCAGGTAAGTCAGCAGCGTGATCGCCCACAGAAAGCCGAACACCAGACACAACAAGCCAAAAATCGGCCACCAGCGCCCGTCCGGAACACGGCCGGCGCGGTCGGTGCCCTGCCGGTCCCACAGACTGAGCTTGCCGCAGGCACGATGCAGCGTGGTGTTGAGCACTTCGACCAGCGTGAAGTGCGGGCACAGCCAGCCGCAATACAGACGGCCGTACCGCCAGGCAACGGCGAGAAAGGCGGCGATCACGACGATGGCGGGCAGGAAGCCGCGCAGGATGATGGACAGCGCCGCCTCATCGGCACTGATGCGCCCGGCACGGAACTCGTCGATGCCGAGACTCCAGCGCTGCCCGAGAAACCACAATTGCGTCTCGTTCAGGTCGAAACGCAGCAGGTCAAGCGCCGGCGCCAGCAGAAACACTGCGAAGAAGGCGATCTGGAAGTAGAGGCGGCGCTGCTGCATGGGCAGGAAGAATCCGGGATAGGGGCCGCGCATCACCGAAGCAGCGGTGATGGCGCCCCGGTCAGCAGGCGGTCCCCAGCACCGCCTGCACCACCTCGTCCAGAGCGGCTGCGGTGTCGGCGTCGTCGGTCAACGCATCGACGATCGCGGCGCGGCATGCGGTGAGCATCGGCACGCCCGATTCGGCCAGCCGTGCAGCCATCACCAGCAGACGCGTGCTGACGGTTTCTTCGAGGTCGTGTTCGGTCAGCCTGCGCAAGGCCTCGGCCAAGCGCACCAGCGCCTGCGCGCGTGCCGCGTCGACACCCGCTTCGGTCTGCAGGATCGCCTGTTCGACCGCCGCGGGAGGATAGCGGAAAGTGAGCGCCACGAAGCGCTGGCGCGTACTCGGCTTCAGGCTTTTCAGCAGGTTCTGGTAACCAGGGTTGTAGCTGATGACCAGCATGAACTCCGGTGGCGCCACCAGTTGTTCGCCGGTTCGCTCGATCGGCAGTACGCGCCGATCATCCGCCAGCGGGTGCAGCACCACCGTCGTGTCCTTGCGTGCCTCGACCACTTCGTCGAGATAGCAGATGGCACCCGTGCGCACTGCCCGGGCCAGTGGTCCGTCGGCCCATACGGTGCCGTTCAGGCCGATCAGGTGACGGCCAACCAGATCGGCTGCGGACAGGTCGTCGTGACAACTCACGGTGATGAGCGGCCGCCCGAGACGGGCGGCCATGTGCTCGACGAAACGCGTCTTGCCGCAGCCGGTCGGACCCTTGATCAGCAGCGGCAGGCGCTGGCGGAAGGCGTGCCCGAACAGGGCAACCTCCTCCGCCTGCTCCGCGTAGTAAGGCGTTGCGTCGAAACGCCGCGCTTCACTCTGATCCATCACGCACCACGGGCCTGCATCGAGCGCGGCAGCACGTTGCTGCCCTGCGTCGGCGCAGCATCGTCCGACAGCACCGGATCGCCTCCGACGAAGAAGCTGGCGAAGTAGGCGAACTGGCCGATCAGGAACACGACACCACCGCCTACGCGGGTCCAGTAGAAGAACCTCAACTGGTCCTGCGTCGCCATGAAGCCCAACGCACCTTCGGTCGGCATGCGTTGCAGCCAGACCTGAAGCACGCCGGCGCCGGTCATTGCGAGCACCATGATGGACATGCCGATCGTCATCACCCAGAAACTCCACATTTCGACGGACTGGGCCTTCTGACTGTTCGCCACCCGCCCGCGCAGCGTCGGCATGGCATAGCTGATCAGCGCGATGACCACCAGCACGTACGCGCCGTAGAAGGCCAGATGACCATGCGCCGCGGTGACCTGGGTGCCATGGGTGTAGTAATTCACCGGGCTGAGCGTGTGGGCGAAGCCCCACAGACCTGCGCCCAGGAAAGCAACCACCGACGTACCGACGGCCCACAGGATGGCGGCCTGATTCGGATGGTCACGCCGGCGACGCTGCACCATGTTGAAGGCGAACACCGTCATCATGAAGAACGGAATCGGTTCCATCGCGCTGAAGATGCTGCCCACCCACAGCCAGTAGCCCGGCAGGCCGATGAAGAAGAAATGGTGGCCGGTCCCGAGGATGCCTGTCATCAGTGCAAAGGCGATGATCACGTACAGCCACTTGTCGATCACCTCGCGGTCCACCCCGGTGGTCTTCACCAGCACGAAGGCCAGCAATGCACCGAGAATCAGTTCCCACACGCCTTCCACCCACAGATGCACGACGAACCACCAGTACATCTTGTCGCGCACCAGATTGTGCGGATTGACGAAGCTGAACAGGAAGAACAGGGCCAGTCCCCACAGGCCCATGAGCAGCACCACCGAAATGCTGGTCTTGCGCCCCTTGAGCACGGTCATGCTGATGTTGTAGAGAAAGCCGAGCGCAACCACCACGATACCGATCTTGGTCGGCAATGGCTGTTCGAGGAACTCCCGGCCCATGGTCTGCAGCAGGTCGTTGCCGGTCAGCTCCGCCAGCTTGGCGTAAGGCACGGCCAGATAGCCGACGATCGTCAATGCACCCGCAGCAAGGAAGACCCAGAACAGCACCTTGGCCAGCAGCGGACTGTGCAGCTCTGTCTCGGCTTCTTCCGGAATCATGTAATAGGCGGCGCCCATGAAACCGAACAGCAGCCAGACGATGAGCAGATTGGTGTGAACCATGCGCGCCTGGTTGAACGGGATGTACGGGAACAGGAAGTCCCCGATCACATACTGCAGGCCCAGGCCAATCCCGAAGATGATCTGCCCGGCGAAGAGCGCCATCGCCGCGATGAAATAGAGCTTCGAGACGGACTGGCTCTGATATTTGAGTGTCGAAATGGTCATGGATGTCTTCCTCTCAACCTTCGATGTTGGGCGGCCAGTTTTCAGTGTTGATCTCGCTGGTCCACTTCAGGAACTCGACCAGATGGTCGAGCTGCTGCTCGTCGAGATTGAACTGGGGCATCTGGCGGCGACCGGCGATGTGCGTCGGCTGCAGCTTCATCCAGATCTTGATGAAATCGCCACCGCGGCGCTTGTAGACATTGCCCAGCTCCGGCGCGAAATAGGCACCTTCGCCCAGCAGCGTGTGACAGCCGATGCAGTTTCGCGTCTCCCATATCTTCTTGCCCGCTATCACCCCAGGCGTGATGGCCTCGGCGTTGGAACGCTCGGGGATACGCTGCTCGGTATCGAAGACGATGACCGCAAACAGCAGCGCAAAAAACACGCTGCCGCCGTAGAACATGTTGCGGGCCATCTGCTTGGTGAACCCGCCCTGACTCTGGCTCATGGAAGCCCTCCTCCGATCATGACCGGCATAGCCTAGGGATTCGCTCGGGTATTTTCCTTGAACCGGTTCAAGGAAGCAGCAAGCTCATGTGCCGCGGGTGACGATGACCCTGATTGGAGAAGGGACATCCCGGACGGGACTGCAGCTCAGTGCGAGGTACCTTCGGAGCGGGAAATCTTGTTCCACACGTTGTACTTGCCGACCGGCTTGCTCATCGGCAAGCGCTTCACTTCCTTCAGCGTCGCGGCATCGAACACGACGAGTGCGCCCTCCATCTCCCACACGCTGGCCAGCGCGTAGCGACCGTCACGCGTGAACTCGACATGGGCCAGTGTCTTGCCCGGCTCGCGCACCGTGGCGACGGGCTGCAGCGTGGTCTTGTCGATCAGCGTCAGCGTGTCCTTCGCGGTCGGGCTCATCATCGAGTCGGTCCACGCGTAGCGCGTGTTTTCGTGACTGCGCATGAAGAAGCCGGGGCCGGGCGTGGGAATCGTGGTCACCAGCTTCCATGTGGCCATGTCGATCACGTCGATCGCCCCGTCCTTCAGATTCGGACTGGCGAGCACGGTGGTGCCCTTCCATGCGAAGGTGATGCCCGAACCCAGATGCGGCATGCCGGCGATCGGCAGTTCGGCGATCCTGCGCCTGATGTCCAGATTCACCACCTGCGCCGTCGGCGTGCCGTCCGTCTTCGAGCGCGTGGAACCCAGTACGTGGCGGTAGCTCTGGTCGAAGAAGAAGTCGTCGAGCGGCTCGTCCAGCAGCGTGCGGCGAACGCCGAGATAACCCGGCGTCGCAATGGATTCGCCCATCTTGTAGTCATGCACCAGACCGTCGTGTATCAGCTCGGCCTTAGGGTCGTAGGAAATCTCCCACAGTTCCGGAATGTCCTTCAGCGCCACCACGAAACTGCGGCGCGGTGCCGCGTCGTAGACCGCCGACACGCGCGACGCGGTCTTGCCGTCCAGCGTGGCGGCAGGGTAATTCCTGACGAGGTTCAGGTCGGCGTCGAACAGCGCCAGCGTGCGCGGCAGATAGTTCGCCGCCATCACGTACCTGCCGTCGCCGCTGACCGCGACGTTGCGCATGTTCAGCCCGGCGCGCACCTCGGCCACGACGGTGAGGTTCCACAGGTCGTACTTGGTGATCCAGCCATCGCGCGAGCCGAAGAACACGAAGCGCCCGTCGGGCGTGAACTTCGGTCCGCCATGCAGCGCATACCGGCTGGCGAAACGATGGATGACCTCGAAGCGGTCGCCATCGACCAGCGACACATGATGATCGCCGCCTTCGACGACGACGAACAGGTTCATCGGATCAGCCGTCCAGACAGGCTTGTGCGGCAAGTTCGAAGCGTCGGCGCTTGCAACGCGGGAGGTGCGGATGTCATTTTCCGACCAAGTGGGCGCCGGCGTCACCGGCTGCAGGATCCAGTCGGTCAGTGCACTGATTTCAGCCGCCGACAGGGTGCTGCGGAAGGCGGGCATCTGCGTGGCCCTGCGGCCGTCGGCAATCACTTTCGCCAGTTCGGCCGGACGCTGCCGCGCCAGACTTTCCGGCAGCAGCGCCGGACCCATGCCGCCGGTGCGCTGATCGCCGTGACAGGCGGCGCATTGCCGGCCGTACAGCGCCGCGGCATCCACATCCTGTGCGCGAACCTGGCCACAAACCATCCACATCAGGCCGGCGACCAGAAACAAGCGGCCGGCACCCATCCCATTCACATCAGGCATGCCGCGCCTTCCGGCGTTCTTCGACCGCACTGAACGGAAGGATGGGAATCCGCCGGACATCGCTGCCGCTGATCGCGCCGATTTCGTCATCGCGCAGGTAGCAGCCGGGATCTTCGGCCCAGGGGTCGTTGGTCAGCTGCTGCGCACGCACGCGGGTGTTGCCACCGCAGATGTCGAAATATCGGCAGTCGGCGCAGCGGCCGCCGACCGGACGCGGATGCGCCTTCAGACCGGCCATCAAGGGATCTGAGGTATCGGCCCAGATCTCGCTGAACGGGCGCTCGCGAACCGATCCCAGCGAGTAATGCCACCACATGGTGTCCGGATGCACATGGCCGAGATTGTCGATGTTGGCCACATTGACGCCGGACGAATTGCCGCCCCAGGCCACGAGGCGAGCGCGCAAGGCGTCGGCCCACTGCGGCATGCGCTGCTGCACCCACTGCAGCAGCCAGGGCCCGTCGGCATCGTTGTTGCCGGTGACGTATTCATCCGGCCTGCCGGCGACGGCCGCCACCCAGGCCCGCTCGAACAGCAGGTCGAGCGCCGCACGCGTGGCAGCGAACTGCGCGTCCGTGCCGCGATGGATGTTGCCGCGACCGGCGTAGTTCAGATGCGAGAAATAGAACTTTTCCGCATCTTCGGTCTGCATGAGGTCGAGCAGCGCCGGCAGGTCGTGCGCATTGAATGCCGTCATCGTGAAGCGCAGGCCAACCTTCACACCACGCTCGTGCAGCAGGCGCACGGCATTCAGGCTGCGGTCGAATGCGCCATCGAGGCGGCGGAACTTGTCATGCGTCTCGCGCAGGCCGTCGAGACTGATGCCGACATAGTTGAAGCCGGCTTCGGCCACGCGGTCGGCCATCGCCTCGTCGATCAGCGTGCCGTTGGTCGACAGGCCGACGTAGAAGCGCATCGCCTTCGCCCGCGCCGCGATGTCGAAAATATCCGGCCGCATCAGCGGCTCGCCGCCGGACAGGATCAGCACCGGCACGTGGAACGCCTTCAGATCGTCCATCACGCCGAACACTTCGTCGGTCGACAGCTCACCCGCGTAGTCGCGGTCGGCAGACAGCGCGTAGCAGTGCCTGCAGGTCAGATTGCAGCGGCGGATCAGGTTCCAGATCACCACCGGGCCGCCCGGTTTAACGCTGCGGACCGACGGATAGACACCGCTGGATTCGGCTTGCGCGAGTTCGCGCATGAACTGGCTGATGCGGAACATGGTCAGTTTCCCGTGAGGCGCAATCCGGTCTTCTTCAGGATCGCAGTGGAATAGAGGATGTCGTGACCGCGGCAGGACGCGCCGAGCAGCGCTTCGACGTGGCGCGCCTGCTGCTCCACGTCTTCGTGCGAACGGCCATGCAGCATCGCGAACAGGTTGTAGGGCCAGTC
>JAGNYW010000031.1 GCA_017984755.1 Methyloversatilis sp.
TGGGAGCGGGCCCACGGCTGGCCCTGCATGGCCAGCCGGCTCTGCGGGCGTCGAGCGGTGCTCGCCGAAACCCCCGCGCCGCCCATTGATCGCGATGCGGACGTTGATCGGGTACCTGCGCATGGTCGACGCGCGGGTTCGCGATCAATGGATCGCTCCTGCGGCCAGAGCGTGATTTTGGCGGTGTCGCGGGTTCGGGGTGGTTTTTGTGGGAGCGGGTTGATGCCTGATCAGCTTTCCATTTCGAGCTGGGTCGCGCGCAGGATATAATTTAGACAAATTGTACAAAACGTATTATTTGTTCAGATCAATTGGGGATGAGTCATGAAAACGATTGCGGCAAGTGAAGCCAAGCAGGGCTTCGCGGCGTTGATCGACGCAGCGGCTCGCGAGCCGATTGCGATTCAGCGGCAGAAGCGCGACGTCGCCGTGGTGATGTCGATGCACGAATACGAACGGCTCAACAGACTGAACGTCAGCGAGTTCCAGAGGTTCTGCGATCAGGTCGGTGCCAGAGCGGCGGAAGCCGGGATGAACGAGGCCACGCTTGCCGGTCTGCTCGCCGACGATGCATGAGCGCCGCTGGGTTCTCGACACGAACACGCTGATCAGCCGATTGCTTCTTCCGAGCGGTGTCGCCGCCCGGGCCGTCGATCATGCGTTGGCCCGGGGCATCGTGCTGGTTTCGGCAGAAACGATGGAAGAACTGGCTGAGATGATCAGCCGACCGAAGTTCGACCGCTACGTTCCGGTCGCCGACCGTATCCATTTTCTGCGTCTGTTCGGCGGCGTGGCCCGCATGGTGAATATCACTCATCGCGTTGCCGCATGCCGCGATCCGAAGGATGACAAGTTCCTGCACGTCGCCCTCAACGGCGAAGCCGAAGCGATAGTCACCGGCGATCAGGATTTGCTGGTCTTGCATCCGTTCCACGGAATTTCAGTGTTCGCACCCGCCGCGTTTCTGATGGTGGATTGACGGCCCTTGCGCGGTAGATTCGGCCGACGGGTGCCCGTTTCCGGGTGAGCCGGTTTTTGCGGGGGCCTTGGATGCCGAGCCGGCTTAGCGGGCGGCGGGCGGCGGGCGGCGGAGCATGTTTGATGCGCGGGTTCGCGATCAATGGATCGCTCCTGCAGCCGGGTACTATTTTTTTAAAACAATTACTTGAAGTTTTTTATTAACGTGGTTTGTTAATTATATTCGCTCTTCCAGCCAGCCTATCCGGCCCTGCCCTGCGTCGTTCACGCGGGTGATGAAGCGGTCGGCTTCGGGTTCGGGCAGGCTGATGCGCATGTCGACCAGCGAGCCGTGGCTGACTTCGACGAGCGTGGCGCTGCTGGCTTCGATTTCTCTCCGCACCATGCCTTCGAGCGCATACGGCAGGGTGCAGCGCAGGGTGCGCAGGCGGGTGAGCGGTACTTTGGTCGCGCCGAGCAGGGCCTGGGCGACGGCGTCGGTGTAGGCGCGGACGAGGCCGCCGGCGCCGAGGTTGATACCGCCGTAATAGCGCACCACGGTGGCGAGCACGCCTTCGAGGTCCTGATGGCGCAGCACTTCGAGCATCGGACGGCCGGCGGTACCGCTGGGTTCGCCGTCGTCGACGGCCGCCGACTGCCCGCCGGCCAGCAGCGCCCAGCACACGTGGGTGGCGCCCGGATGCTGCCGCCACAGTTCGACCACCCTCGCCTGCGCGGCGGCACGGTCGCGCATGGGCTCGACGCAGCCGATGAAGCGGCTTTTCTTGATGATCAGTTCGCTGTGGACCGGCGTGGCGAGGGTGTTCGGCATGGGGCGGCAGCTTCCCACAAATCCGGCGCCCGGTGCTTGATGCCGGCGCTTCTGCCCGGTCGCGTGAAGCGCGGATGCGCGCACCCGGAACCGCTTCGACGGACACGTTCAGTGAAGCAGTTGCTGCCGCCGAAAAAATAAACCGCGCACCGACCCTCAATGTCGATGGCTGCATGCCGAAACACATGCATGCCCAATACCGACACCACCAATATCTTCGTGGGCCGCCAGCCCATTCTCGACCGCAAGAACGGGCTTTACGCCTACGAGCTGCTGTTCCGCTCGGGGCACGTCGAAAACGCGGTCTTCACCAGCGATGTGAACGCGACGGCACGGGTCATCACCTCGGTGTTCAACGAACTCGGCCTCGAACAGTCGCTGGGCGACGCGTTCGGCTTCGTGAACGTCAGCGAAGAGATGCTGATGTCGGAAGCCCTCGAGCTGCTGCCCGCCGACAAGATCGTCATCGAGCTGCTCGAAACCGTGAGGCCGACGCCGGAAGTGATTGCGCGGGCGCGTGAGCTGGTCGGCAAGGGCTTCAGGCTGGCGCTCGACGACGTGCTGAGCCTCGAAGAGGACTTCAAGCCGCTGATCGAGATTGCGTCGTTCATCAAGATCGACCTGCTGGGCATCGAGTCCGAAAAGCTGCCGGCGATCGTCGAAAGCTTCCGCCCGTACAAGGCGAAGCTGCTGGCCGAGAAGGTGGATAGCGCCGAACAGGCCACGCGCTGCCACGACCTCGGCTTTTCCTATTTCCAGGGCTATTACTTCGCCCGGCCCAGCGTGCTGAGTACGCGCACGATGAGCGCCGGCGAGGCAACGCTGCTGCGCCTGCTCGGCCTGGTGCTGGCCGATGCCGAAACGATCGAGATGGAACCGCTGATCAAGCAGGAGCCGACGCTGCTGGTCAATCTGATGCGCGTGTCGAACTCGATCGGCAACGGCAGCAGCCGCCAGATTTCGACGGCGCGCGAGGCGATCACGTTGCTCGGACGCACGCAGTTGCAGCGCTGGCTGCAGCTTCTGCTGTTCTGTTCGCAGGGCGACGCCATCGAGCGCAACCCGCTGCTGTCGATGGTGGCAACCCGTGCGCGCACGATGGAGCTGCTGGCCGTCAAGTGCAACGAACCTGACTGCAACCCCGACAGCGCCTTCCTCACCGGCATTCTTTCGCTGCTGCCGGTCGTGCTGGGGGTATCGATGGAGGAAGTGCTGAAGACGCTGCCGGTGGATGCGTTCATCAGCGAGGCGCTCACCAGCGGATCCGGCAGGCTGGGCGGGCTGCTCGCGTTGCTGGTCCACTGGGAAGAAGGCGAACTGGAACCCTTCATGCGCATGCTCGACAACTGCCCGATTCTCACCATCGACGATTTCAATGCCGCCGCATCCGACGCCATGAGCTGGGCTGCGACGCTCGGCCGCTAGGCCGCGGACACTGGAGACCTGCATGAACGCAATGGAACGAATTTTCAGCGCCACAGCGCAATTGCCGAGCATTCCGGCGGTCGTGCAGAAGATGATCGATACGCTCCAGTCCGAAGATTCTGACCTGCATCCGCTGATCGCGGAAATACGCACTGATCCGGTGATCAGTGCGCGCGTGCTGCGTCTCGCCAACTCGGGTTTCTATTCCAGCCGCCGCAGCATCGGTTCGGTGGACGATGCCGTGACGCTGATCGGCACGCGTGCGCTCCGCACGCTGGTCATTTCAGCAGGCATCAGCGGCGCCTTTCCCAAGGTGCCGGGCGTGAACATGAAGGATTTCTGGCGTCACGCGCTGATGACCGCGAGCGCCAATTCGCTGCTGGCGAAGCACGCCGGCGAAAACCCGGACCATGCGTACAGTGCCGGCCTGACGCATCGGCTGGGCCAGTTGATGATTCACATCGCCTTTCCACGGGTAGCCGAGGAAATCGCGCGCGACTGCCACGACCTGAGCGTGACCGAGCGTGCCGCCGTCGAGCACCTGAAGCTGCACACCAACCATTGTTCGGTCGGCGCAGAACTCGCCATGCGCTGGAATTTCCCCAACGGCATTGCGCGCGCGCTGCAGTATTACTGCCAGCCGCATCACGCCGAGGCGACCCGGCTCGCCCGCCTCACCAACGTCGCGGCGCAGATCGCCTTCGAGATCGAGGACGACGTGCGGCCGGAAGACATCGCCGAGCACCTGAACCGCTCGGTCATCGAACTGTGCGGCCTCGACCGCGCCGCCATCGTGCCGGACATTGCCTACTGCGCAGAACACGCAGCCAACGCAGAACTCGCGCCGTAGCCAGCTTTCCGGCAGTTGATCGCAGGGGCGGGAGCACCGCTCGACCTGCAGGAGCAATCCATTGATCGCGAACACGGGCTCCGTACCTGCGGGGCCCCCGGATGATTCGGCTCATCGACGCGGGCCGGTGATGTAACAGATCCGCTCGTACGGTCCGCAATGCACAGATCGCTGCTATAAGAAAAGGTCACCACTTCTTTGCCGGATGGGAGGGGATGATGGTTTTCGAGGCGGGACGGATCTTTGCGCTGGTCGGCTGGCCGGCGGTACTGCTGGTGGCGTGGTTGTCGGGCGAACTTGCGCATCGCGGTCTGGGTGTGCCACGCGTGTGTGCGTATGCGCTGGTCGGCATCGCCGGCAGCACACTGACCGGTGCGCATGTCACGGGAGAGACCGCCGCGGCGCTTTCGTTTCTCGCCAATTTCGCGCTCGGCCTCTTCCTGTTCGAACTGGGTCACCGCATCAATCTGCGCTGGCTGGTGACCAACCCGTGGATTCTGGTGAGCGGCATCGCCGAGTCATTGCTGACTTTTGCCGTCGTGCGCGGGATTGCGCTGGCGATGGGCCAGCCCGAGAGCATCGCGATGGTGCTCGGCGCGCTGCTGGTTGCCACGTCGCCTGCGGCATTGATGCGGGTGGCGAACGATCTGCGCAGTTCCGGTCAGGTGACGGAGCGCGCGCTGCACCTGTGCGCCATCAACTGCCTGCTGTCGGTGCTGCTGATGAAGGGTGCCATCGGCTACTGGCATCTGCTGGCGTCGGGAAGCCTGCAGAGCGCAGTGTGGAACAGCGCGGCCATTCTGGCGGTGTCGGTCGGCTGCGGCATTCTGGTCGGCTTCCCGCTGCCCTGGCTGCTGCGGCGGCTGCGTGCGGACGAGCGCGGCGTGACCACGGTGTTCGCCCTGGCGGTCATGCTGGTGACGCTGCTCACTCAGGGCGTCAACGTGTCGCCGCTGCTGGCCGCGCTGACGCTGGGCGTGCTGATGCGTCGCAACCGCCTGCTGCTGACGCCGGTGCAGCGCAATTTCGGCGTGCTGGGTGACCTGCTCGCGTTGTTCCTGTTTGTCTACGTGGCGGGCATGGCGACCTGGCCGACCACTGCTGCAGGCCTTGCGCTGGCGGTGCTGCTGTCGCTCGGTCGCATCGTCGCGAAGATGACGGCCAGCGCGGCCTTCGCTCACGTCAGCGGCACCACGACACGCAAGGGCGCGCTGACCGGACTGGCGCTGGCCCCGCTGTCGTCGTTCGCGCTGCTGCTGCTCGAGTACAGCCGCACCGCCGGTTTCGGTCTGGCCGAAGGCGGCCTGGCTGCGATCGCCGGCACGGTGATCGTGATGGAGCTGTTCGGCCCGCTGCTGTCGCAGTGGGCGTTCATGCTGGCCGGTGAAACGCAGCGCGGGGAGCACGCCTGATGCCACTCGAAACCTTTCATGCCTCGGACGCGCTGAGCATGGGCGTCGAACTCGAGCTGCAGCTCGTGGGCGAACACGACCGCGACCTCGCCTCGGCCGCCGCCGACCTGCTGGAACTGGCGCAGCGCAAACCCTTTCCGGGCGACATCAAACCGGAAATGACGGATTGCATGATCGAGGTCGCCACCGACGTGCAGACCGGTCACGACGGGCTTCTGGCGCAGCTGGAAACCATGCGCGACGTGCTGGTCGGCTCGGCGGCGCGGCTGAATGTGGCGCTGTGCGGCGGCGGCACGCACCCCTTCCAGCAGTGGTACGAGCGGAAGATTTTCTCGACGCCGCGCTTCCAGCACCTGTCGGGACTCTACGGCTATCTGGCCAAGCAGTTCACGGTGTTCGGCCAGCATGTGCACATCGGCATGCCGGACGCCGACAGCGCGCTGCATGTGCTGCATGCGCTGAACCGCCATGTGCCCCATTTCATCGCGCTGTCGGCGTCGTCGCCGTTTTCGCAGGGCAGCGACACGCTGTTCGACTCGGCACGACTGAATTCCGTGTTCGCGTTTCCACTCAGCGGACGGGCACCTTTCGTGCTCGACTGGTCGCGCTTCGAGCGCGAGTACTTCGCCAAGATGGAAGACACCGGCATCGTGCACAGCATGAAGGACTTCTACTGGGACATCCGGCCCAAGCCCGAATACGGCACGATCGAGCTGCGCGTGTGCGACACGCCGCTCACGGTCGAACGGGCGGCGGCCATCGCGGTCTATCTGCAGGCCTTGTGCAGCAGCATCCTGGCCGGCGAAGAACCGGACCCACTCGAGGACGACTACCTTGTGTACACCTACAACCGCTTCCAGGCCTGCCGTTTCGGGCTCGACGGCCTGATCGTGAATCCGCGGACACACGCCGCCATGCCGTTGCGCGAGGACATCACGCGAACCATCGACCGCCTCGCCGTGCGGGCGGAGGCGCTCGGCAGTGCCGATGCGCTGGCCTCGCTGCGCCGGATGGCCAACGGCGGCGGCAACGACGCCAGCCGGCTGCGCGCCGTTCATGCGAGATCGCGCAACCTGCTCGCCGTGGTGGACGACGCCGTCGCGGCGTTCTCGCAATGACGGCACCCGACATCCTGCTGTGGGTGATTGCCGCCCTGCTCGTGCTGATCGGTCTGGCCGGCGTCATCCTTCCGGCGCTGCCGGGCATCGCACTGATCTTCGGCGGACTGCTCATGGCCGCCTGGCTGGACGGCTTCGAGCGGATCGGTGGCGTGACGCTGGCCGTGCTGGGCGCATTGACCGTGATCGCCTGGCTGATCGATTTCGCAGCCGGCGTCATCGGCGCGCAACGGGTCGGCGCCAGCCCGCTGGCGCTGGTGGGCGCTGCCATCGGTACGGTGGTCGGCCTGTTCGGCGGGCTGATCGGCCTGCTGTTCGCACCGCTTGCCGGTGCCGCCCTCGGCGAATACATTGCCCGGCGCGATGCGCTTCAGGCCACGCGCGTCGGGGTGGCGACCTGGCTCGGCATGCTGATCGCGGCAGTCGCCAAGGTGGCCATCGCCTTCATGATGCTGGGCATCGCGCTGGCGGCCTGGGTGTTCTGAACGACCGCACCGGGCCCCGACCTGCCAGTCAGCGCGGGTCGCCGCCCTGCGTGTAGATTTCCTGCTGCGAACGGGTCGTCGTCGGGCTTTGATTCGCCGGCGTTGTCCCGGGACTACCGGGCTGACCACCGACGTTGCCGGTACCACCGGGCTCACCTTCGACGGAAGACGCGCCCGGCGTGCTCGACATCGGCACGAACAGCCAGTCGGCATAACGCACATCGTCCGACCGCACCTCGCCTGATCGCACCTCGCCTGATCGCACCTCGCCTGATCGCACAGCGGCCGACGCCACACGCGGCGGGGATGCTGTCGGAGAGGCAGACGGACTTCCGGGCGGCGGTGACTTCAGCGTGCCGGACACGCTCTTGCCGGTTGCGTCGACCCAGGCGGGCAGCACGCGGATGCGGGCAATCTTTTCGGATTTGCTGTAGACGGCACGGATCTGGCCACCGGTCATCACCAGCCCCCAGTCCTGGCTGCGCGTCATCGGATCGAAGTAGATCTTGCGCAGATGGCGGACCGGCGTCGGCTGGCGCTTGTCTTCGACCAGTTCCTGCAGGTTTGCCGGATAGCGCTTGGGTTCGACCGGCGACGCATCGTGATAGCGCTGCAGCGCGCGCGCGAATTCGCCGCCGATGAACAGCAGTTCGCGTTCGCGCTCGCTCTGCGTCAGCGTGCTCCACATGACCGCGCTGCCTGCACCGGCGATGCCGAGCGCTGCCACGGCGAACAGCAGGAGCAGATAGGAAAAGCCGCGCTGCAGACCCGGTCGGCGCATGGCGTCAGAACTCGGAATACGCGGTTCCGTCACGCGACTCGCCCTCGGCCCCGCTTTTCAGGTCGGCCACGCCGGTATCGGTCGCAGACTCGCGCGGCGGCACGATGATCCAGGTCTCGGCGCTGTCGGTGACCGGGTCGAACGGTACCTTGCGCAGGTACTGCCGCTCCACCAGTTCCTGAAGGCTCTGCGGGTAAGTGCCGCGGTCGCCCCGGAACTTGTCGATCGCGTCGCGCGTGACGGCGAGCGTCTGCTTGAGCGTCGCTTCGCGCGAGCGGTCGAGGTGTTCGAAGTAGCGCGGCGCGGCGAGCGTCAGCAGCACGGCGATGATGGCCATCACGACCAGCAGTTCGATCAGCGTGAAGCCGCGGGAAACAGCGCTTCGGCGCGCAGTGTCGGGGACGGTCTCGAGGGCGGTTTTGCGCATTCACCAGTTCCGGTAGGCGATGCCGTTCAGGCCGGTGCGGTCCGACAGCGAGTACACGTCGAACACGTCGGCGCCGGGCGCCGGCTCATCCGGCGGGCTGGCGTAGCTGCGCAACCCCCAGGTCTGCGCCGCGGGCGTGGTCTTGTCGGGATGGAACGGGTCGCGCGGCAGCCGCCGCAGGAAATAGATCTTCACGTCGTTCGGCTGCATGACGTCGGCCACGCCGTTGACCAGCACGTCGAGGCTGGGCGGATAACCGCTGGCCCCCACCTTCTTTTCGATGCGGCCTTCGTCCCACGCCTTGCGGTATTCGTCCAGCCCGGTGCGGATCTGCCGCAGTGCGGTGCGCAGTTCCGACTCGTCTGCCCGCACGCGCCCCAGTTCGACCATGGGCATCGCCATGGTCGCCAGCACACCGATGATGGCGATCACCACCATCAGTTCGATCAGCGTGAAACCGGGGGACGATCCGGCACAGCCGGAACGAGGGCTACGGAAACGAAAACGACAGGACATCCGCCGAGGTTAACACAGCGCCATCACGAGGCTGTGACAGCCTCGTGATGGGGCCTGAATCAACCCGCGTGACTGCGCCAGGGCTGATCGCTCTCGTGTTCGCGCATCCACACATAGCGCTGCGAGCGCCATTCGCGGAGCGCGTTCAGCGCCATGTCGAAATCGTTGTACGACAGAAGGTAGAGCTGCTGCAGATCGAACGGCGCATCGTGCTCGAGTGCGTCGAGCAGCTCACCGAAGATCGCGGCGCTGGTGTCGTCGGACGACGAGCGGGCTTTTTCGAACAGGGTCTGGAGGTACATGAAAGTTCTCCCGTATCGATGAATTCAGTCGTGACGGAAACCGGCCCTGTGCCGGCTCCGCCACCCGTCTGCATTGTCAGGCGTAGCCCTGCGGATTGCTGCTCTGCCAATTCCAGGCATCGGCGCACATCTGCGCGAGATCACGCTGTGCCGCCCAGCCCAGAAGCCGGTTGGCTGTCGCCGGGTCGGCGTAGCACTGGGCGATGTCGCCGGACCGGCGTTCCACGATGCGGTAAGGCACCGACCGACCGCTTGCCACCTCGAACGCCCGCACGACCTCCAGCACGCTGTACCCGCGCCCGGTACCCAGATTCACGGTCAGCAACCCCTGATTCCTCAAAAGGTAGTCAATCGCGCGCACATGTCCCTGCGCCAGATCAAGCACATGTATGTAGTCGCGCACGCCGGTGCCGTCGGGTGTCGGCCAGTCGCCGCCGAACACGCTCAGACGTTCGAGCTTGCCCACAGCCACCTGGCTGACGAAGGGCATGAGGTTGTTCGGAATGCCGTTCGGGTCTTCGCCGATCAGGCCCGACTCATGCGCGCCCACCGGATTGAAATAGCGCAGCAGCGCGATGCGCCACTCCGGATCAGCGACACAGATGTCGCGCAGGATGTGCTCGACCATCCACTTGGAACGACCGTAGGGATTGGTCGGACCGGTCGCGAAATCCTCGCGGATCGGCACCGACACCGGGTCACCATAGACCGTCGCCGACGAGGAAAAGGCCAGCGCCTTGACGCCGTGTTCCGCCATGACACCGCACAGCGTGACGGTGCCATTGACATTGTTGTCGTAGTACTCGAGCGGCTTCACCACCGACTCGCCGACCGCCTTAAGGCCGGCAAAATGAATGACTGCATCGATGGCGTGGGCAGAAAACACCGACTTCAGCGCGGCGCGGTCCCGCACGTCGATGCGTTCGAAAGCCGCCACCGGCCGGCCCGCGATGCGCGCAACCCGATGCAGGGATTCAGGCTTGCTGTTGCACAGATTGTCGACCACGACCACGTCGTGACCTGCCGACATCAGTTCGATGCAGGTGTGCGAGCCGATATAGCCCGCACCTCCGGTGACCAGTACTCGCGACATGCATGCTCCGGGACAGAAAAGGCAACGGCCCTCGCAGGCCGTTCGATGGCAGGCCGCCCGATGACGGCCCGGCCGGGACCGACTCAGTGCTGGTGGCCGTGCTCGCCGTGCACGTGGCCGTGCGTCAGTTCTTCCGCCGAAGCCTTGCGCACTTCCGCCACCGTGCATGAAAACACGAGCGCCGTGCCGGCCAGGGGATGATTGCCATCGATCACCACACGGTCATCGGCAATGTCGGTGACGGTATACAGACCTTCTTCTTCACCGTCCGGGCTGACGCGTTCGAACTGCATGCCGACTTCGATGTTGTCCGGGAAATTCGAACGCGACTCGACTTCGACCAGTTCCTCGTCGTACTCGCCGAAAGCGTCTTCCGGCTGCAGTTTCACGACGACTTCGTAACCCACTGCCTGACCTTCGAGCGCTTCTTCGATCGGCTGGAAAATGCCGCCGTAACCGCCGTGCAGATAGGCCAGCGGTGCCGCACCGGAGTCGACCAGATTACCGTCCGGATCGGTCACGCTGTATTTGAGGGTGACGACCACGTCCTTGCTGATGAGCATTGCTGATTCCTTTCGTATGGAGCGCGCGCACATGTTCGAGGATTTCCCCGGCGTGCCCGCGCGGATTCACGCCGTATTGCGCGTGTCTTATGACGCCTTTCCGGTCGATGATGAACGTCGAGCGGGCAATGCAGAAACGCTGTTGTCCATCCACTTCCCGGTCGCGACAGGCACCGTAGCGGCGACTCACGTCGCCGTCGATGTCCGACAGCAACCTGAACACCAGTCCGTGCTTGTCGCGGAAATCCGCATGGGTGAAGCATTCATCCCGGCTCACACCGACGACAACGCAGTCGCACCGCCTGAAATCATCCTCCAGGTCGCTGAATTCGATGGCTTCCGCGGTGCAGCCCGGGGTGTCATCCTTGACGTAGAAATAAAGCACCGTCAGATGCCGACCGACATGTTCGCGCAAGTCGAACAGTTCAAGGTCGGCATCCGGCAGTTCAAACAACGGAGCGGGTTCCCCTGCATTCAGCATGCACGCCCTCCAGCGGCGCGAGCCGCGTGTTTCTGCGTCCGGATGATGCGCAGGATTCTAACAGCCGGAAAGCGCCGGAACGATGCAACAAGCGGTGTAAGACATACCGACATTGCTGTGCACCAATTTTTGGCGATTGCACCGGTTTGAGCGGCCAGCGAAACGCCGTCAGGCGAACGATAAAGCTGGATAGCTCAAAAAATCAGTAACTTAACAAATACAAAATAAATCCGAAATAAAGGCACGATGGTTGCTTTATAAACGCGCGGGCTTTTCATCCACAACCGAGACGCCGGACACTCAGCAAGTCCGGTTGCATTTGGAAATGTTTCATTGGTTGTGGCGGCCGATGGTTTTTGCAAAGATTCATTTGCAATCCTTTAACTCCGAAAGGTATGAATATGAAGAAAATTTTTCTGGCAGCCGCGATCAGCGGAATGCTGGCAGCTGGCGGAGCGCAGGCAGCAAGCGTTACGTTGAGCGGCTCGTTCTTCGATGTAACGTACGACGACGCGCTGACGGGGCTGTTCGGCACGCCGACGCTGGTTGGCGGCACCATCAGCTGGGCACCTTCGGGCAGCCCCGGCTTCTCCGCCGCCAGTTACGGCGATGGCATCAAGGTCACCAATTCGACCTTCGCCCTGACCGTTACCGCCAAGGATAACTACCTGATCAACGGTGCATCGTTGTGGGAAAGCGGTGATTACTTCTTCTTCGGTACGGGTTCGGGCGTCAGTGCAAGCGGTCAGTTGCGCGGCCGCAGCCTCGATACTGCAAGCTCCACGATTGCCGTCGATTCGATTGCTGCAGGCACCTTCACGCCGAATGCAGAGTTCGATTTCTCGACCACCGACTGGACGGGTACCGCACTGGTGACGCTCGACGCAGCTTCGAAGTCGGCCACCTTCACGATCCAGAACCTTCTGGCTGCCTACAATCCGCCGGGGCCGGACTCCTTCCCGGTAGCAGCGTTCATCGAGAAGAAGAACGTGGATCTGGCGATTGCAGTCTCGGCCATTCCGGAAGCCGAAATCTACATGATGATGCTTGCCGGTCTGGGCATGATCGGCCTGATGGCTCGTCGTCGCATGAACTGAAGCCTTCGGGTTTGCTGATGAAAAAGCACCTTCGGGTGCTTTTTTATTGCCCGGAAGCGGCATTGCACCCTGCTGCGACGCAGCACTGTCAAAAATTCCGACGCCTGCGGACACGACCTAAGTCGTAGCATTACCCATACACCGTGAGGAAGAAGGTGCTAGAAATTGCCGAGAAATTCATATTTTTCATGATATTGAAAACAAACTGGCTGCCGTTCACCGGATTCTTCCAATAACGCACGCCGATGTAACGGTGTAACAAATCTCGACAATTCATGCATTACATCGCAAGGTGCTTGCGGAGAACCGGATAACTGTATAAAAATACAGTCACTGCATTCCGGTCGTACCGCTCCATGTCTTCAAGCACCCTGACAGCACGCCAGCAACAGATCCTGCAACTGATACGCGACGCCGTCAGTGAGCGCGGCAGCCCGCCCACCCGTGCAGAAATCGCCCAGGCATTCGGTTTCCGTTCACCCAACGCGGCAGAAAGTCATCTGCGCGCACTGGCACGCAAGGGCGTGATCAGTCTGGACGAAGGTCGGGCGCGCGGCATCCGCCTCAACGAACAGGCCGGCATGCCGCTTATCGGTCAGGTCGCCGCCGGCAGTCCCATCCTTGCCGACGCGCACATACAGGGTCGCTACCAGCTGGACCCCGCCATGTTCTCACCGCGCGCCGACTATCTTTTGCGGGTGCGCGGGCAGAGCATGCGCGACGCGGGCATCCTCGACGGCGACCTGCTCGCCGTCCACGCCACCGGCGAAGCGCGCAACGGCCAGATCATCGTCGCCCGCCTGAGCGACGAAGTCACCGTGAAGCGGCTGCACCGCGTCGGGGCGCGTGTGGAACTGCTGCCGGAGAACCCGGATTTCAGCCCCATCGTGGTCGACATGCAGCGTGATCCGCTGGTCATCGAAGGCGTGGTGGTCGGTCTGATCCGCAACGGCACCCCGGTGTGAAGCCATGACGGCACTTTCCGTAGCGGCGCAGCTCCGGCATCCGGCAGTGTGGTGTGCCGGCGATGAACTGCCGGCGCACCACCCCTGCATTCCGACCGGGCACACCGCACTCGATGCGGCACTGCCGGGCGGAGGCTGGCCGGTCGGAGAAATGACCGAGTTGCTGACGGATTGCTGCGGCCATGGCGAACTGTCCCTTCTGCTGCCCCTGATGGTCAGTGCTGCAAACACGACAAACGCAGGGGGAACGGACAGCAGGGACGGCTGGCTGGCGTGGGTCGCGCCGCCGTACGCACCCGGCCTGTCGGCGCTGTCTGCCGCCGGACTGCACACCTCCCGCCTGCTGGTGATCGAGGCCGGCACGGCCGGCGAGCGCGCCTGGTCCCTGCGACAGGCGCTGCGTTCGGCTGCCTGCACGGTGGTCGTCGGCTGGCTCGACCGCATCGACGGCGCCATGCTGCGGCGTCTTCAGCTCGCCGTGCGCGAAGCGGCCATCCCGCTGATCCTGTTCCGCCCCACTCGCGAAGCGCGCTCTGCATCGCCTGCAGCGGCAAGGCTGCTGCTGTCGGCCAGCGCACCCGGTTCATTGCGCATCGACATCCTGAAACGGCGCGGGCGCCCGGCCAGCCAGCCGATCCACCTGCCGTCCGGTCACGCCGCAGTACCGCAACCGCCAGCGACCGCTGCAGCGCATCATCGGCTCGGCACCACAGCGCCTGCACTGGCGCTCATTGCATGAAATCGCCAGCGCACATGGATATCGACAAAGCATGCTCTGGCTGGCACTCGTCTTTCCCGACTGGCCCCTGCAGGCCCTGTTCCGCAATCAGGCCCATGCGCAACCATTGGCTGTGGCGGAGTGGCAGCATGTGCTGGCGCTGGATGCAGCAGCTCTGGCTCAGGGCGTGCGCGCCGGACAGGGCCTGGCCGACGCACTGGCAGTAGCGCCCACACTGCTCGTTCGCCCCCGCTCCGGCGACGCCGAATGCCGCGCCTTACGGGACGCTGCCGGCTGCGCGCTGCGTTACACCCCCGACGTTGTGCTCGAAACCGATGGCCTGCTGATGGAAATCGCCGGCAGCGTGAAGCTGTTCGGCGGGCTCGCCCCCCTGTTGTGTCAGGTACGCAGCGATCTGGCGGCTGCCGGCTTCCGGGCGCTCAGTGCGTGCGCGCCCGCCCCGCGCGCAGCGCGCTGGCTGGCACGCGGCGCCCCCGGACGATGCATCACCGACATCGGCGCCTTGCCCGCGGCACTCGCTCCGCTGCCCCTGCAGACGATGGAAATCGATGCACGCACGTACACCCTGCTCGCCGACAGCGGTATACAGAAGGTGGGCGATGTGATGCGGCTGCCACGCGACGCGCTGGCCCGGCGCGATGCAGCAGCCGTCCGCCGCATGATCGATCAGGCACTTGGCCGCCTGGCAGATCCCCGTCCGCACTTTCAAATGCCGCAACGCATCGACAGCCGGCTCGAACTGCCGGTACCCCGTCACGACGTCGATGTGCTGCTGTTCGCCGCCAATCGCCTGTTGCATGCCTGCTGCAGCCAGCTGGCAGCCGTGCATGCCGGCATCGAAAGCTGCCTGCTCGAACTGGAACACGAACATCACCCGCCGACCTCGCTGACCCTGACGCTGGGTACGCCCTCGCGTGACGCCCGGCGCATGGCTCTGCTGGCGCGCGAACATCTGGCCCGCCTCCCGCTGCCCGAGGCCGTCAGTGCGCTGCGCCTTCAGGCAGACGGATGGGTCAGTCTGGCCGGACGCACGGCTGATCTCTTCGGTACGCAGGCCCCGGCTCCCGGACAACGCAGGGAGGCGGGCGTGCTGCTTGTCGAACACCTGCGCGCCCGGCTCGGACGCGACAGGGTGCATGCGCTGTCGGCCTGCGCCGATCACCGTCCGGAGTGCGCGCAGCGACGAACCGACCCGGGCCGGAGCGTGCCAGCCCAACCCCGTGACCGGCGCCCGCTGTGGCTGCTGCCATCGCCCCAACTGCTGCGGGTGGTCGACGGCCAGCCCCTGCACGGCGGACCGCTGCAGCTGGTCAGCGGACCGGAGCGCATCGAGTCCGGCTGGTGGGATGCGGACGACACAGCCAGCCCGGGCGATGCACTGCGCGATTACTTCGTCGCCGTCGGTCCGGGACACGAACGCCTGTGGATCTACCGCGAACATGTGCCGCCTTACTGCTGGTATCTGCACGGACTGTTCGCCTGAAGTAGCATCCGTGCCTCCGCCTCGCCGCGCCCCCGACTTCATGCAGACCCTGAAAACCCTGACCGAAATCTTCACCCAGTCCGGCCGTGTGACCTGGATGGGCATACGCCCTGCCCGGCTGTCGGCGCCATGTCAGCTTGACGCCGTTCAGGCGGTCGAAGCACTTGGTCTGGAAGGTGATCACTACGCCAGCCCCGGCGGCAAACGCCAGGTGACGCTGATCCAGGCCGAACATCTGCAGACGGTGGCGGGTCTGCTGGGTGTCGATGCGGTCAGCCCCGAGCAGGTGCGGCGCAACATCGTGGTCGGCGGCATCAATCTGCTTGCGCTCAAGGGCAAGCGTTTCCGCATCGGAGAAGCGGTGCTCGAATACACCGGCAGCTGCGACCCGTGTTCACGCATGGAAAGCAATCTGGGACGCGGCGGCTACAACGCAATGCGCGGACATGGCGGCATCACCGCACGTGTCGTGCGTGGAGGCTGCATCCGTACCGGTGACGCAGTGATCGCCGTCGAAGACTGAAAACACACCACAGCCGATATTGCAGGGGATAATCCTGCCCATCGAAAAGAAAAAACGGGAGATGGCAGATGGATCGACGACGCATGCTCACGCAGTTGCTGGTCGGCGGCACCGCAGCACCACTGGCGCTGAATGCACTGGTGCGCGACGCGCTGGCCCGCGACGGTCGTTCCGGCCTGCGCGGCTTTCGCGGCAACGTCACGATCAACGGCGCGCCTGCGAGCTTCAACATGGAAGTGCGCCCCGGCGATACCGTGCGGACCGGTCCGGGCGCGGAAGCCATCTATGTCATCGGTCGCGATGTCTTCATGCAGCGCGGAAATGCGCATGTCGCCTTCGGCAGCGGTGCCGCCACCGACCTGATGCGCGTGATCACCGGACAGCTGCTGTCCGTGTTCGACCGCAGTCAGCGGCGCATCGCCACCCCTGCGGCCACAATAGGCATCCGGGGTACGGGCTGCTACATCGAGGCCGGAGAGGAAAAGACCTATTTCTGCCTGTGCTACGGTGAAGCGGTCATTGCGCGCGCGGGCGATTCTGCGCAGATGGAAACCGTCAGGACCCGGCATCACGACAAACCCATGTGGCTGCGCGACGCACCGGGGCAGGAAATGATGTCGGCTGCAGGCGTCATCAACCATACCGATGCCGAACTGACGCTGCTGGAGGGCCTGGTCGGACGCAAGCCGCCGTTCGCAGGGGTGGGCTGGCCCCCCGGTCAGGGCTACTGACCCCTGCCCGCCTTCAGGCGGGCGGCGCCACCTTCATGACTTCTTCCAGCGTTGTGACGCCCTGCGCGATTTTCAGTGCACCGGACACGCGCAGCGGATACATGCCTTCGCGGTAGGCCTGTTCTCGCAGCAGGGCGATGTCTGCACTGCTGGCGACCAGATTCTTGATTTCCGGCGACATCAGCAGGATTTCGTAGATGCCGATCCGGCCGGCGTAGCCGGTCATTCGGCATTCGAGACAGCCGGCCGCCTGCATGAAGCGCTCCGGCCTGCTCGCCTTCCACGGCGCCACCAGTTCGTCCCACGCCAGCGGATCGGTTTCCTGCGGTGGCGCCGGCTTGCGGCAGTGCGGACACAGCGTGCGCACCAGCCGCTGCGCCATCACGCCGAGAACGGTGGCGTTGAGCAGGTAGCTGGGCACTCCGAGATCGAGCATTCGGGTGATCGCTGCCGGCGCGTCGTTGGTGTGCAGCGTGGATAGCACGAGGTGACCGGTCAGCGCGGCCTGGATCGCCATTTCGGCCGTTTCCAGGTCACGGATTTCACCGACCATGATGATGTCCGGGTCCTGCCGCATCAACGAACGGATGCCGGCCGAAAACGTGACGCCGATGTCGGCCGACACCTGCACCTGGTTGAATGAGGGCTCGATCATTTCGATCGGGTCCTCCAGCGTGCAGACATTGACCTCGGGCGTGGCAAGGTTCTTCAGCGTCGAATACAGCGTCGTCGTCTTGCCGGAGCCGGTCGGGCCGGTCACCAGCACGATGCCGTTGGGCTGGGTGGTCATGTGCTTCCAGCGCCGTGCGTCCTCGTCGGAAAAGCCGAGGTCACGGAAGTCGCGCACCAGCACTTCCGGGTCGAACACCCGCATCACCAGCTTTTCACCGAACGCCGTCGGCAGCGTGGACAGGCGAAGCTCGATTTCCTGGCCGTCGGGCGCGCGCGTCTTGATCCGCCCGTCCTGCGGCCGGCGCTTTTCCACCACGTCCATGCGGCCCAGTATCTTGATGCGCGAAGTCATCGCACCCAGTACCGGCATCGGAATCTGATAGACCTGATGCAGCACGCCATCGATCCGGAAGCGCACGACGCCGAAGTCGCGCCGCGGTTCGATGTGGATGTCGCTGGCGCGCTGCTCGAAGGCGTACTGCCAGAGCCAGTCGACGATCGTGACGATGTGCTGGTCGTTGGCATCGAGCGGTCGGTTGCTGCGCCCCAGTTCGACCAGCTGTTCGAAATTCGACGCACCGACGCCGCTGACGTCACCCCGCTTGGCAGCACCCTTGACCGATTTGGCGAGGCTGTAGAACTCGACCACATAGCGCGCGATGTCGTCCGGATTGGCGATCACCCGCCGGATCGGCCGACGCAGGATCGGCGCCAGTTCCTTCTCCCATTCGCTCATGAAGGGTTCGGCGGTCGCGATCACGACTTCGCGCGGCGATGCCTGCACCGGCAGGATGCCGAAGCGGTTTGCGTAGGCGTTCGACACCACTTCGGTCACGGCCGCGAAATCGACTTTCAGCGGATCGATGTGGTAGTAGTCGTGTCCGCTCCAGCCCGCCATCCATTCCGTCAGGGCATCCAGGCTCAGTGCCCGGTGCGGCGGATGCAGCGAACGCCATTTCTGCTGCGCCAGCACCACCAGCGGATGTTCGCCACCCCGCCAGTAACGACGCTCGTGCAGGAAGGCGCGCGCCACCGCATCGCCCAGCAGACCATCGGCCACCATCCCCTCGACCAGTTCCTGCAGCGTGAGTTTGTGCTCCCGCTTATCCATGCCGGATACCGCTGCTGTCATCGATTTCTCCAGTTGCGACCGACTATAGCCGAGCGACAGATCGATCCCCTTCGGGCGCCATCAAATTTTCAAGCAAAAAGTCCTTGCGATGTCGTAACATGCGCTTACAGGGTCAGACTCTGTCCGAATTCGTGCGCCGGACAGCAGGAATAAAAGGCAAAAAAATGCCTCTCCAGTTCGCCTGAAAAGGCGATTTTTTTCAGCAAGCTAAACGATCGGCTATTCCGACGGAGGCTGAAATGGATCTGTTGACCCCGTGCGTTCCAGCGCCGCAGCGTCGTCTGCGGCCTGACGTTCAGGACGTTGCTGCGACTGACGTCTTTCAGATAACCGGTTCTCGTCCCGAAGCTTTCGGCCCGGCTTTCGAGCGCGGGCGGGCTCACCTCAATGTCGTCCCGCTCGGCGCAGTACAGCGGGCGCCACGCTTGCTGACGACCCCCCTCGTGACGTCACGTTTCGAACCGGAATCGCGTGCGCTGTGGATGTATGCGCACCCGACGGGACGCCCCTGCTTCACGTCCGAACTGCTGGCCGACGTGGTAGCCCAGCAGCGCGAGGTCGAACTGGCGCAGGGCACCGTGGATTTCTTCCTGAACTGCTCTTCGATACCAGGGGTGTACAACCTCGGTGGCGACCTTGACCTGTTCCGTCGTCTGGTCGAAGCCGGAGACCAGCAGGCGCTGATGACCTACGCGGAAGCGTGCATACGCGCCATCAACAACAACGTCGCCGGTCTGCACGCCGACGCGGTGTCGATGTCGGTGATCCAGGGCGATGCATTGGGTGGCGGTCTGGAAGCCGCCCTGTCATGCCATGTCGTGATCGCCGAACGCGGTACGCGGATGGGCTTCCCGGAAATGATGTTCAACCTGTTTCCGGGAATGGGCGCGTACAGTCTGGTGGCGCGCAAGGTCGGGCCACGCATTGCCGAGGACCTGATCCTGAACGCACGTGTGCTGACTGCGGAAGAGATGCATGCGCTCGGACTGATCGACCATCTGGCGGATCCGGGTCAGGGCGAAGCCGTTGCACGCGCCGTGATGCGCTCGATGTCATCCCAGCTCAAGGGTTTCCGCGCCTTCCAGCGCGCCAAGATGCACGCTTTCATCAAACTCACCTATCAGGAACTGGAAGATGTAGTGCGTGAATGGGTGCGTGGTGCGATGAAGCTCGATCGTCGCGACCTGCGCACGATGGAGCGGCTGGTCAAGGCACAGAACCGCCTGCACGCCAGTCACGCCGGCAAGGAAATCGTCAGCGCCTGAAGTACCGCTCGCCGGGGAACGCCTGCCGCACCCCGGTACTACCCGGACAGCCCGCCTTCAGTTCGCGTATTTCACCGAACATCCATAGGCACGGGTGACCGGCTTTGTCACCGGTTTGCCGTTCAGCACTTCGTCCATCGCCTGGCGCGCAAGCGGCTCGGCCTTCGGGATGTCTGCCGGATCAGTCGACACAATGCTGTCGATGCCGCCCATGTAGGCCAGCTTGCCATCCGGTGCGATCACGTACATGTGCGGCGTCACCTGCGCGCCGTAGGCACGCCCTATTTCACCTTTCGGATCGAGCAGGAAGTGCGTCGGCGCCGCCGCACGTTCCCGGGTCTGCCGGTTCGCGGCCGGGCCATCGACGTAGCCCTGTTCGCCGATGGCCGAACTGGCCACCGTCAGCCACACTGCGCCACGGGACGTCGCATCGCGCTGTAGTTTCTGCATTTCGCCGCTCTTGTACCACTTCACCACATACGGGCAGCCATCGTTCGTCCATTCGAGCACGACGGTCCGGCCCGCCAGCTCCGACAGCTTCACCGTCCTGCCATTTGCATCGACACCGACGAAAGCGGGTGCCGCCTCGCCGACCTTCGGCGCGGCCGCGGCGATGACCGGCAGCAACATCAGTGCCGCAGACATCAGCATGCCGTTGAAAGCGCGTCCGTGATTCATCGTCGTTCCTCCTCGAAGGGTTGTCAGGGTTCGATGCCGTCGAGCACGATGCGTTCGGTCAGTATCTGTGGCAGCACCTTCCCGCGTACGGCACCGGGCGGGAAATAGACGTACAGGGGTACGCCGTCGCGCCCGTGCTCGTGCAGGAAGCGCGTGATTTCGGGATCGCTGCGCGTCCAGTCACCTTTCATGTAGGTGATGCCTCGCTGCGAGAAGGCCTGTTGCACACCCGGCATCGACAGTGCCACTTTCTCATTCAGCAGGCAGGTCACGCACCAGGCGGCAGTCATGTTCACGAACACCGGCTTGCCCGCTGCGCGCAATGCGGCGAGGTCATCCGACGAATAGGCGATGCTGCGCGACGCCTCTGCACTTCCCGGAATGGCAGCGGAGGACGGCGTGCTTTCGGGCGTACTGCCGAATGCAAAAGCGGCCCCGGCCGCTGCCATCAGCGCGGCGATGCGCCAAGGCATGCCCGGCGATGCACCACGTTGCGCGACGCCCAGCAGCCACGACGCAAGCGCCACCAGCAGCAGGATCACGAGCACCACGAGTACGCCGTCGGCTCCATTCTGCTGGCTCAGCACCCACACCAGCCAGGCCACCGCGGCATACATCGGAAAAGCCAGCGCCTGCTTCAGGCGATCCATCCACACGCCCGGGCGTGGCATGCGACGGGCGGCACCCGGAAAAAAGGCCATCAATACATAGGGCATGGCCAACCCGAGTCCCATCGCCACGAAAACCGCCAGCGTCTGCAGGGCCGGCGCGCCGAGCGCGAAGGCAATCGCTCCACCCATGAAGGGCGCTGTGCAGGGTGTGGCGACGACGACGGCCAGCGCGCCGGTGAAGAAACTGCCGCTCAAGCCTGGCCGGGCAGCGAGCGACCCGCCGGCCGATGACCAGCCGGACGCAAATTGGAACACGCCGGACAGATTCAGACCGATGACGAACAGCAGCGCGGCCATGCCGGTCACGAAAACGGGGGACTGGAACTGAAACCCCCAGCCGGCCTGCATGCCGGCCGCTCGCAGCCCGAGCAGCAGCGCCGCCAGCAGTACGAAAGTGGCGACGACACCGGCGCAGTAGGCGAGCGACTGCAGGCGTACCGCCTGCTGCGCGTGGCCGCCCATCTTGGCGAAAGACAGTGCCTTGATCGCAAGCACCGGGAATACGCAGGGCATCAGGTTCAGCAGCAGTCCGCCCGCCAGCGCAAACAGCAGCGCATAACCGAGGCCGACGACGTCCGACGCCACCGGCACGGTTGCCGACGCGAGAGCGGGCACTGCCGGCAGCTCGGCCGACACCCACCGGACTGATGCAGGTCGTTCCACCGCCAGCCCGGGCGTTTCGATCCAGTACGCCTGCTCGACTCCCTGCCGGTCGCGTACGAGCAATGCGCCGGCCAGTTGTCCGGACGCTTCGAACGCCGGCCCCGCCTGCATTGCGAGTTTGAGGACCCCCTCCTTGACATCCAGCGTCTGCGCCGCGCCGTGCTCGATCACGCCCCAGACTGCCGGCACGAACCAGGCCTCGGCCACCTGCGCCACGCCATCGCCGCTCAGTGACAGCGTCGCCCCGGAATCGACCAATGCCTGCCAGGACGCGACCGTCGGGCGTGCATGCTCGGTGGCATCGAACAGCGGCGCATGAACGGACGGCGCAGGCGTGCCGACCGGCAGCGAGAGCTGGAACACGCCCTCTTCGGGAATACAGATGTCCTTGCAGATCAGCCACGTGGCCTTGACTGCGACCGGTACGACACCCTGAACACCCGCCGGAAGGGTCAACGAAAACGGCAGCGTCACGTCGCCCTCATGAATGAAGGTGGTGATCTGTGCATCGACGTGCCTGCGCGGCGCGGGCCAGCGGATGTCGGATACCGCGCTGCCCGCCGGCGCATGAACGCCGATCTGCGGCGGCTGACCTGCATCGCCCGGGTTCATCCAGTAGATGTGCCAGCCCGGCGCCAGTTGCAGCCGCAGCGCCAGATCGACCGGCAGACCCGGTGCCGCCGCAGTCTGCGCCGCCACCAGCGTGACGGTGGAACGCGGGCTCACGACGGACGGGCTTTCCAGCGCCGACACTGGCTTCTGAATGAGCACCGACGCGAGAAGGAAAAAGTGGATGACGATTGAGCGCATGGTCAGGAGAAGGATCGTTTTTCGACGCATCGGTTCCTGGAGAGGGGCTCGAGCCGGGTGATGGAAGCCTTCGCCGCGAGGGGAAGGTGTGTATCACCTCTCGGTGAAGTTTGCGTGAGGACTCTGTGACACGGGCTGCCTAGCATCCGGATACCGGTCAGCAGTTGAACGTCCGGCCCACCTCACTTCCTCAGGAGAATGTCCATGTCTTTTTCATTATCGCGCGCGTCGCGTCTGGCCGCGGTCATCGCGCTGTCTGCGCTGGGTTCGTCGGCCCAGGCAGCCCTCGTCGACGTCACGGTCACAGTGGAAAATCTCGTCCCCGCCAATGGCGTGAGCTTCGCACCGCTGCATTTCGGATTCAACAACGGCAGCTTTGACGCTTTCGATCTGGGCAGCGCCGCGACAGAGTCCATCATTTCAGTCGCTGAAGGCGGTGCAGGCGGCGCATGGCAAGCGGCCTTCGCCGCGGCCGACCCCACGGCAACACGTGGCACGCTGGGCGGTCTGTTGCAGCCGGGTGGTACTAGCAGCGCCACATTCACCGTTGATACGTCGATCAATCGGTTCTTCACTTTTGCCGCGATGGTTGTGCCGAGCAACGATTTCTTCATCGGCAACGACTCACCGATGCGCTATCAGCTGTTCGATGCAGCAGGTGGTTTGATGATCAGCACGATCAACCAGACGGCAAGACAGATCTGGGATGCGGGCTCGGAAGTATTCGATCCGGCGGCGTCAGCCTTTGTCGGCAGCAACGACCTGCGAGCACCGCAGAATTCGGTGGTTGCGTTCAATTTTGCGGAATTGGCCGCTTACAACGGTCTCACGACGGCCACCGGTTATACGCTCGACAGCACCCTTGCGGCCGACACCGGCGTCTATCGCATTTCCTTTGCAGTCGCACCGGTGCCCGAGCCGGAAACCTACGCGATGATGCTGGGCGGCCTCCTCTTGGTCGGCAGCATCGCGCGCCGACGTCTCGGCTGAGGCCTGTCCGCAAGCTTCACGCGGCCGTGAAGCCAGTCGGCGGCAGACCTGCTAGTCTCGATTTTTTAAGCCGAGCGGGCGTCAGATCGATGAATGAGCATGTGCTGCTTGTCGAGGACGACAATGCCATAGCAGATACCCTGCGTCTCCATCTGGAAGACGCAGGGTATCTGCTGCATCGGGAATCGGACGGCCTTCAGGCAATCGCCGCGATCGACCGCAAGCGGTGGAATCTGGTGCTGCTGGACCTGATGCTGCCGGGTGTGGACGGCTGGGACGTCTGTCGCCACCTCAAGGCACGGCATGCCGATATTCCGGTCATCATGTTGAGTGCCCGTTCGGCGGAGGCGCATCGCGTGCTCGGGCTTGAACTGGGTGCAGATGATTACCTCGCCAAGCCGTTCTCGATGCTGGAACTGGTGGCGCGCATACGCGCGCTTCTGCGTCGTGTCGAACAGCTGCGCAGTTCGCCCTCTGTCGCGGTCGAATTGCATTTCGGACCGTTTCGACTTGACACGCTGCGCCGCGAACTGGTGCGCGGCGAGACACCGATTCCGGTGACCTTGCGCGAATTTGACCTGCTGCACTTCCTGGTACGTCATCCCGGACACGCGTTCAGCCGCAGCGATCTGCTGCAGCGCGTCTGGGGCGCCGGGTTCGACGGCTATGAACACACCGTCAATTCGCACATCAACCGGTTGCGCAACAAGATCGAGGACGATCCGAGGAACCCGCAGCGCATCGTCACAGTCTGGGGGATCGGCTACCGCTTCGAGGACACCTTGCCGTGATGCATTCGCCCTCCTTTGCCAGGCGCCTGATCGTAACCCTGGCATTGCTCATCCTTGCCTACGGAGGGTTCGTCGGTCTGCTCGGTCGGCACGTTGCAGTACAGCACGAAAAGGAGTCACTGCAACGCCTGTCGTACGGGCTTGCCCGCCACATCATCGAACACTGGCCACAGATTGCACAGGTCGATTCAGACGCTGCCGACCGGTTGGCCCGGGAAACCCTGCTGTCGATGCTGATGGTGGTGAATCCGGGCGTTCAGGTCTATGTGCTTGACGCCGACGGTCACGTCTCCAACTACATCGGCGAGCCCGGCATGGTGCGTCAGCCGCTGGTCGATCTGGTCCCGGTTCGGCAGTTTCTCGACGGTGCGCCCTTGCCGCTGCTGGGCACCGACCCGATGGACGCAGGCGCATCCCGCATTTTCAGCGTTGCGATGTTCGCATCGCGAACCAGCGACTCGAAGCCACCCGGCTATCTCTACATCGTGCTCGACGGTCAGGCGCGCGCACTTGTCGCGGGGCAATCCAGCCTGCAGCGCGTCTGGCAGGGTGCAGCAGTCGCAGCGATACTCGGCCTGCTGCTGGCGCTGGCGAGCGGTGCCGTCGCGTTCCATCGGCTGACGAGACCGTTGCACCACATCGCACAGCGCATGCGCAGCTTCAGCAAGGACGATGCAGATTCCACCGTCTCCGACGAGATGAGGGGAATCATCAATGGCGGTGACGAAGTGCAGGCGATCAGCCAGGCATTCGAGGAAATGACCGGGAGGCTGAAATCGCAGGCCGCGCGTGAACAGCGACAGAGCGACGCACACCGGGAAATGATGGCGGGCGTGGCACATGACATGCGTTCGCCACTCACCGCACTGCATGGGCAACTCGAAGCGCTGGCCGGCAACAGGTCATCGTCGCCCGCATCGTTCAATCGCGTGCTTGCGTCTGCACTGGCGCAGAGCGACAAGGTACGCAGGCTTTCGCAACAATTGTTCGAGCTGTGTGCGCTGCAGTCGAGCAGCCAGGTTCTGAATCGCGAGCGATTCCGGCTCGACGAACTGGTGACCGACACCGTCCAGAAATTCGACCTGGCGGACAGCGCCCTGCCGCCTGTCGTGCTTCAGGGCCCGCCCCCCGGCAAACTCGAACTGGACGGTGATCTGCAACTGATCGAACGCGCGCTGAGCAACCTGATCGACAACGCAATGCGCCACGCGCCGGGAGCCGAACCGATACGGGTAAGCCTGAGCCACAGCGGGCTTCAGGCGCAGATCGTCGTGGAGGATGCAGGTCCCGGGTTACCGGCCGACCTGATCGAGAGACTGGAGCATGGGCAGTCACTTCGCGATCCGCCACTTCAGAGAAAAAACGGCAGTCTGGGCGGTCTGGGCCTCGCCATCGCCCAGCGCGTGGCCTGTCTGCACGGCGGCAGCCTGCGGCTGCTGCCGGCTCGAAACGGCGGCACGCGCCTGTGCCTCGCACTGCCCTTGAGCGCCTGACAGCGCTCCGCGACGGCGACGCTCATGTCGCCTTTTCCACGAAGGCAACGACATCATCGATCACCGGCGACGGATAATCGAAGGTCAGGCGGTGAAGACTGGCTTTACGTCAGGCTTCAGAATGGGCAGGACGTCGCAAGGACATGCCAGACCCATCAGTCCGAGCGGCCACAGGCTGTCGAATGAGCACGCGCAACCCGTGTCCAAAGCCTGCAGGTGCGCCGGCATCAGGCACCGAAAACACCGCTGCGCAGCTTGAACAGGCGGTCGCGTGCGGCGGCGGCCTTCTCGAATTCCAGATTCTTCGCGTGCTCGATCATTTCCTTTTCGAGCTTCCTGATTTCACGCGACAGGTCCTTCTCGCTCATGGACTCGAAGCGTGCATGCTCTTCCGCCACCTTCAGCTCGCGCGCCACTTCGTCCTGATCGTAGAGGCCGTCGATGATGTCCTTGATGCGCTTGACCACGGAGCGCGGCGTGATGCCCAGCGCGAGATTGTGCGCGATCTGCTTGGTGCGGCGGCGGTCCGTTTCACCGATCGCCCGCTTCATCGACTCGGTCATGTTGTCGGCGTACAGGATGGCCGTGCCGTTCAGGTGACGCGCGGCGCGTCCTATGGTCTGGATCAGGCTGCGCTCGGAGCGCAGGAAGCCTTCCTTGTCGGCATCCAGGATGGCCACCAGCGACACCTCGGGTATGTCCAGACCTTCACGCAGCAGATTGATGCCGACCAGCACGTCGAACTCGCCCAGCCGCAGATCGCGGATGATTTCCACCCGCTCGACGGTATCGATGTCGGAGTGCAGGTAACGCACGCGAACGCCGTTTTCGGCGAAGTAATCCGTCAGATCCTCGGCCAGCCGCTTGGTCAGCACGGTCACCAGAATGCGCTCGTGCCCGGCGACCCGCTTGCGGATCTCGCCCAGCAGATCATCGACCTGGGTGGTGGCCGGCCGCACCTCGATGACGGGGTCGATCAGGCCGGTCGGGCGCACCAGCTGTTCCACCACCTGCCCCTGATGCGCCGCCTCGTAGGCGGCCGGCGTCGCCGACACGAACACGGTCTGCGGCATCAGCTTTTCGAATTCATCGAATTTCAGCGGTCGGTTGTCGAGCGCCGAAGGCAGCCGGAAGCCGAAATCGACCAGATTGGTCTTGCGCGCGAGGTCGCCCTTGAACATGCCGCCGATCTGCGGGATGGTCACGTGCGACTCGTCGATGAACATCAGCGCATCGGGCGGCAGATAATCGATCAGCGTCGGCGGTGCATCGCCGGGCTGCCGTCCCGACATGTGGCGCGAGTAGTTTTCGATGCCCTTGCAGAAGCCCAGTTCGTTCAGCATTTCGAGATCGAAGCGGGTGCGCTGCTCGATGCGCTGCGCCTCGACCAGCTTGTGCTGGCTGACGAATTCCTTCGAGCGCAGCTCGAGCTCGATCTTGATGGCGTCGATCGCGCGCAGCACGGTGGCACGCGGCGTCACATAGTGGCTCGACGGATAGACGGTGAAGCGGCCGATCTTCTGGCGCACCTGCCCGGTCAGCGGATCGAACAGCGACAGTTCTTCGATCTGGTCGTCGAACAGCGACACGCGCAGCGCGTTTTCAGCCTGTTCGGCCGGAAAGATGTCGATCACATCACCGCGCACGCGAAAGGTGCCGCGGCGGAAATCCATGTCGTTGCGCTGGTACTGCATCTGCACCAGCCGCGCGATGATGTCGCGCTGGTGCAGCGTCGCGCCCTCGCGCAGGTGCAGGATCATTGCGTGGTAATCGACCGGATCGCCGATGCCGTAGATCGCCGACACGGTTGCCACGATCACCACGTCCCGCCGCTCGAGCATGCTCTTCGTCGCCGACAGGCGCATCTGTTCGATGTGCTCGTTGATGGCGCTGTCCTTCTCGATGAACAGATCCTTCGACGGCACGTACGCCTCCGGCTGGTAGTAATCGTAGTAACTGACGAAATACTCGACCGCATTCTCGGGAAAGAACTCGCGGAACTCCGAATACAGCTGGGCGGCCAGCGTCTTGTTCGGCGCCATCACGATGGCCGGGCGTCCGAGCCGCGCAATGACGTTGGCCATCGTGTAGGTCTTGCCGGAGCCCGTTACCCCCAGCAGCGTCTGGAACATCAGGCCGTCCTCGATACCCTCGATCAGCTTCGCAATCGCGGTCGGCTGATCTCCCGCTGGCGGGAAAGGCTGGTGCAGCTTGTAGGGGCTGTTGTCAAACGTTAACAGGGCGGGCGCGGCGACAGTTTCTGACATGTTAGAATTTTGCGTTGCACAAATGACTGCTGACAAGGATTGCCGCATTGCGACAAAGGTTCGCTCCAGGCAGACATTAGCGCGTTTTGCACCTATCTTTTAACGGCACGACACACCGCCCCACCGGGCACCCACCCCACGCACTCCGGAGCAAGCATGAACCCGTCTGTCTTCTCGTCCGTCGACATGGCACCGCGCGACCCCATTCTGGGTCTGACCGAAGCTTTCAACACCGATACCCGTACCACGAAGGTGAATCTGGGCGTCGGCGTTTATTACGACGACGCAGGCAAGCTGCCGCTGCTGCGTGCAGTGCGTACCGCCGAAGAAGCACGCATGAAGAATGCGCCGCCGCGCGGCTACCAGCCGATCGAAGGCTCACCCGCCTACAACAAGGCCGTGCAGGACCTGCTGTTCGGTGCCGGCGCCGCACTTACCGGTGACGGCCGCGTCGTCACTGCGCAGGCACTCGGCGGCACCGGCGCGCTGAAGATCGGCGCCGACTTCCTCAAGCGCCTGTTGCCGCAGGCCAAGGTCTACATCAGCGATCCGAGCTGGGAAAATCATCGCGCGCTGTTCGAAGCAGCCGGCTTCGAGGTGGATGTCTACCCCTACTTCGACGCCGACACGCGCGGCGTGCGTTTCGACGCGATGATCGGCCACCTGAAGGCGCTTCCGGCCAACGCGATCGTGCTGCTGCACGCCTGCTGCCACAACCCGACCGGTGCTGACATGACCGACGCACAATGGGGTGAAGTGGTCGAAGTATGCAAGGCGCGCAATCTCGTGCCTTTCCTCGACATGGCTTACCAGGGCTTTGCCGAAGACATCGAGAAGGATGCCATTGCGGTTCGCCTGTTCGTGCAGTCGGGCATGAGCTTCGTCATTTCCAGCTCGTTCTCGAAGTCGTTCTCGCTGTATGGCGAACGTGTCGGCGCATTGTCCATCGTGACCGGCAGCAAGGACGAAGCAGCCCGCGTGCTCAGCCAGCTGAAGCGCACCATCCGCACCAATTATTCCAACCCGCCGACGCACGGCGGCGCCGTCGTCGCGGCCGTTCTGGCGACGCCTGAACTGCGTGCGATGTGGGAACAGGAACTGGGCGAGATGCGTGATCGCATCCGTGCCATGCGCACCGGCCTGGTCGACAAGCTTGCGTCACGCGGCGTGGCACGTGACTTCTCGTTCGTGGTGCGTCAGCGCGGCATGTTCAGCTACACCGGTCTGACCGTTGCCCAGGTCGATCGCCTGCGCGACGAATTCGGCATCTATGCGGTCAGCACCGGCCGCATCTGCCTGGCTGCGCTGAACTCGCGCAACATCGACTACGTGGCGGATTCGCTGGCGAACGTGCTTGCGTAAGCTTCTGCCACCTGCGCAGGAACTCGAACGGCCGGTGACGGTATTGTCGCCGGCCGTTTTCACGTCTGGCGAGGGGCGAAGTCAGGGGGGGAAGTGCGGCGCATGCGGGACTGAGGCCGCCGCTGCAGGGAAATCGTCCGGGGGTGGGCGAAACCGCCGCAGGACGTCAGCGTTCCGGGGAATCCCGGTAGAGTTCTTTCGCCGCTTCGCGGATATCGCGACGCAGCTGGCGGCGTTCGTCGGGCGTCAGGTTGTGCCGTCGCTGGTCGGCGAAACCGGTGTGCCGTACAGCCGGAGGTGCGTCGCCATCGAAGCGCCGAACCGGCACGGTACTGCCGCCGGCCGGCATGACGCGCTCGATGCGCTGCGGCTCGAGCACTTCACGCTGCAGGTGCGCATTGCCATCGTCTGCCGCCGAGGCCGCAAAGGTCGCACCCAGGCACAGACAACCCAGCAGATGCTGCACATGCTTGTTGTTCAGGACTGCACATCCCATTCCTGTCGGCTCCTTCCGATCGCCCGGACCTGCCTGATGTTCGTACTCGCCTCGTCCGCCATTCAACTGCCGGCCGGCGGTCGATCTACTGTTGGACCATCGGCCGTTCACCTGCGCGCGCCAGACGTTCGGTGCGCCCCGGATTGTAGAGGTACAACTGCGAACGATGAAGCGCGTACTGCCAGTCAAGGTGGGACCACGCACCGGATGCTGTTGCATCCGTGCACGCCTCGTGCGGCATAGTGGCAGCCGGAGACGGCGCATCGGCGTGCCGACACACTTTTTTATCCATTTGCACGGGCGCCGATGCAACGCTCGCTGCCCCAGCCGCCAGCGATGCTCCGCAAAGCAGCACACCCAGCATCGTTCCGAATCCGTTCATCGTCAGCTCTCCGAGGGCAGTTCAAACCATACTCGCATCCTGACCGAATGATGTGCCAAGCCTGTTAAGGGTGTGTGTGCGTTTTCGTGCGCTTTGTAATAGCAGGTAAGTCGGTCTCAGTACGGTTACATGCGCTCACCGCACGATTGAACAGCTTTCGGCGGGTCAGGTAGCATCCCGGTCATGGAAGAAAAAAGACGCAAGGTCCTCATCGTGGACGACGACGCCCGGCTGCGCGCATTGCTGGAGCGCTATCTGGGTGAGCAGGGGTTTTCGGTCAAGGCCGTCGCGGACGGTGCCCAGATGGATCGGGCGCTGGCGCGGGAACTTTACGACCTCATGGTGCTGGACCTGATGCTGCCCGGCGAAGACGGTCTGGCGATATGCCGCCGCCTGCGCGCCCAGGGCAACGAAATGCCGGTGGTCATGCTGACCGCCAAGGGCGACGATGTCGATCGCATCGTCGGGCTTGAAATGGGGGCGGACGACTATCTGCCCAAACCTTTCAATCCGCGAGAACTGGTCGCCCGCATCAACGCAGTACTGAGGCGCCAGGCACCCAAGCCTCCTCCAGGCGCGCCCGCGCTCGATGAACGCGTGGTCCGTTTCGGTCAGGTGGAGGTGAATCTTGCTGCCCGCACCTTGACCCGTGACCACCAGGAGCAGGTGCTGACGACCGGCGAGTTTTCGCTGCTGAAGGTACTGCTCGAGTCACCCCGCGTGCCACTGTCGCGCGACAAGCTGATGGAACTGGCGCGCGGCCGCGAGTACGACGCCTTCGACCGCTCGATCGATGTGCAGATGTCACGCCTGCGCAAGCTGGTCGAGGACGATCCGGCCAAGCCGCGGTACCTGCAGACCGTCTGGGGATTCGGATATGTGTTCGTGCCGGACGGAACGCGGCATGGTTGAGCGAACACGCACGACGCAGCGCAAAGCGAGCGGGGCGTGCATGCGGACCGCGCCCGGCACGTGGTGAAGCGATCCCGCCGGCGCAGCACTCTGCATCGCTGGACAGGCCCGACGACAGATACGCCGCTGCGCCGCCTCTCGCTCCTGCCCGGATCGCTGCTGGCGCGCACCTTCCTGCTGCTCGCCACCCTGCTCACGGCATCGGTGCTTGCCTGGTCCGGCATCTACGCCTGGCTCGAGCGGGTACCGCGGGCGCAGCAGGCCGCACAGATCATCATCAGCGTCATCAATCTCACGCGTGCCTCGCTGGTCAGCGCGGACCCGCAGCGCCGGGTCGAACTGCTCACCGAACTGTCGATGCGCGAAGGCCTGCGCATCTACCCGGATGGCGACGTTCCGGGGTTCGATCCCATCCCGGGCGATCAGTCGCTGACCTTCATCGAGGACGAACTGCAGAAGCGGCTCGATCCGCGTACCCGCATCGCCGTGTCGCGCGGCATACAGACCGGCCTGTTCGTCAGCTTCAGCATCGCCGATGCGGAAGGGTCGGATGACTACTGGCTCATGCTGCCGCGCAACCGCATCGAGCGCCCGCTGGCGCTGGAAGTGATCGGCTGGGGAACCGCTGCGTTGCTGCTGGCGCTGGGGGGGGCCTATCTGATCGTACGTCGGGTCACCCTTCCGCTGTCGGCCATGAAACGTGCCGCGCGCGCCATCGGGCGAGGCGAGCGCCCTGCCCCGCTCGCCGAGTACGGCGCCGAGGAACTGGCCGAAGTGGCGCACGCCTTCAATCAGATGGCGGACGATCTGGCACGCATGGAGGACGAGCGTGCGCTCATCCTGGCCGGCATTTCCCATGATCTGCGCACACCGCTCACGCGTCTGCGGCTCGACATGGAAATGGCCGGGCTCGATCCGGCCACCGTGCGCGACATGAGCGCCGACATCGACGACATGGACAAGATCATCGGCCAGTTCCTCGATTTCGCCCGCATCACCACCGGCGAGGAGCCGATCGAGGGCGATCTCGCCAGCCTCGTGCTCGACACAGCCCAGGCCTATGCGAGACACGGTTCTCCGGTGAGCGCCAGTCGCATCGACCCACTGCCGGCAATGCGATTCCGTCCGCTCGCCATACGCCGCTGCCTGAACAACCTGATCGACAACGCACTGCGCCACGCCGGCGAAGAACAGCCGGTGGAGCTGTCGTGCGTGCTGGTAGGGCAGGAGGCGCGCATCGACGTGAGCGACCGCGGCCCCGGCATTCCTCCGGATCAGATCGAGCGCCTCAAGCGGCCGTTCACCCGGCTCGACAATTCACGTACCGGTCAGAGCGGAGCCGGCCTCGGTCTTGCCATCGTCGATCGTACGCTGCGCGCGCACGGCGGACGCTTCGAACTGCTCCCGCGCGAGGGCGGCGGTCTGGTGGCCCGGCTGCTGCTGCCGGTCACGACCGCCGCGCAAGGCGCGAAGGACAAGACCCCGTCTCAGTGAAGGCCGGTCGTGTCGGCAGCCACTTCCGTGGCGGCCTGCCCTTCGGCCGCCGCCGCTGCGCTCTCCCCACCGCGTTGCGCAGTGCGGTCGAGCAACACGCGCAAATGACCCAGCGACAGCAGCTGCGCATACACGAGCCCCATCCAGCCACGCCGGAACAGGTCAACCGCCGCCGCGGCGGACAAGGATTGCAGCTTCGCTTCGTCGATCACCCACAGCCCGTCCAGACGGAACTTGCGGCCGTCCTTCAGTTCTGCCATCGCACTCATTTCGTTGAGCAGTCCCAGCTGTTCCACCTCCCGGCAGAACTCGGCCGTCCGCTGCGCCTCGTTCTGATAGCCCTGCACGAAGGCCAGCGCATTCTTCAGAAACTGAGTTTCCGCACCGTTCTCGTCGAACAGGCGTTCGCCGTCTTCCTTGTTGAAGCCGGGAAACTGTTCGTCCATGCAGACAAGCAGCTTGTCCGGTGCATTGTTGTCCTGCACCGCGACAAACGGGTAACGACGCACGAAAGCCGGAACGTAACGCGCGTCCCACTTGCCGTCTTCATTCAGATAGAGATTCTCGGCATCGCGCAGACCCAGCAGTGCCACCGGCACCAGCCCGCCCGGCAAGCGCGCGAACACGATCGGATATTCGCGCGCCACATCGCCGAACTCGACCAGTGCGAGGGGCACGCAGTTGGTACTCGCTGCGAAACGCAGGTTGTCCTGCGGCTTCAGTCGAAGATCGCGATGGGTATCGCGGTTGAGCACGACGACACTGTCGTAGAAAAGCAGCGTTTTCATTGAAGTCCTTCCAGTGGATGAGCGGATGCCGTGCAGATTCTATGCGGCCCGCAACGGACCTCCCGCGAAAAACGTCCCGACAGCGACGAAAGTCTGCAGGGTCGGCACGATATAAAATCGTGCCTTGTCGATTCACTTCCGGATTCACGCAGCCACGATGACTGACACCGCCACCACTTTCTACGATCACATGGGCGGCGCGCCGGCCGTACGCAAGCTTGTCGACCGGTTTTACGAACTGATGGACACGCTGCCCGAAGCCTACGGCATCCGCAAGCTGCACCCGGCCGACCTCAGCGGCTCCGCCGAGAAACTGTACATGTATCTGTCCGGCTGGCTTGGCGGGCCGCAGCTTTTCGTCGAGGCCTACGGCCACCCTCGGCTGCGCGCCCGGCATCTGCCCTTCGCCATCGGTGAAACGGAGCGGGATCAGTGGCTCATGTGCATGCGCATGGCCATGGAGGAAGTGCTGCCGCCGGACGATGCCAACGCCCAGCTCTACAAGGCGCTGGAAGATCTCGCCGACCACATGCGCAACATGATGGGGTGAAGCGACGGAGGGGTCGCTTCAATCCAGATCGCGCGTGACGGACTGCAGGCGCAGGCGATGCGCATGGGC
>JAGNYW010000032.1 GCA_017984755.1 Methyloversatilis sp.
GCACTTCATCTCGTTGTCATGCCCGCTTCAATCACCCCAGGTTCCCCCGAAACGACATCTGCAAGCCGTTACAACTGAATCGCGCCCACACCTATCGGCTGTTTATCTTTTTAAAGAGCTTCGCTGCGTTTTCCTGCAGCAGAGAGATGAAACTATAGCACGTTTTTTCTCTGCACTTAACTTTCGGTGAATCTTTTTACATCCCTCTGTCACTTGGAAGCGACTGGTTGCGGGGACAGGATTTGAACCTGTGACCTTCGGGTTATGAGCCCGACGAGCTGCCAGACTGCTCCACCCCGCGTCCGAGAGCAAAAGAGTATCACTGATAATGACGTCACTGTCAACCACTCCGTGCGTATTCCACCGGCACGGCTGAGGTAACCCGAACACCCATACCGCACAGCGTATGGCTCGATCCATTCGGATCGCCTCGGGAGCTATGCTGCGGTCAACGCGGCCTCACACATACATATATATATGAGCGAAATCGACTCAACTGCAGTAGCCCGACGCCTCCATGACCAGGCAACAGAAGACGGGCCAGTCATGGCTGACGAAACAAGGCGGGCGCTCGGTTCGAAGCCATCTCGCACGCATCGGAACTGGGTGGAACTTGGCTTGATCGGTTTTGCGGCCGCGCTGACCTACGGCGTCAGTTCGTCCGCCGACCTCTATGAGCGATTTCACGCGCAGCTCGCAAACTACGAGGGGGCGCAGGCTGATGAACTGTTCATCGTCATCTTGGGCGCGCTTGCTGCTCTTTCCGTGTTTTCGTACATGCGATGGAAGGAGGCGCGCGCCGAACTGGCTTCACGGATCGCCGCAGAGCATGAACTGCAGGTTCTGTCGGGTCGCAACCGGGAGCTCGCGCGATCGATGATCGGATTACAGGATTTTGAGCGAAAGAGAATCGCGCGTGAGCTGCACGATCACTTCGGGCAAAGCTGCAACGCAATAAGAATAGATGCGGTGTATCTCTGCAACAACCTCAGGGAAGGCACAGCGCTGTGTTCAGCAGCCGAACGCATTTCCGCGACGGCCGACGATCTCTATCAGACAGTACGCGGTTTGCTCCAGGAGTTGCGGCCCGTGGCGCTTGACAGTCTGGGCCTCCACGGAGCGCTGCAAGCGCTTTGCGAGTCCTGGGAGGAACGCTCGGCGGTGAACTGCGCACTGCTTCCGCACGGTGATCTCGACGGTCTTGGGGAAGAGGCGAACATGGCGGTCTATCGAATCGTTCAGGAATCCCTGTCGAACGTAGTAAAGCATTCGGGTGCAAGCCACGTGCGCATCAGCCTTGATCACGCCGCGGAAGAGCACAGAATCGATCTCATCATCGAAGACGACGGGCAGGGATGCGGCCTGTCCGGCTCTCGCGAGGGGCTTGGCTGGATGGGCATGAAGGAACGCGCCGCAATGCTGAGGGGGACATTGACCATTACGCCGAGCAAGCTTGGGGGTGTCATGGTGCGATGCTCCTTTCCCGTGCCTTTATCTTCGACACCCGACAGCATCGTTCCCGATGCGGAATGGTCATGATCCGCGTTCTCGTCGTCGACGATCACCCTGTTGTACGTTCAGGCTATGCGCGACTGCTCGAAGCAGGGGGCGACATTCAGGTAGTTGCAGAGGCTGCAGATGCAGAGAGCGGTTTCGACGCCTACATCGCGCATAGCCCCTCCGTAACGGTCACGGACCTGTCGATGCCGGGCTCGAGCGGCATCGAGCTCATCCGCCGGATACATGCCCGCACCCCCTCCGCACGCCTGCTCGTCTTCAGCGTGCACGATGAAACCCTCGTCATCGAAAAGGCCCTGCAGAGCGGCGCCAGCGGATTCATCAGCAAGCGGAGCGCGCCGGAAGTGCTGCTGGAGGCTGTCCGCGCAGTTGCGCGTGGCGAGCGCTACCTCAGCAGCGACGTCCGAAAGGTATTCGAACATCGATCACCAAGTACGGAACGCGCGATCATCAACGAACTGTCACCGCGCGAGTTCGAAGTATTCCGCCTTCTCGCGCAGGGACTGTCCGCCGCGGAGTGTGCCGCTGCACTGAACCTCAGTCAGAAAACCGTCGCCAATTACCAGGCACTCATCAAGGAGAAGCTGGGCGTAAGCACTTCAGCCGCGCTGGTTCACATGGCGCTGCGGCTGGGCGTGGTTTCTCAAGGCTCACCGGGCGAGGACTGAACGGAGCCGGGAAAATTCCCGGCTATCGGGATATTTTCCCGACTTCTACCGACGGGATTCGCTATCGTCCGCGGCGCAGCCAACGCTCCTTCGGTTTCGGAGCATCCAGATTGGCACTTACACGATGATCCTCGAGGAGAAAGCACTTGATCATGCATGTCGACGCACGACTGCTGCGTCCGAAATCACTCTCCGCCGCCGTAGCAGGTGCGCTCATTTCCTTTTCCGCCATTTCTGCTGAATCCGCCAACCAGGCACCGACAGTCGAAGTGGTCGGCACTTCACCGGTACCCGGACTCGACCGGCCGAAGGACGAGATTCCCTCCAACGTGCAGTCGATTCCGCGCGCCAGCCTGCGCGACACCGGATCGGGCGGCCTGCCCGAGCTGCTCGGCAGCCAGTTGCAGAGCGTCAACGTCAATGAAATTCAGGGCAATCCCTATCAGGCGGACGTGAATTACCGCGGATTCACCGCGAGCCCGCTGCTCGGTACGCCGCAGGGGCTGTCGGTCTATCAGGACGGCGTCAGGATCAACGAGCCGTTCGGCGATATCGTGAACTGGGATCTGATTCCCCGCAGCGCCATTGCATCGATCGACCTGATTCCCGGGTCGAACCCGCTGTTCGGCCTGAACACCCTGGGTGGTGCGCTGGCAATCCGCACCAAGGATGGATTCAACAATTCGGGAACCGGGGTGGAGGCCTATACCGGGAGCTTCGGCCGGCATGCCGTGACGGCCGAAACCGGGGGCAACAAGGGCGAACTGGGCTGGTACTTCACCGGAACACGGTTCAAGGAAGATGGCTGGCGTGATTCGTCACCGTCCGACGTCAATCAGTTTTTCGGCAAGATTTCGCACCGCACATCGAAGCACGAACTCGACCTGAACCTGACGCATGCCAACAGCGATCTGATCGGCAACGGACTCACGCCGCTTTCGTTTCATGAGCAGCGGCGCAAATCCATCTTCACATCACCTGACAACACCCGCAACCAGATGACCATGGTGTCGCTGAACGGGGGCTACTGGCTTGACGATATACATAAGCTGTCGGGGACGATCTATGTCCGGCGCAACAACGTCCGCACGCTCAACGGAGATGCGAACGACGAATTTGCAGGTCCCGGCGATCCGGAAGGCGTCCTCAACCGGACGCGGACGCGGCAGACCGGTTACGGTTTCAGTTTGCAGTGGGCGGAAATCCTCGACCATCGCCAGCTGGCCGTCGGCACGACCTATGACCACAGTCGCACGCGCTTCCAGCAGACCGAGCAGGAAGGTGACTTCAATCCTGACCGCTCGGTCAATCCAACCGACGCCGAGGAAGATCCGGAACCGATGCTGCGCGGCCGTTCGAGGACCTGGAGCCTGTTCGGAACCAGCACATGGAAGCCGCTTCCGGAAGCAACGGTGTCCCTTTCCGGGCGCTACAACCACACCAGCGTGCAGACCACCGACCTGCTGGATGCCACCTCGAGCCTGAACAGCGATTACACCTACAGCAAGATCAATCCGGCACTGGGCGCGACCTATGCACTGACACCGGCGGTCACACTGTACGCCAACGTTCAGCAGGGCAACCGCGCGCCCAGCCCGATCGAACTGGGTTGTTCCGACCCGGCTCAGCCGTGCAAGCTGCCCAACGCAATGCAGGCCGACCCCCGTCTCGACCAGGTGGTGACGCGCAGCATCGAACTCGGCATTCGCGGAAAAACGGGCCCGATCCGCTGGAACGCTGCTGCCTTCGGGTCGGTGAATCGCGACGACATCCTGTTCGTCGCCAGTAACACGGTCGGCCAGGGCTATTTCAAGAATTTCGGCAAAACCCAGCGCTCTGGCGTCGAACTCGGCATGGGTGGTGATTACGGCACGCTGACCTGGAATGCCGGCTACACCTGGGTTGACGCGACCTACCGTTCCGGCGAATGCATCGTGTCGCCGGAAAACTCCTCGCAGGATCCTTCCTGTGGCGTGGACAACATCCGCGTTACATCCGGGGATCGCATCCCGGGTATCGCGGAACACTCGTTCAAGCTCGGTGTGAACTGGCGCGCCACGCAATGGCTCACGCTGGGGTCGGACATCGTTACGCATTCGGGCGTTTTCGTCCGCGGCAACGAAAACAACGAGCACGACGAAAACGGCAAGACCGCAGGCTTCACCTTGGTCAACATGCTGGCAACCGTGGATCTGGGCGCAGGCTGGTCAGCTTTCGCCCGGGTCAACAATGTATTCGACAAGCGCTACTTCACCGCAGGCCAGATCGGAGAAAACCCCTTCGTCGGGCCGAACAACACGTTCGACACCAACGACAACAACTGGCGCGACGAAACCTTCTACGCGCCCGGCGCCCCGCGCGCCGGATGGATAGGCGTGCGGTATCGCTTCGGCGGCTGAGCTATGCAGCGACGCGGGCTTCGGCTTGCGTTTTCCGGACGCGTTAAAGAACAGAAGGCACCGTAAAGGTGCCTTCTGTCTTTCGGTGGGGCCCGGGCCCTGCCCGCCTACTTCGCCGCAGGTACCGGCGCCGGTGCCGCGGGGGCCGAAGCAGGAGCGGCCGGGGGCGCGATCGCGGTAGGCGTCACAGTGACACCCTTTGCCTTCATCAACTCGATGTAACGGCCAGCGACCTGATCCTGCGAAGCGGCAAGCTGCTCATTGCCCTTTTTCGTTGCCTCGTCCGCCTTTGCCTTCTTCTCGGCAGCGGCGGCCTTCTGCTCCTCGGTCAGTTCGGGCAGCTTCGCCCACACACCAGCGGACAAAAACGACGCCAGCAGCAATACGACAAGACGCTTCATCATCATTCCTCCATTCAGATACGTGCGACGCCGGACAAGGCGCCCGAACGCGGTTCCTCCGGCTGCCGGCGAACGGCCTCGTCGTACCAGAGTTCGTGATGCTCCCTGGCCCAGGTTTCGTCGACATAACCTGTCTTCATGCTGTCGAGCGCGCCTTCCATGCCGATGCTGCCTATATATATGTGCGCCAGCGACAGTGTCATCACCAGCAGCGAGCCGACGAGGTGAACGACATTGGCGATCTGCATGACCGAACGCCCCTGTTCGAAGTTCGGGAAGTTCAGCACCAGACCGCTGACACCCACCAGCGTCGACAACCCCACCACACCCAGCCAGAACCACGTCTTCTCGCCGAAATTGAAGCGGTGCGACGGCACATGCTCGCCGCTCAGCAACCCACCCGCCTTGCGGATCCACAGCGCATCGATGGCCTGCCACACGTTGTCCCGGATGAACAGCACGATGAAGACAAGTACGGACAGGATGAACAGCGGGCCGACGAAGTTATGCACGTTCTTGCACACGGCCGCCACGGTGGAGAACAGCGAATAGCCGAACACCGGAAGCAGCACATGCTTGCCGAACAGCATGACGATTCCGCTGACCGCCAGCACGCAGAAGGAAATGGCCATCGACCAATGTGCCGCGCGTTCTACCGTGTTGAAGCGCTGGATCAGCTTGCCGGTCTTCGAACCGGACAACTTGATCGGGCCCCGCAACTTGAAGAACGCCGCCAGCAGCAGCAGCATCGCGCACAAGGCAATCCCGCCGTAAAGCATCACCGGCCCGTTGCGCAGCGCCCGCCAGGTCTGCCCTCCCGACTGGATCAGCACGCCGGCATCGATACCCTTCACCGTGGTGTGGTGCGCGTCACCCGATCTGACCTCGCGCCATACAGGCGCGTTGTTCAGCGGTTGCGACTGCGCGCGCAAGGCCTGCTCGGAGGCGGCCGCCGCGTCGGCCGCCATGGCGGGCATCGCCGGCAATGCGCACAGCGCCGCCACACAGCACAGCAGGCGTACAAGCCAAGAGAAATGAAGTTTCATCGCTGTCTCCTAACCATTGATGCGGCGATATTCGTTCTGGCTCTGGTTACGCGCCTTGACGGTCGTCTCCCATTGCGTACGGTCGCCGGCAAAGGACTCGTTGTCCCACGGCTTGCCGTCGGGCTTGCCCTGGTAGCGCCCCTGTTCGTAGACGATGACGCGTTCCTGTTCGCCACATCCCGCCAGTGTGGTGGCCAGAGCGATCAGGCAGGCCATTCCGGGTAGCGACTTCATGATTTGCCTCCGGCGTCAGGCTGCTTCGCCGGAGCGTCCGGCTTGCCGTAGGCGGTCGACCAGCCCCAGATGTCGGCGCCCTTGCCGCGCGTGGTCACACGCTGGCGGTAAATGTCGGCCAGAACGTCGGCGTCGCCCCCGAGCAGTGCCTTGGTCGAACAGACTTCGGCGCACAGCGGCAGCTTGCCTTCGGCAAGGCGGTTACGGCCGTATTTGCGGAATTCGTCTTCCGAAGCATTCTTTTCCGGGCCGCCGGCGCAGAAAGTGCATTTGTCCATCTTGCCGCGCAGACCGAAAGCGCCTGCCTGCGGAAACTGCGGCGCGCCGAACGGACAGGCGTAGAAGCAGTAGCCGCAGCCGATGCACAGATCCTTGTCGTGCAGCACCACACCTTCATCGGTCCGGTAGAAACAGTCCACCGGGCACACCGCCATGCACGGCGCGTCGGAACAGTGCATGCAGGCGACCGACATCGAACGCTCACCCGGTACGCCGTCATTGATGGTCACGACGCGCCGGCGATTCACACCCCAGGGCACCTCGTGTTCGTTCTTGCACGCAGTAACGCAGCCGTTGCACTCGATGCAGCGCTCCGCGTCACAGATGAATTTCATTCGAGCCATGGTTTCCTCCGTTTTTCGGGGCGGTGCGCCACAGGCGCGCCGCCCCGCGTGGTTTCATCGCAATCCGTGCGGGACGTTCAGACCTTGACGACCTGACAGACCGTCGTCTTGGTTTCCTGCATCATCGTCACCGAGTCGTAGCCATAGGTGGTCGCCGTATTTACGGCTTCACCGCGTACTACGGGTGCCGCGCCCTGCGGATAGCTGTCGATCAGGTCCTTGCCCATCCAGTGCCCGGCGAAGTGGAAGGGCAGGAACACCGTATCGGCGCCGACCCGCTCGGTCACCATCGCCATCACCTTGATCTGGGCGCCGGTGGGCGACTTCACCCACACCATGTCCTTGTCGCGGATGCCGCGATCGTTGGCCGCACGCGGGTTGATCTCGACGAACATGTCCTGCTGCAGTTCGGCCAGCCAGGGGTTGGAGCGCGTCTCGTCGCCGCCGCCCTCGTATTCCACGAGTCGCCCGGACGTCATGATCAGCGGATAGTCCTTTCCGACGTCGGCGAACTGGTCCTGCACGCTCTTGTACAGCGTGGGCAGACGCCAGAAGGCCTTCTTGTCATCGTGCGTCGGGTACTTGGCGACCAGATCCGCACGGGGCGAGTACAGCGGCTCACGATGCAGCGGCACGGCGTCCGGGAAGTTCCACACGACGGCGCGCGCCTTGGCGTTGCCGAACGGATGGCAGCCATGCACCTTCATCGCGACACGGATGATGCCGCCCGACGAGTCGGTCTTCCAGTTCTTCCCGTCGGCCTTCTTCTTCTCGTCGTCGGTCAGTTCGTCCCACCAGCCCAGCTTCTTCAGCAGGACATGATCGAACTCCGGGTAGCCGAACTGCAGGTCGGCGCCCTTCGAAGCTGAACCGTCGCTCGCAAGCAGGCTGACACCGTCCTTCTCGACGCCGAAGTTCGCGCGGAAATTGCCGCCGCCGTCCATCACGTGCTTCGATGTGTCGTACAGGTTCGATGTGCCCGGATGCTTCATTTCCGGCGTGCCGTAGCACGGCCAGGGCAGGCCGAAATACTCGCCGTCGAGCTGGTAGCCTGTTTCCTTGTCGATGCCGCCCTTGGCCTTCAGCGTCTTCGGATCGAACACATGCATGTTGCGCATGTGCGCCTTCAGCCGCTCCGGCGACTGGCCGCTGTAGCCGATGGTCCAGGTGCCGCGGTTGATTTCGCGCAGCACGTCGGCGATGTCGGGCTCGTTGTTCGTCACCTTCAGGTTCTTCGCGAACTGTTCCGCGAAACCGAACTTCTGCGCGAAAAGATACATGATGGTGTGGTCCGGCTTGGACTCCCAAAGCGGTTCGATCACCTTTTCGCGCCACTGCAGCGAACGGTTCGACGCGGTGCACGATCCTTCGGTCTCGAACTGCGTGGCCGCCGGCAGCAGGTACACGCCGTCCTTGCGCGCACTGGCAGCCATTGCCGCCGTTGCCGACGGATACGGATCGATCACCACCAGCGTGTCGAGGGCCTTCATCGCTTCGAGCATGTCCTTGCCGCGCGTCTGCGAATTCGGCGCATGGCCCCAGAACACCACGGCGCGCAGATTCGGGTCCTGGTCGATGAATTCGTTCTTTTCGGTCACGCCGTCGATCCAGCGCGACACCGTGATGCCCGACTTTTCCATCAGCGCCTGGGACGCGAAGCGGCCCTTGAGCCATTCGTAATCGACGCCCCACACGCTCGACCAGTGCTTCCATGAACCGGCGGCAATGCCGTAGTAGCCGGGCAGCGAATCCGGGTTCGGTCCGACGTCGGTCGCGCCCTGCACATTGTCATGGCCACGGAAGATGTTGGTCCCGCCACCCGCAACACCGACGTTGCCGAGTGCCAGCTGCAGGTCGCACATCATGCGCACGATGGCGTTGCCGGTCGTGTGCTGCGTCTGACCCATGCACCACACCACGGTCGACGGCCTGTTCTTCGCCATCGTTTCGGCGATCAGCTTCACCTGGTCATCCGGCACGCCGCTGACGTCCTCGACCTTTTCGGCCGTCCACTTCATGGCCTCTTCGCGGATCTTGTCCATGCCATAGACACGGTCCTCGATGTACTGCTTGTCCTCCCATCCGTTTTCGAAGATGTGGCGCAGCACGCCATACAGGATCGGTATGTCGGAACCGGAGCGGATGCGCACGAAGTGGTCCGCCTTGGCGGCCGTACGCGTGAAACGCGGATCGGCGACGACGATCTTGGCGCCGTTCTCCTTGGCGTGCAGGATGTGCAGCATGGCAACCGGATGGGCTTCTGCAGCGTTCGACCCCATGAACAGGATCGCCTTCGAGTTCTGCATGTCGTTGTAGGAGTTGGTCATGGCGCCATACCCCCACGTATTCGCCACGCCCGCCACCGTTGTCGAGTGGCAGATGCGTGCCTGGTGGTCGCAGTTGTTGGTGCCCCACATCGACACGAACTTGCGCATCAGATAGGCCTGCTCGTTGTTGTGCTTCGAAGAGCCGATCCAGTAGACGCTGTCCGGACCGCTTTCTTCGCGCAACTTCAGCAGCCGGGCCGACAGCTCGGTCAGCGCGTCGTCCCACGACATGCGCACCCACTTGCCGTCAACCAGCTTCATCGGATGGCGCAGGCGGTGCTCGCCGTGGCCATGCTCGCGGATCGATGCGCCCTTGGCGCAGTGCGCGCCCATATTGATCGGGCTGTCGAACACCGGCTCCTGACCGACCCATACGCCATTGACCACTTCGGCGTCGACGGCGCAACCGACCGAACAGTGCGTGCAGATGGTGCGTTTCATTTCCACCTTGCCGCCCGCGGCCGGCGCGTTCGCGGCCTGCGCGCGCTGCACCATCGAGAACGGCAGTGCCGACGCGAAGGCACCGGCACCGGCCGTCATGCCCGAGCGCTTCAGAAAGTCCCGGCGGTCGATGGTGCGCGGCGCGGCCGCCGACAGCGAGCGCGCGAGTCGCGAACGGCCATGCGTCGATCCCTGCGACGACGCCGTTTTCCTGGTCAATGTCATGTTCGGTCTCCTCCCGGTCAGACCCGCGCGGTGCGGTAGTAACTGGCGATGTGCTCGGTCATGCGGTAGCCCCGCTTGTCCGTCCCGGCTGTGGCTTCGGTCGCTTCGGCGCTGTCGTCGCCGGAACGCACCGCAACCACGGCCGCTGCTGCGGTCACGCCGCCGACGCCTGCGGTAAGCAGGAAATGTCTGCGTTTCAGGTTGGCCTGGTCAGTCATCTTTCAGTCCTCCTCTCGTTGTCTCTGCCCGGGTTCGGGGTGCTGCTGTTGTTGCCTCAAGTCGGCATCGGGTTCGACCCTGATGCCGGATCCTGCTATTCGATTGATTTCACTGTTCCATTCTTCGCGCAGCTGCTTCGATATCCAGAAAACAACGTGCGTACTGCGCTGCGCGACGGTAGAAATTGGCGGGCGCCGCGCTCTCGATCTCATCGAACAGGGACGCGTACCAGGGCTCGATGTGCGTCGCGAAAAAGCGGTCCTGCAGTCCGGCACGCTCGTCTGCGTCGCGTGTCGTGTCGGTCAGCAGCATGCGCATCACGTCGGCCAGCGCGGCAACATGGTCTTCCGGTTGCGATTCGCCTTCGACGCGCTGAAGACCCAGGTCGGCCAGATCGTCGCGCAGTCTGGCAAGCGGCTTTTCATTCACGAAGCCGGCGATGTGGAAGGAACCGAACACCGTGATCAGCGGGCGCCCCACGCCGCCGAACAGCGCGTCGAACTCGGTCTGCGCGGCATCGGCATCCATCGCATCCGACGCCGCACAAAGCGCATTCCATGCCCGACTCATCAGTACGGCTTCGGCGGCCGGCGCACGGTCATCGACCGGCCAGTCGGCCGACTCGGCCAGCGTGTCGAGCAGCGCAGCGTCGGGTGCTGCGTGAAACAGGCGCGAAATGAGCGCGTAGTGATTGGCGCGCGCCACGTCCTCGTCACTGATCGGGTCGCGCACGAAGGCAATCTGGCGTGTCACGGTATCTGCATGCGGTGCGTTCATAGGTCGAACACCGAAGTTTCGCGGCCCGGCTTCTTCATCATGTCGATGACCCGGCAGTCGGCGCACATCTGCAGCCGGCGCAACGCATCGCCGTCGGCAAACATCGAATGTGCGCTCAGCCTGGTGGTCATGCTGTCTATCATCTGCCGGGTACCGAAGGCCTTGCTGCAGACGACGCAGTGGAAGGGCTCGGCTTCGTTGAGCACGCATTCGCGGCGCGCCGCTTCGCCGATGATCAGCCGCGGCTGCAGCGACAGCGCGTTCTCCGGGCAAGTATTCACGCACAGGCCGCACTGCACGCAGTTGCGTTCGAGAAAGCGCAGCTTCGGCGATTCACCGCCATCCATCAGCGCCGACGCCGGACAGGCGCCGACACAGCTCATGCAAAGCGTGCAGGCCTTCGTGTCGATATTGACCGCGCCGAACGGTGCTCCGGCCTGAAGGGAAATCGCCTCCGGCTTGCGGGTCGCGTGGCGCGCCAGGTGCTCCAGACAGAATTCGAGCGCGCCGCGTTTTTCGGCCGGCAGGGCGAAGCCTGCGGGCGGACAGGCCATGCGCGCCTCGGGCAGATTTGCCAGCTTGGCCGCCAGTTCGGCCGGCTCGTCCGCCTGAATTTCAGACAACGCGTCGGACGTAAATCCGAGCGCGGACAATACGGTCCGACCGATGTCTGCCTGTGCCTTCGTGGCCTCGCCATAGGCTTCCGGTTGATCGCCGTGAGACAGAATGACGCATTGTGCAGCGCCGTAACACAGTGCAGCGAGCATCAGTTCCAGGCCGACCGAGGCGACATCATGCACGGCAACCGGAAGCAGGTCCGCCGGCAGGCCACGACGACGCCCGGTCAGCGCAAGCAGCTCTTCGCCGCGTTCTTCGCTGTGGAACAGCACGCGTGCGGCACCGCCGCCGGCAGCACGCCAGGCCTGCAGTGCGGTCTTAACACGCAGTGCAACATCACTGGCCGACGGATACGCGTAGCGCATCGCACCACTGGGACAAACTGTCGCACAGGCACCGCAACCCATGCACAGATGCGGTTCGACGAACACACCATCGCCGTCCGCCCGGATGGCCGAGGTGGAGCAGACATCGATGCAGCGATTGCAGCCCTGCCTGCTGTTGCGGCTGTGCGCGCAGATGGACTGCCTGTAGGTGAAGAATTTCGGCTTCTCGAACTCGCCCACCAGGGTGACGATCTTCTGCAGCGCCAGCGACTGTTCCAGCGGATCGCGTCCCGGAGCGAAGTAACCTTGCGGCGGATGCGGAATGCGGATGAGGGCCGGCTCGGACAGGTCGAGCACCAGATCGTAGGTTTCACTGCGCACGGAGCCGATGGCCGCGAAATCGATGGCGCCGATGTCGGCACAGGCCTTCACGCAGGCGCGCTGACCGGTGCAGCGCGCGGCATCGACCTGATAGTCATATCCGATGGCACCTTCGGGACAGGCTTCGATGCAGGCATTGCAGCGCACGCAGGCGTCCAGGTCGATCGCATTGGCTCGCTGCCAGCTGACTTCGAAGGCTCCAAGCCAGCCACTCACTGTCACCGCACGGCCGCTGGCCAGCGGATATTCACGGCGCACCGGCAGTTCGGTCCCGTCGTTGTCGGTGGTCAGCACATTGATCGCAAGGCGGTCTCCGTGCAGGCGCTGTGCCTCCCGGGCCCAGCCCAGCGCGGCACCCGCCGGACCGATGATCAGCAGCTGCCCCGACGACTCGTAACTGACGGCCGGCACCGGCGCGGGTTCGCCCAGCCTGGCCATCGCCAGACGCGCCGCCAGCGCAGGCTGCACGTCAGCGCCGCCCGCGCTGCGGCCGGCCATGTCGCGCAGGTTGATGAACGATACGCCGGGCGCACCGCCGGCTTCATCCGCAAGATCGCGCAGCAGCGCCGATTCCTGGGTACAGCCGACAATCGCTTCGGGCGCGTTGCCGAGCAATCGGGAAAAGGCATGCGCATCGCGGCGACACAGCTGCGCGCCGACGTCCAGCGGCGCGTCGAGCCGCAGCGCATCCGCGAGGCGCTTGATGTCTATCGGGACCGTGCCGTTGCAGCTGCACAGGTGGATCGCCTTGTCGGCGTTTTTCATTGTCTGGGGCTCCTCCTGCAAAGCCATTGCAGGCTTTGTGCCGGAGCGTCGAAGACAAGATGGAGTCATTCCGACCGAAAACGACTTGTCTCCCGCGTGGGCTAGCGGACGCGGGGCTTCTCACTTTCCCCTTCGGTCGGCAGGCCGATCGGACTTGCAGATACCTGCGGCACCAAGTCCGGCGCACCGGGCATCGGCGCTTCATCGACATCCGGCGCTGCCGCATCCGCGTCCGGTGCCGCACTCACCGCGCCGGGGATGTCCGCCAGCGTCGCCTCGTCTGCGGCCGGCACCGCTGGCGAGAACCAGCCCTCGGGCAGCGTCGGCGACAGGGTTTCGCGTGAATGGGCGAGCTGCTCGACCATCGATCGGGACATCGGCTCGAACACGCTGAAGTCCTCCGTATAGACGTCCAGGCCGTCCATCGTGTTGAAATGTTCGGTGTGGAACAGCTTCTTCAGCGCGGCACGCTTGAGGCCTTCATCGACCTTGTCACCGAGGAAGCCGCGGTAATCGGATTCGAAATTCAGCGATTCCAGCGGCGGCGGCTCGACCACGGCATCCGGCACTGGCGAAGCGGGCACATCGGGTGACACCTCGAGCGCGGCCGCCTCCGCCACGGCCTGATGCTTCAGGCGCGACCAGCGGCCGAGAAAACCGCGTACCTGATCATCCGCCATGGCCGCCTCCGCCATAGTGCGTGTTGCCGTCGCCGGTGCGCGCAAAGCGCTTCTGCCGGCGCGGTTCGGGTGCTTTCTGAAAACGGCGGGCGAAAGCCTCGACCCAGTCGCGCACATCGGCGGGCATGGGCAGGCCGTCGACCTTCTCGCCCGAATCCATCCAGCGCGCCGCTTCGCCGTAGCTGGCGCTGATCTGCATCGGCCGTACCGGCGGATCCGCTTCGTCGTCCGGTCGCCACATGACGAAGATTCGAGGTTCCTGCGCGGTCACGTTGAGCAGGTAGTTTTCGGCTTCATCGGTGAACAGGGTCAGCTCGAGCGGCGGAAACAGCCACTGCGTCGCCACAGCCGATTCGGATAAAACCCTTGTCCCGGCAGGGTTTTGCGGCCCCTCGGGCAACAGGGCTTTCGCCTCCCATGCATGGTCTGCCCACTTGTTGTGCAGTACCCGGCGCTCCATAATCACCGATAGCCTGAGAGTGACGGGGCTGGTTTCAAGCACGCTGCACACTGCCTTTCTGTCAATCGGGTTCGCGAACCATGACCCTCACGCCGCGTTGCCCATGAGCGAAAAGATCATACATCTGCTGGACACACGCACGGCCACACGCGCCGCTGCGCTCATTCCGGCGCAGGCCATTCCGGCGACCGGCCGCCTCGACGACACGCGCGGACGTCCGGTGCGCGACCTGCGCATATCGGTGACCGACCGCTGCAACTTCCGCTGCATCTACTGCATGCCGAAGAGCGTGTTCGACGAAGACTACCCCTACCTGGCGCGCGCCGAGCTGCTGAGTTTCGAGGAGATCGAGCGCATCGCGAAGCTGTTCGTCGCGCATGGCGTGAACAAGTTGCGCATCACCGGCGGCGAGCCGCTGCTGCGCAAGAACATCGAGCGGCTGATCGAGCGCCTGGCCCGTCTGCCGGTCGAGCTGACGCTCACCACCAACGGCACGCTGCTGCCGCAGAAGGCACGGGCGCTGCGCGATGCCGGCCTGTCACGCGTGACGGTCAGCCTGGACGCCATTGACGACGAAACCTTCCGCCGCATGAACGACGTCGACTTCCCGGTCAGTCAGGTGCTCGAAGGCATCGATGCCGCCCATGCCGCAGGTCTGGCGCCGATCAAGGTGAACATGGTGGTCAAGCGCGGCACCAACGAACACGCCATCGTGCCGATGGCGCGCCACTTCAGGGGCAGCGGTCACATCGTGCGCTTCATCGAATTCATGGACGTCGGTTCGAGCAACGGCTGGAAGATGGACGAGGTGCTGCCGAGCGCCGACGTGGTCGCGATGATCGACGCCGAAATGCCGCTGGAGCCCATCGATCCGAACTATCCGGGCGAAGTCGCCCAACGCTGGCGCTATCGCGACGGCAGCGGCGAGGTCGGCGTCATCTCGTCGGTGACGCAGGCCTTCTGTTCCAGTTGCACACGGGCGCGGCTGTCGACCGAGGGCAAGATCTACACCTGCCTTTTTGCGACCGAAGGCCACGACCTGCGTGCCCTGTTACGCGAAGGGCGCAGCGACGAAGACATCACGTCGGCCATCGCTGCCATCTGGCAGGTGCGCAGCGACCGCTATTCCGAAATACGCACCGCCGAAACGGCTGCCAGCCGCAAGATCGAAATGTCCTACATCGGTGGCTGACGTGCATAAACCCCTGCTGACGGATGCCGCCCGTCCGGCGACGATGGAAATCGACGCCATCAACGAGCGCGGCGAAACGGTGCCCACCGCCATCGCAGGCGAGCATCCGCTGACGGTCTATCTGGACAAGCGCGAACTGGTTACGCTGATGACGCTCGGCGGCGCGCCGGAAGCACTGGTGATAGGCTGGCTGCGCAACCAGCGCATGCTGCCGTCGGTCGAGCACGTCATTTCAGTGCAGGTCGACTGGGACGTGAATGCCGCTGCGGTCACCACCCGCGAAGGCGTCGCCGACCTAGATGCCCGCATGGCAACCAAGACCGTCACCACCGGCTGCGGTCAGGGCACGGTGTTCGGCGACCTGATGGACGACATCGAGCAGATCCGCCTGCCAGCCGATGCACGACTGACCGAATCGGCACTGTACGCCATGCTGGATGTCGTGCGCAGGCACGAAACCATCTACAAGCAGGCCGGCGCCGTGCACGGCTGCGCGCTGTTCCGCGGCGCCGATCTGCTGTATTTCGTCGAGGACGTGGGCCGACACAACGCGGTTGACGCGATCGCCGGCCACATGTGGCTGGACGGCGTCGACGGCGGCGACAAGATTTTCTACACCACCGGCCGGCTCACCTCGGAAATGGTGATCAAGGCGGCGCAGATGGGCATTCCCTTCCTGGTATCGCGCTCCGGGCTCACGCAGATGGGCTATGACATCGCGCGTCAGGTCGGCATCACGATGATCGGCCGCTCGCAGGGCAGGCACTATCTGCTGCTCACCGGCATGGAGCGCTTCGTGCGCGACGGAGTCGCGGAATGAGCGGAGCGAACGACGGCATCACCGGCCTGGTGCTGGCCGGCGGCCTCGGGCGCCGCATGGGCGGCGTCGACAAGGGCCTGCAGGCATTCCGTGGCGAGCCGATGGTGGCGCACGTGATCCGGCGCCTGCTGCCGCAGGTCGACACGCTCATGGTGAACGCAAATCAGAACATCGAACGCTACGGCGCCTTCGGTCACCCGGTGGTGCCCGATGCGATCAGCGGCTTCGCCGGTCCGCTGGCCGGCCTGCACGCCGGGCTGAACGCCTGCACGACGCCGCTGCTGGTGACCAGCCCCTGCGATTCGCCCTTCCTGCCGCTCGATCTCGTGGCGCGCCTGCGTGCGGCGCTCGAACGGGATGCAGCCGATCTGGCCGTGGCCTACACCGGCGATCAGGCGCACCCGGTGTTCAGTCTCGTGAGGCGCCATTTGCTGCGGGGCCTGACCGGATTTCTCGATGGCGGTGGCCGCAAGGTCGACCTCTGGTACGCCGCGCTCAAGGTGGTGCATGTCGCGTTCGACGATCAGCCCGACGCCTTCGCCAACATCAACACGCTGAACGAACTGGCTGCGCTGTCGGTGCGGCCGGAGGAATCATGAGCCAACAACCCTTCACTCCGGTCGCGGACGCCCGCGCACACATCCTCGCGGCCTGCTCGCCGGTGCGCGGCACACAGCGCGTGCCGGTGCGCGATGCACTCGGACGCGTGCTCGCCGCCGACGTCATTTCGCCGGTCAGCGTGCCGCCGCACGACAACTCGGCGATGGACGGCTATGCCGTGCGCCACGCCGACCTGTCCGCCGACGGCGAAACCCGGCTGACCATCGTCGGTCAGGCGTTCGCGGGACACGCATGGGCCGGTGAAGTCACGACCGGTCAGGCAGTGCGCATCATGACCGGCGCCATGATGCCGGCCGGCGCCGACACCATCGTGATCCAGGAAAGCGCGCGCCTCGATGGCGATGCCGTCACCATTCCGCCAGGCCAGAAAGCAGGCCAGCATCGCCGCCGCGCCGGCGAAGACCTGCGTGCCGGCGAGCCCGCGCTTCGCGCCGGCCGGCTGCTGCGCCCGGCCGACATCGGTCTGGCCGCCTCGCTGGGCATCGCCGAACTGACCGTGCGTCGCCGCGTGCGCGTCGGAGTGCTGTCGACCGGCGACGAAGTGATGTCGATCGGCGACGCGCCGCGCGAGGGTGGCATCTATGACAGCAACCGCTACACGCTGACCGGCGTGCTGACGCGGCTGGGCTGCGAAGTGGTCGATCTGGGCGTTGCGCGCGACACGCGCGAGGCGCTGTCCGATGCGCTCGAATCGGCAGTGGGCGAAGTCGATGCCCTCATCACCAGCGGTGGCGTGTCGGTCGGCGAGGCGGATTTCGTGCGCGAAATCCTCGCCAGCCTCGGTCAGGTCACGTTCTGGAAGATCGCCATGAAGCCGGGCCGACCCATGGCCTTCGGCGAGCTCGTTCGACAGAACGCGGGTACGGGCGAACGCGGCACACTGCTGTTCGGCCTGCCGGGCAATCCGGTCGCCACCATGATCACCTTCCATTTCTTCGCGCGCGACGCACTGCTCACGCTGATGGGCGTGTCGCCCGTGGCGGTACCGATCCATTTCAGCGCGCGCAGCACCAGCGTGATGAAGAAGCAGCCGGGTCGCACCGAATACCAGCGCGGCATACTCGAACTGCGGGACGGGCAGTGGCATGTAGCGGTCACCGGCGCGCAGGGCTCCGGCATCCTGCGCTCGATGTGCGACGCCAACTGCATCATCGTGCTCGATGACGACTGCGGCAACGTAGCAGTCGGCGACGCGGTCACCGTGATCCCGTTCGAAGGCCTGATCTGACGGTGTCGGCCGACGACGATCAGCCGGTCAGCGCCTCTCCCTATCTGACCGCGCGCGAAGCGGCGGCCTACCTGCATCTCAACGAAAAGACGCTGTACGCGCTGATACAGGACGGCGGCATTCCGGCCACCAAGGTGACCGGAAAGTGGCTGTTCCCGCGCGCGCTGCTCGACGACTGGCTGCTCGAGTCGACGCACGGCGGCGTGCTCAGCGACCGCCTGCTGATCGCCGGCAGCGATGACCCGTGGCTGGCACACAGCATCGCCCGTCTGGCGCAGCGCGCCGACGAGGGATCGCTGATCGCCTACAGCCCCTGCGGCACGCGGCGGGGCCTTGCACTGCTGACCCAGGGGCGCGCCAACGCCTGCCCCATCCACTGGGGCGACGCACAGCACGCGACGCGCCGGCACGCACTTCTGCTGCGCGAATACTCCGGCAGTTCCGGCTGGGTGATGGTGCAGCTCGCGCTGCGCGAACAGGGCGTCATGCTGTCGCGCACGCAGGCGCCGGCCAGCGATCTCGCCACCCTGCTCGCGCGGCACCCGAAGCTCATCCAGCGCCCGGGTGGCGCGGGCTCGCAGCACTTTTTCGCGCAGGCCTGCAGCAACGCCGGCCTGCAGCCACCCGCGACAGGGCGCACCGCCGCCACCGAACGCGAAGCCGCCTTCATGGTGGCCAACGGCGCCGGCGACTGTGCGCCCGGCACGCGCGCGGCAGCCGGCGAATTCAACCTGCACTTCCTGCCGCTGGGCAGTGAGGCGCTCGACCTCGTCATGCCCCGCACCCTCTACTTCCGCGCCCTGCTGCAGCAACTGCTGGCAGAGCTGGCCAGCGACGACAGCCGCGACCTCGCAGCCAGGCTGGGCGGCTATGACCTGGCGCCGCTGGGGCGGCTGCGCGCGGGTCCCGCCGCGCAGTAGTTCGCGCACTCGGTTCCGCTCAGTTGGCGCGTGTCGCGCGCTTCCTGCACGCTTCCTGGCTATCGTCTTCGCAGCCGGACGATGTCGCTTCCTCGCCCAGACCGACCAGTTCGACGGTGAGGATTGAGTTGCGCTCGGAAGTGCCCCCCTCTTCCGCCGCACTGACCTGATTCGTCCCGGCATTGGCTGCCACCTTGTCGCTCTCGCTCGCGGGCGGCGCTGCCGGCGGGGGCGCTTCCGTCGTGTCCGGCGGCTTCGGAATCTGATCGCCCTTTGTGCGCGGCGGCGGCGGGATGTCCTCCGCTTCGAAGCCTGCATCTTCCGCGATCACAAAGCCGTTCGGCGCGAATACACGAATCTGTGCGCTGGAGATATCGACATCCGGCGATTTCTGCAATATCCGGACACCCGACCCAGACACCGATGCACTTACGTCGAGAACGACCAGATCGCCACGAATGACGACCTGCGGCGGCGGGGTCGCTGCAGCGGTGCTCGAACCCCGACCGGCATCGATGTCACCGAACGACGACCATATCTGGATGCTGCCGCTGCCACCGCCCAATGACATGACACGCGACGGACCGACCTGGAAGTCCTTTCCGGAGAGCGCGTTGATGTCGCCCGAACCGATGGTGAAGACACCTTGCCGCGATGCCGACTGCGAACTCGCACCGGCGCCTGCCACCCCCACGTTGATCGCGCCCACACCTTCACCACGACGCGGTAATCGATCTGCTTCACTTCGCGGTTGCGAGCCAGTTCGTCCTGGATGTGGCGCTGCAGCGCATTGGTGAAGAAGGCGTACTGCATGCGGCTGGGTTTGGCCGACGCGCCGCCTATCGTGCTGCCGACGTCGCCACCCCTGTACTCGTTGGTCACGCTGCCCGCCGCGAACGGGCTGGGGCCGTCGCCGGCCGCACCTTCCATCTTCAGCTGTTCGGCCTGCTGCGGCGGCGCCTCGACCGGCTTCGGCTGTTCGACCTTCGCCTCTTTCTGTTCCTTGGGCTCGGGACGCTTCTCTTCCTTCGGCGGAGGCGGGGGTGGGGGTGGCGTGTCCGGAATGATGGAAATCTTCGTCACCTGCCGGGTCGGCCCCGACGGCTTCGAAAACTGCGACTTGAGCCAGTAGCCGCCGTAACCGACCACGGCCATGCCGATCAGCGCGATCAGGATGTTGCGCACACGACGGCCAGTGCTGACGCCGTCGACCGAATCCTCCGCCAGCGCAGCCATCAGGTACCGATCCTGGACGTGATGAGGCCGACGTTCTCGATGCCCATGCGATTGACCAGATCGACCACCTCGATCACGCCGCTGTAGGGCGCGCGCGCCTCGCCGCGGATCATCACGCTGAATTTCGGATCGCGTGCGCGCACCGCAGTCAGCTGGCCTTCGAGCTGCTCGATCGTGACGCCCACGCCGTTCACCATCAGCGCGCCGCTTTCCATCACCTGCACGATCTTGATTTCGTGCTGTTCGGTGCTCGGCTTGTTCGACGGCTTGGGCAAGGTCATCGTCAGACCCTGCACGCCGGCCGTGGTCATCAGGATGAACACGACCAGCAGCACGTACGCCAGATCCAGCATGGGCGTGACGTTGATCGAGTCGTAAGGCTTGGCTTCAGTGTTGATCTGCATGTGAGCGTTCCGTCAACCCGCTGCCTTCTTCGTCACCAGACCCACTTCGGTGATGTCGAGCCGCTTGCAGATTTCGAGCACGGCCGAAACGATTTCGTAGTGCGCAGCGGCATCGCCCTTGAGCACGACCGGCAGCGCCGGATTGCCTCGCGACGCCTGCCCGCGTCCCCGCGCTCTCGCGTTCTTATGTCGGCAGACTTTACAGCGAGGCGGGGCGGTGACGACAGCTTTGCTGCGATCCTCGCCAAGCGTTTGATTCACCGACGCTTTGAATCCGGATTCATACGCAGGCGTGATTTTTGCTGAATGAGGTTCAGCACATCGAACCGTGCATTACTTCACGTCCGAAAACAGGAGAAAAAATGCGTACGAAGCGATCCATCGTGCCGGCGTTGCTGCATGCACTCGGCGTTCTGGCGCTGACCGCCTCGACCACGGTCAGCGCAGGAGCGCTCATCACTTATGGCAAGACGACCCTCGGCGTGAACGACCAGGGGCATCTGAACTTCTTCAGCGACACCGGCCCCGACAGCAGCCAGTTCGGCTTCACCTACGGCGTTTACCGTGCCGGTCTGGGCGATGCGATCTCTCCGGCCTGTCTGTGCGAAGGCTGGGGCGTATCGGCGCTGGTCGGGTCCGAAAGCTTCGCCTCGTGGGCAAGCGTCGACACCGGCGGTGTCAGCGGACTGGGCAGCGGCACCTTCGGCGCCACCGTCAACACCGCGACCTCGGTTGTCGATTCGAGCGTGATGCCGATGACCATCCGTCACGCCTTCGGCCCGTCCCTGGCGACCGATCTGTTCCAGGTGCAGGTCACGCTCACCAACACCAGTACGACCGAAACCCTGTCGGATCTGACCTACCGCCGCGCAATGGACTGGGACGTTCCACCGACCGAGTTCAGGGAATTCGTGACTCACAGCGGCGTCACGGCCAACCTGACAAGCAACGGCGGAAACCTCAAATACGCCAGCGATGACGGCTTCGCCATCGTCGACCCGCGGGAAGCCGCCAGACCCATCGATATCGGGACGGTGAACACCGACTTCTACCGCAGCGGCCCGGCCGATCATGGTTCGGTGTTCGATTTCAGTTTCGGCGAACTGGCACCCGGCGCGTCGCGCATCTTCAACATCTACTACGGCTCCGCAGCGAACGAAATCGAAGCGATAGACAAGGTGAACAAGGTCGGCGCCTCGCTCTACTCGTTCGGCAATTCGGCGCCCGACCTCGTCGGCGGAGGAGAAGGGGAAGGTGAGGGAGAAGGCGAAGGCGGCGGGGAGTTCCCTGTGGCTGCCGCAACGGCAGGCGACGAAGAGCCGCCCGCACCGGTGAACACGTCGATCAATCCGACCACCTTCATCTTTGCCTTCGGCGGCGTGTCGGGCGTGGAACCGGGCACCATTCCGGAGCTGCCTGTGCTGCCTTTCGTGCCGGCGCCGGGCGTGTTCACCTTCGACGCACCGACGCCGCAGCGCTGGTTCGATCCCCCGTCGGTGGATGGCTTCACCTACCGGCTCGAAAGCGGCACCTTCATCGCCGTGGGCACACCGCCGGAGAGCTTCGGCTTCGACTCGGTGATGCTCTACATCGACGGTGTTGCGGTGAGCGAGCTGGATCCGGGCGAAATCTTCGACTTCCTGCTGGCCGGTTACACGGGCATCACGACGTTCGATCTGCGCGGCATCTCGCCTCTGGTGGATCCGACCAATCCGGTCGCTTTCCCGACCTACCTCGACTTCACGGCCGGCGCGACCGGTCTGAGCATGACGGCGATTGCCGCGGTACCCGAGCCGGAACAGTGGGCCCTGATGATGTTCGGTCTGCTGTTCATCGTCGCGGTCTCGCGCCGCGCCGCCCGGGCGAACGTGCGCGTCTGAGTCCTGCGTGATGATCCGGTGAAAAGGGCCTGCCTTCGGGCAGGCCCTTTTCGTGTCCGGCCGTCATTCCGGAGCAGCTTGGAGTTTCGCCATGTCCGGCCAGCCGAAGGCAGCGGCCAGACGATGAAATTGCTCCCCCGGATCCGCGTCAAGCAGCACGGTTTCACCGCTGACCGGATGCTGCAGCTGCATCTGTACGCAGGCGAGCATCAGCCGGTTCGCACCCCAGGCAGAAGCGAAGTAGCGGTTGTGCACGCCCTTGCCGTGCGTCGAATCGCCGATGACCGGGTGACCGATGTGGTTCATGTGGCGACGGATCTGGTGCGTGCGGCCGGTCACCGGGCGAGCCTCGACCAGGGCGTATCGGCTGGTCGGGTAGCGGTCCACCGCCACCGGCAGTTCGACGGTGGCCAGCGTGCGGTAGCGCGTCAGCGCCGGCTGCAGCTCGACCGGCTCTGCCCCTTCGCGTGCGCCGCGCGGGTCGACAGCGTCATCGGCGCGACGCAACGCGTGATCGATCTCGCCGGATGCCGGCGGATGACCGCGCACCAGCACGAGGTAACGCTTGGTCGGCGTGTGCTGCGCAAATTGTTCTGCCAGCGCATGCGCCGATACCGCGTCGAGCGCAAAAACGAGCACGCCGGAGGTGCCGCGGTCCAGTCGGTGCACCGGCCACACGCGCTGACCGATCTGATCGCGCAGCAGCTGCACGGCGAACTGCGTTTCGTGGCGGTCCAGCGCGGTGCGATGCACCAGCAGTCCGGACGGTTTGTTGATGACGACCATCGCGGCGTCGCGGTGAAGGATGTCCAGCATGCGTGAAGAAGAATCCGGTTGGGTGCGCAGGGGGCGGGAGCGGCCGCCCGGCGTTCCTGCGCAGTGTGGCGCATGCTGCACCGGCGCGTGCACATTGGCGCGACAGGGGCTAATCTCGCGGTGTGCATGACCCGAAGCCCGGTCATGCACACGACCAGACATCCACACCCCATTCACACGGGAGGCCCGCCATGAGCGCAGCAGATTTATCGGAATACGTCGTCGATCTCACCAACCATTCGAACCGCCTGCGACTGGAATCGATCAACCCGGGCCGTCCGGTGAAGGTCATGCTGCGGCACGCGACGGATGCGGCGGCGGCGTCGATTCACGGCAGCGGCGTTTTGAGCGACGACGGCAGCACGCTCACGATCGACTTTCCGTCGGACCCCACCCTGCACCGCCTGACGCTGGACTGGCGCACGCTCGGCAAGGAATTGGCCGGGTTCTCGGAAACCGACTGAACGAGACAGTTTCCGATCTTGGGTCGGCGACCTGAAGTCAGCGACCCGCAGTCAGTGACTTTCGCGGCGCCCGTCCGGCAGCCCGAGCGCGCGCCAGCCGGCGATGCCGAGCTTTTCCAGCGTTTCGATATTGTGTTCGTAGATGCTTTCCGCTTCCGGAAAAGCATCGACCGCGCGTGTCACGCTTGCTTCGCGCAGCAGGTGGATGGTCGGGAACGGCGCGCGATTCGTGTAGTTGCCGATATCGTCCGGCTCCGTGTCGGCGAACTGCCAGCGCGGGTGAAAGGCAGCGACCTGCAGCACGCCCTCATGACCATGCTCGGTCACCGCGTCGTCGACCAGATCGAGGAAGTCGTTGAAGTCGAGAAAGTCTTCCAGCAGCGACGCGTGCATGATCAGGGTGGTGTCGACCTGCTGCGGATCGGCGGCAGCCAGAAACTCGATCTCGCGGTCGATGTCCTCGAGGAAGGCGTCGAAATGCTTCGCTTCGCTGACCACGAAACGCACCTGCTCCTTCACATATACGGCCTTGGCGAACGGGCACAGATTCAGGCCGATGACGGCCTTTTCCAGCCAGTCTCGGGTAGCGGCGATGACTTCGTCCTTGTTCATGCGGTGATGCCTTCAGTCAGGAATTGTTCGATCGGCGCGACCTGCGCCATGTCCATGAACATGGGCGCGTGGCCGACGCCCGCAAATTCGAGCGTGCGGGCCTTCGGGCCGCGCAGCGTCATCTGCATCAGCGTGTCGTGCGTCAGCAGGTCGGATTCGGCGCCCCGCACGCACAGCGTCGGGCAGCGTATTGCGTCATACAGGTTCCACAGTTCGATGTCGCCGAGGAACATCATGGCCTGCACCGGCTTGCCGATGTCCGGGTCGTAACCCATTTCGAAACCGCCGCCGTCGACTGCTCGCGTGACGTGCACGGTCAGATGACGCCACTGCGCATCGGTCAGCGGACCGAACGGCGCACTGACCGTGCGGATGTAGCGTTCGGCCTCGTCCAGCGACGCGAACTTCGGCGCCTTGCCCACGTATTCGGCGATGCGGCGCAGGCTGGTCGACGTGATGACCGGACCGACATCGTTCAGCACCATGCGGTCGATCGGCGTGTCCGGCATCGCGGCCAGTGCCATGCCGATGAGTCCGCCCATCGACGTACCGAACCAGTGCACCCTGTCGACACCGAGTCGCGCAATCAGCGTGACCATGTCGCCGACGTACTGCGGCACACCGTAGGCGGACGGATCAAGCAGCCAGTCGCTGCGGCCGCGGCCCACGACGTCGGGACATACGACCCGGTAATGGCGGCTCAGCCGCTGCGCGAGAAAGTCGAAATCCCGGCCGACGCGGGTCAGTCCATGCACGCACACCAGCACGCGCGGGTTCGCCGGATCGCCCCACTCCGCGTAGGCCATGCGGTGCAGCCCGGCCGGGCTGGCGCACTGCACGCGATGCAGGCGCGGCTGTGCCACGGCAGGCGCTGCAGCGTCAGCCGGTGCGCGGCCGAACCACGAGGAAATTCTGTCGATGATGCTCATGAAGGTCTCCTGCCATGCCACGACCCAGGGTGGGTACCGTTCACGGAACGCGATTGTGCCAGTAGCGCACGTCGATCTCCCGACTGAGCACGCGCGTGACGCCGCCTTCGGTGAAATCGAAAGCGGCGGCACCATCGCGATCGCTGCGCCACTGCACGGCACCCTGCGCCGCATAGCGCGCCTGCACCAGCGGATGCGGGTGATTGAAGCGGTTGCGGTAGCCGCTGGCATGGACCACGTCGCGAGCCCCGACGGCTGCCACGAACGCAGCCGTCGATGAGGTGCGGCTGCCGTGATGCGGCGACACCAGCAGGTCAGCGGCCAGTGGTGCGCGCCTCGCCACCAGCGCAGCCTCTCCGTCGGCCAGCAGATCGCCGGTGATCAGCGCGCTGCCGTGCCGGCTGCTCACGCGCAGCACGCAGGACAGCGCGTTGCTGCTGCGCGCACGCGTTCCCGCAGGCGGGTGCAGCATGTCGAAACTCACGCCGTCGAAAGCCCAGCGCTCACCGCCGACGCAGTCGCGCGCATCCGGGCGAAGCAGCCGCAACGCGTCGTTCGCCGGCACCGACGTCAATACCTCGCCGACCTCCAGACCGCTCAGCACCGAAGCAGCGCCACCCGCGTGATCGCTGTCGGCGTGGCTGATGATGAGCGAATCGATGCGCGTCACGCCGAGCGCGCGCAGATAGGGCAGCACCAGCCGCTCGCCGGCGTCGGCCTCGCTGCCGTAACGCGGCCCGGTATCGAACAGCAGATCATGACCGGCGGTCTGCACATGCACGGCAAGACCCTGCCCCACATCGAGCACGACGACCCGCAATTCACCCTGGGCCGGACGCTGTTCGAGCGGCATGAACACCGGCAGCAGCAAGGGCAGTGACAGTGCGCGGCACGGCCAGCCGACCGGCGCAAGCAGCACCAGCACGCCCGGCAGCGCACAGGCAAGCGCCCATGCAGGCGGCGCCGGCGCCTGCCAGAGCACCCAGTCAGGCGCCGTCAGGGCTGCGACACCGACCATCAGCCAGGCCGTGAGCTGATGCGCCACCAGAAGCAGCACATCGACCGGCAGCACGACGGCCATCAGCGTCAGCGGCGTGACGACCATGCCGACCAGCGGAATAGCCACCAGATTGACCAGCGGCGATACCAGCGACACGTTCTGGAAGAGGCCGATCATCACCGGTGCCAGGCCGATCGTGATGGCGGCCTGCGCCTTCAGCCCGCGCACCACGGGATGGGCTGGCGCGATGTCGCCGGCGGCCACGTAGAAGAGCAGTGCCACCGCGCCGAACGACAACCAGAAGCCGGGATTCATGACCGCCATCGGATGCAGCGGCAGCACGACGCAGACGGCCAGCGCGAGCGCGTTGAACGGCGACGAGAAGCGGTCGGACAGCAGGGCCAGCCCGGCGACCGACAGCATGACGAGCGTGCGCTGCGCCGGAATGCCGAAGCCGGCCAGCGCACAGTAGAGCGCAGCCGCCAGCAGCCCGGCGACGATGGCCGCCCGTTGCGCCGCACAACGCAGCGCCAGCCCGGGCACGCGCCGCCATGCGGCGCCCAGCAGCAGACCGCACAGGGCGGCCACCATGGTCACGTGCAGGCCGGAAATGGACACCAGGTGCGTGATGCCGGCGCGGGCGAACATGTCCCACTGCGCCGGCGGTATCGCGCGCTGATCGCCGATGGCCAGTGCGACCAGTACGCCGGCGTACTGGTAACGCGGGTCGGCGCCGTCGACGTTCGCCAGAACGCGCTGGAAGCGCTTGCGAACGCCTTCCCGGAGCGCGTTGATCACATGCGCCGGGTGCCATGCCTGCAGGTCAACCAGGCGCTGCGCGGCGGCGCCCTCCCCGCCAGCACGCACCGAGCCGGTCGCGCCGATGCCGCGCTCGAACAACCAGGCCTCGTAATCGAAACCATGCGGATTCATGTTGCCGTGCGGACGCTTGAGCCGCACCCGCAGCTGCCAGCGGCTGCCAGCCGGCAATACCGGAATGCCTGAAAGCACCGCCTGTTCGTGCGCCGCCGCATCGTGTCCGGCACGCCTGCCGTCCGGCCACGTGAGCGCAATGCGCGGCGGCACGCCGGGCGGAGCCTGTTCGACCTCGAATTCGAAGCGCTGCCCGCGATCGAGCCGCTGCGGCAGGCCGGCAATCACGCCCGCGACATCGATGTCGCGGCCTTCGAGCGCCGGCGCCAGGCGCCGCGACAGCTGCGCATCACCCCAGATGCCGGCCCATGAGAACGCAACCAGTGCAACGGCCACCAGACGCGCGATGTCCGAAGGCGTTCCGGCCGGGCGGAGCGCGGCCAGCCAGAGCAGCAGCACTGCGACGACCGACAGCCCCCAAAGCACCGGCATCGCGGGCAGTTCGGCTTGCTGCTGCGCCAGCCAGAAGCCGGCGACAAGGGAAAGGGCGGCAGGAGCAATCATGTGCCGCCATTATTGCGGCCTTTCATGCATTCGTCATCAAGCGGACATTTCTGCCTCGGCAACCCTGATAAACACCCTGCCATGCAGCGCACAGTCGATAATCCGCGGCAATGAAAAAACTCCTGCGCAAGTACATTCCGGATACCGCCAGCCTGCGCCGCAATCCCTGGCTGGCGCCTTTCGCCGACTGGCTCGGCCACCCGCGCCTGTGGCACCTGAACCGCCACAGCTGTGCCGGCGGCGTGGCGGTAGGCTTGTTCGCGGGGCTGATTCCCGGTCCGCTGCAGGTGCTGGGTGCGGTGCTGCTCGCTGTGCCGCTGAGGGTGAACCTGCCGCTGGCCATCGCGGTGACCTTCTACAGCAACCCGCTCACTATCGTTCCGCTGTACGCGGTGGCATGGGCCTACGGCCGCATGGCGATGCCGCTGTTCGGCCTCACCATGCCGCCCGGCGCCACCTTCAAGCCGCCGCACATCCCCGACGGCGCCGGATTCGGTGGCTGGATCGATACCTTGATCGACTGGGCGCTCGCACTGGGCGAACCGCTGCTGATCGGCCTTCCGCTGCTCGCCGTCACCCTCGCCGCACTGGGCTACGTGACCGTGCTGGGCGTGTGGCGCTGGCATCTGGTCCGCGCCTGGCAGCGGCGCGCAGCGCGCACGTCACGTTAGAGCCTGTTCAGCCGGGGGCTTGTTCGCATTCAATCGTGATCCGCGTCTGCAGTGCCGCCGTCCCTTGCACCTTGCACCTTGCGTCTTGAATCTGCCTCAAAACCGGCCATCCACCAGCCGCACGATGCGGTCGGTGCGCTCGGCCAGCCGCTCGTCGTGGGTGACGATGACGAAGCTGGTACCGCGCGTGCGGCTCAGCGTGAGCATGAGGTCGAACACGCCACCGGCGGTCTTGCTGTCGAGATTGCCGGTCGGTTCGTCGGCCAGCACGCAGGCCGGCTGGGTGACCAGCGCCCGCGCCACGGCCACGCGCTGGCGTTCGCCGCCCGACAGTTCGCCCGGCTGATGCTGCACCCGGTGCGCCAGTCCGACTTCCGCCAGCATGGCAGCAGCAGCGGCGCGTGCGTCGGCCTGCGACTGGCGGCGGATCAACAGCGGCATGGCCACGTTGTCGAGCGCGGAAAACTCGGCCAGCAAGTGATGGAACTGGTAGACGAAGCCGAGCGAGCGATTGCGCAGCGTGCCGCGCGCCGCTTCGCCGAGTGATGAATAGTCCTGTCCGAGCAGCGACACGCTGCCCGAGCTCGGCACGTCCAGACCGCCGAGCAGGTGCAGCAGCGTGCTCTTGCCCGAGCCGCTGGAGCCGACGATGGCGACGCGCTCGCCGCGCATCACGTCCAGATCGACGCCGGCCAGCACCGGCACCTCGACCTTGCCCTGATGGAAGATTTTCGACAGGCCGCGGCAGGCCAGCACGACTTCACTCATAGCGCAGCGCCTCCGCCGGCTGCACGCGCGAGGCGCGCCAGCTCGGATAAAGCGTCGCTGCCAGCGTCAGCAGTCCGCCGATGAAGGTCACCGCAAGCACGTCGGACATCAGGATTTCCGACGGCAGTTCGGGAATGAAATACACCTCGGCCGACCACAGCGATACGCCTGCGATGGCTTCGATGGCCGGGACGACCACGTCGAGGTTGGACGCCAGCGCAATGCCGCCGGCCACCCCGAGCAGCAGTCCGCCGCCGCCGATCACCGCGCCCTGCACGATGAACACCGCCATCATGCTGGCCGGGCTGGCGCCCAGCGTGCGCAGGATGGCGATGTCGGCCTGCTTGTCGGTCACCACCATGATGAGCATGGACACGATGTTGAAGGCGGCGACCGCGACGATGAGCAGCAGGATGATGAACATCATGTTTTTCTCGATCGCGATGGCGCGGAAGAAATTGGCGTGCTGGCGGGTCCAGTCACCCACGAGAAGGTCCTCACCCGACAGTTGCGCATGCAGCTCACGCGCCACGCGCGGTGCATCGAACAGGTCGCCCAGCTTGAGGCGCACGCCGGACACGCGGTCTTCCATGCGGTACAGCGTCTGTGCGTCCTGCATGTGGATCAGCGCGAGGCTGGCGTCGTACTCGTAGTGCCCGGCCTCGAACACCCCGACTACGGTGAATTGCTTCAGCCGCGGCAGTACGGCGGCCGGTGTCACCAGGCCCTGCGGCGCGATCAGCGTCACCTTTTCGCCGACCTGCACGCGCAGGGCGCGCGCCAGTTCCAGCCCCAGCACGATGCCGAAGCTGCCGGGCTGCAGTTCGTCCAGGCGACCGGCGCGCATGTGCTGGCTGAAATCCGCCACACCGTCTTCGGCAGCCGGCAGCACGCCGCGCACCATGGCGCCGCGCACCGTCTGGTCGAAGCTCAGCATGGCCTGTTCGCTGACATAGGGCGCAGCGGCGCGCACATCCGGGTTCTTCAGTGCCGCGTCGGCCACCTGCTGCCAGCCGGTCAACTCGTTGTCGTAGCCGGTGATCTGCACGTGCGAAGCCACACCGAGGATGCGGGTGCGCAATTCCTTCTGGAAGCCATTCATCACCGACAGCACCGTGATCAGTGCCGCCACGCCCAGCGCCAGACCGAGCGTGGATATCAGGGAAATGAATGAAATGAAGCCGTTGCGCCGTTTGGCCCGCACATAGCGCAGCCCGAGCAGGATTTCATAGTTCATGGGTTGGGCATGGTACCGGTATCGGCGTCGGCGCGCCGTCCGCATGCGCCGACACGAAGTGCCGAACGACAGGAAGAGGTGCCCCGACTGCCGCCGCAAGCTGCGAAGTCCGGGCAGCCGACGCGGTACACTCCCGTCATGTCACTGCATCTCGTTCTTCCCGGCCTGCTCTGGCCCGCCCCGACACCGCACACCGGTTCGCCGCCGGCGCCCCGCACGGCAGCGCTTTCGCGCCTTGCCGGCTGCGGCACCATGACGCGCCGCGCCGCACAACCGGTCGAATACCTGCTCGCTTCGCTGTTCGGACTGGACGAGCGCGCGCCGTTCGGCGCGCTGCGGCGCGCCGGCTGCGGCGAGGCGGCGAACACCCGGCACTGGCTGGCGGCCGACGCCGTTCACCTGCGCTTCGCGCGCGATGCGCTGCTGCTGACCGATGCGCCGGACGTGGCACCGGACGCCGACGAGGCAGCCGCGCTGGCGGCGTCGTGGAACGCGCATTTCGCCAATGTCGGCTGGCTGTACCTGGGCGCCGGCGGTCATGGGCATCTGGCGCTGCACGAAGCGCTGGATGCCGGCACCACGCCGCCCGGCGGCGCACTCGGCCGGAAGATTGACGTGCGCATGCCTACCGGACCGGACGGCGCAAGACTGCGCCAGTGGATGAACGAAACGCAGATGCTGTTCCACGGCCATGCGGTGAACGCGGCGCGCGAGGACGCGGGCAAACCGGCCATCAACAGCCTCTGGTTCTGGGGCGCAGGCGCCGCGCCGGTGCGGGCTCAGGCCCGCTGCCTGCAGGTCTGGACCGACAATGCGCTGGCACGCGGAATGGCGCTGGCCGCCGGCGTCCGCGCGGCACCACTGCCCGCGAACAGTGTGATCGCCCTGCTGCCGGACAACCTGATCGTGCTCGACTCAGCCCTGCAGCCGTCGCTCTACCTCGATTTCGAGAGCTGGGCCGCTGCCGTCCGGCAGATCGACGAACACTGGATCGAACCTGCTCTGGCAGCGCTCAAGCGCGGCGACGTGCAGACCCTGATGCTCACCCTGACCGGCGACGACGGACGACTCGACGTCACGGTGCAGCGGCGCGACCTGATGAAATTCTGGCGCCGCCCGCTTTCCCTCACGGGCTTCACCTTTTGAATCGCGACCGGACATGACCTGCATTCTCAGTCGCAAGGTACCGCTGCGCAGCAGTGACATGCTGGCCCAGCAGGGCGTGCATCCGCTGCTGGCACGTCTTTATGCCGCACGCGGCGTGCAGGACCGCAGCCAGATCGACTATTCCCTGAAGGCCCTGCTGCCGCCTGAACAGCTGACCGGCGCGCATGACGCAGCGGTCATGCTGGCCGACGCCATCGAAGCCGATGCGCGGCTGCTCATCGTGGCCGACTACGACTGCGACGGCGCCACCGCCTGCGCCATCGGCATCCGGGCGCTGCGCGCCATGGGCGCCGACGTGAACTATCTGGTGCCCAACCGCTTCGAGTACGGCTACGGCCTGACGCCAGAAATCGTCGATCTCGCGGCGCACGCCGAGCCGGACATCATCATCACCGTGGACAACGGCATCGCCAGCGTCGAGGGCGTGGCGCGCGCCAACGAACTGGGCATATCGGTGCTGGTGACCGACCATCACCTGCCGGGCGACACGCTGCCGGCGGCCGATGTGATCGTCAATCCGAACCAGCCGGGCTGCGCCTTTCCGAGCAAGGCGATCGCCGGCTGCGGCGTGATGTTCTACGTCATGCTGGCCCTGCGTGCCGAACTGCGCGCACGCGGTGCCTTCGCCGACCGCGAAGCACCGAATCTGGGCAATCTGCTCGATCTGGTGGCGCTCGGCACCGTGGCCGACGTGGTGAAGCTCGATCACAACAACCGCGTGCTGGTGACGCAGGGCATGCAGCGCATCCGCGCGGGCAGGATGGTGCCGGGGCTGCGTGCGCTGTTCGCGGCGGCCGGCCGCGAACCGGAACGTGCCCATTCCTTCGATCTGGGCTTCGCCCTCGGGCCGCGGCTGAACGCCGCCGGCCGCCTGTCGGACATGTCGCTCGGCATCGAATGCCTGATCACCGACGACTTCGCCCGCGCAGCAACCCTGGCCGAACAGCTCGACGCGATGAACCGCGAACGGCGCGAAATCGAACACGGCATGCAGGAAGAAGCGGAGTCGCAACTGGCCGGCATCGATGTGGGCGAATCGAACTCGCTGTCGCTGTTTCACCCGGACTGGCATCAGGGCGTGATCGGCATCGTCGCCTCCCGCATCAAGGAGCGCGCGCACCGCCCCACCATCGCGTTCGCGCGCGTCAGCGAGGGCGAGATCAAGGGTTCCGGGCGCTCCATTCCCGGCCTGCACCTGCGCGATGCGCTCGATCTGGTATCCAAGCGCGAGCCCGATCTGATCATCCGCTTCGGCGGTCATGCCATGGCGGCCGGACTGACCCTGCGCGAAACGGACCTCGAGCGCTTCCGTGACTGCTTCGAAAAGGCAGTGGCCGACCTGGTGGAACCTTCCGCGCTCACCCGCACCATAGAAACGGACGGCGCGCTGGAAGCATCGCTGATGAATCTGAACGCAGCCTTGCTGATGGAGGCCGAAACCTGGGGTCAGGGCTTTCCGCCGCCGGTGTTTTCCGACCATTTCGAGGTACGCGGCCAGCGCCTGCTCAAGGACAAGCACCTCAAGCTGACGCTGGTGAAGGACGGCGCCACCTTCGACGCGATCTGGTTCAACCGCGCCGAGCCGCTGCCGGCGCAGGTCAAC
>JAGNYW010000008.1:0-100000 GCA_017984755.1 Methyloversatilis sp.
CGGACGCACTGCGCGCGCAGCTGGCGCAGTGTCTGCCGGCGCACATGCAGCCGTCGGCCATTGTCGTGCTCGATGCGCTGCCACGGACGGCCAACGGAAAGCTCGACCGCGCCGCACTGCCGGCGCCGGACTGCGCGGGCCCGGTGGCCGACAGCGTCGACCGGCTGCCGCGCGACATTGTCGAGCGGCACTTGCTCGGTATCTGGGAATCGCTCTTCGAGCGCAGCGACATCGCGGTCGATCAGGATTTCTTCGCCATCGGCGGGCACTCGCTGCTGGCGGTGCGCCTGGTCGATTCGATCGCGCGCAACTTCGGCACGCGTCTGCCGCTCGACACCTTCTGGTTCCGCGGCGGCACGATACGCGACATCGCCGCCGTGCTGCGCGAATCCGGCGGTACGCAGTGGCCGCTGCGGGTGCCGATCAAGCCCGGTGGCGACCTGCCGGCGCTGTTCTGCGTACACACGATAGGTGGCAACCTGTTCCACTACTTCGATCTGGCCCGCGCGCTGTCCCCGGGGCAGCCGGTATTCGGCCTGAATGCACTCGGTGTGGATGGCCGGACCGCGCCGCGCTGCCGCGTCAGCGACATCGCCGCCGACTGCATTGCCGCGATGCGCGAAGTTCAGCCGCACGGCCCCTACCGACTCGCCGGTTTTTCCAGCGGCGGCATGGTGGCATTCGAAATGGCGCAGCAACTGCGCGCCGCCGGCGAAACCGTCGCCGTGCTCGCACTGCTCGACACCTATGCACCCGGCGTGCATCTGCGCGCACAGGGTGGCGGGCTGTTCGAGCGTCTGGTTTGCAGGCTGCGTCCGTACATGAATCTACAGCGCCTGATGCATGCAGCGCTGGACATGATCGGCAGGACGCCGCATCGCGGCTTTCCGGATGCCGCGTCAGCCCACTGGTGGGCGCACTGGGGCTATCGCCCGAAGCGTTATCCGGGTCGCGTCGACCTCTACATTGCGGAAGAATCACGACGCGAAGCAAGCCGGCCCTGTCTGGGCTGGTCCGACGTCGTACCGGCGCTCGATATCCATCCGGTAGAGGGCAGTCACGGGCTCATGGTGAAGCAGCCCGTGGTGCAGGAACTGGCGCGGCAACTGCAGCAGCGCCTGGACGACGCCGCGCCGGCGCGCGATGCGGGCGGTGTCGAATGACCGACTGGCGCGCCCCGCAGCCGCAACCGGACATCACCGGCGATGACGTCCATCTGTGGCTGGCACAGGTCGGCGACCTGCCGGCCGACGAACTACTGAACGCCAGTCTGTCACCGGACGAACAGACCCGCGCGGAGCGTCTGCGCAAGCGCTGCGACCGCGAACTGTTCGTGCTGGCGCATGCCATGCTGCGCGATGTGCTTGCGCGCCATCTGGGTCTGGCGCCGCAGGAGATCATGCTGGAAAACGGTACTTGCGGGAAACCGCGACTCGCGCGGCAGCACGGTTCGAACCTGCAGTTCAGCCTGTCCCATTCCGGCGGGCTGGCACTGCTGGGAATCGCGCAACGACACGAAATCGGCGTGGATGTGGAAGCAGCCGTGCCCCACGATGATCTGGCGGACGTTGCCGCACACTGTTTTTCACCTGACGAGCGCGCTGCCCTCGCGCGGGTCGAGGGCAGCGCCCGCTGCGACCTGTTCTATATGCTGTGGACGCGCAAGGAGGCCTGTGTCAAAGCCTGGGGCAAAGGGCTGCGGATACCTCTGCAGGACTTCAGCGTGCTGCCCCCGACCGACGCACTGGCGGAATCTCCGATACCTTTCCCGGATGCCGATGCACCGGCGCCGGGCTACTGCAGAAGCGTGCCGGTGCCTGACGGTTACGCGGCGGCGGTGGTGCTTGCCGGCCCCGGCTGCCGGCTCTACTTCCGGCACTGGTCCGCCGTGCCGTCACCTCAGCGCTGATTCGCCTGCGCGGTGCCGAGGGCATCTGAAATGTCGCGCGCCAGGGCATCGACCAGGCGGCCGTGCGCAGCGGTGAGCGCGGCGTAGTCGGGCGAAGCGACGGTTTCGCTCGCGACGAAGCGGCGGCCGGCTATATCGCGGCCGGCCTTGCGCACCGCCCAGACGGCTTCCAGCGTCACGCGCTCGAAGCCTTCCGCGTCGAAGCGCTGGATGTCGATGGGCACGGTGAGCGCAGGCGCCGCGAGGGTGGACTGCGGCCATGCGACGACCCGGCCGATGCCGGTCTGCCGTGCAATGCCACCGGCGAGGCGACGCGCAACCTCGTCCTTCAGCGATCCGGACCAGCGGTGGCTGTCCGCGATGTCGACGCGTGTGCCCTCGACCGTGCGCACGATCTGCAACCGGTCGATGCCTGCCGGCAGGCTGACCGGCCCGACCACGATGCCGGTATCGGCCGCCGCCTGCGGTGCCGCCGGGCCGGCGGCCATCGGGCCGAGCGAGTAGTGACGGATCGGCGGGGTGGTGCCGCAGGCGGCAAGCAGCGCAAGGAGTGCGGTGAGGGCGGCAACGCGCCGGAAGGAAATCGGCATCACGGTTTGTCCTCGGGTTTGCCGCGCAGCAGCGCTTCGGGATGGCGGTCGAGCGTATCGGCCAGATGGCGCAGCGCCTCGGCGGCGCGGGTCAGCTCCTGCAGCGCAGCGCGCAGATCCTGCTGCACCGGTGCGTCGTCGGCCAGCAGCCGGCGCGTGTCGGCGATGGCGGCGCGCGCTTCGGCCACCGTGTCGCGTGTTTCCAGCACGGTGTCGCGGATTTCGCCGCCGGCCAGGCCGTCGAGTCGTGTGATCAGCCCTTCGGCACGGTCGATGGTGCGGACGAGCCCGGCGACGGCGGCGCGTGTGTCGCGACCGATTTCATCCAGCGGCAGCTTGTCCAGCCGGGTCACGATGCGCAGCAGCGTACTCTGCAATTCGTCCAGGCTACCGCGCTGCGTGGGCAGGCGCGGCGGGTTGCGATCCCACGCGACGCCGGCCTGCTGCGCCGACGGGAAGAAATCGAGCGCCACATAGAGCTGGCCGGTGAGCAGACTGACGTTGCGCAGCTGGGCGCGAAGGCCGCTCGAGGTCAGGCGGTCGATGAATGTGCGGTAAGCACGGCTCGCCGGCTCGTCGCCCGGGATCGCCGACCCACCGGCAGCGGGCCGGGGCTGCATGCGGCCGGGGAACACGACCACATCGACCAGCAGGCCCAGGTCGGCGCCGCTGCCGTTCAGGTCCGGGCGGACGGCAGTCACCTCGCCGACCGGGATGCCGCGGAAATCGACCGGCGCACCGATCGACAGGCCGCGCACCGACTCGGTGAAGCGCAGCTGAAAGACCAGCGCGCTGGCGTTGGGCTGCTTGAGCGCTTCGCTGCGCGTTGCGAACAGCGGGAAATCGTGGTCCTCGGACGCCTGCGTGTCGAAGGAGTCTTCCGGTGTCTGGAAAGCGAGACCGCCCGCCAGGATGGAGGTGAGCGATTCGGTGTTCAGCTGCACGCCCTCTGCGCCGAGCTTCACATCGATGCCGCTGGCGTTCCAGAAGCGGCTGTCGGTGGTGACGAACCGGTCGTACGGCGCCTTGATGAAGATCCGGATGTCGATGTGCTTGCCCTGTTCGTCGAGTTCGAAACCGGTGACCTGACCGGCTTCGATGCGGCGGAAATAAATGGGGGTGCCGACACCGATCGAACCGAGTGATTCGGCATGGAGCCGATAGGCTCGCCCGGGAATGTCGAGCGTGATGACCGGTGCCTCGTCCAGCGCCACGAAGGCCCGGGCGGGCTGGGCGGACTTGCCGGCGTCCATGCCGACGTAGGCACCCGACAGCAGCGTGCCCAGACCGGACACTGCGCTGCCCGACACGCGCGCACTGACCACCCAGAAACGGGTGTCCTGCACAAGCAGCCGGTCGGCCTGACGCGCCAGTTGCGCGGTGGCGGTCACATGCGCCCCGTCTTCGGCCAGCACCACCGACATGATCTGTCCGACATCGACATCCCGGTACTTGATGCGCGTCTTGCCCGGCTCCAGCCCGGCGCCGCTGCTGAACTGGATGGTGATGGTCGGTCCCTGCTCGTACCAGGTGCGTGCCGCGAGGAAGGCACCGATCAGCGCCGCCACCAGCGGAATGATCCAGACCAGCGGCAGGCGGAAGCGCCGCGGTGCATCGACCGTGGCGGCGGGAAGGGCGGGCGGTGTCGGGTCAGTCATGGTCGGACGTGTTGCGGTCGGCAAGCGGGTCCCAGATCAGGCGGGGGTCGAAACTCATGGCGGCGAACATGGTGAGCACCACCACGGCACCGAATGCGATGGCGCCCGGCCCGGCTTCTATGTTCGCCACGCCGCGGAAATCGACCAGCGCCACCAGCATGGTGATCACGTAGATGTCGAGCATCGACCAGCGGCCGACGAATTCCACCAAGCGGTACAGCCGCGTGCGCGCCAGCGGATTGCGCACCGAGCGCCGCTGCACCGACAGCGTGAGGTGCACCAGCGCGATGATCTTGAGCAGCGGCACCATCACGCTGGCGAAGAACACCACGGCCGCCAGCGGCCAGGAACCCGACTGCCAGAGGAAGACGACGCCGCTCATGATCGTGTCCTGCTGGGTGCCGAGCAGCGACGTGGTCGTCATGACGGGCAGCAGATTGGCCGGTATGAACAGAATGATCGAAGCCAGCACCAGCGCCCACGTCGCGGACAGGCTGGCCGGCTTGCGCAGATGCATCGGCGCGTTGCAGCGCGGACAGCGCAGCATGCCGTGCGTCGCGGCGGGCCCGGCCGCCGGAACTCGGGCGAGCTGGCCGCACACGTGGCAGCTCATCAGCCCGGCGGCGCGTGCGGTCAATGCGTGCCTGCTCATGTGCTCATGCCCGCTCGTCCGGCAGGGGCTGCTGCCACAGCAGCCGGGTGTCGAAGGCGCGGCCGGCGAAAGTGAGCGCGAGGATCAGGCCGGCCATGGCCCAGAACGCAGTGCCGAGGACGACGCTGGCGAGGTGCGACAGCTTGACCAGCGACACCAGCATGCCAAGCAGGAACACTTCGACCATGCCCCATGGCTTGACCGAGCACACCAACCGGAAGAAGGGCGCAAGCCGCGGCGACACCCTGCCCAGCCTGAGCGGCACGAGTACCAGCAGGATCATCACCAGTTCGAGCAGCGGAAACAGCAGCGCCGTGCCGAACACCAGCGCGGCGACCGGCATCATGCCGTCCTGCCACAGCACGCGGACCGCTTCGAACAGGGTCACGGCGACCAGGCGCCCCTGCATCTCCAGCCCGACCAGCGGATGGATGTTCGCGATGACATACAGGACGGCGGCGGTCAACGTGAGAGCCAGCGTGCGGTCGATGCTGTCCGGCGGGTTGCGCGCGAGGAAGGCACCACAGCGCACGCAGCTCGCCGTCTGGCCGGGCGTCAGTTGCGGCTCGGTCTGCAGCAGATCGCACTCGTGACAGGCGACCAGATCGGCCGGCAGAACCGGATGCGCATCAGGCGCGAGCATGTGACCCCTTCCGGAAAATGACGGCACCGGTCGCTGCCGGAGTGATATGCCGGAGCAGCTGCGACGCGGCGCCGACCGGTGCAATGGGTCGGCACCCTGTCTCAGGTCTGGCTTTCCGGACCCATTGCGTCCCGCGCGCGCAACTTGGCGGTGATGTAGTCGGCGTGCGGAATGTAGAGCAGATCGGCGACCTTGCGCATCACATGCGCCTCGTGTGCATGCAGATGGCCGTCGGCATACGCGACCTGCCACATCAGTTCGATCATGTGCGCCTTGCGTTCGGCGTCGAACGCACGGTTGAGCCGGGCCGTGAAGCGCTGGTAATCGTAGGCCTCGCGCGCCGCCGTGGTGGCCAGTTCCATCAGGCGCTCGATCTCGTCGTCGGCCAGCGCGAACTTGCCGCGCAGCGCCGCCATCGCGGCCGCGCGTTCGGCGTCGCCGATGTCGGGGTCGGCGCGCATCACTTCGATCAGCAGCACGGCGGTGGCCAGCTGGAGCTGGTGCTCCGAATCGGCCGCGGTACCGGCGGCCGGAGCAGCGAAGCTGTCGAACAGATCCTTCAGGGTACGCAGCATGTCGTTCTTTCCATCGGCTTGACGCACGGCCGGGACAACCGGCCGCCGCACGACGGACCTGCGAAAGCTCTGAGACCTTCCCGGTGTCTGTCGTCGAGCCCCGGATGTTACAGCGCGACCGTGATCGGTGCGCCGGACGCGACGGCGCCACCTTCGATGATCTGCAGGTAGACGCCGAGATCGCGGTGGCCGTAGCGCTCCATCATGGTGGCCGGCAGCGTCATGTCGCGCTCGGCGGTGACCGGATTCACGTTGGTGGCGGCACAGCGCGGCGTGCGCATGACGACGCGTGCGCGCACGTCGCCGATCAGAATGTCGCGATCCAGCCAGGACGCCTCTTCCCACGCGTCGCCGCCATCCATGTAGAGGTTGGCGCGGAAGCGCAGCGGGTCGATGTCGACGCCCCACGCGACGCCGATGTCGCGAACCGTCGCCAGATTGATCAGCGACACGGCATTCATCATGCCGTGCGACAGCACGCTCACATCGGTGAAGCGGAAGCCTTCGCCGGCGACGAATGCGGGCGGCCCTTCGAGGCGGGCGGTGATGTGACGCGCGACGAACTGTGCCAGTTTTTCGCAGCTGACCGGGTCATCGACGTCGATGCGCAGCAGGCGCCCGTCAGGCGCCGTAACGTGCAGGCAATTTTCTTCATCGTCGAAACGGGTGGCCAGCGACGCCAGCGCGGCGTGATCCATCAGCGCGATGAAATCGGTTTTCGGACGCGGCGAGTAGCTGCCCGCTTCGAAGGTCCAGCTGCCGTTGGTGAGCGCCCAGGCGCGGTCGAGCGGCACGCCTTCGCCGGCGCGCAGCGCGATCTGCTGCAGCGGCTCGGCGGACAGGCCCTTGACAGGGTAGCGGTACAACTGGCGGAGGGTTCGCATCATGGCTCCCTGACGGAAATGAAGCCGGATGCTGCAGCCGGCGACGCGCGCCGGCAATAAGTCGTTTGCCGGAGGGCACCGCCGATCGGCTCAGTAACGTCCCGCCTGGTAACGCTGGCCCAGCACGCTCTGCAGGGTCTGCACGACGGCGAAGGCGTCCTTGAGCTGGCTGCGCTCGAAGTTCGACAGTTCGTCCGGCTTCAGGAAGTTGTCCGCGTCGCCGCCGGCGCCGAGCTGGCGGGCCTGGTGCTGAATGCGCAGCGTGGCGATGAATTCGAGCGCATCGCGCAGGTCGCGTGCGCTCTGTTCGCTGATTTCGTGGCTGGCGGCGGCACTGGCAAGTCGGTCGTGCGTGTTGACCGCGTCATGCCCGCCGGCCAGCGCATAGACCCGGGCCAGATCGACGATGGGCACGATGCCGGTGTGCTTGAGGTCGATCGTGCCGCGATGTTCGCCTGAGCGGATGGTCGACATGCGGTTGAACAGGCCAAGCGGCGGTTGATGCGTCAGCGCATTGCCCACCATGTAGGCGAGGAAGATGCGGTTGCCCTGCGTGCGTGCCAGTACGTCGCGGCGCAGGTCGTCGAGCAGCGATGACTTCCCGTAGATGGCGCGCAGGTCGAAGAACACGCAGGTGAGCATGAGCGCCTTGGGCTCCGGCTCGGCCGTCCATTTGCGGAAGTACTGCGCCCAGCGGGCCCTGGGCTGCCGCCACTGGTCGGTCATGGCCATCATTTCGCCCGGACAGTGGATGTAGCCGCAGGCATCGAGTCCGTCGCACACGAAGGCGGACAGCGCCTTGAAGTAGTTGCCGTCACGCGCCTCGTCGTAACTGTCGTCGAGCACGAGGCAGTTGTCCTGGTCCGACTTGGCGGTCTGTTCGCTGCGCGCCTGCGAACCGGCGGCCACCCAGACGTAGTCTATCGGCGCCGGCCCGAACTTCGCTTCGGCCAGTTGCAGCAGGCGGCAGGTGATCGCGTCGGTGATGGCGGTGATGATGTGGCCGGTGCTGTAGGCGGTGGCGCCCGCTGCAGCAAGATTCTGTTGCAGCGCGCGCACCCGTCCTGCCGCAGCGGCCAGCGCCTCGACCGTGGTCTGCTTGTAGATGTCGCCGGCCAGATAGACGGCCGATGTGCTGTGCTGTTCCGTCACGTCGGTGGCGGTGATCATGCCGACCACCGCGTTGCCGTCCATGACCGGCACGTGGTGGATGTTGTGGCGGGCCATCAGCAGCAGCGCATCGAACGCCGGCTTGCGCACGTCCATCGTCATCGGTGCAACGGTCGCAATGTCGATCACCGGCTGTGCGGTGTCGATGCCCTGCGCCACGGCGCGGTTGCGCAGGTCGCGATCGGTCACCAGACCGAACAGATGACCCTGCTCGACGATGAGCACCGACGACACGCGCTGGTCGCGCATCAGCTGCGCCGCCTCGCGGATGGTGGTGGTCGGCGCCACGGTGATCGGCATGCGCCGCACCAGCGAACGCACTGGTGTCGTCATCAGGTTCAGGTGCGGATCGGTGGTGCGCGCGTTGCCCGCAGGCTCACGCGCCACGGACAGGAAGCAGCGCAGCGCCGGCTGCGCGGCGCACAGCGCGTCGATGTCAGTGCTGCCGAAGCGCGCCAGCAGTGCGTCGCCCTGAGCGCGGGCGGTCCACCCGCCGGTGAGGCGGGCGGCGGTGCCGTAACCGAACAGCTCGCCTGCCCGCAGCGTGACGATTGCGGCACGCGCGGCGTCCTGCAGCACGACGTCGCCACGCACGACGAGGTGGAGCGCGTCGCCCCCGGGCGGCGCGTCGGGCAGGACATCGCCGTCAGCCAGCGGCAGCAGGGTGGCCAGGGTGGCGAAAGCCTCGCGTGACGGTGCATCGAGCGTGCCGAACGCACGCTGCGCGGCGAGCGCGGCGAGCAGGCCCGGATCGGTCTGGCGTGGCGTTGTCATTGCATCTCCAGCAACAGGAACGGAAACGGAAGAAAGGAACAGCGTTGCGGATGATGACGCGAAAGCACCGACCGGCGCCAGCACTGCATAGCGCGACGCGGCGGGCTGTCCGGGTGACGAGACGAAGCGTGTGGTCGACTCAGGCGGCAGCAGCCGTCGCAGTGGGCGTGAGGAGATATTCGATCAGCGCGCGCACGCTGCGGATCTGGTTGCCGAAAGGCAGCGCACCGCGGCCGCGGAAGAACAGCCCGGTCTTGAGATCCCCGCGCAGCGCCGCGGCGAGCTGGTGATCGATGCAGAACTGACCCCAGCCGACCAGCCCGTCGCGCAGGCCGCACTGGGCCAGACAGTCGAAATTCTTGGCGCAACGCTTCTTGAGGTGGGCAGACGCCTGCATGCGATCGAGTACGGAAAGGTACTTCTGCAGCCAGGGCGTGCGCACCGCGCGCGCCGGCAAGCCGGCCACGCTGGTGAATTCGACCAGATCCTCGTCACGCGCATCGGCCAGCACGTGCTTGAACGCCTCGTCGGCATCGCATTCTTCGGTCACTGCAAACGACGTGCCGAACTGTACGGCCGCGGCACCGAGCGCCTGCATGCGACGGATGTCGTCGTGGGTGCGAAGTCCGCCCGCCACGATGAGCGGCACGCGCCCCTCCAGACCCGCGCTGCGCAGCCAGGCCAGCGTTTCCGGCACGACCTTTTCGAAATCGAAGCGCGGGTCATTCACGTCGGCCACCTTCGCGGCGCCGAGGTGACCGGCAGCCCAGCCCGGATGTTCGAGCACCACGGCATCGGGCACGCGCTGCTTGCGCTCCCATTTGCGCACCACGAGCTGCACACCGCGTGCGTCGGACAGGATGGGGATGAGCGCCGCATCCGGGTGGTCGCGCGCCAGATCGGGCAGGTCGAGCGGCAGCCCGGCACCCACCACTACTGCGTCGATGCCGCATTGCAGCGCCTTGCGCACATGCTCGGCATAGCCGCTGACCGCGCGCATCACATTGACAGCCAGCAGGCCATGCCCGCCGGCGATCTGCCTCGCCGCAGCGATTTCGCGGCCCAGGCCTTCGAGGTTGGCATCGTCGATGATCTGCTTGGCACTGTCGCCGATCAGCCCGCGTGTGCGCGCCATCAGATCAGGATGATGGCGACGCAGATCAACCGATGAAATGGTGCCGACGGCACCCAGAGCCGCCACGTTTCCGGCCAGTCGATGCGCCGATACACCGACGCCCATGCCGCCCTGAACGATGGGCAGCAAGGTGCGGCCCGCCAGCGCAAGCGGCTTCAGGCCACTGCCGGAAAGGCGTTGCACGAGCGAATCGGGGATGGACGTGCGATGCGCCTCGGGGGGCGCGGCACGGATGGCGGAAACTTCAGTGAGGGTGTCTATCATGGCTGACCGGAACGACGGGTGACCGGGGGCACGATAACCGTCCGGTCACCGCCCGGGCTTGAGCGAGGTCAAGCCCGGGCACCTCGATGGTCAGGCCCTGCGGCGGCGTGCAGCCAGACCGATCAGGCCGAGGCCGGCCAGCAGCATGGCGTAGGTCTCGGGTTCCGGCACCGGCGTGATGGAGAACAGGGACGTGGTGCCCCCGCCTTCGTTGGCGGTGGCGAGGAAATAGCGACCGCCGAACTCGTAGGCGGTCAAGCCTTCCACCGCATCCGAATCAGCGTCGACGATGAGATCGACGAAGGTGGCGGCGGTCGGGTTGGTCACGTCGTAAATCGCGATGACGCTGTCTTTCGACCGTTCGAAGCCGATGAAGGCCAGCGTGCGGTCACCGATTTCGAGTACCGTCACACCCTCGGGCTCGACACCCTTGTTGTCGCTGCGGCCGTCGTCGATCAGCGCCGGGAAGGCAGCCAGCAGGCGGGCCTCCAAATCGTTGCCGCTGTCGAACACCTGATTGCCGTTCTCGTCGAGGATGGAGAAGGAGCGGCCGCCGAAGATGTGGATCTGGTCGTAATCACCGTCGCCGTCGAGATCGCCACCCGAGGTGGTGGCCGTCAGACGGCCGAGATTGCTGTCCGACTTGATTGCGGCATCCGGAAACACGCCCGGATCAAGCACATAACTGCTGGAACCCACGCGCACTTCTTCGTTGAATTCGCCATCGACGAAATCTTCCAGATTGCGCGAATCACCCTCGTTGGCGGTGATGTAGAAGGTCTTGCCACCTGACGCATACGAGGCGATCGCGTCCGGCATGTACATGCCGAATACCGGCGCGTTGCGGTAGTTGCCGGCAATCGACGTTCTGGGTGAGGTGATGTCGCGGTCCGTGGTGTCGAGTTCATTTCCCGGCAGGCTGTGGTCCTTCAGGCCGAGCGAAGTGACCGACACGATCTCCTGCGACACCAGATCGATCTTCGCCACGGCATTCGCTTCCTGCAGCGTGACCATCGCCGACAGGCCATCCTTCGACAGTGCGATGTATTCCGGCTCCCAGTCGATCGACGGCTTGCTGCCCGGCGACACGATGCGGCCGAGGCCGGTCGTGCCGTCGAAACCGCCGAAGCCGAGCGTGGTGACCGAATCCTTCGTGGTGTCGATGATGCTGATCGAACCGCGCGCTTCGACCGTCGCGAAGCCGACGCGGGCCAGCGGTTCGCCTTCATTGGCAGTCAGGATGCGGCCATCGGCGGCGAAGGTGACCATGTCGGGCAGCGCGCCGACCAGATAGCTCTGCTGGAAACTGCGGCTCGTAGTGTTGTAGGTGAGCACCGAGCCGGCGTCGGTCTTGACCGGAGCCGCGATGGCAAATGCGGCGATGCCGTTGCGGATGGCCACGCTGTTCAGTTCCCCGAACATCGTCGTGTCGATGTGCTGGACGAAGCTGCCGGTGGCGGCATTCAGGATGTCGACGCCTTTCAGGCCGCCCACCCAGAGCTCGTTGTTGAGGCTGTCGAAGGCAAGGATTTCCGACGTCTGCCCGGCCACGCTGGTCGTCTCACCGTGCGTGAAGGTCCACAACTTGTCCCAGCCGACCGGTGCCGCGGCCTGGACAACCGGCACGAAAAGGGCGGCGATCGCCGCTGCTGCAATGCTTCTGACCATGAATGGATCTCCTTTTCAGGCTGGACGAATTCCGGCCCTTTATGAAAGATCCATGACAACAGTCGAAGATTGCGTTCGTGTGACCGTACCGTTACAGACACAGTCCTTCACAAAGTGCGTGCAGCGGAACGGAGCGTACCCGGTCAGTGCCCCTCGATGTCCACGCCGGCTGCATGCGCCTGGCGGTCGGCGTGGTAGCTCGAACGCACCATCGGTCCGCAGGCCGCGTGCGTGAAGCCCATGGCCTTCGCCTCGCGTTCGAACATCGCAAACACATCCGGATGCGCGTAGCGCAGCACCGGCAGATGGCCGCCAGAGGGCTGCAGATACTGTCCGAGGGTGAGCATCTGTACGTCGTGCGCGCGCAGGTCGCGCATCACCTGCAGGATTTCCTCGTCGGTTTCGCCCAGCCCCAGCATCAGGCCGCTCTTGGTCGGTACGTCGGGATGGAACGCGCGGAATTTCTTCAGCAGCATCAGCGAGTGCGCGTAGTCGGAGCCGGGGCGCACCTGCGCGTACAGGCGCGGCACCGATTCGAGGTTGTGGTTCATCACGTCCGGCGGTGCGGCATTCAGGATGCCCAGCGCCACGTCGAGCCGGCCGCGGAAATCCGGCACCAGCACTTCGATCGTGGTGCGCGGGGAATGCGTGCGCACGGCACGGATGCAGTCGACGAAGTGCTGCGCGCCACCGTCGCGCAGATCGTCCCGGTCAACGCTGGTGATCACGACGTAGTTGAGCTTGAGCGCGGCGATGGTCTTCGCCAGCTTTTCCGGCTCGTCCGCGTCCAGCGGATCGGGCCGGCCGTGACCGACGTCGCAGAACGGGCAGCGGCGGGTGCACTTGTCGCCCATGATCATGAAGGTGGCGGTGCCGTTGCCGAAGCACTCGCCGATATTGGGACAACTGGCTTCTTCGCACACCGTGTGCAGCTCGTGTTCGCGCAGGATCTGCTTGATCTCTCCGAAGCGGCTGTCCGGGCGCGCCGCACGCACGCGGATCCAGTCCGGCTTGCGCAGCGTTTCCGCCTGCACGACCTTGATCGGGATGCGTGCGGTCTTCAGCGAGCCCTTCTGCTTCGAAGTCGGATCGTAGGTGGTGTCGCTCATGGCCGGGGGCTACCTTTTGTGTATAAGGCGCGCTGAAGCGCGTCGATCAGTTGCTGGCCGATCGCCCCGGGTGCGAGGTCGATGCCCAGATCGCGGGTCTGCGTGACCCGCAGGTCACTGTAACCGCAGGGGTTGATGGCGGCAAACGGAGAAAGGTCCATGTCCACGTTGAGTGCGACGCCATGATAGGTACGTCCGTTCTTCACGCGCAGACCCAGTGCTGCAATCTTCGCTTCATCGTCTGCCGGACCGACATAGACGCCGGGGGCGCCGGCGCGGCGCCGTGCCGGCACGCCGTGGGCGGCGAGCAGGTCGATCACCGCCTGTTCGATGCGATTGACCAGTTCGCGCACGCCCAGACCGGCGCGCTTGAGGTCCACCATCATGTAAACGATGACCTGACCCGGCCCGTGATAGGTCACCTGGCCGCCGCGATCACTTTCCACCACCGGTACGCCGATGTCACGCAGCAGATGTTCGCGCTTGCCGGCCAGCCCCAGCGTAAACACCGGCGGGTGCTCGACCAGCCAGAACTGGTCGGGCACCGGCACCAGCGCGGCCGCCGCAGTCATCGCCTTCATGGCGTCGAACACCTTCGTGTAGTCCTCGCGTCCGAGCTGGATGACTTCGGCGGTCACAGCACCACCTTGACCATCGGGTGGCTGCTCAGCTCGCGGTACAGCGCGTCGAGCTGTTCGCGGGAGGTGGCGCGTATGGTGGCGGTGAAACTGATGTAGCGACCACCCGACGACGGGCGCATTTCAAGGCTGGCCGGATCGAAATCCGGCGCGTGACGCAGCACCACGGTAACGACTTCCTGCGCGAAGTCGTCCTGACGTGCGCCCATGATCTTGAGCGGGAAATCGGTCGGAAATTCCAGCAGGCTGTCTGGCATCGTCATCCCTCAGAAGCCGAACCAAAGACGAAGGGTGTCCCAGATGCGGCGGAAGAATCCGCCTTCTTCGACGGCCGTCTGCGCAACCAGCGGATATTCACCCACCGGCTGGCCATCGAGCGTCACCTTGAGCGTGCCCAGTGGCTGGCCGGCGGCGATCGGCGCGATCACCGGGGTCACCACGACGATCTCGCGCGCCAGCTTCGCGCCCTGTCCGCGCGGCACGGTGTGCAAAGCGTCGGCGGCGACGCCGAGCGAAACACTGGCCGCTGCGCCCTTGTATACAGCGGGCTGCGCCAGGGATTCGCCGGCCGCAGCCAGCTTCACGTTCTCGTAGGCGTTGAAAGCGTAGTTGATCAGCGAACGCGAGGACTCGATGCGGCCGTTCTCGCTGGGCGCGCCCAGCAGCACCGACAGCACACGGCGACCGTCGCGCTTCGCCGACGACACCAGGCACCAGCCAGCCGCATCGGTATGACCGGTCTTGATGCCATCGACGCTCGCATCCATGGTCATCAGGCGGTTGCGGTTGCCCTGCTTGATGTTGTTGTAGGTGTAGTCGAGCGTCGAGTACAGCGGGTAGTACTCGGGGAAGTCATGGATCATCGCGCGCGCCAGCAGCGCCAAATCGCGTGCGGTCGTGTAGTGCCCCTCTTCGGTCAGACCCGTCGAATTGCGGTAAGCCGTACCCGTCAGGCCCAGACGCTGCGCCTCGCGCGTCATCATCTGCGCGAACGCTTCCTCGCTGCCGGCGATGGCTTCGGCCAGCGCGACGCAGGCGTCGTTGCCGGACTGGATGATCATGCCGCGGAGCAGTTCGTCGACAGTGACCGGCTTGTCCGGCGCGATGAACATTTTCGAACCACCGGTCTTCCATGCCTTCACGCTGACCGGTACCACCTGGTTCGGCTTGAGCTGATTGTTCTTCAGGGCCTTGAAGGTCAGATAGGCGGTCATCAGCTTGGTCAGCGATGCCGGCTCGACCCGCTCGTCAGGGCGCGATTCGGCCAGCACCTTGCCGGATTCATGGTCGACCAGCAGCCAGGCACGGGCATCGACCTGCGGCGGCGGGATCACTTCGGCGGCGGCGGAAAGCGGAATGAGGGCGGATACGATGAGCGCGGTGCAGCGCAACAGCTTGAGCATGGATGATTACCGGAGAAAGGACAGCACCTGCAGTTTATCAAAGCCGGGAAAGGCTCCGGCATCGATGCTGCTCGTTCGATGGTCGTGGTGCACTGCAATCGACGTCTCCACGATCCCCGGATCACGGTGTGCGCGCCACGTATAATCCGGCATGACCACGCCACTCCCGCCTGCCGGCGAGCCTGAAACGGCCGCCGAAACATCGTTCGACACGCTGCCGCTGTCGCCCGAAACACTGACCAATCTGCGCGGCCTGGGCTATCTGTCGATGACCCCGGTGCAGGCCGCCGCATTGCCGCTGGCGCTCGCCGGCCGCGACCTGATCGCGCAGGCGAAGACCGGCAGCGGCAAGACGGCCGCCTTCGCGCTGCCGCTGCTGGCCAGGCTCAACCCGCGCTGGTTCTCGCCGCAGGCGCTGGTGCTGTGCCCGACGCGCGAACTGGCCGATCAGGTGGCGAAGGAAATCCGGCGGCTGGCGCGCGCGACCGACAACATCAAGGTGGTGACCCTGTGCGGCGGCGCCAAGATGGGGCCGCAGATCGGCAGTCTGGAGCACGGCGCGCACGTGGCCGTGGGTACACCCGGCCGCATCATGGACCACCTGGAACGCGGCACGCTCGACCTGCGCGGCCTGAACACACTGGTGCTCGACGAAGCCGACCGCATGCTGGACATGGGCTTCTTCGACGACATCACCTACATCGCGAAGCAGTGCCCGGCCCAGCGGCAGACGCTGCTGTTCTCGGCCACCTTCCCGGCCGGCATCGAAAAACTGGCGTCGCAGTTCCTGCGCGAACCGGAACGCGTGCAGGTCGAAACGCGCCACGCCGGCGGCAAGATCCGCCAGCGCTTCTACGAAATCGACAACGCGGAGCGGCTCGATGCGGTGGCGCAGCTGCTGCGCCACTACCGCCCGGTCAGCGCGCTGGTGTTCTGCAACACCAAGGTGCGCTGCCGCGAACTGGCCGATCGCCTGTGCGCACAGGGCTTCGAGGCGCTGGCACTTTACGGCGACATGGAACAGCGGGAGCGTGATCAGGTGCTGGTGCGCTTCGCACATCGCAGTGCGTCGGTGCTGGTGGCCACGGACGTTGCCGCGCGCGGGCTGGACATCGACAAGCTCGAGGCCGTCATCAGCGCCGATGTGACGCCCGACCCGGAGGTGCACGTGCATCGCATCGGCCGCACCGGGCGAGGCGACGCCGACGGCTGGGCGCTCAGCCTGGTCAGTCGCAACGAAATGGGGCGCGCACAGCGCATCGAGAAGGCGCAGGGCGCTCCGCTCGAATGGCAGCCACTGGCCGATCTGGAGCCCGCCGGCAACGCACCGCTGGTGCCGCCGATGGCCACGCTGCAGATACTGGGCGGGCGCAAGGAAAAGATCCGTCCCGGTGACGTGCTCGGTGCCCTGACCGGTGAAGCAGGCTTCACGCGGGAGCAGGTCGGACGCATCGACGTGACCGAATATCTGACCTATGTCGCGGTGGACCGCAACATCGCCGACGAAGTCGTGCGCCGGCTCGACGGCGGGCGGGTGAAGGGGCGCGACGTGAAGGTGAAGCGGCTCTAGCGCGCCTTCGCATGGCGCACGACGTGGCCGTTCCTGCCGCGCGCGGCCTCGCTGGCGTCGAGCGCTTCGGCCGCCAGCCGGTGGCCGAGTTCGATCAGCGGCCCGGCCAGATGGAATTCGTGGAACATGCACGTGTTCTTGGGCACGCTGATCACGACATCGGGCCAGAACACCGCCAGATGCTGCCGGGTGATCGCCGCCTGCATCGTTTCGAGCGAGCGCATCAGCACGTCAGACATGGCCAGCCCGGCTTCAACCGGCTGGATGTCGCCGTTCAGGCCCGGAATGTAGCCCCGCAGTTTCTGCAGCAGGCCCGGTTCCACGTCCGCAGGCTCCGGTTTCTGCAGCGGAGGCGGTTCGACCACCTCGCCGTTGAGGTCTACCACGATGGTGAGGTCGGTGAGGGTGCGCTGGGTCGGTGCGACCGGTACCGGATTGAGCAGCCCGCCATCGACCAGCGTGCGTCCGCGATAGGCATGCGGTGTAAACACGGACGGCACCGCCATCGAGGCACGCATGGCCTCCAGCAGCGAGCCGTCCGAAAACCACACCTCGCGCCCGCGCTCGATGTCGACAGCGACCGCCGTGTAATCGAATGGCAGGTCTTCGATATTGCAGTCGCCCACCAGCTCGCGCAGCCGCCGGATCAGGGTTTCGCCGCGGATCAGGCCGCCGCCGGAAAACGTCCAGTCGAGCATGCGGAAAACGTCGGACTGGCCGAGACCGACAACCCATTCGGCGTAGGTTGCAAGCGCGCCGCGTGCATGCACACCACCGATCACGGCGCCCATCGACGAACCTGCGATGGCACGTATCCGGTAGCCGCGCGATTCGAGTTCGCGGATCACGCCGATGTGCGCCAGACCCCGCGCGCCGCCGGAGCCGAGCACGAGTGAAACGGTGGTGGCGCTGCGATCAGTCATGAACGGAGTGTAGCGCCGGCTCAGGCCGGGCGGTCGCACAGCTCAAGCTGCGTCAGATGCAGCCGCAGATCGAACTCGTACTGGTGGTACTGCGGCTCCATGTGCGCGCACAGCTGATAGAACGCCTTGTTGTGCTCGCGCTCCTTCAGGTGCGCCAGCTCGTGCACCACGATCATCTTCAGGAATTCCGGCGCGGCATCGCGGAACAGCGTCGCCACGCGGATTTCGTGCTTCGCCTTCAGCTTGCCGCCCTGCACCCGCGCCACCGTCGTGTGGGTGCCGAGCGCCTTTGCCACCAGACCGAGGCCGCTGTCGTACATGACCTTGTTGATGGGTGCGCCGTTGCGCAGGTGCCGGTTCTTCAGTTCGAGCACGTATTCATAGAGCGCGCTGTCGCTGCGCACGCTGTGCGTATCCGGATAGCGCTGCGCCAGAACATCGCCCAGACGGTTCTGGGCGATGAGGTCGCGCACCTGCATCCGGACGTGCTCGGGGTAGGCGCTCAGGTACTTCAGCGTATCCATCGGGGCGCGGAGGAGAAGAACAGGGTGTGCGGGAGCCGGGCCCCGCGCTGAATCGCATCGACGGAGGGATCTCAGTCGCGGAAGGCTTCGACCGGAATTTCGATGTAGACGACGTCGCCGATGCCCGGCAGGTACTTCGTCATGCCGAAATCCGAGCGCTTGATGGTGGTCGAAATGTCGGCGCCGCACAGCGCCTTCTTGTTGATCGGATGCGTGCCGCAGGCAAGGCCCTTCACATCGAGCGTGACCGGCTTCGTGACGCCGAGCAGCGTGAAATCACCTTCGGCGCCGACCAGCTTGTCGCCATCGAACATGAGCTTCGTGGATTTGAAGGTCATGGTGGGGAATTTCTCGACATTGAAGAAATCCTCGCCGCGCATGTGCTTGTCCCAGGCTTCCAGACCCATGTCGACCGATGCGCTGTCGATGGTCACTTCGATGCTGCCGCTGTTCTGCGACGGGACCAGCATGATCTTGCCGGAGGCGCTGTTGAAGCGGCCGCGCTGGGTCGAAAAGCCGAGGTGGTTGATTTCGAAGGTGGGCAGGGTGTGACGCGAATCGATGGTGAAACTGTCGGCAGCCATGGCGCCGGCCGTCATCGATGTGCCCACGAACAGGCCGAACAGTGCGGTCGATATCTTCATGCGAACTCCCTTGTGGTATTTGGATGGGCTCACTTCACTTGCCGGCAACTGCCAGCCTGAAGCGGATCTGTACTTCGTCGGCGACGACAGAGGTATCGCCCCAGGCACCGGTACCAATGCCGTAGTCGAGGCGCTTGAGCGTGAAACTGCCTTCGAGCAGGCCGCCGGCGCCGTCAGGTTTCAGCGTAAACGGTGCCGCGACCTCGCGCGTCTTGCCCTTGATGCTCATCTGACCGCGCACTTCGAAGCGGTTGTTGCCGAGCGGCTTGACCGAACCGGACACGAAGCGCGCCACCGGATGCTGTTTCACGTCGAACCAGTTCTTGCCCTTCACCTCGTCGTTGGCATCCGGCCCACCGGCATCGATCGATGCCAGTTCGATGTCGAGCGTGGCGCGCCCGGCCTCCGGCTTCGCCGGATCGAAGTCGAGCGTGGCCGCAAAACGGGTGAAGCTGCCGTCCACCGACACGCCCATCTGCTGGGACACGAACGCAAGCGAACTTTTCTCGGGCACTACCCGCGTGTAGACACCCGCGGCATGCGCGGAAGCCGAAACCAGCGTCAGGCCGGCGGCCAGCGTGACCACGCTGCGAACCAGTGCCGGCGATACATGCTTCATGAATGCTCCATATGGGGTGACACGCATCTGTGATGCCGGGCGGCGCGAAAGATTCCGCAGCGACCCGCGGTGACCGTCCGAACGCGTGCCGGCACACGTCCGGAGCGGCGCCTCAGTCGTCGCGCGAGGCGAGTTGCCGTTCCAGCGCGGTCACGCGGGCTTCGAGCGCTTCGAGTTGCGACCTGGTGCGCGCCAGAACGTCCTTCTGTATGTCGAACTCCTCCCGCGTCACCAGATCCAGGCGGGAAAACATGGCGCTAGCCATGGCCTTGGCGTTCTTTTCGAGATCGCGGGCCGGGCTGGCGGCAATCAATTCGGAAAAACGGCTGGACAGTTCTTCAAGCATTTTCGGATTGAGCATGTGCGTCTCCATGCGGTGATTCGATAAAACGCAGCCGCGAACGGATGCGCTGACCGGAAAAGCCCGCATTGTGCCGGCAAGCCGCGCCACATGCGATCACTGCCGCTTCGTGCCGACGACGGAGCGGCGGCATGGGACAGGGGGCAAGCTCGGGTACGGGACCTCGGTCGGTGCATCCGCATGCACGCAAAAGAACTATCGGAAAATTTTGCACCAATCTGGTGCGAAGTTGGGTTGCAGCGCGTGAAATTGGGGCAAGCGGCGAGGGAAGACATGTAGATATCACCAAGGACCGCTGTCAAGTACATGAAATAAAAAGATAAACGAGCTCTGGCACGGTCTATGCAAGAAGCGCTGGGCAGTTTCCCTAAAAATTAAGGAGCAACCTCATGCAAAAAACTTTGATCGCCGCCGCCATCGCCAGCGCACTTGTGCTGCCCGCCCACGCTGAAGAAGCGGCCAGCCCGCATACCTTCACCGGCAACGTCGGCATTTTCAGTCAGTACGTTTTCCGCGGCATCAGCCAGACGAACGAAGACCCGGCGCTTCAGGGCGGTTTCGACTACTCGCACGCCAGCGGCTTCTACGTTGGTACGTGGGCCTCGAACATTTCGTGGCTGACCGATTCGACTGCCATAACCGGCTACAAGTCGTCGAGCGTCGAGATCGACGTCTATGGCGGCTATCGCGGCGCCTTCGGCGAAACCGGCATCAGCTACGACCTCGGCCTGCTGCAGTACATCTATCCGGGCAGCCGCAATCCGGGTGCAGTCAAGGCCGATACGCTGGAAGCGTACGCCGCACTGGGCTGGAAGTTCCTGTCCGCCAAGTACTCTTACAGCCTGGGCGATACCTTCGGCGTGAACAACGCGTCGGGCACGTGGTACCTCGATTTCGCGGCCAACTATCCGCTCACCGAAACGCTGACGCTCAACCTGCACTACGGCATCCAGGAGTTCAGCGGCTCGATCGGCGGCACGAGCAACGACTCGGTCGCCTCATACGAAGACTGGAAGATCGGACTGTCGTACGCACTGCCGCAGAGCTTCGTGGTCGGCGCGTACTACACCGACACCAACATGAATTCGACTCAGGAAGCGTTCTATACGAACGCATCGAACAATCGCTTTGTCGGCGATGGTCAGGTCGTGGTTTTCCTGTCCAAGACTTTCTGATTCACAACGACTCAAACAAAGCATCTGCCAGGGGAATGTCATGAAACTAGTCACAGCCATCATCAAGCCGTTCAAGCTTGACGAAGTGCGTGAGGCGCTGTCCGCCATCGGCGTGCAGGGCATCACCGTCACCGAGGTGAAGGGCTTCGGCCGTCAGAAAGGCCACACCGAGCTGTACCGGGGTGCCGAGTACGTCGTCGACTTCCTGCCCAAGGTGAAGATCGAAGCCGCTGTCAGCGACGAACTGGTCGACGGCGTCGTCGAAGCCATCGAAAAGTCGGCCAGCACCGGCAAGATCGGCGACGGCAAGATTTTCGTTTTCGATCTGCAACAGGTCGTCCGCATCCGCACCGGTGAAACCGGCGTCGATGCGCTTTAAGGGAGAACACAAGATGAAACGCTTTTTGAGCATCCTGTGCGCAACCCTGGCCATCGGCCTGGCTGCGCCTGTCATGGCGGAAGATCCCCCGGCAGCACCGGCGGCGGTGGCTGAAGAAGCAGCTGCGCCGACAGCAATGGAAGCGGCGGCGCCTGCCGCCGAAGAGGCAGCACCGGTTGCGGCCGAAGCGGCCGCGCCGGCGCCCACCGTCAACAAGGGCGACACCGTATGGATGATGCTGTCCACGGTGCTCGTCATCATGATGGCCGTACCTGGCCTGGCGCTGTTCTACGGCGGCCTCGTCCGCTCCAAGAACATGCTGTCCGTGCTCATGCAGGTCATGACGGTATTCGCGCTGATCGTGGTGCTGTGGTTCATCTACGGTTACTCGCTCGCCTTCACCGCCGGCAACCCGTTCATCGGCACGCTCGACAAACTGTTCCTGAAGGGCGTAACGATCGAATCGCTCGGAGCTACGTTCAGCAAGGGTGTGTATATCCCTGAAATGATCTTCGTCGCCTTCCAGTCGACCTTTGCCGGCATCACTGCGGCGCTGATCATCGGTGCCTTCGCCGAACGCGTGAAATTCGCGGCAGTGCTGCTGTTCTCGGTGCTGTGGTTCACGTTCAGCTACATACCGGTCGCTCACATGGTGTGGTACTGGGACGGTCCGGATGCCGTCACGACGGCAGAATCGCTGGCGACGGTCACAGCCAACGCCGGTTTCCTGTGGGCGAAGGGCGCGCTGGACTTCGCGGGTGGCACGGTGGTGCACATCAACGCAGGTGTTGCGGGCCTGGTCGGTGCCTACATGGTCGGCAAGCGGATCGGCTACGGCAAGGAATCGATGGCGCCGCATTCGCTGGTGATGACCATGGTCGGCGCTTCCCTGCTGTGGGTGGGCTGGTTCGGCTTCAACGCCGGCTCCAACCTCGAAGCCAGCGGCACCGCAGTGCTCGCCTTTGCGACGACGCTGATTGCCACTGCCGCTGCGACCGTGGCCTGGCTGTTCGGCGAGTGGATACTCAAGGGCAAGCCTTCGATGCTCGGCGCCGCTTCGGGTGCAGTGGCGGGTCTCGTGGCCGTCACGCCGGGATGCGGTTTCGTCGGCCCGATGGGTGCTCTGGTGATCGGTCTCGTTTCGGGTGTGGTCTGCCTCTGGGGCGTCAATGGCCTCAAGCACATGCTCGGCGCAGATGACGCACTCGACGTGTTCGGCGTGCATGGCGTAGGTGGCATCGTCGGCGCGCTGCTGACCGGTGTGTTCGCTGCACCGTCGCTCGGCGGCTCGGGTGTCTATGACTACGTTGCCAACGGTGTTGCCGAAGGCTACGACATCATGGGCCAGGTAATCATCCAGGCTACCGCAGTCGGTGTGACGGTGATCTGGACGGCCGTCGTCTCCTTCATCGCATTCAAGCTGGTGGATATCTTCATCGGCCTGCGTGTGCCGGAAGATGAAGAGCGCGAAGGCCTTGATGTGACGGCGCACGGTGAAACGGCCTACCGCCTCTGATCGACGGAACTCTCCTCCAGCAATGGTTTCGGGCGCCCTCGGGCGCCCGTTTTCTTGCCCGTCGACAATGAAGGCAAAAGGGGAACCCTGGGCATGGCAGCCGCGGATCAACAAGCTGTACATCGTGCGGAACACTGCTGCGTTACATGCAGAAGTACAAGTGCAGCCGGAAAAGCACTGCTTGCAGGGTACGATCACGAACCCGTAACGACGCAGCACCCGCCGCGCCCGGTTGCGGCAACGATTGTGGCAAAGACTGCGGGTGACGAATGCAGAGGACGAAACGCTGCATCGCCGCCCGGATATGAATGAGGAATGCGAGTGAAGATTTTTCCCCGGCATGTGCTGATCGGCCTGTTTGCCCTGGCGGCGAGCGGCCTGACGGGCGCGAATCCCGAAGCGGGCCGGGATGCGCGCCAGGCGGCCACGGCTGACGCTTCTTCGGAAGCGGAACGAACACGCCTGCGCGACCGCGCAGCCGATCTGAAAGAGCAGGCGCGCGCCATCATGAAAAAGGCCGACGCAGAACGCGCCGGTGCCGACCGAATCTGCTGGGAACGCACCTTCGTGTCTTCATGCATCGAAGAGGCGGACGCGGCGCATCGGCAGAGCGTGGCCACGGCTCGCAAGCTGGAGCTGGAAGCACGCGAGATCGAGCGCGACATGCGTACGCGTGCCGCCGAAGCACGGCGCGCCGAAAAGCAGCGCACGGCCGAGGAACGGCGCAACAAATCGATCGAAATGAGCATCAGGACGCGCGACGCCGAAAAGGCAGCCGATGAGGAGCGTTCGCAGGAGGCCGCGCTGCGCAGGGAAAAGGAGGCGGAAGCCACCGAACGCGCCCGGCTGAAAGAGCAGGAGGCCGCCCGGCGCGACGCGCAGCAGGCCGAAAAGCGGCGCCGCGAGGATGCGAATGCAGCGCAGCGCGCCGCCGACCAGCAACGCCGGGCCGCGAAGATCGACGAACGTATCCGAAAGCGGGAAGAAGATCGCGCGCGACGGGAAGCGGAAGCTGCCGCCGGAAAGTAGGTCTCGCCGCCGTCAATGCGGCGGCTGACGGTGCCCGGCTGCGTGATGCGTTCCTGCCGCCGCCTGGTGATGCAGCGCGTCGTGGTCGCGTTCGTGCGGCAGGCGATGACCGAACCACTGCGGCAGCAATGACGCGATCACCATGCCGGTCGCACTGACCGCCAGACCGATCAGCTGCGCCGGCACCGGACTGGCTTCGCCGATCAGCACCTCGATCAGCAACCACGACCCCAGCCCGCCGATGATCGCTGCGAGCGCACCCTGCGTGGTCGCACGCTTCCAGAACGCACCGAAGAACAGAGGCACGAAGGCACCGGCGAGCGTCACCTTGTAGGCATTTTCGACCATCTCGAAAATGCTGCCCTCCGAATTCAGCGCCACCACCAGCACGATGCCGGCAAACCCGACGATGGCCCCGCGCATGACGAACAGCAGCTGCCGGTCGCTCATGTGCGGGTAGGAACCCTTCACGATGTTCTCGGCGAACGTCACCGACGGCGCCAGCAGCGTGGCCGACGAACAGCTCATGATGGCCGACAGCACCGCACCGAAGAAGAGGATCTGCGCGATCAGCGGCGTGTGCTGCATGACCAGTGTGGGCAGCACGCGTTGCGAATCTTCCGCGATCAGCGCGTTGAACACGGTCGGGTCGATCAGGGTGGCAGAGTAGGCGATGAACATCGGCACGAAGCAGAAGCAGAAATAGATGGAGGCCCCGAGCACCGAACCGCCGATGGCCACCCTGGCGCTTCTGGCCGACGTGATGCGCTGGAACACGTCCTGCTGTGGAACCGAACCCAGCATCATGGTGAGCCAGGCCCCCAGGAAGGTGATCCACAACCACGGATCAGCCGGCGGGAAGAACTCAAGCTTGCCTGCAGCAGCCGCATGCTCGATCACCGGTGCCACGCCGCCGGTGAGCCCGCTGATGACGTAGGCGATGTAGAGCAGCCCGCACATCGATACCGTCATCTGCACGAAATCGAGGATCGCCACCGAAAACATGCCGCCGAAGGTGGTGTAGGTCAGCACGATGATCGCACCGAGAACCATGCCGACGTCCTGGCTGACTGCGCCGTCGGTCACCATGAAGAAAATGAGCCCCATGGCCTTGATCTGCGCGGCGACCCAGCCCAGGTAGGACATGACGATGCACAGCGAGGTGATCACTTCCACCGTGCGGTTGTAGCGCAGACGGTAGTAATCGCCGACGGTCAGCAGGTTCAGCTTGTAGAGTCTGGTCGAATAGAAGATGCCGGCGATGATCAGGCACATCGATGCGCCGAACGGATCGGCCACCACGCCGCCCAGACCTTCGGTGACGAACTGCGCCGACACGCCGAACACCGCCTCGGCACCGAACCAGGTGGCGAAAACGGTGGCGGTGACCACCGGCAGGGGCAGGCTGCGTCCTGCGACCGCGAAGTCCTTTGCGTTATGCACTCGCCGCGCGGCATACAGACCGATGCCGACCGACACCATCAGATAGACAACCACGAACCAGATCAGCATGCACGCCCCGGCATATCGATTGCAGACCGACACGCGGCGACCTGGCCGCCGCATCCCTCACATTCGTCATCGCTCCGCGCTCCGGAAAGGATGAGCGGAAGCGCAGCGGCAATTCAGGCCTCCGACGTGCGGCCGAACGCCGCCGACGTCTGCGCAGACGCCATCATAGCGGCGCTCAAACGCATGCGGAGAAGGGATTTGCGGGGTTTTCGCTCAGGCGTTCAAATGCTGCGGCCCGGCTACCGGAAAGCCCTCGATGCCGGACATTTCGAGCAAGACCAGACCTTCGAAACTCAGACCCGCAAAGTGCATGCGCAGATGCGTGACCAGGGCCCGCTGCAGCGAGGTTTCACCGCCGGACGGCTGATCGGGCGAACACAACGACACACGCGACGGCGCAGCTGCCTTGTCCCAGCCGAAGGCACCCGACAGGGCGCCGGTGCAGGCATCGATCACGATGTTGCCGATCTCCGCCAGTCCGTCCTGCTCCAGCTCGGACAGCGACGCCGTCGAGTCGGGCTCGCACGACAGACCGAGCATGCGTCGCACCAGCGCCAGACTACCCCGTTCCGGCAGCACCAGCATGGCGTCGGCATGACTGCCGGCAGCGGTGCGCATGTTCTGAACCACGCTGCAGAGCCGACCATTGCACCGATCGAGACTCGACAGGCAGCGGTCGATCACGGCACGGTCGGCCAGTTCGACGCGTGACACCGACATGCCGACCTGCTCGGACACGATCTGCGCGAAGGTCGTTGCCGCTCCGAAGACCGAACGGTTCATCGAACCGGTGAGGTCACCCAGCGCCGCACGGTGCGCAGGGTTCATCGCGCCGCTCCCGACGCAGCGCGCCATGCATTCCCGTCTGCTGCTACCTTGGTCATTTTCATCGTTGGACGCTCCAGGTATGAAAGCGAGCTAACGACGGGTGAAGCGATATTCTTTAGGGTAACCGTCATGCGGCAACCCGCTGCAGGGCTTCAGCCTGCGACGCGCCACACCTCGAGTGCGACCAGCAGCGCCACCAGCAGGCACAGCAGTCGCGTCCAGCGCAGCTGCCGGCGGCTCCGCTGCTCGAGGTCAACCGCGTCCTGGCGCACATCCTGCGCCGCAGCACTGCCGAGCACCTTGTGCGCAAGTCTGGGCAGTTCCGGCAGCATCATGGCCCAGGCCGGCGCCTCGTCCATCAGCTTGCGCCGCAACGCGCGCCAGCCGACCTGTTCGCTCATCCAGCGCTCCAGGAAGGGCTTCGCGGTTTTCCAAAGATCGAGCTCCGGGTCGAGCTGACGGCCGAGTCCTTCGATATTGAGCAGGGTCTTCTGAAGCAGCACCAGCTGCGGCTGGATTTCCACATTGAAGCGACGCGACACCTGGAACAGACGCAGCAGGGTGCGGCCGAATTCGATTTCCTTCAGTGGCTTGTCGAAGATCGGCTCGCACACGGCGCGGATCGACGCCTCGAACTCGTCCACCCGGGTGCCGCGCGGCACCCAGCCGGCATCCACGTGCGCCTGTGCCACGCGCTTGTAGTCACGCTGGAAGAAGGCGAGGAAATTCTGCGCGAGGTAGTTCTTGTCGACGTCGGTCAGCGTGCCCATGATGCCGAAGTCCAGCGCGATGTACTGACCGTCGGGCGACACGAAAATGTTGCCCGGATGCATGTCGGCGTGGAAGAAGCCGTCGCGGAACACCTGGGTGAAGAAGATTTCGACGCCGGCGCGCGACAGCGCCGCCATGTCCACGCCCTGCGCGCGCAAGGCGTCGGTCTGCGAGATCGGCAGCCCGTACATGCGTTCCATCACCATGGCCGCCGGACCGCAGTAATCCCAATACACCTCGGGCACGGCGAGCAGCGGCGAATCGCGGAAATTGCGCCGCAGCTGCGAGCAGTTGGACGCCTCGCGCATGAGATCGAGTTCGTCGCCGAGGTGTTTCGAAAACTCTGCCACGACTTCGCGCGCCTTCAGCCGCCGGCCCTCCGACCACACCCGTTCGAGCAGGCCTGCGGCCGTTTCCATCAGCAGGATGTCGTTGGCGATGATGTGCTCGATGCCGGGACGCAGCACCTTGACGGCCACGTCCTCGCCGTTCGGGAGCACCGCAAAGTGCACCTGGGCGACCGAGGCAGAAGCCACCGGCTGCACTTCGAAGCTGCGGAAAACCTGATCGAGCGACTTGCCGTAGAACACTTCGAGCTTGGCGATGGCCTGCTCGGACGGGAAGGGCGGCACGCGATCCTGCAGCTTGGCCAGCTCGTCGGCGAGATCCGGCGGCAGCAGATCGCGCCGCGTAGACAGCATCTGACCGAACTTCACGAAGATCGGACCGAGCGCTTCAAGCGCCTGGCGCAGGCGCACCGCGCGCGGCTGGTCGAAACGGCGGCCCAGGCGGGTCACGCGCAGCAGACCGGCGAAGCGCAGCTTGCTGCCGGCATCGAGCAACATCTGGTCGAGCCCGAAACGCAGACTCACCGTCAGGATCTTGAGCAGTCGCAGCCAGCGCATGGGGTCAGGCCGGCTCCGCAGCAGGAAGGGTGGGGATGAAAGACAAAGCGGGTTGAAACCTCATGTTGCAGGCACTCGACAGCGACGTGCGGAGCGCGCACTGTACAAGAAGCCCTGCCGCCCCGGAAGCCGCTTTCAAGGCTGGTCGCGGGCACGCGTTATACTTCGCGGTCTTCAAATGCATCTGCGCTGTGCGCTGCCGTTTCGTCCATGACCCCCGAATTGCGCCGAGAACTCACCCGTCTGCTGCACGCTGCGCTGGCCAGCGTCGCGCCGGACATCACAGCACCCGAAATCATTCTCGACCGGCCGAAGCAGGCGTCGCACGGCGACCTCGCCTGCAACGTGGCACTTCAGCTGGCCAAGGCACTGAAGCAGAATCCGCGCGTCATCGCGGAACGCATCGTGCGCGAACTGCCACCGTCCGGCATGGTCGAGCGCGCCGAAGTGGCCGGCGCAGGGTTCATCAATTTCTTTTTCAGCGCCGCGATCAAGCAGTCGGTCGTGACACGCGTTCTGTCGGAAGCCGACCGCTACGGCCGTTCGGACACGGGAGCCGGCAAAAAGGTGCAGGTGGAGTTCGTGTCCGCCAACCCGACCGGCCCGCTGCACGTCGGTCATGGCCGCGGCGCGGCCTACGGCTCGGCGCTGTGCAACCTGCTCGATGCGTCCGGATTCGAGGTCACGCGCGAGTTCTACGTCAATGATGCCGGCCGCCAGATGGACATCCTCGCGGTGTCGGTGTGGCTGCGTTACCTCGAGGCGCAGGGCACTGCGGTCCGGTTCCCGGCCGACGGCTATCGCGGCGACTACGTACGCGACATCGGCGCCCAGCTGCTGACCCAGCAGGGCGCCCGGCTGAACCGCGACGTCAACGCCCTGCCCGATGCGTCGGTGGCGGGCGACACGGCTGACGCGATGCTGGATGCGCTCATCGCAGCCGCCAAGGCCGCACTCGGCGACGAATGGTGGACGGTGCACCAGTTCGCGCTCGACGCCATGCTGGCCGACCAGCGCAACGACCTCGGCGAGTTCCGCGTGCATTACGACGTGTGGTATTCGGAACAGACGCTGCACACCAACGGTTCTGTCGACCGCGCCCTCAAGCGGCTGCACGACGCCGGCCACCTGTACGAGCAGGACGGCGCACTGTGGTTCCGCTCGACCCGCTTCGGCGACGAAAAGGACCGCGTGGTACGCCGCGAGAACGGTGCCTGCACCTATTTCGCGTCCGACATCGCCTATCACGCCGAAAAATTCGCGCGCGGTTTCGATCTGGTCATCGACGTATGGGGTGCCGATCACCACGGCTACATTCCGCGTGTGAAGGGCGCGCTGACCGCGCTCGGCGAAAACCCGGACAAACTGGAAATCGCGCTGGTGCAGTTTGCCGTGCTCTACCGCGGCGGCGAGAAGACCGCCATGGGCAAGCGTTCGGGCGACTTCGTCACGCTGCGTGACCTGCGTGCCGAAGTCGGCAACGACGCTGCCCGGTTTTTCTATGTGCTGCGCAAGAGCGACCAGCACCTCGATTTCGACCTCGATCTCGCAAAGTCGGAGTCGAACGACAACCCCGTCTATTACATACAGTACGCACACGCACGCATCTGTTCGGTCATCCGCGAAGCGGTGGCCAACCATGCGCTCGACCTCGGGCTGCTGCCCGGCGTGGCGCTCGATACGCTGACCGACGAACGCGAATTGCTGCTGGCACAGCGTCTGGCCGAGTTTCCGGATGTGATCACGCAGGCAGTCGCAGATCGCGCGCCACATGCCGTGGCCTTCTACCTGCGCGACGTGGCATCCGATTTTCACGCCTTTTACAACAGCTCCCGCATGCTGGTTGACGATCTGGCGACACGCGAAGCACGCCTGGCCCTGGCTGCAGCCACGCGTCAGGTGATCTGCAACGGACTGTCGCTGCTCGGCGTGTCCGCACCGGAATCCATGTAATGGTCAAGGCCCCGCGCAAGAAGGCACCTGCCCGCAGCAACCGCGGCAGCACACTGGTCGGCGTCTTCATCGGCCTGGTGCTGGGCGTGCTGCTGTGTGCCGGCGTGATGTGGTACATCAACGGCTCTTCGCTTCCGCTTCAGGTACGCGAGGCTGCCCCCCCAGCCGCGGCCGTCGGCGACGAACCGGCCGCGCTGCCTGGCAAACCGGGGGACAAGGCTCAGGTTAAGCCGCGATTCGATTTCTATGAAACGCTGCCCGGCCAGCAGGCACCGCAACCCGCACCCGACGACGCTGCGGTCGAGCCGCCGACCGTAGCCGAGCCGCCGGCAGCGGTACCGGCATCCTTCATCCTGCAGGCGGGTGCCTTCTCGTCGGAAGAAGAAGCGGACAACCTTCGGGCGCGTCTCGCGTTGATGGGTCTGGAGTCCAGCGTTCAACCCCATGCGGTGGCCGGCAAGGACACGTTGTACCGCGTGCGTCTGGGACCGTTCGCAACGATGGAAGATCTGAAACGGGTACGCGCGGAGCTGGCCGAGAACGGTATCGACGCTGCAGTTGTCCGATGACCGGGCAACAAGGGCATTCAAAGGAGAAAGCATGAAATTCGGAGTCAAGCAGCTCGTGACGCTGGCCATTGCCGGCTTCATGGCCAGTGGGGTGAGCGCCGCGCTCACCGAGAAGGACTATCGCGAAATCAAGCCCGCCCAGGCAACCGAAGACGGCTCCAAGGTGGAGGTGATCGAGTTCTTCTGGTACGGCTGCCCGCATTGCTACGAACTCGAGCCGACACTGAAGAAGTGGCTGGCCCGCAAGCCGGACGACGTGACCTTCCGTCGCGTGCCGGCCATCTTCCGCCAGTCGTGGGTGCCGGGCGCGCAAACCTTCTACACGCTGGAGACCATGGGTGAGCTGGACCGCCTGCACGCCAAGGTGTTCGACGCGATCCACATCGAACGCCAGCCCTTCGGCGACATGGCAGCCATCGGCGCCTGGATGGGCAAGAACGGGATCGACGCGAAGAAGTTCGAAGACACGGCGAAGTCGTTCGCGGTGTCCGGCAAGGTGCAGCGTGCGCAGCAGATGAGCGCCGCCTATCAGCTCACCGGCGTACCGGCGCTGGTGGTGGATGGCAAGTACATCGCGCTCGGCAACAGTTTCGACGGCATGATCGCCATCGTGGATCAGCTGATCGAACGTGCCCGCGAAGAACGCACAGCCGCCAGAAAGAAGAAATGAGCGCAGTTGCGCCCGCCATGACAACGGGTGCCCGCGCGGCACCCGTTGTCTTTCTGACAGGCGCATCCACCGGCATCGGTGAGGCACTGGCCCGCCATTACGCCCGTCAGGGCGCGACCGTCGGTCTGGTGTCGCGCCGGGGAGACCTGCTCGAGGCAATGATGGCGGATCTGCCCGGACAGCACTTCGCCTGCGCCGCCGACGTGCGCGACGCGTCGGCGATGCAGGCGGCGGCAACCGCGTTCATGGAACGATTCGGCGTACCGGACATCGTGATCGGCAACGCCGGCGTGTCGGTCGGCACGCTGACCGGCGAGCTGGAAGACCTGCCGGCGTTCGAAACGGTGTTCGACATCAACGTGCTGGGGCTGGTGCGCACCTTCGCTCCCTTCGTCAAACCCATGCAGGCCCGGCGCAGCGGCGCACTGGTCGGCATCGGCTCGGTCGCCGGCATCCGCGGCCTGCCGGGCGCAGGCGCCTACTGTGCGTCGAAGTCGGCCGTCATCACCTACCTGGAAAGCCTGCGTGTCGAATTGCGCAGCAGCGGCGTACGGGTACAGACGATCTGCCCGGGTTACATCGATACGCCGATGACCGAACACAATCCCTACCCGATGCCCTTCCTGCTCAGTGCTGACGAAGCCGCCCCGCGCTTCGCCCGCGCCATCGATCGGGGCTCGAGCTACGCCGTCGTGCCCTGGCAGATGGGTGTGGTCGCCAAAGTGCTGCGGCTGCTGCCGAACACCCTGTTCGACTTCTCTTTCTCAAAAGCCGGCCGCAAACCCCGCGGCACGTTGTAGGGCAGCTTCAAGTTGCCGGATTCAAGATGCAAGGACGGCGCTTCGAATCGAGGCTTGCCAAGCCCATACGCATCGTTTAACTTACTGAGTAAATTTACTCAGTAAGTTAAACGATGCCTGTTTATCAGCGTCCGGAAGCGAGTCTGCTCATTCAGCGCCTTCTGGAATCCCCGCGATTCCTGATCGTAGTGGCAGGTCCGCGCCAAGTCGGCAAGACGACGATGGTTCGGAGCGTCCTCGCGAGCCATGCGCGCGTGAGTCACTCCTTTGTCGCAGTTGACAGTCCCGAAGAGCTATCGCCAACGGACATCGACAGCACAACAGCGCCAACAAACTTTCAACTAGCGCAACCGCGGGACGCGGCATGGCTGGTCGATGTCTGGCAGCGAGCCCGCTCCGCTGCTAGAACCTCACTCGACGGGCACATTCTGGTTCTTGACGAAATCCAGAAGATCTCGCGCTGGTCCGATGTCGTGAAAGGTCTTTGGGACGCCGATCGCGCGGAGAACCTACCCTTGCATGTCGTGCTGCTCGGATCGTCTCCGTTACTGATGCAGCAAGGCATGAGCGAGAGCCTCACCGGACGTTTCGAGACCATTCACCTGACCCATTGGTCCTTCCGCGAAATGGTCGACGCATTCGACTTCGATCTGGAAGACTTTCTGTACTTTGGTGGCTACCCCGGGAGCGCCGGTCTGACTCTGGACGAGAAACGGTGGAAAAGCTACGTCATCACCGGCCTGATCGAACCCAGCATCACGAAGGACATCCTGATGATGACGCGGGTGGACAAGCCCGCGCTGCTGCGTCAGGTGTTCGAACTCGGCTGCCGCTACTCTGGCCAGGAGCTCTCCTACACCAAGATGATGGGACAACTGCAGGACGCGGGGAACACCGTGACCCTGGCCCACTATCTGGATCTGCTCGGCAATGCGGGGCTGATCTGCGGTCTTTCCAAATACGCCGGGCAGCACCATCGCCGCCGGAGTTCGTCGCCCAAACTCAACGTGCTGAACATGGCACTGATGTCTGCAGCCTCTGGCTACAGCAAGGCAGAAGCGCAGGCCGACCGCAGCTTCCGTGGCCGGATGGTGGAAAGCGCCGTCGGGGCGCATCTGCACAACACCGCACCCGAGGATTGCAGACTCTATTACTGGCGCGATGGCACCAATGAAGTCGACTACGTACTTGAGCGAGGCGGGCGCTTGACCATCGTCGAAGTGAAGAGCGCGTCAGTACCGGGCGTGATCCGCGGATTCGATGCGTTCGAGCGGCAGTTCGGCCAGTGCCGACGACTGTTGATCGGCGAAGGAGGCACTCCACTCGCCGAGTTCCTGTCCTACCCCGCAGAGCACTGGCTATGAACGGATCGGAAAAAATCCCGATGCTGGTGCCGCGCACTTGCACAACTCGGCCCGCGAAGAACCAGCCGCCCGTCAGCCTGCCATTGGCCGACTACCGCGAAGTGCCCGCCTATGTGTTGCTCGGGGACCCGGGCGCTGGCAAGACTCAATCTTTCCGGCAGGAAGCCGCTGAAACGGGGGGCCATTACATCAGAGCGCGCGACTTCGCTACCTTCGATCCCGACCCGGAGCTCGCAGGAAAGGTGTTCTATATAGACGGCTTGGATGAAATGCGTGCCGGAAGCAACGATGGGCGCACCCCGCTTGACCATGTGCGCCGACATCTAGCTCGGCTCGGAAAACCGAGATTTCGCCTGTCGTGCCGTGAAGCGGACTGGCTTGGCAGTAGCGACCGGGAAGCGCTGAAGACGGTTGCACCCGGCGGGGCCATTGCGGTTCTGCACCTGGACCCCTTGAGCGCTGATGACATCCGTCTCTTGCTCAACCGCAAATTCTCGGTTGCCCACCCTGATGGATTCATACGTGATGCCGAACGTCACGGGCTGGACAGCCTGCTGCGCAATCCTCAAACGCTCGAATTGATGGTCGAGGCCGTCGGCGGCTCCGAACGACCGGACAGCCGCGCCGATGTCTATGACCTTGCGTGCAGAAAACTGGTACGTGAGCCAAACGGCGAACATCAAGCGGCCACCCGAGCCATCTCGCCACCGCATGACGCCTTGCTCGAAGCAGCGGGCTTCCTCGGCGCGGTTCAGTTGCTTGGCGGACTTGCGGGATTTGCGTTGGAAGAGAATGCAGAGGACAGCCAGCACGCACTCTGGCGCAAGCTCTCGGCTCCAGGTGATCTACCGATACTGTCCGCAATGTGCCGTCGCCTGTTCCAGCGTAGCGACGACGAACTGCAACGCGCCTTTGTTCATCGCAGCATCGCCGAATACCTGGGTGCCCGCTACCTCGCAACCCGGATTGAATCCGGAGGCCTGCCATTGGGGCGAGTCATCGCATTGCTTGTCGGGGAGGACGGTGGCGTCGTACCCGAGCTCCGGGGCTTGATGGCATGGATCGCGACTCATTGCCGTAGTGCGCGTGAGACACTCATCGAACGTGACCCGCTCGGCGTGGTGCTTTACGGTGATGTGCGCACCTTTCCGGTCGAGGACAAGCGCCGTATTCTGGCCGCGCTCAGGTCCGAAGCCGAGCGCTACAAAAATTTCCGGTCCGAAGACTGGACAGCATCCCCGTTCGGCGCGCTGTCGACCCCCGACATGGTGCCGACATTTCTGGAATTGCTTGCATCACCCGCAAGGACCGAGGCAGATGTTGCGCTGCTCGACTGCGTTCTCGATGCACTGCTATATGGCCCGCCGCTTTCGACACTTGCAAGCGCCGACGATCAGCAGCGCCTCACCAGCCTGCTTGAAGCGATCGCACGGAATGCAGGAGATCGCTCCGATATTCGGGCCACCGCACTGGACATCCTGATGTGCGACGTAGTCGCGAACAAAGATCGCCTGATCGCCTTCGCAAAGGATGCGCATAGTGGTCGAGTGAAAGATGAAGACGATGAGCTGATCGGCCGCGTTCTGCCCAAGCTCTTCCCGGATTACCTCTCGCCGAAATCAGTGTTCGAACTTCTGCATCCGCGAAGACGGGAACGCCTCATCGGCGCGTATCGAACGTTCTGGTCTTTCCATGTAGCGGAGCAGTCCCCGGACGCGCTGCTTCCGGAAATACTCGACCAGATGGCCGCTCACCACGATCAGGTGCGGAAGGTTCTCACCGACCGCGAATCAGAACGCATCGCAGGGAAGCTGATAGCTCGCGCGCTCGAAGTGCATGGCGATTGGATAGATGACGCGCGGCTCTATGACTGGTTGGGCACCGGGCTCGATGAGCATGGCGCCGGACGGGTGGAACCATATTCACAGCAATGCATTGCTCAATGGTTCAAGAAGCGGCCCGAGCGCTACAAGGCGATATTGACCAGAGCGAACAAAGCCTGTGTCGATTCAACGAACCTTCTTTCCTGCCTGCGCCGAGCCGACTGGCGCCTTTACGGCTCAGAAGTACCCTCCGACATCGTGCCTTGGTTACTGCAATATGCTGAAGCGGCAGATAGCAGCGAGGTCCGAAAACATTATTTCTCGGAGGCCGTCAGGCACCTTACCGCGCAGGGTGGGCAACGCTGGCCAACTCTGGAAGCTTTGGAGTTTCTCGAACCTTGGGTCGCCAAGCACTCTGAGTTCGAAGTAGTGTTGCAGGAATTTACTTCTTGGCAGCTCGACGACTGGCGCAAACAACAAGCAATCTGGGAGCGGGAATCTGCTGAAAAGCGAACGAGCCGGCAATCAGCAAAGAGTACCTGGCTACGCAAAGAGATCAATCATATTCGTGCAGGAACCGCACACCCATCATTACTGAATCAGCTCGCTGCAGCCTATCTCGATCTGTATTCGGATATCTCAGGTGAAACGCCGCGCGCGCGGCTCCGTGATCTCTTCGGACCGGACGATGAACTGATTGGCGCCGCATACCTGGGATTCCGTCGCTCACTCGACAGGAACGACCTTCCAGCCGTCGCCGAAATCGTCGATCTCGAAACCAAGGGGCGAATGCACTTCATACGCCAGCCTTGTCTGGTGGGTATGACCGAACTCTTCGCCAGCGACCCCGCTGCGGCGATACATCTCGATGATGAAGTGTTGCGCAAGCTGGTGGCTTTCCGGCTGACCTGGGGTGCCGAACTTGCTGGCGATTGGCTGGATGCGTTGATTGAAGCCAAGGCCGCATTGGTCGCAGACGTACTCGTTACCTACGCCCTGGCCATGCTTCGCGCCGGTCGTGATCACCTCTACGGTATCTGGCGGCTGGGATATGGCGCCGACGACATGGCAGGACTTGCGCGGCTCGCGGTACCGCGCATTCTCGAAGGGTTTCCGCTGCGAGCGAACGAAAAGCTGCTCTCGAGCGTGCTCGACCCATTGCTCAAGGCTGGATTGCGCCATCTGGATCGCCCGGCCATGACCGACCTTGTTTCCGCTCGACTGGCCCGGAGCAGCATGACCACCGCACAGCGCACTTACTGGCTCGCGTGCGGACTGATGATGTCACCGGATGAGTACTCGCCACAGCTGAAACAACATGTGGGCCGCCGCGAAGCGCTGCTCGGCCACTTGGGAAACTTTCTTGTTGAAGGCGAGAGGTGGGCTGGGCTCACCCGCGGGCTTTCATTAGCAGCGATCGGCATGTTGATCGAAACGCTCGCCCCGAACAGCCCACCCGAACGCCCCGAGGGAGCGCATTGGGTCAGTCAGGCGATGCAGGTCGCCGACGTGGTCAGGGGACTCATCAACACACTGGGCAACGACCCGTCCGACGACGCCGGCCGCGAGTTGGAGCGACTGTTGGCCCAGCCCGGATTGACGCAGTGGCAGGACACGCTGCGGCATTCCATCCACGCTCAGCGCATCGCACGGCGCAAGGCCACCTACCGTCGGCTGGATGTGGCCGAGGTCTGTCGTACCCTCGCCAATCGGGAGCCGGCCAATGCGGCCGACCTTGCCGCGCTCACGGTTGCACATCTGCAGGACCTAGCAAGAAGGATTCGCGATGGCAGCACGAACGACTACCGGCAGTACTGGAGCAACAAGCGCCGGAAGCCGGAAAATGAATGTCGTGACGCCCTGCTGTCCGATCTCAAGGACAGGCTCGCTAAGCAAGGGGTCGATGCGATCAAGGAGGGCTATTACGCCGAGGACAAGCGGGCGGACATCCGGGTAGCAATGGGCGGTACCAACGGATTCAATGTCCCCATCGAGATCAAGAAGGACATCCACAAAGACCTCTGGCGTGCAATCCGTGGGCAACTGATCGAGCGCTACACCCGCGACCCGGGAACGGACGGCTTCGGCATCTACCTGGTGTTCTGGTTCGGCGGAAGCGGAATGCCACTGAACGAAGGGAAGAAGCCGCGCACGGCCGCCGAACTGCATGAGCAACTGCACGCATCCCTCACGGATGAGGAAGCCCGGCGCATTTCGGTCGTCGTGATCGATTGCGCGTTGCCAGCTTCGAAAAAATGAGTGTCAGCCGGACACTGTCCGGGCTGCCTCACTGACGGTCAGTCGATCGTCCGCCAGACCCACGCAGGCGTCGTCAAGCATCTTCAGACAACAAAATCCGTGCGGCGTGGCACCTGACCTGACACTCTCCGCCGGGTGAATCTTGCCCCGCGTCTCTCCGGCATCACGCCACCTTGGCAAACGCTACCTTCGCCCGCGCCAGCGTCTGCGCCACGTCGTCCTCGCTGTGCGCACCCGACACGAAACCGGCTTCGAAGGCGGACGGCGCAAGGTAGACGCCGGCGTCCAGCATGGCGTGGAAGAAGCGGTTGAAGCGTTCGCGGTCGGACTGCATCACGTCGGCGTAGCTGGCCGGTGCCGCGTCGCGGAAATACAGGCCGAACATGCCGCCGACGGCCTGCGCCGAAAACGGCACGCCCGCTTCGCGGGCGACCGCGACCATGCCTTCTGTGAATTGCTTCGTGCGAGCAGCCAGGCGGTCATGGAAACCGGGGGCGTCGATCAGCTCCAGAGTCTTCAGACCGGCTGCCACGGCGACCGGATTGCCGGACAGGGTGCCGGCCTGATAAACCGAGCCCAGCGGCGCGATCGCCGACATGATGTCGCGCCGGCCACCGAAGGCGCCGACCGGCATGCCGCCACCGATCACCTTGCCCAGCGTGGTCAGATCGGGCGTGATGCCGAACAGGCCCTGGGCGCCGACCGGACCGACGCGGAAACCGGTCATCACCTCGTCGAAAATCAGCACCGCGCCATATTGTGTACACAGCGTGCGCATCGCATCGAGGAAGGCGCGCGTCGGCACGATGAGGTTCATGTTGCCGACCACCGGCTCGACGATGACGCAGGCAATGCGGTCACCATGGCTGCGGAAGCACGCTTCGAGCTGCTCCGGCGCGTTGTAGTCGAGCACCAGCGTGTGCCTGGCGAAGTCGTCCGGCACGCCGCCCGAACTCGGGTTGCCGAAGGTGAGCGCGCCGGAACCGGCCTTCACCAGCAGGCTGTCGGCGTGGCCGTGGTAGCAGCCCTCGAACTTCACGATCGCGTCACGCCCGGTGAAGCCGCGCGCCAGGCGGATGGCACTCATGGTCGCTTCGGTGCCCGAACTGACCAGACGCACCTGTTCGATCGACGGCACGCGCTCACACAGCATTTCCGCCATCAGTATTTCCGCTTCCGTCGGCGCACCGAACGAAAGCCCGCCGACAGCTGCCTCCTGCACCGCGCGGATCACCTCCGGATGCGCATGTCCGAGGATGGCCGGGCCCCACGAACCGACGTAGTCGATGTATTCGGTGCCGTCGGCGTCCCACAGCCGCGAGCCTGCGCCTCGCGTGAAGAAGCGCGGCGTGCCGCCGACCGAACGGAAGGCGCGCACCGGCGAATTGACGCCGCCGGGAATGGTGCGCTGGGCACGTTCGAAAAGCTGTTCGTTGCGGGTGCTCATGGATTTCCTTCAGAAAAGCCGCGCATAGGCGTGTGCCTGTGCATGGAGATCGGGTGCGTCGAAAAGATCGGATACGACCGCAAGCAGATCGGCGCCGGCGGCGATCACGGTCGGCGCGCGCGCCAGCGTGATGCCACCTATGGCGCAGCGGGCGACGCCCAGGCCGGCACATTCGGCGAATCGACGGATGTCGGCCGGCGGCGCTGCCGGCTTGGTCACTGACGCGAACATGGCACCGAAGGCCACGTAATCGGCCCCGGCAAGCCGTGCTGCACGCGCCCGCCCCAGGTCGTCGTAACACGACACACCGATGATCGCATGCGGGCCCAGCCGTTGCCGGGCAGCGGCCGGGTCGCTGTCATCACGCCCGACATGCACGCCGTCTGCATCGACCGCCAGCGCCAACTCCACATCGTCGTTGATGATGAAACCGGTACCGCAGACGGCCGTGATGGCGCGCAGCGCGTCGGCGTCGGCGCGTCGGACTGCTGCATCGGCCGACTTGTTGCGGTACTGCAGCAACCGGGCGCCGCCGGAACAGGCCGCTTCGGCCGCGCGGAAGAGTGCTGCGCCGGTCAGACCATCGGGCGTGACGGCATACAGGCCGCGCAATGAGTTGCCTTCGTCGGTCATGGTTCTAGAAAGGGCCCCCGTCATCCATGTCCGAAAAGGATTTGCGCGTCCAGAAGAAGCGGTCGGGGAGGTGCTGGCCCATGCCCGGCCGGAAGCCATTGACCAAGGTGCGCCATGTATATTCCTGTGCCGCGTGCACGGCGGCACCGATGTCCAGCCCCTGCGCCAGCCAGGCCGCGACCGCCGATGCCAGCGTGCAGCCGGAGCCATGGTAGCTGCCCGGCAGGCGGTCCCATTCGTCGCGCCGGATCACACCGCCCCGGCCATACAGCACGTTGCTGACGCGAGCCGTGGATTCATGCGTTCCGGTGAGCAGCACGTGGCCGCAGCCGGCGGCGATGAGCAGGCGCGCGCATTCGTCGAGCGCGGGCGCGTCCCGGTCGTCCTCATCGTCTTCGTCATCGTCCTCGTCGCCGAACTGCGCGAGGCGGCGGGCTTCGAGACTGTTCGGCGTCAGCACGGTGGTCAGCGGAAGCAGCAATTCCTGCAGCGCGATCACCATTTCCTCATCGGCCAGCTCGTCGCCCCGACCGGACGACAGCACCGGATCGAACACGACCGGTATGTCCGGGTAATCGGAAATGATTTCGGCGATCGCCGCGATGTTCTCGACACTGCCCATGACGCCGATCTTGAATGCAGACACAGGTACGTCGGCGAGCAGCACGCGGGCCTGATCGACGACCAGGTCGTCGTCCATCGCGACGACGCCCTCGACACCGGTCGTATCCTGAACCGTCACTGCGGTGACCACGCCGAGCGGATGGCAGCCGAGTGCGGACAAAGTCATCAGATCGGCCTGCATGCCGGCGCCACCGGTCGGATCGGTGGCGGAAAAACACATGACAAGTGGCGGATGCGCCCGCACATCACGATTGACCATAAAGCGCGCGCCCGGATTGTCGTTACAGAAGGTTAATTACGGTAATATCGATTCGATTCTAACAAACCATCCTGCCATGAGTTCCACTGACACGGCCGAATACCAAAGTTACATGTGTCTCATCTGCGGCTTCATCTATGACGAAGCAGCAGGCCTGCCGGAAGAAGGCATCGCCCCGGGTACCCGGTGGGCGGATGTGCCACCCAACTGGACCTGTCCCGAGTGCAGCGCACGCAAGGACGATTTCGAAATGATCCAGATCTGACACAACGATGAATGACCGCTTGGCACGGGACAGGTTCGCAGCCTGATACTGCGCAGCAGATCATTGCAGACAATCCGCGCAGGGCGAATCGCCGCGCGTAAAACGGGAGAGCGTCTTGGCTGATACGTCCGGCATCGCCGGCGTCAAGGTGATGGTGATCGACGACAGCAACACCATACGACGCAGCGCTGAAATCTTTCTTGTACAGGCCGGCTATCAGGTCGTGCTCGCAGAGGACGGCTTCGACGCACTGGCAAAAATCAGCGACCACCACCCGCAGGTAATCTTCTGCGACATCATGATGCCGCGGCTCGATGGTTACCAGACCTGCGCGCTGATCAAGAAAAACCCCCGTTTTGCCGCTACTCCGGTCGTGATGCTCTCGTCGCGCGACGGATTGTTCGATCGCGCGAGGGGCCGGATGGTCGGCTCCGACGAATACCTCACCAAACCTTTCACCAAGGACAGCCTGCTGCAGGCGGTGTCGCGTCACGCGCGCAACGGCGCTGACTGACGCCGTCGGCGCTCACCGAACGCGGAGCCACAATGGCCATCAAGCGCATCATGGTGGTGGACGATTCGCCCACCGAACGCCATGTACTGAACGATTTCCTCACCCGCAAGGGCTTCGAGGTGATCATCGCCGAGAACGGTGAACAAGCCATCGAAAAGGCGAAAGCCGAAAAACCCGACCTCATCCTGATGGACGTGGTGATGCCGGGCGTCAATGGTTATCAAGCAACGCGCACCATCACGCGCGAAGACAGCACGCGCAACATCCCGGTCATCATGTGCACGAGCAAGGACCTGCCGACGGACCGTATCTGGGGCATGCGGCAGGGCGCGCTCGATTACATGGTCAAGCCGGTCAATCTGGAAAACCTGCTGGGCCTGATCCAGCAACTCAGCGCGGCCGACAACGATGGCTAAGCTCTCGCTGAGCGAGTTCCAGGAAGAACTCGCCCGCAAACTGGCGGACACCTCCGGTCAAACCGGTTCGCGCGCCTTGCTCGGTGTGCAGGCCGGTGACGACTTCTGGCTGGTCGACCTCGCCGAGGCAGGCGAAATCCTGCCGGTCCCCCTGCTGACACCCGTTCCGCTGACACGCAGCTGGCTGCGCGGCGTCGCCAACGTGCGTGGACTGCTTTATGCGGTTTCCGACTTCTCGGCCTTCCAGGGCGGCTCGCCCACGGGCATCGCCGGCGAAACACGGCTGTTGCTCCCGCACGCGAAATTCAGCATCAATGCCGCGCTGCTCGTGTCCCGTGTGCTCGGGCTGCGCGCGATCGAAGACTTCGAACCTGTGGAAACCGGCGTCGATGAACGACCGTGGATATCGGCCCGACTGGTCGATACGCAAGGTCGTCTGTGGCACCGGTTCGATCCCCGGCAGCTTTATGCCGATCCCCGCTTTCTCGACGTGGCCGCCTGACCGGGGCCAGGGTTGAAACGAACGCGTTTTCACATCACTGAGTAGTCCCCCGAGGAAAGCACCGATGGCGCTGAACATTCCAGGACTCAAGACCGCAGCCGCAGCACCCGCGAGTGACCCCGCACGGATGGGCGCCCCGGGTTGGATGCGCGGGCGACTGCCGTTGATCGGTCATCTGCCGCTGGCACAGCAAGTGCGGATTCTGGGCGCTGCACTGCTGCTGTTCATCGTGCTGGCCACGGTTCTGGTGTGGCAGGATCTGGTCGGCACGCGAAACAACGCCACGCACATTCAGGCAGCCGGGCAGATGCGCAGCCTCATGCAGGGCATGGCCGGGTCGGCACCGCGGGCGCTTGCCGGCGATCCTGCCGCCCTGACCGATCTGGCGCGCGCGCGCAGCAGCTTCTCCACGCTGCTCGAAAGCGTCCTCCATGGCGGCGAAGTGAATGGCGTGATGCTGCCTGCGGCCTCCTCTGCCGCGATTGAGCAATTGCTCCCGCTCGACACGGCGTGGGCCGACTACGACAGGAATGCGGGCGTACTGCTGTCGCAGGAAAGGAATCTCCGCACCATCGCAGAAGCTGCCCGGGCACTCGATGGCGCAACACCCGCACTGCTTGCGGCGACCTCTCGTATCGCCCTTCAGCGCGGCACGCGCGATGGCGGACTGACGCCGCAGTTCTACAACCTGTTCAGCCAGGTGCAGTCCAGCGCACACGCGATGACATCGGGCGCCTCAGCCGACGCCGTCGCCGCGCTGCCGGCCAATGTTGCGGCGCTGCTGGACGTGGCGGGCCAGTTCGAGCAGGGCGCCGAAGCCGACGCACGTGACGCCTTCGCACAGGCACGCGCAGCCATCGCCCCGGCGCTGACGGCCCTGAGTCGGTCCATGGAAAAACCGGCCGAACTCGATGCGGCCCGCAAGGCCGCTGCGATGCTGGTCGGCAGTGCCCCCGCGCTGGGTACGCTGACCGATTCACTGGATGCGCATTACATGGCACAGCAGGACACGCGCACGCTGCGTACTGCGGCGAGTGGTCTGTGCATCCTGCTCGCGCTGGCAAGCGTTTTCCTGATGGTGCGCGCCTACAACGAAGACCAGCAGGCGCAGCGCATCCAGGCCGAAGGATCGCGCGAGGAAGCCAAGCGCGAAAAGGATATGACCCAGCAGGCCATCCTGCGGCTCATGAACGAAATGGGTGACCTCGCAGATGGCGACCTGACGGTGCGCGCAACGGTGTCCGAAGACATCACCGGTGCCATTGCGGACTCGGTCAACTACACGATCGAAGAACTGTCCGTTCTGGTCAAACGGATCAACGACGCCGCCGGCCGGGTGGCGGAAGCATCGGAATCCGCCCAGCGCATCTCGGCGCAGCTGCTGACGGCAGCGGAGCGACAGTCCCGCGAGGTGACCGAATCGGGTCAGTCGGTACTGGCCATGGCGAAGTCGATGAACACGGTATCGGAAGAGGCGACGCGCTCCGCTCAGGTGGCCCGCCAGTCGCTGGCCGCGGCGCAGAACGGTTCCACCGCGGTGTCGAACTCGATACGCGGCATGAACGACATCCGCGACCAGATCCAGGAAACATCGAAACGGATCAAGCGCCTCGGCGAGTCGTCACAGGAAATCAGCGAAATCGTCGAACTGATCTCGGACATCACGGAACAGACCAACGTGCTGGCGCTGAATGCCGCCATCCAGGCTGCAAGCGCCGGCGAAGCAGGGCGCGGTTTCACGGTGGTGGCCGAAGAGGTGCAGCGCCTGGCCGAACGTTCGGGCGAGGCGACCAAGCAGATCGCGGCCATCGTGCGCAGCATTCAGGTCGATACCCAGGATGCGGTCGCGGCCATGGAAAACTCCACCCGCGGCGTGGTGGAAGGCGCCCGGCTGTCCGACGCGGCAGGGCAGGCGCTCGACGGAATTTCCACCGTGTCGTCGGAACTGGCGCAGTTGATCGAAACCATTTCGTCGTCCGCCCAACTGCAGGCCGAACAGGCCACGCGGGTCGCGCACGGCATGCAGAGCATTCTGCGCATCACAGAACAGACCACGGTCGGTACCAAGCAGACCGCGTTGTCGATCGGACAGCTGGCCGATCTGGCGGCTGAACTCAAAGGCTCGGTTGCGGGCTTCAAGGTATGAACACGACGCCTTCCTCCCATCAGGACCTGGGCCCGCTGATCTGGGTCCGCGGCGAGATCGATCTTGCGCTCTTGCGCGCCGCCGAAGCGCTCGGCGACGGTGACCACGAACCGGGTGCAGAACAGCTCAAGTTCGCGCAGACTCATCTGCACCAGGCTCGCGGCGCACTCGCCATCGTCGGTCTGGACGGACTGACGCATTTCAGCGACGCCCTCGAACAGCTATTCGCCGACTGGCATGCGGGCCGGCTGGCCAACACGCGCGGCGCGGCCGGACTTGCGCGGCGCGCCATCTCTGCCATTCGCAACCATCTGGACGAACTGGTCGCCGGCGGCGCCGACCAGCCGATGCGGCTGATGCCCATGTACCGCGACCTGATGGCGCTGCGCGGCGAATCGGTTGTGGTGCCTTCGGAATTGTTCTTTCCGGATCTCGCGCTGCGCCCGCCCTTCACGACCCAACCGGCTGCGGCCCTGTCACCGCTCGACCGCGCGCGCGCGCTGCGCTCGGCGCGCAGCCAGTTCGAACGCGGCTTGCTGCGCTTCCTGCGCGACGATCGCGAAGGTCTGCCGCAGATGCGTCAGGCCATCGGTATCATCGAACAGATGCAGTCGGTCCCCGCGACGCGCGCCTTCTGGTGGGTGTGCGGCGCACTGACCGACGGACTGGCGCAGGGCGCCATCCGCGGCGATTTCTTCATCAAGCGCCTGTGCGCGCGCATCGATGTGCAGATGCGCCGCCTGCTTGAAGGATCGCGCGGTGTGGCCGAGCGTCTGATGCGCGACTCGCTGTACTTCATCGCCACTGCAGAACAGACCACACCCCGGATCCGCGAGGTGCGCGACACCTATCGCCTCGACGCCCTGCTGGCCAACGGCGATGCGGCTGCTCCGGACGACCTGGGCGCGCTGCGCCCGGCCCTGGCCGCGCTGCGCGAATCGCTGGGTCAGGGCAAGGACGCCTGGACGCGTTTTTCGTCCGGCGCGGCGGTCGGATTGCCCCAGTTCCACGAACAGTGCGAAGCCATGGTCGCTGCGGCCGGACGCGTCGGTCAGCCCGATCTCGCCCGCCTCGCTGCCGCGCTGCTTGACCTGGGTCAGTGGCTGCGCCGCGATCCGTTGCAGCACACGGACAATCTGGCGATGGAAGTCGCCACCGCTCTGCTGGTGATGGACGCGCTGGTCGAACAGTTCAGCCGTGCGCAGAGCGAAGACCTGCCGGCCCAGGTCGACACCCTGATCGACCGCCTGGCGCGCGCCCGGCGCGGCGAAAAGCTGCCGGCGATGCAGATCGCGCTCTTTGACGAAATGTCCAAGCGGGCGCAGGAACGCCTGTTCATGGGTCAGGTTGCGCGCGAAATCCTGGCCAGTCTGGCCGATGTGGAACAGCAGCTGGACAGCTATTTCCGCGACCCGTCCCGGGCAACGGAACTGTCCGCACTGGCCGGACCGCTCAAGCAGGTCGAAGGCGCACTCAATATGCTGGGACAGGACGCCGCCGTCGCGCTGGTCCGCCGCAGCGCCGTGCAGATCGCCGGGATGGCCGATCCGAACCACGAAGTGGTCGAGGGTGAATTCGAGATGCTGGCGCACCAGCTGTCGGGCCTCGGCTTCTTCGTGGACAAACTGCAGTACGGACCGGCCGACCTCGACCAGATCCTGAATCCTAAAAGTGCGGCGCCCGATGCAGCCGATGGCAGCGACGGTGCCAGCGTCGAATCCGAACTGGTGACGCGGCGCGCGGAAGCCGCCCAGCTGCTCGACCGCCTGTCGCACGGCGGGGCCGACGAACACACGCGCGACGAACTGCGGCAGGCGCTCGAAACGATACGGCAGGACGCCAAGCTGCTGGCCGACGAGAAACTGGAACAACGCGCGTCCGAAGCGCTGGCCGCACTCAAGGCCGGCGAAGCGGTGCCCGACGCGGCAATAGCCGATGCAGTGCAGGGCATCGGCCAGGCGCCACTCGAATCGCTCGCACCGTCGGCCGACACCGTGCGGCTGGCCGAAGCCAGTCAGGAAGAATTCGACGCCGAACTGCTGGAAATCTTCATCGAGGAAGCGCGCGAAGTACTGGAGAACATGGCGTCCAGCGTCGATGCAGCACGCCTGCAGCCGCACAGCCAGGATCTGCTGACCACGCTGCGCCGCGGATTCCACACGCTCAAGGGCAGCGGCCGCATGGTCGGTCTGCGCGACCTGGGCGAGGCCGCATTCTCGCTGGAACAGGTGATGAATCGCTGGCTGGCCAGCGAGCGCGACGGCACGCCGGAACTGTTCGATCTGCTCGATGGCGCACGCACGTTGTTTACCGGCTGGGTCGACCAGCTGGCAAACGGCGACACGCGATCCCCCGACCACACCTGGCTGCAGCCGGCCTGCGATGCAATCCAGATTGCCGATGCCGAAAGTGCGGTTGCCGAGGCAACTGCGGAGGAATCTGCCGGTGTGCCGACCGCCATTGAAACCGGAGAAGCAGCGCCCTTCGGCACCGACATCGACTTCGACCTGGATCTTGACCTGGAGCTGGAGGCACCGCCCGAGACGCCCGGCGTTACCGAACTGGTGGCAACCGACCTGCCGATCGAAGCAACGGCAGGCCAGGACATCGACCTTGAACTCGACTTCGATCTGGACGAACCGGGCGCGGAACTGGAAGACCGGCACGGGGCAATCGACCTGACGTCCGAGATCGACGCCGAAGAGCGCGCACTGGATGCCGGCAGTGACCGCACGCTGTTCGATCTCTTCATTGCCGAAGCACGCGGCCATGTCGCCACGCTGCGGCGCGAACTGACCCGGCTGCACATCAATCCTTCGCTGCGTCCGAGCCAGGACAGCATGCTCGCCGCGCACACGCTGGGCGGCATTTCGCTCACCGTCGATCAAGGTGAAATCAGCGCGCTGGCCAAGGCGCTCGAACATGCCCTGAACCGCTGCGACGCACGGGGCGAACCACCCGAAGCGGATCAGTCGGCACTGCTGAACAACGCGGCCAGCGCACTTGAAGCCCAGGTTGCCGCCATCGGCGACGGCGCAGCAGCGGCTCCGGCACCGGACCTGATCGCGCAGCTCGACCGGCTTTTCGTCACGATGGTGCCGCCGTCGGCACTGACGGCACTTCCGGTGCTCGAGCTTCCGGCCACACAGTTCGACCTGCCTTCCGAGCCGGTCGTCGAGGCCGAAGCGACAGACCTTCACCGGCACGAAGAGGCATCGCCCGAGGCGGCCGCCGACCGGCTTTCCGGGCACGAAGCCGAAGACTCCGGTCTGCACGAAGAAGCGCTGTCGGCGACCGGGCTGACGCCGGAAGAAGACGACCTCGAGCTGCTGGACGTGATGCCGGACACGTCGGGCGGTTTCGAGAAGGTGACCTTGCCGGACGAGTACATGCTGACGCCACCGGCGTCCAGCCCGGTGCGCCCGTTCGAACTGCCGCGCATGCCGGCGGTACGTGCCGCCATGAACGAGGATGAGCCGGCGGTTTCGTCGCCGGTGCCCGATGACATCGATCTGCAGCTGCTGCCCATCTTCGTCGAGGAAGCGCAGGACCTGCTGCGCGATATCGGGCACGAACTGCGCACCTGGCGTGACGATCCGGAGGTACTGAGCGCGTCCGACTCGCTCCGCCGGCAACTGCACACGCTCAAGGGCAGCGCCCGGATGGCCGGAGTGATGCGCTTCGGCGATCTGGTGCATGCCATGGAGACCCTGATCGAGCAGCCATGCTCGGCTGACGGACGCTCGGCGGTGCTGGACGATCTCGAGCACGGTTACGACCGGTGCGAGGAACTGGTCGCCCGACTCGAACGCGGAGAAACGCTCGCACCGGAGCCCGGCGTTCCGGATGCAGCAGTTGCCGGCGCACCGGTCCTGGACGACGACGCAAACGCGCAGCGCGAACGCCCTTCGGTGCGGGTGCGCTCCGACATGGTCGACCGCTTCGTGAACGAAGCCGGCGAAATGAGCATCGCGCGCACGCGAATCGAAGGCGAACTGCGCTCGCTGAGGGGCTCGCTGAACGATCTCACGGAAAACGTTCAGCGCCTGCGCAGCCAGCTGAGGGAAATCGAGATTCAGGCAGAAAGCCAGATGCAGTCGCGCATGGCGGCCGCCGAGGCACAGCACGAACAGTTCGATCCGCTCGAAATGGACCGCTTCACGCGCTTCCAGGAACTGTCGCGGATGATGGCCGAAAGCCTGTCCGACGTGACCACCGTGCAGTACAACCTGGTGCGCAATCTGGATGCCGCCGATACGGCCATACAGTCGCAGGCGCGACTCAACCGCAACCTGTCGCAGGCGCTCATGTCGGTGCGCATGGTGCCCTTCGCGACGCTCGAAGACCGCCTTTACCGTGTGGCACGCCAGTCGGCCAAGGAAACCGGCAAGAAGGTGAACCTCGAACTGAACAACACACAGATCGAGCTTGACCGGGAAGTGCTCGAGAAGATGACCGGTCCGATCGAGCACCTGCTGCGCAATGCCGTCGCGCACGGCATCGAGGCGCGTGACGCGCGCGAAGCCGCAGGCAAGTCGGAAACCGGCGAGATCGTCATTTCACTGACGCAGCAGACCAATGAAGTCGTGATCGAACTGGCCGACGACGGCGGCGGTCTTGCGTTCGACCGCATCCGCGCGCGCGCGATCGAACGGGGCCTGCTCGGCGCCGGCGAGGAGGCCGATGAGCGAAGGCTGACCAGCCTCATCTTCGAGCCGGGCTTCACCACGGCCGAACAACTGTCCGGACTGGCCGGACGCGGCGTCGGCATGGACGTCGTGAAGAATGCGACCACCGCACTCGGCGGTCGCATCGAAACGACGTCCGAACCAGGTCGCGGCACGCATTTCCGCCTGTCCCTGCCGATGACGCTGGCGGTGACGCAGTCACTGCTGGTGAGCAGCGGCGGCAAGACCTACGCCATTCCGTCGTCGATGGTGAAGCATGTGCGCGAACTCAAGGGCGACGACGCCGTTGCGCTGCGGCTTGCCGGCGGTGAAGACTGGATGGATCACCACTACACCTATCACTATCTGCCGCGACTGCTCGGCAACGCCGACGCCCAGCCGGGCATCGGCACCTGGCTGCTGCTGGTCGGAGCCGGCAACGAACTGATGGCACTCGAGGTGGACGCGCTGCGCGGCAATCAGGAAGTCGTGGTGAAGCCGGTCGGCGCTCAACTGTCGCGGCTCGCCGGCATCGCCGGTGCGACCGTGCTGGCCGACGGCGAGGTGACGCTCATCATCAACCCGGTGTCGCTGGCATCGCGCGTCGGCATCATGGCCAGCCGCCCGGACATCGTCCAGCCGGTTCCGGTGCCCCCGGAATCATTGCCGCCGCTGGTCATGGTGGTGGACGACTCGCTGACCGTACGCAAGGTGAGCAGCCGGCTGCTGGAACGCGAAGGCTACCGCGTGATCACGGCAAAGGACGGCGTCGACGCGCTGGAGAAACTTGCGGATGTGCTGCCGGACGTGATGCTCGTCGACATCGAAATGCCGCGCATGGACGGCTTCGACCTGACGCTCAGGATCCGCGCAGACGCGCGGACGCACGGCATACCGATCATCATGATCACGTCGCGCACGGCCGAAAAGCACCGCACCTACGCGCGGCAGATCGGCGTCAATGACTATCTCGGGAAACCCTACGACGAAGCACAGCTGCTGCAGCGGGTGGAAGACTATACCGGCGGCAGCGGACGCCGCTGACCGGTCGATGGCGCCGGATGGTGCATACCATCCGGCGCCGGTCAATCGGGCAATCAGCCCTTCATGGTGTCCAGACGCAGCTTGGCGAAACGGCCCGGCGCATCTTCGATCACGCCCAGCTTGCCCTTGGCGGGATCACGTGCCGGCACCATGTCGGCGTCGAGTGCAGTCACCCACTGCTGCCAGTCGGTCCACCAGGACCCCTGATGCTGCGTGCAGCCTTCGAACCACTGGTCGACATCGGCCGCCAGCTTCGGCGTGGCGTTGGTCCAGTAGCCGTACTTGTTGGCCGCCGGCGGATTGACGATGCCGGCGATGTGACCTGAACCGCCGAGCACGAAGCGGGTCGGTCCGGACATCAGCGTGGCGCCGGAATAAGTGCTCTTCCACGGTGCGATGTGATCTTCGATCGCCGAGATGAAATACACCGGCTGCTTGATCTTGCGGATGTCGATCGGCTCGCCCAGCACGGTGATGCCGCCCGGCTCACGCAGCTTGTTGTGGATGTACATCTGGCGCAGGTAGTAGCTGTGCATGCACGCCGGCATGCGCGTCGAGTCGGAGTTCCAGTACAGCAGGTCGAACGGGAACGGCTCGCGGCCCATGAGGTAGTTGTTCACCACGAAAGACCAGATCAGGTCGTTCGAGCGCAGCATGTTGAAGGTGCCCGCCATCTCCGATCCTTCGAGGTAGCCGCGCGAGAACATCTTCTTTTCCAGTCCTTCGACCGCCTTTTCGTCGATGAACACGCCCAGTTCGCCCGGCTCCGAGAAGTCGATCAGCGTGGTGAAGAAGGTCGCGCTGGCGATCCGCTTGTCCTTCTTTGCCGACAGGTAGGCCAGCGTGGTCGCCAGCAGCGTGCCGCCGAGGCAGTAGCCGGCAGCGTTGATCTCACTTTCGCCGGTCTGCTTTTCGATCAGGTCGAGTGCGGCAATCGGACCCATCTGCACGTAATCCTCGAACGTCAGCTGAGCCAGCTTCTCGTCCGGATTGACCCACGAAATCACGAATACCGTGTGGCCCTGATCGGTGGCCCACTTGATGTAGCTGTTCGATTCGCGCAGATCGAGGATGTAGTACTTGTTGATCCAGGGCGGCACGATGAGCAGCGGGCGCTTGAACTGCTGTTCGGTCGTCGGGTTGAACTGCAGCAGCTGCATCAGCGCGTTCTCGCCGACCACCTTGCCCTGCGTCGTCGCCACGTTGCGGCCGAGTTCGAAGGCGGTGGTGTCGGTCATGCGCACGCGCAGCTGGCCGTCGCCGTCCTCGATGTCGCGCAGCAGGTTGTTGAAACCCTTCAGCAGATTCTGTCCGTGGCTGCGCACGGTTTCGCGCAGTACTTCCGGATTGGTCAGTGCGAAATTGCTGGGCGAAAACGCGTTGATGGTCTGGCGGGTGAAGAAGTTGACCTTCTGCAGCGTGTGCTCGTCCATGCCTTCGACGTTGCTCACCACGTCGTGGATGTGGCGTGCCGAAATCAGGTAGCTCTGCTTGAAGAAGTCGAACAGGAAGTGGCTTTCCCACTCGTCGCCGCGGAAACGGTTGTCGCCCTTGACCGGGGTGACCACCGGCGCGGCGTCGACGCCCATGAACTTCAGCATCGATTGCTGCCACAGCGTGTAGTAGTCCCAGACCAGACCCATCTGCGCCTGTGCCAGCTTGTACGGATTCGACAGCAGGTGCGATGTCATGTCCATGAAGGCCTGAGCGATACCCAGTTCGTCGGTCGGCGGCGTGATGCCGCGCTTGAGCTGACGCTGCACATGCTCGCCGAGCAGCTTGGATGCGCGCTCTGCAACCTGAGCGTAGGTTTTGGCGACGTCGGCCGGATCGGGCAGCGGTGCTGCTTCCGTCGGCTTTGCGTCTTTGCTGGCTGGTTTATTCATGACGATGACTCCCCCGGTACTGGTTCAGGACTTTGTGTAGCGAATCACGCCATCCTGCAGAGGCAGGCGGCGAAGGCGACCGGTCTGCCACAGGTGGTTGAGGTGAGCGATCACCTCTCCCATGGCAAACCGGGTCTGGAAACTGTCGAGTGCGCGTTTGAACAGGGACGGCAGAAGATCCGCGGCAGCGGTCGGCTGCTCGCAGAGCTTGACGATGAGTGCAAGGCGCTCTGCGTGATGCGCCTGCAGGGCATCGACACGCGCGGCAATGCCGCGATAAGGGTCGCCGTGTGCCGGCAGCACGACGGTCTCCGGATCGAGCGAGCGGAATTTTTCGATCGATTCGAGGTACTGGCCCACCGCATCGGCTTCCGGCTCGAAGGCCAGCGTCGGCGTGTTGGGCGAAATGCGCGGCAGCAGCATGTCGCCGGCGATGAGCACGGGATCGATGGAACGATGAAAGGACAGGTGTTCCGGCGAATGACCGTAGCCGACGACGGCCGTCCAGTCCTCACCGCCGATGCGCAGCACTTCGCCCGGCAGGATGCGACGCATCGCGACCGGCAACTCGCCCACGACGCGACGGTAACGGCCGCCTTCGCTGCGGATCGCGTCCGACTGTTCGGCGGGAAGGCCGTGCCGGAGGAAGAAATCCGCCATCAGGCCGGGATGGGTTGCAGGCACCGTGCCGAACCAGGCCTGTGCCGTCATGTACTCGCCGAGAGACATCCAGATGCGCGCACCGGTCTGCTTTGCCAGCCACTCGCCCAGCCCGAAGTGATCGGGGTGACAATGCGTGATCAGGATGCGTCGCACGGGACGCCCGGCCAGGTCACCGGACAGTGCCTCGAGCCAGTTCGCGCGTGTCGCGTCATCCGGAAATCCGGCATCGACCAGCGTCCAGCAAAGGCCCTGCTCGTCCTCGTCCTCGATCGCCCACAGATTGACGTGACCCGGAGCGAACGCGACCGGCATGCGCAACCACCGGACGCCGCGCGAAACCTGCGCGATACGGCCGGGCTGGGGGGCAAGTGCGGGATGGTGTTCGAGCGCGGACACGGCGGTGACGATGACCCAAGACGTTGAATTCTTTGAATGGTAACCCGAAACGGACGCTATTGTGCAGTGCAATATAAGAATCGGCATCCGTCCCGTTGCTACACTCGCGCACATGGAGCGGAACACTGGCGCCACCCGGGAATCAGATGCAGGTGAAATGATGTTTTGCGCGGGATGCGGAGAAAACGAATGCGACGATTGATGCCGTGGCTGATGCTGGCCGTCATGGGCCCTGCGGTACACGCCGAAGCGCCGGCGGAGGAAGAGGACGCGACGAAGTTCGTGACCTTCAGCAAGGATTTTGCGGGCCATTGCGTGGCCCGCAATTCGGTGCAGCTGCTCGTTGCCAACAGTCACCCGAGCCGAGCCGTCATGGTGTGGCTGGACCGCTATCACATGGACGTCGGCACCGGAGACCGCTCCAGGACCGAAATGAAGGCAGGCGCCGAACCGGTGCCGCTCGGTTGTTCGCGCACACTGGACGGGCCGCAGGAATGGCGTATCGTCCGCGCGAAGTTTCTCGACTGAAGACGACGATCCGACCACAGTTCGCAGCCCACCTGCCGATCAAACCTTTCCGGACCAACCGATGCGTGTCTGTGTCTTCTGCGGCTCCCGCCGGGGCGAACAAGCGATCTACGCCGAAACGGCTGCCGCACTGGGCACGCTGCTCGCCAGACGGGGCATCGGCGTGGTCTATGGCGGCGGCAACATCGGTCTGATGGGTGTCGTGGCTGACGCGGCGCTGGCGGCTGGCGGCGAGGTGATCGGCGTGATTCCCGGTCACCTGCAGGACCGCGAGGTCGCGCACGGCGGTCTTACGGCGCTGCACGTGGTCGACAGCATGCATGCGCGCAAGGCGCTGATGGCCACACTGTCGGACGTCTTCGTCGCAGCGCCCGGCGGCTTTGGCACGCTGGACGAAATGTGCGAAATTCTGACCTGGGCGCAGCTCGGGCTGCACAACAAGCCCTGCGGACTGCTCAATGTGGCGGGTTACTTCGATGCGCTGCTGGGCATGTTCGATCACGCGGTACGCGAAGGTTTTCTGAGCGAGCCGCATCGGCAGCTGATCGCCACCGACAACGACGTCCTGCGCCTGATCGACCGTCTGTCGGCGGCTGTGGTACCCGGAGAGGACGCGCTGCATGAAGCCTGACTGGAAGTTGACGCTGCTTGCCTGTGGCGCGTTGCTGGCAACGGCCCCGGTGTCTGCGCAGTCGGCGCTGGTCCGGCCGATCGACCTGATCAAGGCCGTTCCCCTGCTGACGGACAGCGGCCGGGGGGGCTACGGCCGCTTTCTGAAGACGGGCATACGTCCGCGGGCGTTCGCTCTGAACATGAACGGCGACTGGGCGTGGAACGCCGGCGAGAATGCGACCGGCGATGCGCTCGCCGCGTGCGAGGCGCACGGGCTGCCGTGCCAGCTTTATGCGGTCGACGATGAAGTCGTGATGCCGGGTTTCGAACTCGGCGCACCCCTGCGCTCGCTGAGCGGCGGCGCACTGGTGCAGGGTGGGGAACCCTGATGCAGGCACCCGGTTCGATCGTACTGACCGAAGTGGACAGCGGTATCGGCATCATCACGCTGAACCGACCGCAACAGCACAACGTGCTCGATGCGTCGCTGGCAGAATCACTCATCGCAGCGCTCGACGGCATGACCAGCCAGCCTCAGGTGCGCGTCATCGTGCTGTCGGCACTGGGCGACAGCTTCTGTATCGGCGCCGATCCGCTCGAACTCGAACGCAGCGGCCTGATGCAGGTCGAGCCGGCACTGGCAGCGCGGCTGATGCGCAGCCTCAATGAATGCATTCGTCCGGTGGTCGCGCGTGTCCAGGGTCCGGCGTCCGGACTGGGTGCCGGGCTGATCGCCGCCTGCGATGTCGCGATCGCCGGTTTCGATGCGCATTTCGCGTTCGACGGCGTGCATGCCGGGCTGGTGCCGGCGGTGATCGCACCTTACGTGATCGCCGCGATCGGCCCGCAGCGTACGCGGCGCTACTTTCTGACCGGCGAGCGTTTTTCCGCGTCCGAGGCCTATCGCATCGGCCTGCTGTCGGAAATCGTCGCCACGGCCGACGATCTGGACGATGCGGTTGGCGAGGTGGTCGATGCCCTCCTGCTCGGCGGACCGCGCGCGCAGCAGCAGATCAAGAGTCTGGTGCGCGCACTGGGCCGGCCACGGGTGGACGAACGGACGATCGACCACACGGTCGAGCTGGAACACCGGATCGAAACCGGCGCCGAAGCCCAGGAGGGGCTGGATGCGCTGTTCGCGCGCCGCCATCCGGGCTGGATGCCGGGTGGCACATCGTGATGCAGGGCCTGCCCAGGCAGGTTCGCATCGTCGAAGTCGGACCACGCGACGGCCTGCAGAACGAGGGCGCGCCGCTCGACATCGCGCAGCGGCTGGCACTGATAGCCCGGCTGGCCGACGCTGGCCTGACCACGATCGAGTCAGGCGCTTTCGTTTCGCCGCGCAAGGTGCCCAACATGGCGGGCAGCGGTGATCTCATGCAACGGCTCGAACGCCGTCCGGGCGTGAGCTACCCGTTTCTGGTGCCCAACGCGACCGGACTTGATGCCGCGCTGGATGCCGGATGCGAAGACATCGCGCTGTTCGCGGCCGCGTCGGAGACTTTTTCGCAGCGCAACACTGCATGCAGCATCAGCGAGTCGATGACGCGTCTGGCGGCCGCTGCAGAGCGTGCCCTGGCGGCCGGGCTGCGCGTGCGCGGTTATCTGTCCTGCGTCATGGGCTGCCCCTACGAAGGATCCGTCGCACCGTCTGCGGTCGCTGCCATGGCGGCCGACCTTCTGGGCATGGGTTGTTACGAGGTCAGCCTCGGCGATACGACCGGAGTCGGCAGTCCGCACCGGGTGCGGAGGCTGATCGAACACGTTGCACACCGGATACCCGCCGAGCGGCTCGCCGGACATTTTCACGACACCTGGGGCATGGGCGTGGCGAACGTCTATGCCGCGCTGCTGTCTGGCGTGACGGTGTTCGATGCATCGGTGGCCGGTCTGGGTGGCTGTCCGTTCGCACCGGGCGCAAGCGGAAACGTTGCGACGGAAGACGTTGTCTACATGCTTCACGACGCTGGTGTCGATACCGGTATCGACCTCTCGAAGCTGGTCGATGCGGCGCACTGGGTCAGCGGACTGCTGGGAAGACAGCCTGCCTCGCGCGTGGCGCGCGCCTTCAACACGACACGTAAATCATGATCGAATCTCCCTGCACCGGCGTCTGCCAGCTTCACGAAATCACCGCCGTGTGCATGGGTTGCCTGCGCTCGCGCGACGAAATTGCAGTCTGGGGCTCGACCACGGACGCACATCGCCTGCAGATACTTCAGCGTACCAGGCAGCGCGAGGCCGCCGGACACGTGCGCGTCGTACCATCCGGCGAATCGTGATGGAAGCCTGGGTCAGTCCGTCTTCCGCTTGGCGGGTTCCCGTTTCGGTTCGGCTGCGATGGGGTTGTCCCTCGTCGCGGACTCCGATTCGGAGGGCGCCTGGGCACGCGGCGATGCTCGTCCGGCTTCACGCTCGGCGCGTCGACGATTGGACTGACTGCGCTGAAGTCTGAGATATCGCATGCTGGGCTCCCGAGTCGGGGAAATGCAAGATGGCGGACATGCAGGATATAGGTGTCCGCCCCGCGTTGGCTGGTCAATCTGCCTGCACTGCGATCTTCGGACCACTGCATCGCCGGAAGTTCCGGAGAATTTGTCAGCAGGGGCAGGCATGCCGGATTGCGACTTCGAAGTTCCAGCGTAGTATCCCCTGCATCAGAGTCAACAATGTTGTTTGCATATTGAATTTTTTTCCTGATGGTGAAGGCCGTGAATGAAATCCGACGTGGCGCGATGCGTCTCGTACTGATCAGTGGAATGTCCGGCTCGGGCAAGAGCGTTGCGCTCAATGTACTCGAGGACGGGGGCTTCTTCTGCGTCGACAACCTCCCGGCGCCGCTGCTGCCGCAACTGGTAAGCCATCTGCGCGAAGCGGGCTACAGCCGCGTCGCCATCGCGGTCGACGTGCGCTCGGGCAAAAGCATGGAGGCGCTGCCCCCGATGATGGGCGTACTGCGCAACGGTACCGAACTGCAGACACTGTTCCTCGATGCGCGAGACGCGACGCTGATCGCCCGTTTTTCGGAAACGCGGCGGCGTCATCCGCTGGGTGACGACCAGACCTCGCTCGGCGAGGCCATCCGGCGCGAGCGCGAACTGCTGGCACCCATCGTGGAGCTCGGGCACCGCATCGACACCAGCGATCTGCAGTCTTCCGTGCTGCGCAAATGGGTGCGCGAAGTGGTCGAACTCGACAAGACGGCCGGGCTGACGCTGATGTTCGAATCCTTCGGTTTCAAGCACGGCATTCCACTCGACGCCGATCTGGTGTTCGACGTGCGCTGCCTGCCCAACCCCTACTACGACACGGCGCTGCGACCGCAGAGCGGTCGTGACAAGCCGGTCATCGACTTTCTCGAAAGCAGCACCGAAGTGCTGAGGATGCGCGATGACATAGCCCGGTTCGTCGGCGACTGGCTGCCCAGCTACATCAAGGACAGCCGCAGCTACCTGACCGTGGCCATCGGCTGTACCGGCGGCCAGCACCGTTCTGTATACATTGCGGAGTGGCTGGCCACCCGCTTCCGCGAAGCCGCACACGTGCTGGTGCGTCACAGGTCGCTGGCCTCGACGCACAAGGATTGAACCCGGAATGACCGCGATGCGGGTGGGCGACTGGTTGGTCATCGCTGCCGGACTGTTGGTGACGGCCGGCTCGGCCGCCCATCAATGGGGGAAAAGCACCCCGGTGCAGGCGCAGGTGCGGATGGACGGGCGCATCGTGGCGGAACTGCCGCTCACCGGCACGCATCGCATCGCAATCGACGGCGCGCTGGCACGGCTCGGTCCGACCGTGATCGAAGTCGACGCCGGGCGTGCGCGCATCGCCTCGGACCCCGGGCCGCGTCAGTACTGCGTGCAGCAGGGCTGGCTCAGCCGCACCGGGAGCATCGCGGTGTGCGCACCGAGCCGGATCACGCTGCAGCTGGTGGGGCCGGACGGCAGCCATGACACGGTGGCGTTCTGATGCAGGCCCCGGCATCTGCACTGCTGGTCGTTCCGAGCGGACGTGATCGGCGGCTCGCGCGCTACGCCGTCGCGGCGATTGCCGCGTCACTGGTCGAAGCAGCAATTCCGAGCCCGCTGCCGGGCGTCAAGCCGGGGCTGGCCAACATCGTCATCCTCATCGTCCTTGCGCGCCACGGCTGGCGCGATGCAGCATGGGTGAGCGCGCTGCGCGTGGTGGCGGGGAGCCTGCTCGCAGGGCAGTTCCTGGCGCCCGGTTTCTTTCTCGCCGCCGCCGGAGCACTGTGCAGCCTGGCAATGCTGGGGGCAATGCAGTCCGTTTCGTGGCATCGGCTGGGTGCCGTTGGCCGTTCCGTGGCGGCCGCATTCGCGCACATCGTTGGCCAGCTGCTGCTCGCGCGGCTGTGGCTGGTGCCGCACGACGGGCTGTTCAATCTGGCGCCCATCTTTTTTGCTGCCGCGCTGCTGTTCGGCACGGTCAATGGCATCGTCGCTGCGCGGCTGATGCGGGAGAAGTGAATGACCACACCTGCAAACCTGACCATTCTTGTCGCGCTGACCGGCGCATCCGGCATGCCTTACGGCATGCGGCTGATCGAATCGCTCATCGGCGCCGGCTGCAGGGTGTGGGTGATCTATTCGCAGGTGGCGCAGATCGTCGCCCGTCAGGAGATCGATCTGCTGCTGCCCGGCAACCCGACGCAGGCAGCACGCGAACTGACGGCGCGGTTCGATGCGCAACCCGGCCAGCTCGAGGTGTTCGGTCGCGAAGACTGGAATTGCCCGCCGGCGTCCGGTTCCAATCCGCCGGATGCGATGGTGGTGTGCCCGTGTTCCATGGGCACACTCGCCGCCATCGCGCACGGCCTGGCATCGAGCCTGATCGAGCGCGCGGCCGACGTGGTCATGAAGGAACGCCGGCAGCTGATCCTGGTGCCGCGCGAAACACCGTTTTCCACGCTCCACCTCGAAAACATGCTGAGCCTGTCGCGCAACGGAGCGGTCATCCTGCCGCCATCGCCCGGCTTCTACCACCACCCGGGGGAGATCGGTGATCTGGTCGATTTCGTCGTCGCGCGCGTGCTCGACCAGCTGCGCGTGCCGCACCGGCTGGTACCGCGCTGGGGCGACGGGCCGCCAGCCGAGTGACCTTGTCACAAGGATGTCACAGCGATGAAACAAGCTTGCAGGTTCACCGTATCGCCCGCCCGCGTCGATACGGGATCACGGGAGCAAAAACATGAAGATGGACAGCCAGCAACTGGATGGGGGCATCACATTGATCCGGCTGGACGGCCGGCTCGATATCGAAGGCGCACAGACGCTGGACCAGCCCTTCACCTACGCGACCAGCACGCACCCGGCGAAAATCGCGGTCGATCTGTCGGGCGTGAGCTTCGTCGCATCGATCGGCATCCGTACGCTGTTGTCCGGCGCGCGCGGTCAGGCGTCGCGCGGCGGCAAGCTGGTCATGTTCGGTGCGCAGCCAATGGTGCAGCGCGTGCTGCACACGGCCGGCGTCGACCAGTTGCTGACCCTGTGTCCGGATCTCGATGCAGCGTGCAAAGCGCTTGTGGATTGAACGCCGGCGGGACCGCACATGCATAGCGCACATGCGCGTCGCAGCCTGCGACTGATCAATGACAGCGGCGCGATCTCGGCCGCAAGCGCGTGGCTGCGTACGCTCGGCGACAGCTTCGAATTGGGCAGCGAACTCACCTTCCGGCTCGACCTGTGTGCCTCCGAACTTGTCGCCAACATCGTCAACTACGCGTTCGAGGACGAAGCACCCCACACCATCGCGCTCGACCTGATCCTGGAACCGCAGTCGGTCAAGCTCGCAGTATCCGACGACGGGCGTGAATTCGACCCCCTGGGGCTGCCCGATCCGGTCGCCCCTGCCACGCTGGAGCAGGCCAGCCTCGGCGGACTGGGTGTACATCTGGTTCGGCAGTTTGCCGATCAGGTGAGTTACGAACGGGTGAGCAACCGCAACCAGGTCACGCTGGCCTGGACCCGCCCAAGCAGGTCCGGGCCAGCCGGCGGACGTGCACCGATCCGTCGCGGCGTCGAGCGACGGCGCAAGCGGGCACTCACCTTTCCACTGCTGCGAACCGATGGCACACAGGTCGCCGCCAACCAGCGCGGTAGCAAGGAGCGTCGCGCACTCGGCTTCATTTCCCGCATCGAACTGTTCCGCGACGTGCCCTACGCACTGATCGAGGGCATGCTTGCACACTGTCCGCAGCGCGACTACCCGGACGAATACATCGTTCTGGCGCCTGGCGTGCCCAACGAGAACGTGGCGCTGGTGCTCGCCGGGCGGCTGCGCGTGCATCTGGATTCGCCGCATACCGGCCAGCCGGCAGGCGACTTCATGTCCGTCATGGTCGGCGAATGCGCCGGAGAGCTGTCGATCATCGACGGCGAACCGGCGTCCGCCTGGGTGATCGCCGAACCCGGCTCGCGCCTGCTGATGATCGATGCAAACACCTTCTTTTCCGAGCTGCTGCCGCTGCCGCGCGTAGCGCGCAACCTGCTCGGCATGATGGCCACCCGCATGCGCCAGAGCAACAATCAGGCGATCGAGCGCATGCGCAGTTCGATGCTGCTCGAGCGCCTGCAGTCGGAGATGCGCACCGCACAGGACATTCAGTCCGGCATGCTGCCGATGCGCTCGCCGCTGTTTCCCGAGCACACCGAAATCGATTGCGAAGCAAGCATCCAGCAGGCGCGAGAGGTGGGAGGAGACTTCTTCGATGCCTTCTTCATCGACGAAAAACGCCTGTTCGTTGCCATCGGCGATGTCTGCGGCAAGGGCATGCCGGCTGCCTTGCTGATGATGCGCACGCTCACCACGCTGCGCTCCGAAGCGGGACGCAAGCAGGGCCAGAAAGGCCATCTCGAGCGGGTGATGGAGCGCATCAACCGCAAACTGGCCCTGAACAACGATCGCCTGCTGTTCGCCAGTCTGTTCATCGGGCTGCTCGATACCGGCAACGGCAACTTCCGCTTCGCCAATGCCGGCCACATGCGGCCGGTGCTGCTGCGCAAGGGCGAAAGCGCCACGCTGCTCAAGGTCCCGTGCAACCCGATCGCCGGCATCGACCCGGCCATCGACTATGCGCTCGGCGAAACGAAGCTCGGGCGCGGTGATCTGCTGCTTTTATATACCGACGGCGTGACCGAAGCAGAAAACAGCCGTGCCGAGCAATTCGGTGAGGCGCAACTGCTGGCGACGATGAACGCCCAGTCAGGCGGCAGCGCAGGCAGCGCCATCGCTGCCGTGCGCGAAGCCACGCACGCTTTCTGCGCCAGTCATCCGCAGGCCGACGACATCACGCTGCTGGCGCTGAAATACCTGGGCGACGACTGACGACGCCCGGTCTGTCGCTGTCACGAGACTGTCGCCATGGCGTCACATCGACGGAACACGGCCTGCCTATCGTGAAGTGGATTCTTCACGGAGGCTGCAGGCATGCTTCAGATCGATACCGCGCGCGAACGTCGTGCGCAACGCAATCTCGTCGTCACGCTGGCCACTTCCCCGAGCGAGGTACTGGCCGCGCAGAAACTTCGCTGGCGCGTATTCGTCGAGGAACTCGGGGCCAGATTGAACACGCCGGTGCAGGGTGTGGACAGCGACCGCTTCGACGCACACTGCGCACACCTGATCGTGCGCGACGAAGACAACGGACGCATCGTCGGCTGTTACCGCATCCTGTCGCCGGACGCCGCAAGGCGCACCGGTGGTTACTACTCGGAAACCGAATTCGACCTCGGCCGGCTGGACCACCTGCGACCGCAGATGGTCGAGATCGGCCGCGCCTGCATCGACGCGGACTACCGCCAGAATGCAGCGGTGATCGCCCTGCTGTGGTCGGGGCTGGCCCGCTACATGCAATCGGGCGGTCATCAGTACCTGCTGGGCTGCGCCAGCATCAGCCTGGCCGATGGCGGTCACAACGCTGCGGCGCTGTTCGACAGCCTGCGCGACCGCATGGGCCCGCCCGAGTACCGCGTGTTTCCCAAAGTGCGCCTGCCGCTGGAGCGCCTGACACCCGGTGCAGGCTGCGTGCCGCCGCCACTGGTCAAGGGATATCTGCGCGCCGGGGCCGACGTATGCGGCGAACCGGCATGGGACCCTGACTTCAATACAGCCGACCTGCCGCTGCTGCTCACCATGTCGCGGCTGGACGCGCGCTATGCTAAGCACTTCATGCAGCGCGCGGCCTGACGAGCAGACGCAACGGGAGCACGCGCGAAATGTCACTGATCAACATTTCCACCGACTTCTTCGACACATCCGTCTTGAGCAACCACAGCACGCACCCCACATCGAACGCGGCCGCGGTCACGCATCACACCGGGGTGCGCGCCAGCCTGCGCATGGGCTGGCGCATCGCCCGGCTGGCCGCACATGTGGTGGATGGCTGCACCCGCGTCGCGGTGCTCTACCCGATCGTGTCGGAGCGCACGCAGCGCAAGATCCGCGCCCGCTGGTCGCGCCAGCTCCTGCGCGTGCTCGGTGTCGAGGTTCAGGCCGGCGGCCAGCGGCCGCGGCCGGGTCAGCTGCTGGTGAGCAACCACATTTCGTGGGTGGACGTGTTCGTCATCAACGCCATCTCGCCGCAGAGTTTCGTGTGCAAGGACGAAATCCGCGGCTGGCCGGTGCTGGGCTGGCTGGTGGCGCGCAATGACACCGTGTTCATCCGGCGGACCAGCCGAAATTCGGCGTCCGAAGTCCGCCACCAGCTGGTCAGGACGCTGGCCGGTGGCCGCAGCGTGATGGTGTTTCCCGAAGGCACGACCACTGACGGACGCAGCGTGCTGCCCTTCCGGGCCGCCATGTTCCAGGCGGCGATTGATGCCGGGCGACCGGTCAAGCCGGTGCGGCTGTGTTATCTGGACCATGCCGGCGAACTGTCCGACGACGTCGTCTACATCGGCGAAACGACCTTCTGGGAATCGGTCTGCCGCATCGCCCGCGCGCCACGCACTGTCGCCCGGGTCGAACTGCTGCCCGGACTGGCCACCCACGGCCACACCCGGCAGCATCTCGCCCAGGTCAGCCACGCCCGCATTTCGACGCCCGCAGACGCGTAACCCGACACGAGCCCATGCGTTCGCCGGGCACGGTGCTCAGGGGCGGCGGCAACTTCGCCGAACGCGGGGCAGGAGGAGAAGCGGAGGCAGGTCTATACTCGCGCCCAATGCTGTCGGAGCGAGTCGGTGAAGATATTCCTGTCGTACGCAACGGAAATACGCGATCGCGCGGAGAGCGTGAACGCGGCGCTGCTGGCGGCCGGTCACGACGTATTCTTCGACCGCGAAGATCTGCCCGCCGGCCAGGGCTACGACGACCGGATACGCGGCGCGATCGACGGCAGCGATCTCTTCCTGTTCCTGATTTCACCGGCCGCCGTCGCCGCCGGCCATTACACCCGCACCGAACTCAAGATCGCGCGCCGCCGCTGGCCGGACCCGGCTGGGCATGTGCTGCCCGTGATGGTGACGCCGACGCCTTTCGGCGAACTGCCCGCCTATCTCGGATCGGTCACCATCCTGGTGCCGGAAGGCAATCTCGCTGCGGAAGTGGTGCTCGCGGTGTCGGACCTTGCAGCGCTTCCCTCCCCCGCTGCGGACGACACGGATGCAGACAGCGGCGCCGAGTCCGTTCCGCACTATGCATCGCTCAAGCTCTGCTTTTCTTACGCCGATGCGGGGCGATACAGCATCGACATCCAGCGCCCCCTGCAGGCGGACATCATCACCGGCGCCTTTGCGCTCGATGCTGCCGCAGTCGAGGACACCATGCGGACGACCGGGGCGCAGGGCGACGACGCCGTGCGACGGCCATCGGGCGCGCTGGCCGGCAACGGGCTGCCGACGGCCAGCCAGGCGCGCGAGGCCGGTCGCCTGCTCTATCAGGCCCTGTTCTGTCCGGGGCTGCGCACCGGCATCGAGGACAGCCTGCGCGGCATCGATCCGCAACAGGGCAAGGGCCTGCGTTTCGTCATAGACACGACGGACACGCCTGAACTGGGGCGTCTGCCCTGGGAGTTCCTGTACAGCCCGGAGAAGGACGACTTCCTGTTCTCCGACCGGATGAAGCCGGTGGTGCGCTGGCTCGACGTCGACGAACCGACGCCGACGCTGAAGATTTCGCCGCCGCTGCGCGTGCTGATCGCGTTTGCCTCGCCCGGCGGCGTGGCCCCGCTGCAGATCGGCGAAGAACTTGCCAGGCTGGACGAAGCGCTCATGCCGCTGACCAAGCGCGGGTTGATCAGCATCACCACACTTGAACACACCACCCTGGAACGGCTGGACGAGGCGCTGCTGAACATCCGCCCGCATGTGCTGCACTTCATCGGCCACGGTGATTTCAACGGGGGCGACGGCCTGCTGCTGCTGGAAAGCGACACGCCCGACCGTGCGCCCGATCCGCTCACCGGCCGCCGGCTCGGCGTGCTGCTGCGCAACCATCTCAACACGCTGCGGCTGGTATTCCTGAACAGCTGCGTCGGCGCCACGGTATCGCCGGTCGACCCGTTCGGCGGCATTGCGCAGACGCTGATCCGGCGCGGCGTGCCCGCCGTCATTGCGATGCAGTTCGTGATTCCGGACAAGGCGGCGATCGAACTGTCTCGTCACTTCTACCGTTATCTGGCAGCCGGGCAGCCGGTCGATACGGCACTGACGTCGGCGCGGGCCTTTCTGTTCGCGCGCGGCTACGAAGTCGAATGGGGCGCGCCGGCGCTGCACATGCGTTCGCCGGACGGACGGCTGTTCGACATCGGTGCACTGCCCGCCGCCGCTGCGCCTCCCGCTGCACCACCACCGGCCCTGCCTCCGTCGGCCGTCGAAGAGAGCCCGGCCACGGTCGAGGCGACTCCGCCCGCAGCCGAGGCCGTGCCACCGGCGATGGAAGAACCGATGGAATCCGCGCAGGCGCCAAGCGCGCCGGCGACTGCACCTGCTGCGCCGGTTACCGCGCCACCTGCCCGACGGCGGGGCGTCAGGGTTTGGGTGATCACTTTGCTGGGCGTGCTGATCGCAGGCATCGTCCTGTTCATGCTTGCGCTGCCCGAACTGGCCACGGAAAGCGAAGAACCCCCGGTCGCCATGGCGCCGGCAACGCTGGATTCAGCCGGCAGCATCGCCGAGCGGGCCATCGTGCAGCTCGACCGGCAGGACTACGCAGGCGCCATCACCACTCTTGAAGCAGCGCTGAATGCAGACCGACGGGCGCTGGATCCGTCCGCGCTGGGCGGCGACGCCGAGCGGCTGGCGGAGAAACTGATGAATGCGGCACAGAGCCTCTACGACAGCCAGCCAGAGCTGGCGCAGCGCCTGGCCGGGCTTTATTACCGGATCGCACCGGAAGAGGCCGCGATGGCGGCACCGGCACCGGTGGAGGAAGAGGATCAGGGCGGAGGCGGCCAGGCCGCGCCCTCGACGGGCGAGTGGGGCGACATCGCACCGGGCGCCGGCACGGGTGGCGCGGCCGATCGCCGCGAGCCGCTCTATGTGGTGCGACCGGGCGACACTTTGAGCGGCATCGCCGCGCGCCTGTGGGGCAACGCGCAGGCCTGGCCCCAGCTGCTCGAGCGACACAACACCTTCAGCCAGACCGATCCGAGACTGCGCACCATCGCGGACCCGGATTACATTCTCGTCGGCGAACCGATTGCGTCCCCGTCGGACAGCCGTGGTGGCTGGTATTACCACGTGCAGCGCGGCGATACGCTGTGGGGCATCTCGGCACGCATGTACAGCGACGGCAGCCTCTGGCCTCGCATCGCGGACACCAACACCGACATCGTGACTGATCCCGATCTGATCCTGCCCGGCATGGCACTGCACGTACCCGTGGCGCCCGATTGACCGTGGTCAATGGCCGCCGTCGGTGACGGCGTATCTTGGAAACGAAGCACCAACGCCGTTGGGCACTGCAAACGCGGCGCCATGACGGAAGGTCTTCGCGGCACGGCAAATGTCTTGCCTGCTGCATTCCAGAAGGGAGATTCCATGATTCGTGAAGTGACCGGCGACATTCTCCTGAGCAAGGCTCAGGTCATCGCACACGGCATCGCCGTGAAAGAACATTTCGACCAGGGACTGGCACTTGCGCTGCGCGAGCGCTGGCCCTCGATGGCGCGCGACTACCGGCATGCCCAGCACGGCCGGAACATGGCGGCGGGCGAAGTCTGGTCCTGGGCGGGTGTCGACAGCGACGGCGGCACGCGCAACATCGTCAATCTGCTGACGCAGGACATGATGGGTGACGGCCCGGCCGCCAAACCCGGCAAGGCGACAGTCGAAAATGTCGGCCATGCATTGAAGGCGCTGGCCAGACACCTGCAGGCCAGCGGTGCCAGCAGCGTCGCGCTGCCGCGTCTGGCCACAGGCGTCGGCGGTCTCGACTGGGCACATGTGAAGCCGCTGATCGAGCAGCACCTCGGCAGCCTCGGCCTGCCGGTCATCATCTACGACACTTACCGTCACGGTGTCGCTGCGGACGAAAAGCTGGCCTGAACGATCGGGAACGCCCCGGCATGCCGGGGCTGCCTGCCGATGAAGCGGGCCTTCCGGTGTGTCAGGGCAGGTCACGCACCCGCAGGAACACCGGAAAGCGCGGCAGTCCGCCGCGCGTCAGTTCGCGGTACCGATAGGTGACTTCGGCGCCGACGGGTGGCGGCACGGCCCGTTGCGCATCGCTCAAACCGCCGCCGATGCGGAACCGGCGCCCATCCGCCGTGCGCACATCGAGCGCGCCGAGCCGTCCCTGGTGGCGGCCCCTGCCCGGTAGATGTCCCAGCACGGTCGCCTCGGCATCCAGCCAGGGCGTGAGCTTGAGCAGCGCATCGCTGCGGCCGGCAATCCAGTGCGCGTCGGCACGATGCAGCATCAGTCCCTCGCCGCCACCCGCCACCACGTCATCGAACAGTTTTCCCAGCGCAGCCCGGTCGGTCAGCCGTAATTGCGGCACCACCTGCAGCCAGTCGACGCCGGCCTGTTCGACGATGTGGGTCATGCGCGCAAGGCGCTCGCTGAATTCGCCCGGCGCGCCGGGCAGGTCGAACACCATGTAGCGCACCGCGCGCCAGGCAGCCGGATCCGGCTGCCCGCGGCGAACGATGCCCGACAGCTCGTCGAACCGACCGCGCCCCAGCCACAGTTCGCCATCGAGCGGCGCTGCCGGCAGCGCCGCGACGAACCCGTCCGGCGCGGCAATTTCGCGGCCGCTGCGAAAGCGCAGCACGCGACCGTCCCACACGGCGCGGACGCCATCGAGCTTTTCGCTGACCCAGTACGGTGCGGGGTCGACGTCCGCTGGTGCGCGCAGCGCCAGCATCTGCGCGGGCGCCTGCGCCCGCGACAGCGCGGACAGGACGAACAGCAGGCACAGGATCAGGGTGCGGCGCATGGACGATCCCGCCGGGAGGGGAAAGGCGGATTATCCACGAAAATGACAAATGGGAAATGCGTGGGCAGACGCCCCGCCGCGATGCGCTATTCGCCCAGATACGCGGCGCGCACGGCCGGGTTGTCCAGCAGTTCGGCCGACGGCGCGCACAGGGTCACGGCGCCGCTGTCCATAACGTAGCCGCGGTCGCACAGCGACAGGGCAAGCCGAGCGTTCTGTTCGACCAGCAGCAGCGTCACGCCTTCCTGCGCAATTTCGCGGATCACGCCGAACACGGTGTCGACCATGACCGGCGACAGCCCCATCGATGGCTCGTCGAGCAGCAGCAGGCGCGGCCGGCTCATCAGCGCCCGACCGATCGCCACCATCTGCTGTTCGCCGCCGGACAGGGTGCCTGCGGTCTGGCCGGCGCGCTCCTTCAGCCGGGGCAGCAGCGAAAAAACACGTTCGATGTCGGCTGCGATGCCGGCACGATCGTCCCGCGCATAGGCGCCCATGTCCAGATTTTCGCGCACCGACAGCCGGGCGAACACGCCGCGCCCTTCAGGCACCAGCGCCAGGCCGCGACCGACGAGACTGTGCGGCGGCGCCTGCGAAATGTCGCTGCCGTCAAAGCTCACCGAGCCGCGCGCCGCCAGCATGCACGCGATGGCCTTGAGCGTGCTGGTCTTGCCGGCACCGTTGGCACCGATCAGCGCCACCTTTTCGCCGGCCGCGATGTCCAGATCGACACCCCTGACCGCGCAGATGCCGCCGTAATGCACTTCGAGACTGCGTACCTGCAGCATCAGGCGGCCTCCGTGCCGAGATAGGCCGTGATCACGCGCGGGTCGCGCCGCACCACGTCGGGCACATCCTCGATGATCTTCTCGCCGTAATCGAGCACAGCGACGCGGTCGCAAAGACCCATCACCAGCTTCACGTCGTGTTCGATCAGCAGCACCGTGCGTCCGTCGCTGCGCAGCTTGTCGATCAGCGCCCGCAGCCCGGCGGTTTCGGTGGCATTCATGCCGGCAGCGGGCTCGTCGAGTGCCAGCAGCCGGGGCTCGGACGCCAGCGCCCGCGCGATTTCCAGCCGGCGCTGGTCGCCGTAGCTCAGATGGGTGGCCTGTTGATTGGCCAGCCGTTCGATGCCGACGTAGCGCAGCAGATCGTGGGCGTGCTGTTGCGTGGCGACTTCTTCGGCACGCGCGCCGGGCGTGCGCAGGATGGCGCCCAGCACCCCAGTACGCAGCCGTATGTGGCGACCGACCATCACGTTTTCGAGCGCGCTCATGGCACCGAACAGCCGGATGTTCTGGAAGGTGCGTGCGATGCCCGCAGCGGCGATGCGGTGCGGCAGGCCGGACGGCAGTATCGCGCCATCGAACGTGACATGGCCCTCGTCCGGCGTGTACAGGCCGGTCAGCACATTGAAGAAGCTGGTCTTGCCGGCGCCATTCGGACCGATCAGGCCATAGACCTCGCCGCAGCGGATGGTGAGCGACACGCCGCGCAGCGCCTGCACGCCGCCGAAGCGCTTGGAAATGCCGGTCGCCTCGAGCAGCACATCGGCGCTCATGCTGCATCTCCATGCGCCGCCAGTTCGCGCCGGCGAAGCGCCGACGGCCACAGGCCGGCCGGACGCCAGCGCATGACCAGCACCAGCGCCACGCCGAACAGCAACAGACGCAGCGACTCCGGGTCGATCAGCACCTTGCCGAACAGCCACTGCTGCAACGGCGCCGCCCCCCAGCGCAGCACTTCGGGCAGCAATGCAAGCAGCACCGCGCCGAGCACGACGCCGGCGATGTTACCCATGCCGCCCAGCACCACCATGCACAGCACCATGATGGATTCGAGCAGGCCGAAGGATTCCGGGCTGACGAAGCCCTGGAAACCGGCGAACAGTCCGCCGGCCACGCCCCCGAAGGTGGCGCCCAGCCCGAAGGCAAGCAGTTTCACGTTGCGCGTGTTGATGCCGCAGGCGCGCGCCGCCAACTCGTCTTCGCGGATCGCCACCCAGGCGCGGCCGAGCCGCGAATCCTGCAGCCGTACGCAGACGAAGACGACGAGCAGGGTCAGCGCGAGGAAGAAGTAGTAGTGCAGATGCACGCCCGGGACGGCGAAGCCGAACACATCCATCGTGCGGCCGAGCGACTGGCCGGCGATCTGCACCGGCTGGATGTTGTTGATGCCCTGCGGGCCGTTGGTCAGATTCAGCGGCGCGTTCAGGTTGTTCAGGAAGATGCGGATGATTTCGCCGAAGCCGAGCGTCACGATGGCCAGGTAATCGCCGCGCAGCTTGAGCGTCGGCGTGCCGAGCAGCACCCCGAATACGCCGGCAACCAGCGCGCCGATCGGCAGCACCAACCAGATCGGCCAGCCGGGCGCGGCGCCGAATACCTCCGGAAAGGCAAGCGCCAGGTGCGGGCTGGACAGCAACGCGTAGAGATAGGCACCGACCGCATAGAAGGCGATGTAGCCCAGATCGAGCAGGCCAGCGAAGCCGACCACGATGTTCAGGCCGAGCGCCAGCATGATGTAGAGCAGCGCGAAGTCGATGATGCGCACCCACGAATTGCCGAAGGTCGCCCCCACCGCGAAGGGCAGCGCCGCCAGTGCGACGCCGATCAGCACGATGCCGATGCGTGCACGCAGCTTCCCGGGCAGATCGCTCATGCCCGCTCCGACACTTTCTCGCCCATCAGGCCGGACGGCCGGAACACCAGCACCAGGATGAGCACGAAGAAAGCGAACACATCCTGATAGTGGCTGCCCAGAAAGCCACCGGTCAGATCGCCGATGTAGCCGGCGCCCAGGCTTTCGATGACGCCCAGCAGAAGACCGCCCAGCATGGCGCCGCCGATGTTGCCGATGCCGCCGAGCACGGCCGCCGTGAACGCCTTCAGGCCGAGCATGAAGCCCATGGCGTAGTGGGCGATCGAGTAATTGGCCGCGACCATCAGGCCGGCAATGGCGGCCAGTGCAGATCCGAGCACGAAGGTGAAGGAGATGACGCGGTCCACGTCAACGCCCATCAGCCGAGCCACGGCCGGGTTCTCCGAGGTCGCCCGCATGGCCCGGCCAAGCCGGGTGTGCGTGATGAGCCACACCAGCGCAGCCATCAGCAAGCCCGCCGTGGCAATGATGAGGAGCTGCAGGTCGGTGATGGTGGCGCCCATGAACCCGTGCGGCGTCGCCGGCAGGATGGCCGGAAAGGTATGGTAGTTGCGGCCCCAGCCGATCATGGCCAGCTGCTGCAGCACGACGGACACGCCGATCGCGGTGATCAGCGGCGCCAGCTTCGGCGCGTTGCGCAGCGGACGGTAGGCGATGCGCTCGATGGTGAAGCCGACCGCCATGCACACCGGTATGGCGATGAGCAACCCGCACAGCACGACCACCGGACCGGGCAATCCGGCCGGCACCAGCAGACCGATGGCAGTGAGTGCGGTCAGCGCACCGATCATCACCACTTCGCCGTGCGCGAAATTGATCAGCCCGAGGATGCCGTAGACCATCGTGTAGCCGAGTGCCACCAGCGCGTAGATGCTGCCGAGCACCAGACCATTGATGATCTGCTGGATGAAGATGTCCACGCGGCGCTTACTGCGTCGCCTTCCCGCCCATCGTCTCGAGCGGAGACCACGCGCCCGCCTTTGCCTGATACAGGGTGACGGCGCCGTCCTTGATGTCACCCTTTTCGTCGAACACGATCTGCGCGGTCAGGCCCGGGTAGTTGATGGCCGCCAGGGCCGGCAGGAATCTGGTGGCGTCGGTCGAACCGGCGACCTTCATCGCCTCGGCGACCACGCGCACCGCGTCGTATGCATACGGCGCATAGAGCTGGATCTCGGCGTTGAACTTCGCCTTATAGCGGTCGCGGAACGCCGTACCGCCGGCCATCTTGTCCAGCGGCACCCCGGGCAGCGAGCAGTAGTGGCCTTCGGCTCCGTCGCCGGCGAGCTTGTGGAACTCGACCGTGCAGGCGCCATCACCGAACAGCATCGGCACCGCCAGCCCGAGCGTCCTGAGCTGGCGCGCCATCGGGCCCGCCTGGGTGTCCATGCCGCCGTAGAACAGCAGGTCGGCCGACATGGACTTCACCTTGGTCAGGATGGACGCGAAATCCGTCGCCTTGTCCGTGGTGTATTCGCGGGCAACGATTTCGGCACCGGCGGCCCTGGCGGCTTTCTCGAATTCGTCGGCCAGACCCTGACCGTAGGCGGTACGGTCATCGATGATGGCGATGCGCTTGACGCTCAGCCTGCCGGTTGCGAACGCACCCAGTGCGCCACCCTGCTGCACGTCGTCGGCGAATACGCGGAATGCGCCCTTGTAGCCCTGACGCGTGTATTGCGGGTTGGTGGCCGACGGCGACACCTGAACGATGCCGGCATCGTGATAGATGCGCGACGCCGGGATGGTGGTGCCGCTGTTCAGGTGACCGATCACCGCATTGACCCGCGAATCGGCCAGTTTCTGCGCCACCGTGGTGCCCTGACGCGGATCGGCCTGATCGTCCTCACCCAGCAGCTCGAACTTCGCCACTGCGTCACCGATCCTGAAATTCTCTGCATTCAGATCGTCGACCGCCAGTCGCGCACCGTTTTCATTGTCCTTGCCCAGATGGGCCTGGGGACCGGTCAGCGGTGCCACGTGGCCCAGCCTGACCGTGACAGAAGGTGCGGCGGCCGCGCCGGCATTCGGCGCAGCGGGCGCCACTTCGGCCGGCTTTTCGCCGCAGGCTGCCAACAGGCAGGCGGAAAGTGCGACGAGCGGGAGCAGTGGGCGCGACGAAACGGACAGGGTCATCAAGGGTCTCCGCAGGGCTGAATGGGTTGTCAGCCCGGATTTTGCGGGTCGCTGCCGCCATGCGTCAATTTTGTGCACTGCTAGGCCAATTACCTTCAGCTTGTCAGGCGCAATCGACGGCGGTGACCAAAGCGCCGGGAGCCAGTCGAACCGGCATCCGCGACCCCGGCCGGTTCAGCGAAATTCGCCAGCCTTCGGCACGGCAGGCGCCAGCCCGCCTTCCTCCCGAACGTCATCGGGCAGACGGTCGCGCAGGTCGCGGATGATGCCGACCACCGCCAGCGCCTTGAGGATGTAGTAGGTGATGTCGATCTCGTACCAGGCGAAACCCGCTCGCGCGCTGGCACCGTAGCGGTGATGGTTGTTGTGCCAGCCGCCACCGAAGGTCAGCAGCGCCAGCAGCGGGCGGTTCACCGAATCGTCGTCGGTGTCGAAGCGACGGTAGCAGCCAGGCAGGCGACGGAAGTGTCCGATCGAATTCACCATCGACACCGTCTGCACGCCCAGAGCGGTCGGCAGGAAGAAACCCCACATCACTGCAGCCGTGCCGGTCACGGTCGCGCCGAAGGCACCGGCCGTGGCCAGCAGCCAGATGAAGAAGGCACCCGACAGCATGAGCAGCGTGTAGTGCTTGTTCACCCACAGGATTTCCGGGTAGTGAGCGAAATCGGGCACCACATCCAGATCGGTGTCCTTGTAGCGCTCGCACCAGACCCAGCCGACATGCGACTGGAACAGGCCGTGCTGGCGCGGCGATATCGGATCGTTCGGCCGTTCGACGTTCTGGTGGTGGCTGCGGTGCACCGACGCCCACCACAGCGGGCCATGCTGCCCGCACTGCGATGCGATGACGGCAAGCATGAACTGCACGCGGCGCGAACACTTGAAGGCGCGATGCGAGAAATAGCGGTGGTAGATCGCCTCGACGCCGAACATGCGCACCGCGTAGCTGGCGGCCGCCAGCAGCACCAGCGGCCAGGTCGGCGGATACAGGAAGGGCGTGACCAGCGCAGCACAGAACAGGACAACGTAACGCACACGGGTCTGGTTGATCGATTCTGTGACCTGCGTGCCGTATCGGGGGCGCGACGGAACAGCTGCACTCATGCGAAGTCATCTCGTGGCGAACGAACGTGACCGCGAATCTAGCAAGGTGAATGGCGCCCCGTTCAGGGGTTAAGCGGGCTTTAACTACCCTTATTCAGAATTGAAGATTTCGGAACCGGAAATGAAAAAGCCGACCCGCGAGGGGTCGGCTTTCAGACACGGCTGCTGCTGCCGCGGTATTACTTGGCGCCCGACAGAATCCAGCCGGCAAGCTTCTTCGCATCCGCTTCGCTGACGCCCGGATTGGCCGGCATCGGGATCGCACCACCCCACATCAGCTTGCCGCCGGCCGGGGAACCGGCACGGATGAAGGCAGCCAGCTTGCCCTCGACATCCTTCTGGCCTTCGTACTTCTTCGCGACATCGCGATAGGCCGGCCCCATGACGCCGGCCTTCTCGATGCCATGGCAGCCCAGGCAACCCTTTGCAGTAGCCAGATCCTTGCTTGCGAAGGCCGGTGCGCTCACGAGCGCGACGGCACAGACAGCTGCGGAAAGAATCGTTCTCATCATGTTCCTCGACGGTGTGGTTGATCCAAAAGTATTCGTGTGACCGGGGCACGCCCGGCAAGGCTTTCAGCGGCGTGGCCTGCCAGTTTATTCCAGCAGGCACCGGTCAACAAGCGCACTCCGCAGCTTCAACCCGATTCATTAACGACCCGATCATCGCGTGGGTTGACTCCAGGCTCACGAAGGCGTTCGCCGCCAGCCCAGACTGAGCGCGGTGCCGACCAGAATGATGATCGTGCTGGCCAGCATCGCAAAGGTCGGCATCTCGTCGAACAGCATATGCCCCCACAGCATGGCGAACGGTGGAATGAGGAAGGTGACGCTCAGCGCGGGCGTTGCGCCCATGCGACCCAGCAGGCGGAAATACATGAAATTGCCGAGCGCCGTCGACACAAGGCCCAGCACCAGAACAGCCAGCACCGCCGGCCATGAAGGCATGGCGGACGGCAGCGACGCCAGTGCCCAGGGCAGAAGCAGCAGTGCGCCGACCACGGAAAAACCGGTGGCGACCGCCGACGAATCGAGCGTGCCGAGCTTGCGCCGCGTCAGCTGCACACACAGGCCATAGCTGGCGGCTCCCGCCAGACCGAGCAGTACCGCATCGACGCCGATGCGCAGCGCCCCCAGTTCGCGCAGGCTGGCCAGCAGCGCGACGCCGGCAAACCCCAGCATGAGGCCGACTGCCTTGCTGCCCGACAGGGATTCGCGCCACACGCATACTGCGAGCAAGGCCGAAAACAGCGGCGAACTGGCATTGAGCACGGCGGCGAAGCCGGCGCTGGAGCGCATCACCGTCTCGGCAAACAGCGAAAACGGCAACGCCGTGGTGCCGGCCCCGATCAGCACGATCCAGCCCAGTGATCGCCGGCGATCCCCCACCGGTATGCGTCGCAGCGGAGAGCCGAAAACCAGGCACAGGGTCGTGGCCGCAAGCAGCAGCCGCAATTCCACCGTCACGGCCAGACCCAGCTCCGGGATGGCGACCCGATACAGCGCGAACGACGCGCCCCAGACCAGGCCGAGAAACATGAACTCGATGCGGGAAAGCACGTTTTCGTCGGCCCGGCGATGCGCGCCTTGATCTTGATCAGCCGTGCAGGCGCGCGATCAGGCCATCGAGCTGGTCAAGGTCGTTGAAACGGATGGTCAGCCTGCCGGCGCCGCGCGCGCGGGTCTGTATGGTGACCGCCGCTCCCAGCAGATCGGACAGCTCCTCTTCCAGCCGCGCCAGATCGCGCGACACCGGCGCAGCCCGCGCCGGACCCTGTGCCGACACCCCGCCGCGAGCCACCATCCTTTCGGTGTCGCGCACCGTCAGACCCTGCGCCACCACGCGATTCGCCAGCGCAATCTGGTCGGCCGGCGGCAGCGTGAGCAGCGCCCGCGCATGACCCATGTCGAGATCGCCGGTGATCAGCTGTTCCTGCACCGGTTCGGCCAGCTGCAACAGGCGCAGCAGGTTGGTCGTGGCCGAGCGCGAGCGACCGATCGCGTTGGCCGCCTGTTCATGGGTCATGCCGAACTCGTCGATCAGGCGCTGCACGCCCGCAGCTTCTTCCAGCGGATTCAGGTCTTCGCGCTGGATATTCTCGATCAGGCTCATCGCCAGCGCAGCTTCGTCGGCAATCTCCCGCACCAGCGCCGGCACTTCGGTCAGGCCGGCGATCTGCGCCGCGCGCCAGCGGCGTTCGCCGGCGATGATTTCGAATCGGCCGCGTCCGATTTCACGCACCAGAATGGGCTGCATGATGCCCTGCGAGCGGATCGACTCGGCCAGTTCCTCCAGCGAACCGGGGTCCATTCGCGTACGCGGCTGGTACTTGCCCGGCTGCAGCATCTCGACGGCCAGCGTACGCAGTTCGCCGGCGTTGCCCGCTTCGCCGGAATTGCCGGCCAGCAGGGCGTCAAGCCCGCGGCCGAGGCCTTTCTTCTTGAGTGAAGTCATCTGGAGCACCTGTTTCTGGCCGTGACAAACGAGGTCACTGAAGTCGCCAACGCCGCTAAAGGGTTTTCACCCGCTCGATCATTTCAAGCGCAAATGCGCTGTAGGCCTGCGCGCCCTTGGCGCTCTTGTCGAACAGCACACCCGGAATGCCATAGCTCGGTGCCTCGGCCAGCCGCACGTTGCGCGGCACGACCGTCCTGAACACCTTGTCGCCGAAGTGCGACTCGAGCTGCGCCGACACCTGCTGCGACAGCGTGCTGCGCGGATCGAACATCACGCGCAGCAGACCGATCACCTTCAGGTCGCGGTTCAGGTTTGCATGTACTTTCTTGATCGTGTTGACCAGATCGGACAGGCCTTCCAGCGCGTAGTACTCGCACTGCATCGGAATGATCACGCCGTGTGCGGCACAAAGCCCGTTCAGCGTCAGCAGGCTCAGGCTGGGCGGACAGTCGATCAGCACGAAATCGTAATCGTCTGCGCACTCCGAAATCGCCGTTTTCAAACGATTTTCTCGATGCTCGAGCTCAACCAGTTCGACTTCGGCACCCGCGAGGTCACGATTGGCCGGCAGCACGTCCAGCCCTGCGTGTGGGCTGCTCACGCTGGCGTCGGCCAGCGACGCCAGCCCGACCAGCACCTCGTAGACGCTTGACTTCAGCGTGCGCTTGTCGATGCCGGCACCCATGGTTGCATTGCCCTGCGGATCGAGATCGACCAGCAGCGTACGCTGACCCGCCTGACCCAGCGCAGCGGCCAGATTGACGCTGGTGGTGGTCTTGCCCACCCCGCCCTTCTGATTCGCAATGGCAAAGATGTGTGGCATCGGGCGCCTCAGCCTGCCGTCGCCGCGCTGTCGCGCGCCAGCCACAGCAGATGGCGCGCGCCCTCGACGCCGGGAACCTGCAGCTCCTCCGCGCGCACCAGCTTCCAGCCGGCGGGAATGGCCCGCACTTCCTCGTCCGGATAGACGCCCTTCATGGCGAGCATCCGGCCATTCGGCTTGAGCAGATGCCCGGCCACCTTGATGAAATCCGCGAGATCGCCGAACGCCCGGGAAACAATGAAATCACGGCCTGGATCAAGCTGCACGGCCTCGGCACGCGCAGTCTGCACATCGAAGTTTTCCAGACCCAGATCGATGCGCACCTGCTGCTGGAACGATGCCTTCTTGGAATTCGGTTCGATCGACAATACGTCGAGGTCGGGCCGTGCGATGGCCAGCGGCATGCCCGGCACACCGCCGCCGGAGCCGATGTCCGCCAGGGTCGAGCCCTCGGGAATGAAGCGTTCGATCGACAGCGCATCAAGCAGGTGATGGGTGAGCATGCGCGATTCCTCGCGTATGGCGGTCAGGTTGTACACCGCGTTCCATTTGGTCATCAATGCGATGTAGCGCAGCAGGCGGGTACGTGCTGCACCGCTGAGGGACAGGTCAAGCGCAGCGAGGCCGGCGTCGAGTTCGTTTTGCAGAGTCATGGGGCAGGTCTGTTCGGGCAACTTCGATTCATTGCAGCGGCAGCATGTGCTGCGCGCCTTGCGGTTTCATCAGGCGGCGCTGGCAATCGCCTGTCTTTTCTTGAGGTGCACCCGCAGCAGCGATATCGCCGCCGGCGTCATGCCCTGGATGCGCGAGGCCTGGCCAAGGGTTTCCGGCCGGTGCTGCGTCAGCTTCTGCTGCGCCTCGCGCGACAGGCCGCCGACAGCGGCGTAATCGATGTCTTCCGGCAGACGCGTATCTTCGGTGGCGCGGTGCCGTTCCACCTCGTCCTGCTGGCGATCGATGTAACCCTGGTACTTGGCCAGTATGTCCAGCTGCTCGATCGCTGCGGCATGCGCGATCGGCTCGGGAGCGCCGGGCAGCGTCATCAGCGAGGCATAAGTCACATCGGGTCGGCGCAGCAGGTCAAACAGCGAGTACTCGCGCTCGATCGGTTTGCCCAGCACCCGCGTCGCGTCCTCGGCCGGCAGCGTGTCCGGCCGCACCCAGGTGGCGCGCAGCCGCTGTTCTTCGGCAGCGATGGCGTCGCGCTTGCGGTTATAGGCATCCCAGCGCGCGTCGTCGATCAGACCCATGTCGCGCGCAGCGTCGGTGAGACGAAGGTCGGCATTGTCCTCACGCAGGCTCAACCGGTACTCGGCGCGCGATGTGAACATGCGGTAGGGCTCGGATACGCCGCGCGTGATGAGGTCATCGACCAATACACCGAGATAGGCCTCGCTGCGTGCCGGGCACCATGCGTCCAGCCCCTTCACCTGGCGCGCCGCATTCAGGCCTGCCAGCAGGCCCTGCGCGGCGGCTTCTTCGTAGCCCGTGGTGCCATTGATCTGGCCGGCAAAAAAGAGGCCTTCGATCGCTCTCGTTTCGAGGGAGGACTTCAGCCCGCGCGGATCGTAGAAATCGTATTCGATCGCGTAGCCGGGACGCAGGATGTGCGCGTGCTCCAGGCCCGGAATGCTGCGCACCAGTTCGAGCTGCACATCGAAGGGCAAAGACGTGGAGATACCGTTCGGGTATACCTCGTGCGTGGTGAGCCCTTCCGGCTCGAGAAAGATGTTGTGACTATCGCGATCGGCGAAGCGGTGGATCTTGTCCTCGATGCTCGGGCAGTAACGCGGGCCGACGCCTTCGATCACGCCTCTATACATGGGCGAGCGGTCAAGGCCACCGCGGATGATGTCGTGCGTGCGCGTCGTGGTGTGCGTGATCCAGCAAGGCAGCTGGTGCGGATGCATTGCCGCGTTGCCGATGAAGCTGAACACCGGCACCGGATCATCGCCCGGCTGCGCCTGCATCACGGAGTAGTCGATGCTGCGTCCATCGATGCGCGGCGGTGTGCCGGTCTTGAGCCGGCCCTGCGGCAGCGCGAGCTCCTTCAGCTTTTCCGCCAGACGGATCGCCGGAGGGTCGCCTGCACGGCCGGCCGAATGGTTTTCGAGACCGACATGCACGCGCCCGTTCAGGAAGGTACCGGCGGTCAGCACGACCGCACGCGCCATGAAGCGGATGCCGACCTCCGTCACCACGCCGGCAACACGCTCGCCCTCCATGATGAGGTCGGCCGCAGCCTGCTGGAACAGATCGAGATTGGGTTGATTTTCAAGACGGCTTCGTATCGCCGCCTTGTAGAGAACACGGTCCGCCTGCGCCCGCGTCGCGCGCACGGCAGGCCCCTTGCTCGCATTGAGGGTTCGGAACTGGATTCCGGCCTCGTCCGTGGCGAGCGCCATGGCCCCGCCAAGTGCATCGACTTCCTTCACCAGATGCCCCTTGCCGATGCCGCCGATCGACGGATTGCACGACATCTGACCCAGCGTTTCGATGTTGTGCGTCAGCAGCAGCGTACGCGCACCGGCGCGCGCGGAAACCAGCGCGGCTTCGGTACCGGCATGGCCGCCACCGATGACGATCACGTCGTAACGGGTCGGAAAATCCATGTTCGCTGCGATGCAAAAATGTGGCGAGGGGGCTGAATGATACGACCTCGGCGATCGAACACCAAGGCCGCAGGTCGGAAGCGGACGCATCCTCTTACAGTTGATTACGCGGCTGTTGACACTCGATGACTAGTCTTCGATCGTGTTCTTCCGTGAGACCAAAGATATGAAACTACTCTTTTCGGCGATTGCAGCACTCACCATGGTGTTCAGCGGAACGGCGCTCGCCGACCGTGACGACCGCGGGCGCGATGGGCACAACCGTTATGGGCACGACCGTGACCATGACCGTGGTCGCGATCACGGCAGGGCCTACAGGCACCACTACCGGAATCACCAACCGCACTACTACGGGTATCAGGGCTACCGTGGCGGCCATCAGCCGCATGCCCACTACTATCATGCAGCGCCGGTCTATGTCGCACCGCCGCGTTACAACCGACATCGCCATTACGGCTACAACGATTCCGGCGTGACCATCATTCTGCCGCCGATACATCTGGGACGCTGAGGAAGGATCGCGGATGTTTCACGTGAAACATCGTGATCATCCGCGAACGACATCCCACATCAGTCGCGCGATCAATGCGCACACCACAACGATGAAGGCGCGCCGCACGAATGCCGCGCCATTTCTGATCGCAAGATGGGAGCCGAGCCAGGCTCCCGCGAGATTGGCCAGTGCCATAGTTGCCGCAACCTTCACCATGATCGCGCCCGCCGGAACAAACCAGGCCAGCGCCGCGAGGTTCGTGCTGACGTTGACGACTTTCGCCGCAGCCGATGCACGCAGGAAATCCCATGCATAACAACGGATAAAAAGAAAGATCAGGAAACTGCCCGTACCGGGCCCGAAAAATCCATCGTAAAACCCGATCGTCGCGCCGAGCACGAGTGCGAGTAACGGCCGCGTCTTCCGCGGCGCTCCTGACGGCGCGACGACACCGAAGCTCTTCTTCCTCACCGTATGGATCAGTACCGCAAGGAGCAGCGCGATCACCAGCGGTCGAAGCATGTCCGGAGGAAACAGACCGACCGTGGCAGCACCCGCAAACGACGCCAGGAACGCAGCCAACGCAGACCGCCACAGCACGCGCCAGTCCATCTCGACCTTGCCGAGATAACGGCGCGCCGCGAAGGCTGTCCCCACTACGCTGACGGCCTTGTTCGTGCCGAACAGCGTCGCCGGCGCAACACCCGGGAAGACATTGAACAAGAGCGGAATCTGGACCAACCCACCTCCGCCGACCATGGCATCGACAAGTCCGGCAAAGAAGGCGCCGGCGCAAAGCACGATCCATTCGGTCACCACGTCGCGGGCTTGCCAGGTTTCACGTGGAACACTTCAATCACTTGCCGATGCAGAAGCGCGAAAAGATCTCCCCCAACAGGTCGTCTGCAGTGAACTCGCCCGTGATATCGCCCAGCGCTCGGTGAGCAAGGCGAAGCTCTTCCGCGAGCAGATCGAGACGAAGCGTCTTGCCGGCGATGCTGGCTCTAGCGGCTTCGAGATGCCCGACGGCACTGTCGAGCGCGTAGAGGTGGCGGCTGCGGGCAGACAGGGCATCCTCGGCACCACCATGCCACGCAATGCAGTCAAGCAGTGTGCGCTGCAGCAGGTCCAGACCTTCACCACTGAGCACCGACAGCCAGACCGACACAACGCCGTCCCGGGTTTCCGTGCGCGCCTGTTCGCCGGTCAGGTCGATCTTGTTGAACACGCGCACGCGGCGCAAACCCGGGGGCAGGGCGGCATCAATGGCCTGCGCACCGTGATCGAAACCCGAGCGGGCATCGATGAGCTGTACCACTGCATGCGCCCGCTCGAGCTCCCGCCGCGTGCGCGCGATGCCGGCCTGTTCGACTGGATCATCGGTGTCACGCAGACCTGCCGTATCGATCACGTGAAGCGGCACGTCGTCGATGGCAATCAATTCGCGCAGCGTGTCGCGCGTAGTGCCGGCGATGTCCGTCACGATGGCGCGATCTTCCCCGGCCAGTGCATTCAGCAGGCTCGACTTACCGACGTTCGGTGCCCCCGCCAGCACGACGGTCATGCCTTCGCGCAACACGACGCCGCACCGCGCACGCGCGCGCAGGGCGCCTACCGCGTGCATGACTTCGTTCAACTTGTTGCGCGCGCCGGCCTGTTCGATGAATTCGACGTCCTCTTCCGGAAAATCAAGGGTCGCCTCGACGAACATGCGCAGGTCGACCAGCGTCTGTTCCAGCCGATGGACGTGACGGGAAAACTCGCCATCCAGCGATCGCATGGCCGACAGCGCCGCAGCTGTGGTGCTGGCATCGATCAGGTCGGCAACGGCTTCCGCCTGCGCCAGGTCCATGCGGTCATTTAGAAAGGCGCGCTCGGTGAACTCGCCCGGCCGCGCCGGCCGCGCACCCAGTTCAAGGCAGCGCGCGAGCAAAGCCTGCAATACCGCCGTACCGCCGTGACCATGCAGTTCAAGTACGTGCTCGCCAGTGTAGGAAGCCGGCGCTTCGAACCACAGCGCAATGCCGTGATCCAGCGTCGAGCCGTCGGCCGACAGGAACTTCAGGAAGGCTGCGTGGCGCGCTTCCGGAATGCGGCCGAGCACACCGCGGGCGACATCTCCGGCATGTCTGCCGGAGATGCGGATGACGCCTATGCCACCGCGTCCGGGCGCAGTTGCGATTGCGGCAATGGTATCGGCTGGAGGGCGCGGCCTGCCTGACCGCGAAGTCGTTGAAGCGTGCATTTTCGAAGTCCTCATGCGGCGAGGGGCATGGCGGGGAGTTCGGTAACTGCCGCTGACCGAACTCCCCGCCATGCCCCTCGCCGCGAAAACCGATTGCCGACTGGATCAGGCCTTGGCCGTCTTCCCGCTTTCGATCATCCTCGTGATCTGCCACTGCTGTGCAATCGACAGAACGTTGTTGACCGTCCAGTACAGAACCAGACCGGACGGAAAGAACAGGAACATGCCGGTGAATATGACCGGCAGGAACAACATCACCTTGGCCTGGATCGGATCCGGCGGCGTCGGGTTCAGCTTGGTCTGCACGAACATCGTGACGCCCATGAGCAGCGGCAGCACGAAGTACGGATCCTTGATCGACAGGTCGGTGATCCAGCCTATCCACGGTGCGTTGCGCATTTCGACGCTGCCCAGCAGCACCCAGTACAGCGCGATGAACACCGGAATCTGAACCACGATGGGCAGGCAGCCGCCAAGCGGGTTGATCTTTTCGGTCTTGTACAGCTCCATCATTTCCTGCTGCATGCGCACGCGATCACCGCCGTGGCGTTCCTTGATCTGCTGCATGCGCGGTGTCACCACACGCAGCTTTGCCATTGAACGGTAGCTGGCTGCCGACAGCGGGAAGAAGATGGCCTTGATCAGGATGGTCAGCAGAATGATGGCCCAACCCCAGTTGCCGACCAGATCATGCAGCTTTTCCAGCACCCAGTGCATCGGCGACGCAATGATGGTCAGGAAGCCGTAGTCGACCACCAGATCCAGCCCCGGGGCCAGCGCGACCAGATCGTTCTGGATCTGCGGGCCCGCATAGAGCGGCACCTCGATTGATGACGTGGCGCCCGGCGCCGCGGCCGGCAGCGGCACTACCACGCCCGCGGTGAACAGGTCGTTGCCGACCTTTCGTGCAAAGAATTCGCGCTCTGCACTGGCCGGCGGCACGAAGGCGCTCACGAAGTAGTGCTGCACCATCGCAACCCAGCCGTCAGGGGCCTTGGTGACGAACTTGGCGGAGTTGTCGGCGATGTCGGCGAAGTCGATCTTCTGATACTTGCCCTGATCGGTGTAGAAGGCCGGACCGGTGAAGGTACTCAGCATGGCATTGCCGCCGGCGCTCGGCTTGCCGTCGCGCAGCAGCTGGAAGTAGGCGTGGGCGCTGACCGGTGCCTGCGACGCATTGGCGATCTCGTAGCGGGTGTCGATGCGGTAGCTGCCGCGGTGGAAGGTGAGCACCTTGGTGACCGACACGCCTTCGCCACCGGCTGCTGTCATGCGCAGTTCGATGCTGTCCTTGCCGTCGCCCAGAGTGAGCTCGCCTTCGGGTAGCTGAAACACCGTCCTGTGGGTCGGCAGACCTTCTCCGATCAGGCCGCTCTGCGCGTGATAAAGATGCCCCGTGCCGTTGTCGAGCAGCACGAAGTTGCCGGTCGTCTCCGGGCCGGACTTATGTTTCAGCAGTTCGAGACGGATGATAGAGCCACCTTCGGCCGACACGTCTGCGATGAACAGGTCGGTCACCACGCGCATCGAGGCCTTCTGGGCCTCCACCGGCACTGCAGGGACATCTGCCGCGCCGGCCGGCGTACTGACCGTGGGCACCGGTGCCTGGGCACCCGGCGACTGAGCTGCCACGCTGGCTTCGGTCGCGGGCGCGGCCGGCGGCTGGGACTGGCGTTGCCAGCCGTCCCAAAGCATGAACAGGGAAAACAGGAAAACGATCAGCAGGGCGGAGCGTTGGGTATCCATCTCGGGAATCGTCAGGAATGTCGCAAGGGTTATGGGCGCGGCTTCACCGGAGCTCAGGGCACCGGATCATGGCCGCCCGGGTTCCACGGATGGCAGCGCATCACGCGCCGCATTGAGAGCAAGCTGCCGCGCAGGCTGCCGTGCCGCTTGATCGCTTCCACCGCATATTCCGAACAACTCGGCATGAAACGGCAGTTACTGCCCAGCAGCGGGCTGATCGCGTAACGATAAACGGCAAGCAGTGACAGCAGCACGCTTTTCAACGGGCGGTCTCCGTGGCTGCCTTGTCATCCGGTCTGCGAACCCGGCAAAGCAGGGCATCGAGTTCGGTGCGCAGATGATGGCGGTCAAGACTGTCCGGCCTTGCATTCAGCCGGAGCACGATGTCGAGCGGCTTCAGTTCGGATCGCAGATGGCGAAATGCTTCGCGCGCAACACGCTTGACCAGATTGCGCGCATTGGCACGCTTGAGATGCCGCTTCGCCACCACCACGCCAAGACGCGCTCCGCCGATTGCCGACGGCCCGTGATGAATCACGAAATGCCGGCTGCGCTGCGTGCGCCGCAATGCAAAAACGGATGAAAATTCATCCGTTTTTCTGAGCCTGTATTCCGGTCGGAAAGCAAAATTTCCGTGTGACGCCGGTGACGTCGAACCGGCCGTCACTGCAACTGCGGGCTGCGACTTTTCGCTGTCGGTCACCTGCAGGTCGGCCGGTCAGGCATGGAGATGCTTCAGACTGCCAGGCGGACGCGGCCCTTGGCACGACGGGCGCGGATGACTGCGCGACCACCACGGGTACGCATGCGCTCGAGAAAGCCGTGGGTGCGGGCACGACGGACTGATGAAGGCTGGTATGTGCGTTTCATGGCCTGCTCACTAAGTGTACGGAAAAGCGCTCAATTACATCCTATCAAGAGCGCCCTGTCAATCACCGTTGAGGGGCGCGGGTTTGGGCGCTGTGGATAAGTCGGGCCGAAAGCGCTAGAATTCGCGCCTTGAAAGCAGCATCAAAAGCGGCTCCGAACAGCAGACCATCCCGCAAGCGGGTGAGGTTTCCGGACACATAACGCTTCTCCAACGCTGTCCTGCAACCCCCCAGATACCGACCCGGCGACCTCGCAGACCATGATGCAACAGTTTTGGGCAGTCTGCCTCAGCCGCTTCGAGCAGGAACTCCCCGCGCAGCAATTTCATACATGGATCAAGGGCTTGCGCATCGGACAGAGCGATGAGTCGGGCGCCCTTGCGCTGGTTGCACCCAACCGCTTCGTACTGCAGTGGGTACGCGAACGTTACGTTTCACGCATCGAAGCGCTGGGACTGGAATATTTCTCGCAGCCGGTTTCGGTTCGTCTGAGTCTTCCCGACGTCAACGCGCCGGCTGCCAACGGTGATCAGGACGACGCAGTCACGGAAATCGTCCCGCCCTTCGCGGGCTCCAATGGCGCCCGCGCCCGGACTGCGCCCCTGCGTGCCGACAGCGACACCACTTCGGTAACACCGCCTGCCATCCTGCGATCGACCGCCAATGCCGCACAGGAACGCAACGGCAGTGAACGATACGGCGAACGTGACCGCTCCCGCCTGAATCCGTCCTTCACCTTCGACAATCTGGTGACCGGGCGCGCCAACGAACTGGCCCGCGCAGCGGCCATACAGGTCGCGCAGAATCCGGGCATGTCCTACAACCCCATCTTCATCTACGGCGGTGTGGGTCTGGGCAAGACGCACCTGGTGCACGCCCTGGGCAACGAAGTGATGCGACACAACCCGGATGCGGTCATCCGCTATGTGCACGCCGACGACTACTACGCCGATGTGGTCCGCGCCTATCAGCAGAAGAGTTTCGACACCTTCAAGCGCTACTACCGTTCGCTCGACGTGCTGCTGATAGACGACATCCAGTTCTTCAACAACAAGACGCGAACGCAGGAAGAATTCTTCTATGCATTCAATGCGTTGACCGATGGCAAGAAGCAGATCGTCATCACCTGCGATACTTATCCGAAGAATATCCAGGGTGTGGAAGAACGTCTGACCACCCGCTTCGGCTGGGGTCTGACGGTGCAGATCGAGCCACCCGAACTCGAAATGCGGGTCGCCATCCTGAAGAAGAAGGCCGAACTCGAGCGCATGAAGTTGGGCGACGACGTGGCCTTCCTGATCGCCAAGAACATCCGCAGCAACGTGCGCGAGCTCGAAGGCGCCCTGAAGAAGATCATTGCGTTTGCGCACTTCCACAAGGTGCAGATTTCACTGGAAGTGGCGCGCGAGGCGCTGAAGGACCTGCTGGGTGCGCACAACCGGCAGATCACGCTGGAGTTCATCCAGAAGACGGTGGCCGACTACTTCAAGATCAAGGTGTCGGAGATGTACTCGAAGAAGCGCACGCGAGCCATTGCGCGGCCGAGGCAGGTCGCCATGTGGCTGGCCAAGGAACTGACACCGGAAAGTTATCCGGCCATCGGCGAAGCATTCGGCGGGCGCGACCACACCACGGTGCTCCACGCCTGCCGGACTGTCGCCGACCTGAGGTTGAAGGACGAAGTGCTGAACCATGATCTGCATGTGCTGGTGCAGACCTTGCGCAAGTGAACAAGGTGGGAAAAAAGCTGTACGGATAAACAGGTTCCGAAACGTGTATGCAGGCTGTGGATAACTGACCCATTTCAGGAGAGGTGCTCTTTTACCCACAATTGTTCATGCGCTGACAAGGCGCTTATACAGACAAGCATACATACTCCAAGACCTTGAAATATTTGAATTTTGAAGTCCTTTCCACAGAAAACGGTCGACGTTAACGGTTTACAGAGGTTTATAAAATGCTCTTAATGAAGATAGAACGCGAACAGCTGCTGCGTCCGCTGCAGTCGGTCAGCGGCATCGTCGAGAAGCGTCACACCCTGCCCATCCTGTCCAACGTCCTGATCGAAACCGAGGGCGATGCACTGACCCTGCTCGCCACCGACATCGAGATCCAGATCCGTACCCGCTCCACCGGCAACATCAGCACCGCCCAGCCGGCGGCGCTGACCGTGGCGGCACGCAAGCTGCAGGACATCCTCCGTGCCCTGCCGGAGGGTCAGGAAGTCAGTCTCGATGCCGATGACCGCAAGCTCACGGTGCGCTCCGGCAAGAGCCGTTTCACGCTGCAGACCCTGCCGGCGCAGGACTACCCCCGCATGCAGGTGGCCGAGGGCGAAACAGTCAAGATCAGCCTGACGCAGCGCAAGCTCAGGCGTCTGCTGTCGCTGGTGCAGTACTCGATGGCCCAGCAGGACATCCGCTACTACCTCAACGGCCTGCTGCTGGCAGTGGGCAGCGAGGAGCTGCGTCTCGTCGCCACCGACGGCCACCGCCTGGCCTACGTATCCGAAGCGCTGCCGGGTGTGACCGACAAGCTCGACGTGATCCTGCCGCGCAAGACAGTGCTCGAATTGTCTCGCCAGCTGGCCGATACCGAAGACCCGGTCGACATCGAACTCGGTGGCAACCAGGCACGTCTGCGCTTCGGTTCGGTCGAGCTGATTTCCAAGCTGATCGACGGCAAGTTCCCCGACTACGAGCGCGTGATTCCGAAGGATCATCCGAAGGAAATCATGCTGCAGCGATCCACTTTCCTGCCCGCCCTGCAGCGCGCAGCGATCCTGACCAACGAGAAATTCAAGGGCGTCCGTGTCGTGCTTTCGGCCGGCACACTCAAGCTGATTTCCAGCAACGCCGAGCAGGAAGAGGCTCAGGAAGAGCTCGACATCGACTACAACGGCGATGCCCTCGACATCGGTTTCAACGTGAGCTACCTGCTCGACGTGATGAACAACGTGGCCGGCGACACGCTGAGCCTCCGTCTGAACGACGGCAACAGCAGCGCGCTCATCACGCTGCCTGGCACCGATGCGTTCAAGTATGTCGTGATGCCGATGCGCGTCTGAGCGCTTCGCACACCACGCCCGCCCGGCCTGCGTGCCGGGCGTTCTGTTTTCTTGATGGACCCCGCGCGGTACGCGCGTTGCACCGGAACACACCATGTCTGACGCCCAAACACCGAATCCCGACGCCTACGGCGAAGGCAGCATCCAGATTCTCGAAGGGCTGGAAGCCGTGCGCAAGCGCCCCGGCATGTACATCGGCGACACGTCCGACGGCACCGGCCTGCACCACCTGGTGTTCGAAGTGGTGGACAACTCGATCGACGAGGCGCTGGCCGGTCATTGCGACGACATCGTGATCACCATCCACACCGACAGTTCGATCTCCGTCACCGACAACGGTCGCGGCATTCCGACCGGCATCAAGTTCGACGACAAGCACGAGCCGAAGCGTTCGGCCGCAGAGATCGCACTGACCGAACTGCACGCCGGCGGCAAGTTCAACCAGAACTCTTACAAGGTGTCCGGCGGTCTGCACGGCGTCGGCGTGAGCTGCGTCAATGCACTGTCGAAGTGGCTGCGTCTGACCGTACGTCGTGATGGCAAAAAGCACTTCATGGAATTCGAGCGCGGTGTTCCGGTGGAACGTCTGCTCGAGACGCAGAACGGCGTCGAAGTGTCGCCGCTGAAAGTGCTGGGCACGACCGAAAAGCGCGGTACCGAAGTGCACTTCCTGGCCGACGAAACCATCTTCGACAACATCGAGTTCCACTACGACATCCTGGCCAAGCGGCTGCGCGAACTGTCCTTCCTGAACAACGGCGTCAAGATCAAGCTGATCGACCAGCGCAGCAGCAAGGAAGAGGACTTCGCCTTCCTCGGCGGCGCGCGCGGTTTCGTCGAATACATCAACCGCAACAAGACCGCGCTGCATCCGAACGTGTTCTGCAGCGCCGGTGCATCGATGCAGGGCAATGTGCAGATCGACGTCGAAGTCGCGATGCAGTGGAACGACAGCTACGCCGAACAGGTGTTGTGCTTCACCAACAACATTCCGCAGACCGACGGCGGCACCCACCTGACCGGGCTGCGCGCGGCGATGACGCGCATCATCAACAAGTACATCGACGAACACGAAATCGCCAAGAAGGCCAAGGTCGAAATCACCGGCGACGACATGCGCGAAGGTCTGGCCTGCGTGCTGTCGGTGAAGATGCCCGACCCGAAATTCGCGTCGCAGACCAAGATGAAGCTGGTGTCCAGCGAGGCGCGTCCGGCGGTGGAGGAAGTCGTGGCGCAGAAGCTGGCCGACTTCCTGCAGGAACGCCCGAACGACGCCAAGACCATCTGCGGCAAGATCGTCGAGGCCGCGCGTGCGCGCGACGCCGCCCGCAAGGCGCGCGACATGACGCGCCGCAAGGGCGTGCTCGACTCGTTCGGCCTGTCCGGCAAGCTGGCCGACTGCCAGGAGAAGGACCCGGCCAACGCCGAGCTCTACCTGGTCGAGGGTGACTCCGCCGGCGGCTCCGCCAAGCAGGGCCGCGACCGCAAGTTCCAGGCCATCCTGCCGCTGAAGGGCAAGATACTGAACGTCGAAAAGGCACGCTTCGACAAGCTCATTTCCAGCCAGGAAATCGTCACGCTGATCCAGACCCTGGGCACCGGCATCGGCAAGGACGAATACAAGCCGGAAAAGCTGCGCTACCACCGCATCATCATCATGACCGACGCCGACGTCGACGGCGCCCACATCCGCACCCTGCTGCTGACCTTCTTCTACCGCCAGATGCCCGAACTGGTCGAAGGCGGTCACATCTACATCGCGCAGCCGCCGCTGTACAAGATCAAGCACGGCCGCACCGAGCTGTACGTGAAGGACGACCACGAGCTGAACCAGTACCTGCTCAAGCTCGCCTTCGACGAATCCAGCCTGGTGCCGCGCGAGGGCGCCGAGCCGCTGTCCGGCAGCGCCTTCGAAGAGATGGCGCGCGAATACCTGCTGGCCGAAGCCATCGTCGAACGTCTGGCCGAGTACGCCGACGGCGAACTGCTGCGCACGCTGCTCGAACACAACATCGCGCTCAGCCTCGACGACGAAGCCGCCGCCCGCGACAGCGCCGCCCGGCTCGCCGCTGCACTGCCCTCCAGCGTCAAGCTGATCGCCGAGTACAACGACAAGACCGAAAGCTGGCAGCTGCGCGTCGAGCGCATGCACCACGGCAACCGCAAGATCGGCCGCGTCGACAGCGAATTCCTGCTGTCAGGCGACTACCAGCGCATCCGCCACGCTGCCGAACTGATCGCCGGCCTGGTCGGCCCCGGCGCCGTGATCCGCCGCGGCGAGAAGCAGCAGGAAGTGTCGAGCTTCACCGAAGCCACCCGCTGGCTGCTGAACGAAGTCGAACGCAACCTCGGCAAGCAGCGCTACAAGGGTCTCGGCGAAATGAACCCGGAACAGCTGTGGGAAACCACGATGGACCCCACCGTGCGTCGCCTGCTCAAGGTGCAGATCGACGACGCCATCACCGCCGACGAAATCTTCACCACGCTGATGGGCGACAACGTCGAGCCGCGCAGGGCGTTCATTGAAAGCAATGCACTGGGGGTGAGGAACCTCGACGTTTGATCGAAGATCCGAATTCCGACATGCAGTGATGGCGGGCAGGCCCGCAGGGTAAAAAAGCAAAGGGGCTACGTGGCCCCCTTCTTTGATTGCACGCCCTCGTTTGCTGCGAGACCCTTCCGTTCGCGCTAGCCTTCTGGTCAGCGCCGCTGCCGGCGCAACACCACCACCGCCAGGCCCGCGCCGAGCATCGCCCAGGTCGATGGCTCGGGCACCACGGCCACCGAATGCACATGGCTCGGCAGGCTCGCGCCGAGGTGGAACTGATCGGTGCCGACCACATCGCCGACGTTGGTGTCGGACTGCCCGAACCCGTTGTCGCCGCCGATCAGCGTGCGACCGCGCAGGTCCGGCAGCGCGAAGGTGGTGCGCCCGTCGCCGCCGTAGGTGGTGCCGAGCAGCGAAAACAGCGCGGAGTTGCTGGAGATGGACAGCAATTGCCCGTTCGCGAAGGCCCAACCCCTCGGCGCAAAGTTACCGGCGAATTCGGTGATCTGGCCAAGCGTGGGGGTGTCATTGACGAAATCTGTCCCGCCTTCCCGGCCGGGGTAGTAGCCCTCCGTCGCGATCAGGACATTCACGGCAAGCGAAGGCTGATGGTTCGAAACCGGCTCCGCACCCCCCGAACCGGCGGTGCCCTGCCCATCCGGGAGTGGGTGCGTGTGGTCGGGCATCTGGGCAGAAGTCAGGGTCGTCGCTTCGCTGCCCCAGCTTGAGCCGAGCGGGTGATTGCCGTCACTGCCGACCGATACCCGACCCCGCAGATCGGGCAGTGCAAAGGTTTCCACCCCGTCTCCGCCGTAGGTGGTGCCGATGACGGAGAAAAGCGTCGTGTGATCGCTGATGCGCATCAGAGAGCCATCCGCCTCCAGCCATCCGGCCGGCGTGAAAGCGCCGGCAAAGGTCGCCAGCTGGCCGATGAAAGCCGAGTTCCCCCGGCTGCTCTGGCTGGGGAACGTGCTGCCGGTGGCGATCAACCTGCGCATCGCCAGCGACGGCATCATGTTGCTGAACGCCTGACCGCCGCCGGTGGCGCCGGTCGCGCGGCCGTCACCCAGCAGATGGGTGTGCACGGGCAGCTGGGCGGTCGTGAGCGTGGTCCAGGTCTGGCCGACCGCCTCGCCTTGAGACCACCCGGTCACGCCCGGCGCGGCACCGAGGCCGATCACGGCCGTGCCCATCAGGTCGGGCAGCGCGAAAGTACTCCGTCCGTCGCCGCCATACATGGTGCCGAGCAGGCTGAACAGCGCCGTGTTGCTGGCGATCGGTAACAGTGACCCATTGGCCGGCTGGCTGGAGCCGGGCGGAAAATTGCCCGCGAAGTCATAGACGAAACCCAGCGTGCCGCCGTAGCTGTCGTCACTTCCGCCTTCATTGCGGGCCGGATAGATGCCGAAGCTCAGCAGCGACCGGGTGACTGCCAGCGCCGGTTGCCGGTTGTCGAAGGGCAGCGATCCGCCGGCCGGCAAGGTGTAGTCGGTGGCGGCGGACGTCAGCGTCGATACGCTGATCAGCGCTGCGCCCGCCAGCAGCATTCCTGTTTTCATGATGCGCTCCCCTTGATGACCGACCCGTGGTGCGCCAGCGTACGCCGTCACCCGGAATCCAGGCAACCGTCACGATGCATGAGAAGGTCATGCAGGCAGCGCGTGGGTCGTGCGGTGCAGAGAACAGGAACACATTGATCCAGGCGCCCTGGATTTTCCCGCAGCGTGAACGGCTGGCCAACGGATGCACGGCGAGCCATGCATCCGTCCATTTCCTTGACGGAACGCATTGAAGGATGTGATGGCTCCCTTGTATAAGACGTCGTAATGCACCGGAAGCCCGGCGGGTGACGTTGTGCCGACTGGTCTTTTCCGGCTTTTACGGACGTGACGGGGGAGATCGGCATGGCGACGAAGAAAACGGCAGACAAGGCGACAGGCAAGGCTGCGAAGAAATCCGCAGGCAGGGAGGCGGCGCCGGCGGCGAACGGCGAGCGGGTGCTGTCGATCAAGGCGGCGGGGGCGGAGCGGCAGCTCAATGCGCGGCCGGACGGGCTGGACTTCCGTGACCGCATGTACGTGCCGACGCTGATCGAGGTACCGGTGCGCCGGCCGCTGGAAAGCTATCTGGAGGCGGGCGTGCCCATGCTGGATCAGGGCCGCGAAGGTGCCTGCACCGGTTTCGGGCTGGCGACCGTGGCGCACTACCTGTTCCGCACGCGCAAGGTGGTGCCGGACGCGGCGCAGGTCAGCCCGCTGATGTTCTACGACATGGCACGTCGCTATGACGAGTGGGCCGGCGTCGATTACGAAGGGTCGAGCTGTCGCGGTGCGATGAAGGGCTGGCACAAGCACGGCGTGTGCACCGAGCCGCTGTGGGGCAGCAGCGGGCGCAAGGCGCGCGTGCTCAGCGAAGCCATCGAGCGCGACGCTGCGGCGCGGCCGCTGGGCGCCTACTTCCGCGTGAATCACAAGGACATCGTTGCCATGCATGCGGCCATCGCCGAGGTCGGCGTGCTGTATGCCAGCGCCAGCGTGCATGCCGGCTGGCAGAACGTGAAGTCGAACGGCATCGTGCAGCTGTCGGACGACATGCTGGGTGGTCATGCGTTCGCCATCGTGGCCTACGACAGCGACGGCTTCTGGGTGCAGAACTCGTGGGGCGACGACTGGGGCCGCGGAGGTTTCTGCCGCGTGAGCTACGAAGACTGGCTGCGCAACGGCACCGATACCTGGGTGGCGCGGCTGGGTGCACCGATCGCGCTGCCGCGCCAGACGCGTCAGGCGGCGCGCAGCACGCTGTCGGCCACGGCGGCGAATTACTCGCTGAGCGACATCCGGCCGCACGTGATCAACATCGGCAATGACGGCGTGCTCGATCCGCGCGGCGAGATCGGCACCACGCGCGAAACGGTGCGCGAAATATTCGAGCAGGATTTTCCGCGCATCACGCAGGGCTGGAAGAAGAAGCGCATCGTGCTGTACGCGCACGGCGGTCTGGTCAGTCAGGAAAATGCGCTGCAGGTGGTGGACGAATACCTCAAGCCCATGCTCGACGCCGAGTGCTATCCGCTCGCCTTCGTGTGGAAGTCGGATTTCTGGACCACGCTCGGCAACATCCTCGCCGACGCGGCGCGCAAGCGGCGCCCGGAAGGTTTTCTCGACAGCGCGAAGGACTTCATGCTCGATCGCCTCGATGACGCACTGGAGCCGGTTGCGCGGTTGGCCACCGGCAAGGCGTCGTGGGACGAAATGAAGGAGAACGCGCTGCGCGCCACGTCGCATCGCGACGGCGGCGCCCGCTTCGTGGCCGAACAGCTGGCCCGGCTGGTGCAGCAGGAAAAGGTCGAACTGCATGTGGTCGGCCACAGCGCCGGCAGCATCTTCCACGGCCCGCTCATCCAGTACCTGACAAGCAGCGACCTGATCGCCGACGGCCCGATGGCGCGCAGCAAGGGTCTGGGCGTGCCGGTCGCGTCATGCACGCTGTGGGCGCCCGCCTGCACGATCGATCTGTTCAGGGCCTGCTATCTGCCGGCGATCAAGTCCGGCGCCGTGGGACGCTTCTCGCTGTTCACGCTGACCGACAAGGCGGAGCAGGACGACAACTGTGCGCGCATCTACAACAAGTCGCTGCTCTACCTGGTGTCGAACGCCTTCGAGCGCCGGCCGCGCGTGCCGCTGATCCGCCCGGACGGCGAACCGATACTGGGCATGGCCCGTTTCATCGAGCGCGACCCCGACGTGAAGGCGCTGTTCCGGCAGGCTTCGTCGAACTGGATCACCGCGCCGAACAACGCCGAACCCGGCTCGCCCTCGGCATCGGGTGCGCGCCATCATGGCGACTTCGACAATGACGCCGCCACGGTTCAGGCCACGCTGGCGCGCATTCTCGGCAAGGCCGACGCCGCGGCACCGATGCAGTTCACGCGCAGCGCGTCGGCGAAGCAGAACCAGCGCAGCGCCTTGTCGGCCGCCACGGGTGAGTTCCGCCTGCGCTGAGCGGTAAAGGGTGGAATCGTGGCGGCAGGCGGTGCAGCGTTGGTGCCGGCGGTCGGGTACCGCGCTGCCGACCGGCGCGGGCAGCGGGTTCGTGTGGGCGCACGTGGAGCGTCAGCAGGATCTCTGCCGCGCCGCGGGTACGCCGGGTGATGACACCCTTCACCCGGGCGTGCTCTGTTGCAGTGCGCAAGGCACTCAAGCCGTGCGGTTCCCGGCAATTTAGTCATTGATTCCATTGAATTTTATAGCTGGCACGATTGATGTGCGTCGAGTTGCGATGGCTCACATCACAACTTTTCCAAAAGGAGCGCAAGCATGTCTGGCTGCACCCATCACGCCGGCGACGATTTCGACCGCATGATCAAGGGTAATGCGGGCGCCGAAAGCGTCTTCTACCGGGACAAGAAGAAGGGCGTCATCCGCCGCGGCGCCAGTGAAGGCCTCGGTGTACATATATAAGCACCGGGCCTGTGTACGTGAAGAGCGCGGAAGAGGGCGACGTGCTCGAAGTGCGCATCATCGACGTGTCGCCGCGGCCGAGCGCCAACGCGAAGTACAAGGGCAAGAGCTTTGGCGTGAATGCCGCGGCCTGGTGGGGCTTCCATTACAAGGAGCTGATCACCCGAGCCGAAGAACCGCGAAGTGATCACCATCTACGAGATCGACGCCAGCAGCGACAAGAACTGGGCGCAGGCGGTGTACAACTTCCAGTGGACACCGCAGACCGACCCGTTCGGCGTGGTGCACAAGACGATCGACTATCCGGGTGTCGTGGTCGACCACAGCACGGTGAAGGAGAACCACGGCATCCTGAAGAACGTGCGCGTGCCCACGCGCCCGCACTTCGGCGTGACCGGCGTGGCGCCGAAGGAAGCCGACATGGTCGACTCGCTTCCACCCAGCTATACCGGCGGCAACATCGACAACTGGCGCATCGGCAAGGGCGCGACGATGTATTACCCGGTGGCGGTGAAGGGTGCGCTGTTCTCCGTCGGCGACCCGCATGCCGTGCAGGGTGATTCGGAGCGGTGCGTTACGGCCATCGAGTGCTCGCTGACCGGCACCTTCCACTTCATCCTGCACAAGAAGGCCGACCTGCCTGGCACCTCGCTCGCCTGGCTCGAATACCCGCTGCTCGAAACGCAGGACGAATGGGTCATCCACGGCGTCAGCTTCGCCAACTACCTGGCCGAGCTGGCCGACAAGGCGCAGAGCGACATCTATTCGAATTCGTCGGTCGACCTCGCGCTCAAGGACGCCTTCCGCAAGAGCCGTGAGTTCCTGATGGACGCCCATGGCCTGAACGAGGACGAAGCCGTTTCGCTGCTGTCGGTGGGCGTCGACTTCTCGAACACCCAGGTGGTCGACGGCAACTGGGGCGTTCATGCCGTGATCAGGAAGGCCCTGTTCTCGGGCGGCAGTCTTTAGCCGAACGCGGTTGCGGGTGGGCGGCCAGTCCGCGGACGGCGGTCCTTTCGGACTTCACGGGATCGTCCCATGCGTTCTGTCCGTTCTGCTGCCCGTGCCGGCGGGTACTCGGGTTGATACCCGCTGCTGCACATCGTGCGTCGGTCTGCCGTCCGGGCATGGGCACTGTGTCGCCGATCGCACTACCATGGGCGACCGACACCTCCCATCCGCTTTTCCCCGATGACCAACGAGCCAAAGCCCGCTCACACCGAAGCACTGCTCGCGCGCGCGCACATCGAAGGCGTCGACGAAGCGACCTGGATAGACGTGATCCAGCGCATGGACGAGGTCTATTCGCAGCTGGTCAGCGACGAGATCGCACTCGAACAGAAGAACGTCGAACTGGAACAGTCGCAGCAGTTCATCTTCAGCGTCATGTCGGCGATGTCGGACGTGCTGCTGGTGTGCAACGAGCGCGGCGAGGTCGAAGAAACGAATGCCGCGCTGTGCGAACTGGTCGGCCGCAGCGACGACGAACTGCGCGGCATGACGCTGTACGACCTGCTGGCCGACGAAGCCAGCGTCGAGCGCGTGCGCGGGGTGCTCGACAACACCAACCCGTCGCGACGCGGTGAAGCGGTCGAACTCAACCTGCTCGACGCGCAACGCAGCCCGCTGCCGGTCGACGCCAACTGCACGCCGCGCTTCACGCGCAACGGCCGGCGCGCCGGCACGGTGTTCGTCGGCCGCCCGACGGCCGAACTCAAGCGCGCCTACGACGAGTTGCGCGACGCGCACGAAGCGCTCAAGCGGGCGCAGCAGCAACTGCTGCATTCCGAAAAGATGGCCTCGCTCGGTCGCCTGGTGGCCGGCGTGGCGCACGAACTGAACAACCCGATCAGCTTCGTGCTTGGCAATGTGCATGCGCTCAAACGCTACAGCGAACGCATGGGCCGCTACATCGATGCCGTGCATGCCGGTGCGTCCGACGAAGCGCTGGGCGAACTGCGCACGAGGCTGCGCATCGAGCACCTGCTCAGGGACCTGCCGTCGCTGATCGAAGGCACGCTCGAAGGCGCGCAGCGCACGGCCGACATCGTCAATGGCCTGAAGCGTTTTTCGGCCGTGGACCCGGAAGGCCGCGCGTCGGTCGATCTCAACGAAGTGACTGAGCGTGCCATCCACTGGATACGCAAGGGCACGACCGCGTCGGTCGACATGCACTGGCAACCCGGGCCGACGTGTGTCGTCATGGGCAGTGCCGGGCAGTTGCAGCAGGTGGTCATGAACCTGCTGCAGAACGCCTGCGACGCCGCCGCCGGGGAAACCGGTGATGCCGCTGCAAGGCTGCAGATATCGACTGCGGTCGATGGCGACAACGTACGCATGATACTGCGCGACAACGGTCCGGGCATTCCCGACGAATACATGTCCCGCATCTTCGAACCCTTCTTCACCACCAAGCCGATCGGCAAGGGAACCGGGCTGGGCCTGTCCATCAGCTACGGTATCGTCGAGCAGCACGGTGGTCGCCTGACTGCGCGCAACCACCCTGGCGGCGGAGCTGAATTCACCCTCGAACTGCCCCGCTCGACAGCGCCCCCGAGGTCATGAACCGATCCGGTCATCACGGCTCGGCCGTCGAGGACCGTCGCCACGCCGTTCGCCCGTCACACCATGGCGTTCATCGCAGTGCCGGGTCATCTGCTGATGTCGCGCAGCTCGCAGGCCCCCGGGCGAGGGGCCGATTCCGTCAGGCGACCTTGTCCAGCGCCTCGGCGAAGCTCTGCACGGTGCGCTCGACGTTCTGCAGCTTGTCGAGGCCGAACAGGCCGACGCGGAAGCTGCGGAAGTCGGCCGGTTCGTCGACCTGCAGCGGCACGCCGGCGGCGATCTGCAGGCCCTGGGCCATGAATTTCTTGCCGTTCTGGATATCCGGATCTTCCGTGTAGCTGACGACCACGCAGGGTGCCTGGAAGCCTGGCGCGGCGACGCTGACGAAGCCCCTTGCTTCGAGCAGCGCACGGACGCGGCGGCCCAGTTCGATCTGGTTGGCCTTCACCTTGTCGAAACCGAAGGTTTCGGTTTCCAGCATCACGTCGCGCAGGCGGGTCAGCGCGTCGGTCGGCAGCGTCGCGTGGTAGGCGTGGCCGCCGCCTTCGTAGGTTTCCATGATCTGCAGCCACTTCTTCAGGTCGGCCGCGTAGCTGGTGCTGGTGGTCGAGTCGATGCGCGCCCGGGCGCGTTCACCGAGCATGACCAGACCCGCGCACGGCGAGCCGCTCCAGCCTTTCTGCGGTGCGCTGACGACGATGTCGATGCCGAGGGCGCCCATGTCCACCCACAGGGTGCCGGCGGCGATGGCATCGACCACGAACAGGCCGTCGACCTCGCGCACGGCTGCGGCGACTTCGCGCAGATAGTCATCGGGCAGCTGCATGCCGGCCGACGTTTCGACCTGCGGTGCGAACACGACGGCAGGCTTGTGTTCGAGGATGGCGGCGACCACTTCCTTGACCGGCACCGGCGCGAACGGCTTCTGCGACCCCGGCTCCGGCTGGCGCGCCTTCAGAACGATCTGCTCCGACGGGATGCGGCCCATGTCGAAGATCTGTGTCCAGCGGAAGCTGAACCAGCCGTTGCGGATGACCAGCACCTTCTTGTCGGTGGCGAACTGGCGTGCCACGGCTTCCATGCCGAAGGTGCCGCTGCCCGGCACGACGACGGCCGATTTCGCGTTGTAGACCTGCTTGAGCACGCGTGAAATCTCTTTCATCACGCCCTGGAAGGACTTCGACATGTGGTTGAGCGCGCGGTCGGTATACACGACCGAATATTCGAGCAGGCCTTCGGGGTCGACGTTGGGCAACAGGCTGGACACGGTGATCTCCGGTATCGATGGGGTATGTGACAGGGCGACTCCGCCGCTTGTGGCGGCGGCTTGACAGAACCTGCTGGTGTCTTCGACGGCGCGCGCGGCGGGGGCGCGGGCTCGAAGGGCTTGAATTCTAATCCACTGCCCCGGCTTTGCAGAATGTCGGATTTCCGGGGGCGCGTCCGTTCGCGGGGAGATGTCGGGCATCGCTGCGCTCACCCCGCGCCTGCCTCCGCATCCATCCGCAGGCTGGGGTGAGCCCCACCGCCACCCCGGTGAAAGCCCGCCTTGCGGCACGTCGTGGAAAGCGCAAGCCGAACTTCCACTGCCTCGTGTCGAGACCTTGAGGGTCACGCGCTTACCTGCATCGCTTTTCCAATTCATAACAAGGACTTGATCCATATGAATTTTTTTGCTGCGGCGCGCAAATCCAAGCTGGCCCGTAACTTGTTAGTAGGCACCACCACCACCCGTGCGAAGCGCTGCAACGGTTTTCGACCGACGTGTGGCCAGACAACAAGAAACACAGGAGAGAGACCAGGATGGAAACCTTCTATGAGGTGATGCGCCGGCAGGGCATCTCGCGCCGCAGTTTCCTCAAATACTGTTCGCTGACCGCCACCTCGCTCGGGCTGGGGCCGGCCTTCGTGCCGCAGATCGCGCACGCGATGGAAACCAGGCCGCGCACGCCGGTGCTGTGGCTGCACGGGCTGGAATGCACCTGTTGTTCCGAATCCTTCATCCGCTCGGCGCACCCGCTGGCGAAGGACGTGGTGCTGTCGATGATTTCGCTCGACTACGACGACACGCTGATGGCCGCCGCGGGGCACCAGGCCGAGGCGATCCTCGAAGAGATCATGACCAAGTACAAGGGCAACTACATCCTGGCGGTCGAGGGCAACCCGCCGCTGAACCAGGACGGCATGAGCTGCATCATCGGCGGCAAGCCCTTCATCGACCAGCTGAAGCACGTCGCCAAGGACGCCAAGGCCATCATCAGCTGGGGCTCCTGCGCCAGCTGGGGCTGCGTGCAGGCGGCCAAGCCGAATCCGACGCAGGCCACGCCGGTGCACAAGGTCATCTTCGACAAGCCCATCATCAAGGTGCCGGGTTGCCCGCCGATCGCCGAGGTGATGACCGGCGTCATCACCTACATGCTCACCTTCGACCGCATTCCCGAACTGGACCGCCAGGGCCGGCCGAAGATGTTCTACAGCCAGCGCATCCACGACAAGTGCTACCGCCGCCCGCACTTCGACGCCGGCCAGTTCGTCGAGGCCTGGGACGACGAATCGGCACGCAAGGGCTACTGCCTCTACAAGGTCGGCTGCAAGGGCCCGACCACCTACAACGCCTGCTCCACCGTGCGCTGGAACGAGGGCACGAGCTTCCCGATCCAGGCCGGCCACGGCTGCATCGGCTGCTCGGAAGACGGCTTCTGGGACAAGGGTTCGTTCTACGACCGCCTGACCGACATCCACCAGTTCGGCATCGAAGCCAATGCCGACCAGGTCGGTGCGACGGCTGCCGGCGTGGTGGGCGCGGCCGCGGTGGCCCATGCCGCTGTGTCGGCGATCAAGCGCGCCACGCAGAAGAACGATTCGACGACCACCGTCGACCACTGATCCGCTGCCGGCCGCCGGCGCACGGGCGTCGGCGCAGGTACGGGCAGACCCGATTCCAG
>JAGNYW010000008.1:101907-107800 GCA_017984755.1 Methyloversatilis sp.
GCACACGGCCGCTCCATCAAGTCGGTCTATGTCTATGAAGCACCGGTGCGCATCTGGCACTGGATCAACGCACTGGCCATCACCGTGCTCGCGCTGACCGGCTACTTCATCGGCTCGCCGCTGCCGACGCAGCCGGGCGAGGCGAGCGCGAACTACCTGATGGGCTACATCCGCTTCGCCCACTTCGCCGCCGGCTACATCCTCGCGGTCGGCCTGCTCGGCCGCACCTACTGGGCGGTCGTCGGCAACCACCACGCACGCGAGCTCTACTGGGTGCCGCTGCTGACGAAGGCCTACTGGGTCGAGGTGCTGGGCATGCTGAAGTGGTATGCCTTCATCAGCCCGCGGCCGGGCCGCTATGTCGGGCACAACCCGCTGGCGCGCTTCGCCATGTTCTTCGGCTACCTGCTGCTCACCGTGTTCATGATCTGCACCGGCTTCGCGCTGTACGGCGAAGGCGCGCAGATGGGCTCGTGGCAGGAGCGCCTGTTCGGCTGGGTGATCCCGCTGTTCGGCCAGTCGCAGGACGTGCATACCTGGCACCACCTGGGCATGTGGGCGCTGATCGTGTTCATCATCGTCCATGTGTATGCGGCGATCCGCGAAGACATCATGGGGCGGTCGAGCATCGTCAGCACGATGATCTCGGGCCACCGTACCTTCAAAGACTGAAGATCAGGAACCCTGGCTGTGCACCCTTCAAGTCCCGGTTCGTCGCATCTGCATCGCGCGCCCGCCGGGATTCCCGCGCGCGCGCCGTGGCATCCGGGGCGCTTTCTGCACCACAACTACCTGTCGCCGCTGCGCCTGTCGCAGAGTGAAGCCGCCCGTGCGCTGGGCATGTCGCGCCGTCGCCTGCACGAAGTCGTGCATGGCCAGCGTGCGATGACGCCCGATACGGCCATTCGCTGTGCGCTGCTGTTCGGTACCGACGCTGCCTTCTGGCTGGCGCTGCAGGCCGCCTGGGACAGCTTCCATGCGTGGAAGACCCTGCGCGCCACCGCCGTTCCTGCCGCCCGCATTCCGCGCGGCGTCCACTGATTCTTTCGGGGGTGATGCAAGCGATGAACACGGTTCCGTCCGCAAGCGGCTGTAACGGGGGTGGTGACAGCACCGACACCATCGTCGTGCTGGGCATCGGCAACGTGCTGTGGGCCGACGAGGGCTTCGGCGTGCGCTGTGTCGAGGCGCTGCAGCAGCGCTACGAGTTCGCGCCGGGCGGTCGTACCGGGGTGCAGCTGATCGACGGCGGCACGCAGGGCCTCTACCTGATCCAGCACGTGCAGGGCGCGACGAAACTGCTGATCTTCGACGCCATCGACTACGGCCTGGCACCGGGTACGCTGAAGTTCATCGAGAACGACGACGTGCCGCGCTTCATGGGCGCGAAGAAGATGAGCCTGCACCAGACCGGCTTCCAGGAGGTGCTGATGCTGGCGCTGCTGACCGGCAGGTACCCGCAGCAGGTGCTGCTGATCGGCTGTCAGCCGGAAGAACTCGAAGACTACGGCGGCAGCCTGCGGCCGGTGGTGCGTTGCGCGATGGAGGAGGCGCTGGCGCACGGCGTCGACACGCTGCGCCGCTGGGGTGCCGCGCCGGCGGTGCGCACCACGCCGCTGACCGGGCGCGAGGCGATCACCTTCGCCGAACTCGAACTCGCCCGCTACGAGGGCCAGCGTCCGCCGGAAGCGCTGGCCTGCCGCGTCGGCGACGAGCGCTTCTTCCCGCCAGCGGCCGACGGGAACTGACGCCATGTGCATGGGCATTCCGATGCAGGTGAGTGCGGTGGAACCGGGCCACGCCCTGTGCGCCGGCCGCGGCGAAACGCGCCGCGTGCGCACCGCGCTGGTCGGCGAGGTGTCGCCCGGCGACTGGCTGCTGGTGTTTCTCGACAGCGCGCAGGAAGTGATCGGCCCGGCGCGCGCGCAAGAGGTCGACGCCACGCTCGACCTGCTCGAAGCGGTCATGCGGGGCGACCCGCACGATGCCGGCGTGGCGTTCGCGCTGCCGTCGGCGATGGATAGAACACAGGTCGAGGCGCTGTCCGGCGCCACGCCCGCCAACCACGGGGAGAACGCACGATGAGCATGGAAAACACGGGCAGCGAGGCGCTGGTCACGCTGCCGGTCGCCGCACCGCCGGCCGTGGCCGCGGTGTCGCCGCTGATCGAACGGCTGGTCAGCGCGCACGGCGCCACCTGGCTCGATGGCGACAACATCCAGTCGTGGGCGGCCGGCGACGGCGACCGCGTCGTGCTGCTGGCGGGCGACCCGGCGCGCTTTCCGGAGGGGCTGGACGTCGCCGTCGTGCTGCCGGAACTGCAGCGCACCTTCGGGCACCGTTTCGCGATGGGTGTTGCCACCCGCGAACACGAAGACGCGATCGCCCGGCGCTACGGCTCGATCCGCTGGCCGGCGCTGGTGTTCCTGCGCGACGGCCAGTACGTCACCACGCTGTCCGGCATGCTCGACTGGGACGTCTATGTCGAGCGCGTCGGCGAGGCGCTGGCGATGCCCGCGTCGCGTCCGCCGACGGTCGGCATCCCGGTCCGCCAGGCCGGTGCGCCGGCCCCGTCGCAGTCAGATTCGTCGTGCCACTGAGCGAGGTCGGAAAGTGAAAGAATTCCCCATCCCCGTATCCTTCATCGGCCCGGGCACCCAGGTCGAGGACGAAACGCTGGAATACATGAGCATGCCGCAGGGCATGGAAACCTTCCGCCCGCCCATCCTGCCGGAGCCGGAAGAACTGATCGCCCACGCGCAGGCCCACCTGGCGCTGCGCGACGTGCTGGCCCGGCTCGACGCCACCCGCGCCGACGGCCGCAACCGCAGCGTCGACCTGGCGCAGCTGCCGGCCGACGACCTGAAGCTGATCAACCAGGTGATGGGCGAGGGCGAAGTCAGCGCGCAGGTGAAGGGCGCCGGCGACGCCGCGCGCCAGGTCGACGTGCAGGAATCGGTGTTCGCCGGCGTCTGGCGCGTCGTCGTCCGCGACAACGCCGGCATCGTGTCCGACACGATAGAGCTGGGCGCCATCCCGCAGGTGCTCCAGGCCTCGGCGCGGGACGATGTGTGGCCCGACGTGCCGCGCTGGAGCGGCGCGCTGCCGCCCAATGTGCAGAACGCGCCGACCCTGCTGTCGGAAATCGAGGACCAGTGGCGCATGTGGCGGCCGGGACAGCTGGCGCACGTGGTGAACCTGACCCTGCTGCCGATGTCGGTCGAGGACATCGGCTTCATGGACCACCACCTCGGTACCGGCCGCGTGCTCATCCTGTCGCGCGGCTACGGCAACTGCCGCATCACCAGCACCTGCATGCCCAACACCTGGCGCGTCGTCTATTACAACTCGCAGGACCTGGTCATCCTCAACACGGTCGAAGTGACCGAACTGCCGGAAGTCGCCAAGGCCGCGCAGGAAGACCTCGACGACTCGCACGAGCGCCTGCGCGAAGTGCTGGCCTGGGTCGAAGGCGCCTGACCATGAGCGCCCCGGCCCCGCGCTTCGAAGGAAGTTATCTCGGCGACGCCGCCCGGCTGCCCGCCGAGGCGAAGCTCGAATGCAAGATCTGCTGGTGGGTGTACGACCCGGCGGTCGGCGACCCGGTGTGGCAGATCGAAGCCGGCACCGCCTTCACCGACCTGCCGCCGCACTGGCGCTGCCCGCAGTGCGATGGCGACGCCGACCAGTTCATGGTGATCGACTGACCATGTCCCACGCCGAACTTGCCGCCCTGGCAGACCGTGCCGCCGCGCTCGAAGCGCTGTTCCGCGACATCGCGGGCCGGCGCATGGCCGGCGTGCCGGTGCTCAACCCCGCGCTGCGCGTCGAGGCGGTGGGCTTCGCGCCGCATGCGCCCGAGCCGGGGCTGACCGAAGGCGGCGACGGCATCCTGATCACCCCCTGGTTCATGAACCTGGTGCGCCTGCCGCTGGCGCGCGAAGACGACGTGACGCGCACCGGCGCCTCGCGTTCGCTGGCCGTCGGCCGCGAGCGCTTCGACTTCATCGGCGCGCACGAACCCGCCTTCGGCAGCTTCGAAGCCTGTTCGCTGTTTTCGCCGGTGTTCGAATTCGCCGACCACGCCGCCGCGCGCGCCACCGCCGACGCGGTGCTGGCCAGCCTGCGCGTCGCACCGGCCGCCGTGCCCGAACCGCCGGCCCAACCGGCGCGGCGCGGCTTCCTGTTCGGGCGGGGTGGCGCGACATGATGTCCGTCGACCAGCTCGCCGGCCTGTTGCAGGTGCGCCCCGGCGTCGCCCGCCCGGCCACCCTCACCGGCACGCGCCCCGACTGGGCGGCGCAGCTTTCGCGCGGCCGGCCGGCGTCTGCGCTGCCCGACCTGCTGGGCACCGTGTTCAGCCTGTGCGGCCAGGCGCACCGGCTGTGCGCGCAGGCCGCAGTCGACGCCGCGCTCGGCCGCGACGCCGCGTCTGCGCACGCGGCCGGCACGCTGCGCGACGAAACCCTGCGCGAACACCTGCGCCGCATCCTGCTCGACTGGCCCGCCTTGCCGGGCACCGGCAATACCGACGAGGCGGCGGCGGCGCTGCGCACCTGTCCTGCCTTCCGCCCCGGGGGCGATGCAGCGGACCTGGTGCGCTGGATCGAACGCGACCTGCTCGGCGAAGCGGCGCCAGCCTGGCTGACCGCCCACGAACGCGCTCCGGCGGCGGCCTGGGCCGACTGGTGCGCGCGCTCGACCGGCTGGCTGGCCGGGCTCATGCGCGCACTGCGGCACGATGCCGATCGTCCGCTGGCCGCATTCGCCGCCGCACCGCTGCGTGCCCACGCCGACGAACGCGGCCTGCGCGCGCTGGCCGCCGCGCTGCGCGAACAGCCCGGCTACACGCGCCGGCCGCAGATCGACGGCGCCTGCGCCGAAACCGGCAGCTGGACCCGCCTCAACGACGAAGCCGCAATGCCGGCGAGCGCCTGGCTGCGCTGCGGCGCGCGGCTGGCCGAACTGGTGCGCCTCGCGCTGCCCGACGCGTCGGCGCGCAGCGGCCGCCAGTGGCTGCGCAGCGGACGGCTCGCGCCGGCCCCCGGCGAAGGCGTGGCCTGGGTCGAAATGGCGCGCGGCGTGCTGGTGCATCACGTCGTGCTCGACGGCCGCAGCACGACGGCACGCATCGAGGCCTGCCACGTGCTGGCGCCGACCGAATGGAACTTCCATTCCGACGGCCCGGTGGCGCGCGCGCTCGAAGCGCTTCCGCCGGCCGGCTCGCCGGGCTGCGAGCGGCAGGTCGCTGCGCTGATGGCGGCGTACGATCCCTGTGTGCGCTACGAACTGCCCGACATGGCACAGCGGCACGAGGAGGTTTTCCATGCATGAAGCCAGTCTGGCCGGCGGCGTGCTGCAACTGATCGAACAGGCGGCACTGCGTGAGCGCTTCACCCGCGTCACCCACCTGCGGCTCGAAGCCGGCCAGCTGGCGGGCGTCGAGCCGCGCGCACTGCGCTTCGCCCTCGAAGCACTGGCCCCGGGCACCCTGCTCGATGGCGCCCGCATCGACATCGCAGAACCGCCGGGCGAAGCCTGGTGCATGGCCTGCAGCTGCACCGTGCAGATCGCACAGCGCGGCGACGCCTGCGTGCACTGCGGCGGCTACCGGCTGCAGCCGACCGGCGGCACCGAATTGCGGGTGATCGACATGCAGGTTGAGGATTGAACACAGGCCGTTTCGCGGTTTTCGCCGCGCCTGCGGAAGACGATGCGGCGGTGGCAGGAAAATGCATCACCCGGCACAGACCGGGCAACGAAGGAGATGAGCGATATGTGTGTAGTGTGCGGATGTGCCGACAGCGGCGACCAGGGCGTGACGATGGAAGGCGGCGCTGGCCATCGTCACCATCACGGCCACGCCTACATGCCGCCGCACCGGCGGCCGGCG
>JAGNYW010000009.1 GCA_017984755.1 Methyloversatilis sp.
CGGTGCACGGCGTCGCCACGATCCCGATCTATCTCTTCTATTCGATGTTCGGATTCCAGCGCGTCGGCGACCTGATCTGGGCGGCCGGCGACCAGCGTTCGCGCGGCTTCCTGATCGGCGGCACGGCCGGGCGCACGACTCTCAACGGCGAGGGCCTGCAGCATGAGGACGGCCACTCGCATCTGTGGTCAGCCGCCATTCCGAACTGCATCAGCTATGACCCGACCTTCTCGTACGAAGTCGCGGTCATCGTGCACGACGGCCTGCGCCGCATGATGGCGGAGCAGGAAGACGTGTTCTATTACCTCACGGTGATGAACGAGAACTACGAGCACCCGGCGATTCCGGACGGCGCCGAAGCGGACATCCTGAAGGGCATGTACCTGTTCCGCCGCGGTGCCGCCTCCAACGGTCCGCGCGTTCAGCTGACCGGCAGCGGCACCATCTTCCGGGAGGTGATCGCCGCGGCGGAACTGCTGCGCAGCGACTGGGGTGTCGAGGCCGACCTGTGGTCCTGCCCCAGCTTCACCGAGCTGGCGCGCAACGGCGCCGACTGCGCGCGCTGGAACCTGCTCAATCCGCTGGAAGCACCGCGCATGTCGCACGTCGAGCACTGCCTGCGCGATACGCGCGGACCGGTGATCGCCGCAACCGACTACGTGCGTCTGTTCGCCGAGCAGATCCGCGCCTTTGTGCCACGCCGCTACGTGGTGCTGGGTACCGACGGTTTCGGGCGCTCCGACACGCGCGAGGCGCTGCGCGCGCATTTCGAGGTGGACCGGCGCTGGGTGACGGTGGCGGCGCTCAAGGCGCTGGCCGATGACGGTGCGCTCGACCGCACGAAGGTGGCGGAAGCCATCGCGCGCTACGGTCTGGACGTATCGAAGCCCAATCCGCTGTACGTCTGAGCGAAACAGGCACTTGCCGCAGATCGACGAGAAGATATCCGATGAACATTGATCAGGCCCGACTGGTTTCGACCTTCCCTGCGTCAATCGGACTCTTCAATGCATCTCGGCGGCAAAGCCCTCATCGAACACGCCCCGGCCGCATCTGGCGGCCGCATCCGAATGCGAGGCAAGAATGAGCACGATCAATATAGAAGTACCCGACATCGGTGACTTCACCGATGTTCCGGTCATCGAAGTCCTGGTCAAACCGGGCGACCGCGTCGAACTGGACGCACCGCTGGTGACACTGGAATCCGACAAGGCCACGATGGATATCCCGGCGCCGGCAGCCGGCGTGATCGGTCAGATCACGGTGAAGGTCGGTGACCGCGTGTCGCAGGGCGCCACCATCGGCACGATGGAAATCGCCGCAGCACCGATCGCCGCCTCCGCCGCACCTGCTGCGGCGGTAGCCAGTCCGGTTGCAGCACCGGTCACGGCTCCCCCCGCTCCGGCTGCCGTTCCGCCGGTCACGACTGCCGTACAGTTGCCGACGGCAGCGGCCATCGCGCCGGATCGTGTGGGCGGCAACAAGGCGCACGCCAGTCCATCGATGCGCGCGTTCGCGCGCGAGCTGGGTGTCGACCTGCTGCGCGTCAAGGCATCCGGCCCGAAAGGGCGGATCACGCGCGAAGACATCAATACCTACGTCAAGGGCGCGCTGCAGGCCCCGCCATCGGCAGTCGCGTCGGGGTCAGCCGGCGGCAGCGGACTGGATCTGCTGCCCTGGCCGAAGGTCGATTTCGCGAAGTTCGGCGCAGTCGAGCGCAAACCGTTGTCGCGCATCGGCAAGCTTTCGGCTGCAAACCTGTCGCGCAACTGGGTGATGATTCCGGCGGTTACGTATCACGAAGAAGCGGATGTCACCGACCTGGAGGCCTTCCGTCAGCAGATCAATGCCGAACAGGCCAAGGCCGGCGTCAAGCTGACCATGCTGGCCTTCATCATCAAGGCCGTGTGCTCGGCGCTGAAGAAATTCCCGGAATTCAACAGCTCCATCGACCTGCAGGCCGATGAACCGGCGCTGATCATGAAGCAGTACTGCCACATAGGCTTCGCCGCCGACACGCCGGGCGGACTGGTGGTGCCGGTCATCCGCGACGCCGACAGGAAGGGCGTGGCCCAGCTCGCGGCCGAATGCGGCGAGCTGGCGGCCAAGGCGCGCGACGGCAAGTTGAGCGCGACAGACATGCAGGGCGCCTGCTTCACCGTTTCCAGCGTCGGCGGGCTCGGTGGCACCGGCTTCGCGCCCATCATCAACGCGCCCGAAGTGGCCATCCTCGGCGTGAGCCGCACGACGATGAAGCCAGTGTGGGACGGCACGGCCTTCCAGCCGCGCCTGATACTGCCGCTGTCGCTGACCGCGGATCACCGCGTGGTCGACGGCGCCGCTGCTACCCGCTTCAACGCACACGTCGCCGCATTGCTGGCCGACATGCGCCGCGTGCTGATGTAAGGAGACCGACATGAGCACACTGACTGTAAAAATCCCCGACATCGGCGACTTCACGGACATCCCCATCATTGAAATCATGGTGAAGCCGGGCGACACGGTGGAGGCCGACGCGCCGCTGATGTCACTCGAGTCCGACAAGGCCACGATGGACATTCCGGCACCGCAGGCCGGCCGCATCGTCGAACTGCTGGTGAAGGCCGGCGACCGCGTGTCCGAAGGCAGCGTGGTGCTGACGATGGAATCGGCAGGCGTGTCCGCGGCTGCCGCGGCGCCGCCTGCCGCCCCTGCCACGACGCCGGCACCCGCTCCAGCCACCACTCCGGTCGCCGCCACAGGCAGCGCACCGGCCAGGGCCGATGAAAGCTGCGCCGTGCTGGTGATCGGCGGCGGCCCAGGCGGCTATTCGGCCGCCTTCCGCGCAGCCGACCTCGGGCTGGATGTGATCATCGTCGAGCGCTACGCGACGCTGGGCGGCGTGTGCCTGAACGTCGGCTGCATTCCGTCGAAAGCGCTGCTGCACGTCGCCGCGGTGGCCGACGAGGCGGAGGCGCTGGCTGCACACGGCATCAAGTTCGGCGCGCGCGAGATCGATCTGGGTGCCTTGCGCGGCTGGAAGGACAAGGTCGTCGGCAAACTGACCGGCGGCCTGGCCGGCATGGCCCGGGCACGCAAGGTCAAGGTCATGCGCGGCACGGCGCAGTTCGTCGATCCGCACCATGTCGAGGTCGCACTGACGTCGGGCGACGGCAGGCAGACGACCGGCGAAGTGAAGGTACTGAATTTCGGGCACTGCATCGTCGCGGCCGGCAGTCAGTCGGTGAAGCTGCCCTTCATGCCGGTCGATCCGCGCGTCGTCGACTCGACCGGCGCACTGCTGCTCGCCGACATCCCGAAACGCATGCTGGTCATCGGCGGCGGCATCATCGGCCTCGAAATGGCGACCGTCTATTCAACGCTGGGCGCGCGCATCGAGGTGGTGGAAATGACCGGGGGGCTGATGCAGGGTGCCGATCGCGATCTGGTCAAGGTGTGGGAAAAGAGGAACGCGCACCGCTTCGACGCCGTCATGCTGAACACCCGCGTCAACGGCGCCGAGGCGACGCCCGACGGCATCAGGGTCAGCTTCGAAGGTGCGAAGGCGCCGGCCGCTCCGCAGACCTACGACCGTGTGCTGGTCGCAGTCGGCCGCACGCCCAATGGCCGCACGCTGAACGCCGAAGCCGCCGGACTGCAGGTGACCGAGCGCGGTTTCATCGCGGTCGATAGCCAGATGCGCACCAATCTGGCGCACATCCACGCCATCGGCGACATCGTCGGCCAGCCCATGCTGGCGCACAAGGCGGTGCATGAAGGCCATGTCGCGGCGGAAGTGATCGCCGGGCACAAGCGCCATTTCGACGCCACCGTGATCCCGTCGGTCGCCTATACCGACCCGGAAGTTGCGTGGGTCGGTCTGACAGAGGACGAAGCGAAAGCACAGGGACAGACAGTGACCGTCGGGAAATTCCCGTGGGCTGCAAGTGGTCGCGCCATTGCGAACGGGCGCGACGAAGGCTTCACCAAGCTGCTGTTCGATGCCGCGACGCATCGCATCGTCGGCGGCGGCATCGTCGGCGTATCAGCCGGGGACATGATCGGCGAAGTCGCACTGGCGATCGAGATGGGGGCCGATGCGGTCGATATCGGTCACACCATCCACCCGCATCCGACGCTGGGGGAAAGCATCGGTCTGGCGGCGGAGGTGGCGGAAGGCAGTTGCACAGACCTGCCGCCGCTCAAACGTGCCTGAAAGATCGAGAGTTGTCAGAATTCTTTACAGCTCACTCATCCGCCCATCTGACGCATGGATGCAAGGCACTGAATACGTGTGTTTTTCTAAAAAAAACCATCGCGGCATCTTTTTTGCTTTGCCATGGGTGAGAGCATCAAGTTCAGCGTCACTTGTGTCTTTGGGTTACGAGTGTGACGCATTGACTTAACGCCTGCGTGGTTTTTGGCGAACCTAGCCATACTTGCAAGCTCATCGGGCAGAGATTTCATGAATCAGATCAACGAAAACAACGATAGCGAACGTCAGGGCGAACAGCCTTCGACCATTCAAGGTGCGTCGCAAACCCGACGCCGCTTCGTTTCCGGCAGCCTGAGTGCGGCACCGGTTCTTCTCGCACTGCAGTCGTCATCTGCGCTCGCCACGACCTGCCGCACGCCGTCGCGCATGATGTCGGGCAACCTGAGCAATCACGGCGACAAGACGACCTGCATGGCAGGACGTTCGCCGGGTTTCTGGGTACAGCCGCAGAAATTCGGAGAATGGCGCGTTGATAAGCCGACACTGCAGGAGCGGAAACTCAATCCGTCCCCGTCCTGGAGAGACATCACCTCAGGGTCGCCGTCACTCGAAAAATTCACCTATACGTCGCTGCCGCCCGCTCAGGGCGACTGCCGTGTCAAGCCGGCAGATGACGCAAATCCTGTGAGCGTTGATTTCGGCGCAATGTTCGAAGACATCTTCGTGCATCGCCGTAGCATGAACAACGTTCTTCCGTCGCCCGTAAAGGCGTCGGAACTCGGTACCAAGGCACCGGTGGTCGACACCTTCCGCAAGATTTCCTTCTGGGAAATTCTTGCTTACCCGACCCAACTGGGCATTGATGCCGTTACCGCACAGCTTGCACGGCACTGCATCGCAGCTTATTTGAACGCCCTGATGGCGGAGGCGACCGGGCAGTTCTATCCCATCACCTCGCAACAGGCGATCTACATGTGGCAGGACGGATCCGCGGGCGGCTACTGCGCGATCGATAACTGCTCGGCGCCCTGGTCGGCCGCGCAGATCATCGATTACATCAAGAGTACTTTTGACGGTCAGTTCATGGACTATTGATGTTTTCGGCTGTCGTGGAACAGCGCTGGAGCCTGCATGACAGGCTACAGCGCTCTGCTGACTGGGACGACGGTATTGCCGTCTGGCACGAGCAGACCGGGCAGACTGTTGCTCTCGCGCCGTTCGCTGCAGCCGTGTTCTCGCAACTCGAAGCATCAGGCTGCGCCGGGCACGATGAGATAGTTGACACGCTCTCCCGCGATGAATCAGGCGATCGTGACCGAATCGCCCTGCTTGTGGCGCAAACACTTCTAGAATTCGAGCGGCTGGATATTGCTTTCCGCCACTCTTGATACTTTCCGAACTTACCGAAAACGACCTGCGCGCCAGACTGGCCGGCGGACTGACCCTGCGGATTGCACCCGTGGCGGTGCGCGTCCATTCGTCCATTGCATCGGTTGCCACCGGGCTGGCCGCCCATTACGGCGAACATGACGTTCTGGATGACGACGCGTTCGCCGATTTTCACATCGGGCTGCACCGCCCGCCCGGACTGAGGCATTTCTTCCGTCCGCAGGTGGACTTCCTGTTCGATGCGGAAAAGCCTTTCAAGCCCCTGCCGCTGGACCAGGCCTACCCGTTCTTCGAATGGGGTCTCAACTGGTGCATGGCAAACAGCTATCACCGCTTCGTGGTCATGCACGCGGCGGTCGTTGAGCGCAACGGCTTTGCCGTCGTGTTGCCGGCGCCACCCGGCTCCGGCAAGAGCACCTTGTGCGCTGCGCTGGTGTGCAACGGCTGGCGGCTGTTTTCCGACGAGCTCGCCCTGTGCGCACCCGGCTGCACGGCACTGGTGCCGATGCCGAGGCCGGTTTGCCTGAAGAACGAATCGATCGACATCATCGCCCGACACTTCGGCGCCCGCATCGGCGATCGGATAAGCGACACGCGCAAGGGCGACATCGCCTATCTGCCGCAGCCTGCCGGCGCGACACATGGCGCCGACCGGGTCGCCGAACCGCGCTGGATCATCTTTCCGAAATATGTGGCCGGCAGTCCGCTTGCGGTCAGCCCGGTCTCGAAGCCGGAAACGGTCGTGCAGCTCGCCGAACAATGCTTCAACTACCCGGTGCTCGGCGGCGAAGCCTTCGACACGGTGTGCGCGATGGTCGATCAGTCCGAATGCCTGTCGCTCAGCTACAGCCGTTTCGATGACGTACTCGCGTGGTTCGACCGCAAGGCGGATGAAATTGGCTGAGCGCCCGCTTCTGGTCGATGTGCTGCTGCAACCGGAGCGCGTGGCAGGCCTCGGCGGACGCGAACTGGACCTTCTGCTTCGTCAGGCGCGGGTGGCCCGCCTGATCGCCCGTCTGCAGGTCGTGCTGCAGGACGCAGGCCTCGTCGACCGTCTGCCGGTCGAATTTCGCCACCATCTGGATGCAGCCGGGCGGGCACTCGCTCATCAGCACCGCGCCCTCGACCACGAACTGGACCGATTCGTCGAACTGTTCGGGCCGATGGGCATCGAGCCCGTTCTGCTGAAGGGCGCAGCCTATGTTGCAGCCGGTCTCGACGCCGGGCGCGGGCGGACGTTCAGCGATATCGACATCCTCGTGCCCGTCGGACGCATCGCCGACGTCGAGTCCCGTCTGATGCTCGACGGCTGGGCGTGCACGATGCGCGACGAATACGATCAGCGCTACTACCGGACATGGATGCACGAGATTCCACCGCTCACCCACATGAAGCGAGGCACGTCGCTTGACGTTCACCACGCGATCACGCCGCTGACCGCTCGCATCCGGGCCGATTCGGAAGCCATGCTCGCCATGGCCCGACCGCTCGACGGCCGCCCCGGCCTGCGCACCCTGTGTCCGGCCGACCGCTTCCTGCACAGCGCAGCCCACCTCTTTCTGGACGGCGACTTCGACGCCGGGCTGCGCGACATGTTCGACCTGCGCAGCCTGCTGCAGGAAGGACGCGCAGCCGATCCGGCTTTTTCCGCGGCACTCGGACGTCGCGCGGGCGAAGTCGGCCTCGAATTGCCGCTGGGCTATGCGCTGCACTATCTCGAACACCTTCTCGAAGTCCGCGACCTCGACGAGGTGCGTTCGGCCATGACGCGGCCGGTGCCGCGTGGCTTGAGGCTCGCCTGGATGGACAGCCTGTTTTCCCGGGTGCTGGTGCCGCACCACCCGAGTTGCGCCGATGCCCTGACGTCCTCCGCAAAACAGGCCCTCTACGTGCGCGGACACTGGTTGCGCATGCCCCTGCACCTTCTTTTGGCGCATCTGACGCGCAAAGCCTTGCGTCGGGAGGAGGAGAGCCCGGACAATCCGGGTTAAGCCCTCACACCTGCACATGAACATGACCACCCAGGACGAACTGAAACGCCAGACTGCGATCGCAGCGCTCGATCATGTGATCGCCGGAGAATTTCTCGGCGTCGGCACCGGATCGACCGCCAACCACTTCATCGATGGACTCGCAGCGCGCAGGATTGCGATCACGGGAGCCATCGCCAGTTCCGAAGCATCGGCTGCGCGCCTGCGCAGTCACGGGATTCCGGTGCTCACGCTCGACGAAGTGATCGCGTCCGGCAGACGCATCCCGGTCTATGTCGACGGCGCCGACGAAATCGATCCCGGCCTGCACATGATCAAGGGCGGTGGTGGCGCGCTGACGCGTGAAAAGATCGTCGCGGCGGCCTCCGACTGTTTCGTCTGCATCGCCGACGGTTCGAAGTGCGTCGAGGTGATGGGACGATTCCCGCTGCCGATCGAGGTGATTCCGATGGCACTCCGACTGGTGGAGCGCGAGCTGTGCAAGCTCGGAGGCACGCCGAAGCTGCGCGAAGGCTTCGTGACGGACAACGGCAACCTCATCCTGGACGTATCCGGCCTGCAGATTACCGATCCTGTCGCATTCGAAAGCGAACTTGATCATCTGACGGGTACAGTGACGAACGGACTGTTCGCGCGCCGCCGTGCCGACATCGCGCTGATTTCATCGGCAGATGGCGTACGCACTCTGCGCGCGTAACGCACTTGCAAGCGCCTGAAAAAACCTCCCGGCAATACGCCTGAATTCGAAGCCCCGATCCGGAAGCACTGACAGACATGAGCGAACACATTTCCAAGCGCTACGACCACGAACTCGAGGGTGTGCGGACCGGCCTGCTGCAGATGGGCGGCCTCATCGAGCAGCAGATCGAGCACGCCATGCGTGGTGTGATCGACCGCAACCTGCCGCTTCTGGAAGAGGTCATCGCCAACGACAAGAAGGTCAACGCGATGGAAATCGAGCTGGACGATGCCTGCAATCACCTGATTGCGAAGCGTCAACCGGCCGCCAGCGACCTGCGGGTGATCATGTCGGTGGTCAAGACCATCACCGACCTGGAACGGATCGGTGATGAGGCAAAGAAGATCGCCAAGATGGGGCGCCACATTCTGGAATCCGATGCGATATTCGCGCCATCCGTCGAACTGCGCCATGCGGCAGGTCTGGCGACGGAAATGCTGCGCCGTACGCTCGATGCGCTGGCTCGCATGGATGTCGCAGGGGCAACGGAGGTCGTGCGTCGCGATCGCGAGGTCGATGCCGAATTCAAATCGATCGTGCGTCAGCTCATCACATTCATGATGGAAGATCCACGCACGATTTCCTGCGGGCTGGACATGGTGTTCATCGCCAAGGCCATCGAACGCATCGGCGACCACTCGAAGAACATGGCGCAATACGTGGTGTTCATGGTCAACGGTACGGATGTGCGACATGGCGGTCTGGCTGCGATGGAAGCGGCCGCCGCCGGCAAGTAACCCGGTTCAGGGTTTGTCCGCGCGCTCTTCGGGGGGTGAGGTCACCCGTTGCGCAGAAACAGGTGGCACCTCCGCTGAACCGGGCGACAGCGCAAGCTGCAGATCGCGTGACAACTGCTGGGCCTGCGCCACCTGCTCGGGCTTGAGCGAAGCGGCGATTTCGTCGCGCGCGCCCCGCGCCGCAACATGGCCCTGCGACGCGGCCCGGTTGAACCACGCGTAGGCACGCATCAGGTCGAGTTCAACACCTTCACCGATGCGATGCAGACGCCCCATGTGGTACTGCGCGGAGACGTGTTGCTGGCGCGCCGCGGTGTCGAACCAGCGCGCTGCCGAAGAGTAATCCTGCAGCGTTCCGCGCCCGAGCTTGTAGGCAAGTGCAAGTTCGAACTGCGCCTGCGCATGCCCCTGGATGGCCGCCTTTTCAAGCCAATGGATGGATTCGACGAGATCTTCAGGTTCGCCTGCCCCGCCCTGTGCGAGCAGCATCGCATAATCGAACTGGGATCCGGCGTCGCCGGTTTCAGCGCGTCGGCGCTCGGCTTCCCTCGGTTCGAGTTCGGCCAGCTTGCGTTCGTGTTCGGTCGGAAGATTTGAATCGACGTCCCGCGCAATGACCGCTACCAACACCGCGAAACCGAGAACCACCCCGCCTGCCACCGCCGCGAGCGGCACCCTGCGATAGCGCACGAAGCGCTTGTGGCAATTACGACATCGAACCGGTTTGAGCCAGAATCGCCCGGCCTTCTCACCGGAGTTTTTCCAGCCGGAGTCCTTGGTGTTGCTGCTCAGGCAGTAAGGACAGGCATGCAGGCCCTGCAATACGCTGGAAACTCTGGTCGAGATGGTCATGACCGGAAATTATCACGTCAATGCAAAGGCTTGCCGTGAATTTATGTACCACCAGTCATGCTGCGGGCGGTACGAAACCCGATACCTGATCAGCACCTTCGCCGAAGAAATGCTTCTCCATCTGTTCGGCAAGATATTTGCGCGCACGCGCATCCATGAGACTGAGCCTGTTTTCGTTGATCAGCATGGTCTGATACTTCACCCACTGCTGCCATGCTTCCTTCGATACCGACTCGAAAATCCGGGCACCCAGCGCTCCAGGCACCGGCGGGAAATCAAGTCCCTCCGCTTCCCGGCCGAGTTTGATGCAGTGAACCATGCGTGCCATGCCGCGACTCCTTGAAGCATTGATGAATCCGTAATTCTAAAGGCTGGACCGTCGAGCCGGTGGAGATTGCTTGAGCGCAATCCAACCTGACCAAAGCACCTGAAACTATTGGACAGACATGCGGAATCCGTTCTTGCCGTCGTGCTTTGCGACGTACATCGCCGCATCGGCGGCACCGAGCAGAGCCTCGCCGGTGAGGGCGTGCGAAGGAAAGATGGCGATGCCGGTACTCACGGTGACCCCGGCGCGTCGGCCATCGAATTCGAACACCATGTCCGCCACGCGCTCGCCGATACGTCGCGCGAGGCCCATGATGGCAGGTTCGTCTGTATCGGGCGCCAGAACACCGAATTCGTCACCACCCAGCCGGAAAAAGATTTCGTTGCGACGAACAACAGCTCCCACTTCGCGCGCCAGCCTCACCAGCACTGCGTCGCCGGCCTGATGCCCGTAGCTGTCGTTGATCGGCTTGAAGCCGTCCAGGTCGAACAACAACAGACCAAGATGCGTTTTCCGGCGACCGGCGTCGGCAATCATGCGCTCAAGTTCTTCGTGGAAGCGACGGCGGTTGTAAAGGTTGGTCAAGGGGTCGCGTTCGGCCATCCGCACCAGCGCCTCGGCGGCGTGGCGCTCTGCAGTCACATCCTCGAAAATCCAGACCCGACCCAGGAAGCGTCCGGGAACCGCCGCGGCAACCAGCGCAGAATGCTCCCGGATGATCCGTCCGTCGTGCAGCGCGATGTCGTGAGGTTCGGTCGGCTCGCGCGATGACAGCACATGCTGCAGACGGTCACGGTAAGCCACCTCGTCCGTGAGCAGCTTGCCGGTGCGGTCGATCAGCAGGGAGTCTCGCATTCCCGACAGATTTTCGTCCAGGGGAAAGCCCCATATGACCTTGAGCATCCTGTTGGCGTGCTGAACACGGCCGTCACGGTCAACAAACAGAACGCCCAGCTTGATGAGGTCAAGCAGCGCCTGCAGCCGCGACCGTTCCTCCTCGCTCCGCGTCAGGTAGTAATCACGCAAGCCCTGTTCGCGGCGGAGGGCGGTCACGGTGTCGAGCAATTTGAATTCGGCTTCCTTGCGGCTCTGGATGTCGTCGGCCGAGACCCGCACCCCAAGGCAGACGCCTGCGTCGTCATAGATCGGTTGCCAGTTCAGCGACACCCACACCACGGAACCGTCGCGCCGCAGAAGCCGTACCTCGAAGCTCTCACCGCTGGCGCCAGCCAGCGCATCCTGCGCACGCGACGCGAATATCTTGCGATCCTTCTCATGCACCAGCATTTTCGCCAGATCTTCGCTGAGCAGACAATCGAGAGGGCTGTGACCGGTCACCCGCTCAATCGAACGATTCACCCAGATCAACCTGCCCTGCGGACCGAACCATGCCTCGACCCCGAACGTGAAATCGGCGATGGCGTGAAAGCGAGCTTCGCTCTTGCGCAGCGCCATCACACGCTCTTCGAGCGCCTGCACCATCTGGTTGAAGGCGCGCGTAAGCCGGGCCAGCGCATCATCGCCATGTACCGGCAATGGCTCGACCGCTTCTGCGCGGCGCAGGGCAATGGCCCGCTTTTCGATGCCGGCCACGCCGTCGAGCATGCCAGCCAGCACCCAGCGGGTGAGCAGCACATGCAGCGCCAGCAGTGTCAAACCAAGCGCAATCGATACATTGCGCAGCACGGCGATCGTCTGTTCGAGTTCGGCAAGGTTCGCACTGGCACGGAGCTCACCCAGCGACACACCGTGACCCGCCAGACTCAGATCGACACGGAAATCATAAGCACCACGCCCGCCCTCCAGGCCGGCACGCAGATCCGCATGCGGCGCGCCGAGTGCGGCCGGCCCGCCGTCGGCGATCAGCACGCGACCGGCACTGTCCCGGATTTCGAGATATTCCAGATCGCCACGCATGCGCAGCACCGAAACCTCGCGCGCAAGATGCTGTGGGCTGTTCTGGAGGATGTCGGCGACACGCCGCTGCATGTCGGTCGCCAGCAGATCGATGCGCGTCGCCTCGCGCGACACCAGATGGTCGGCGATGAACAGGTGGATGAAGGTCAGCCCGCACAGCAGAACAATACCGAGAACCGCTGACGAAGCGAGCAGTCTCCACTGCAGCGCGCCGAATCGCGGGAGCGTGACCGGCTTCATTTCAGTGCGGTGAAAGCGTATTCAAAGAACCTTCACCAAGACCTTGCTGCGTCGCTGCGGGTTGTAGTTTTCGCGCCTGACGCGGGGCAGTGCATCGACGCCCGCTTCGACGAAACCGCGTTCGACGAACCAGTGCGCGGTCACGGTGGTCAGGACGAAGAGCCGCTTCATCCGCTCGGCGCGCGCGCGCCCTTCGACATAGCTCAGTATCTGCTCACCGTAACCGTGGCGCCGGTACTCCGGCATCACCGCAAGGCAGGCCAGTTCGGCCATTTCGTCTTCGGCGTACGGATAGAAGGCCGCGCAGCCCATGATGACTTCATCGTGCTCGAGCACACTGAAGCGCTCGATCTCGCGCTCAAGTCTTTCACGGCCGCGACTGACCAGCGTTCCGTCCGCCTCCAGCGGCGCGATCAGGCCGGCAACTGCCGGCACATCATCCATGCGCGCATTGCGCATGCGCGCCAGCCGCTCGCGCGAGATGACGCTGCCTACGCCCTGTGTGGTGAAGAATTCGAGCAACAGGGCTCCGTCGAGATCGCGGTCGATCATATGGACACGCGCCACTCCGAGCTTCACCGCCCGAATCGCACGCGGCAGGTAAAGCCCCAGGTCTTCGGTGATGCCGCGCCCGGCTCCGAGCCATTCGGATGCTTCGTCGGCAGTGAGTTCGGGCACCAGCTCGCCGGACTCGTCGACGATGCCCGGTGCATCGCACAGGTAGATCAGCTTGATCGCCTGCAGCGCGATCGCGACCGATTCGGCCACCTCTTCCATGCACAGGTTGAACACTTCGCCGGTCAGGGAATAGCCGTAGGGCTGCATCAGCACGATATCGGCGTCGACGAGTGCATCGTTCAGCGCCTCGACATCGACCTTGCGCACGGTACCGGTGTATCCGTGATCGATGCCATCGACCACACCGACCGGTCGAGCCGTGAGGAAATTGCCGGACGCCACTTCAATGGTGCTGCCGGCCATCGGCGTATTCGGCAGCCCTTGCGAAAACAGGGCTTCGACATCGATGCGGATCGAACCGTTGGCCCGCTTCACGCAGTCCATCGCACGGGCATCCGTGACCCGCAAGCCCTTGTGGTAGCGAGGCTCGAGCCCGCGCGCGGCCAGTTCTTCCTCGATCTGCGGCCGGGCGCCGACCACCAGCACGAGCTTGATGCCGAGCGCGGCAAGCAGGTTGCAGTCCTGGACCAGTGAATTGGCGCCCGGTCCCTGCAGCACCTCGCCACCCACTGCAATCACAAAGGTACGCCCACCAAAGGCGTGAATGTAAGGTGCAGCACTGCGCACCCAGGCTACGAAGCGGGGTGAATCGGGATCGGCGTGCATATCATTTCCGTCTGTTCAAGCGCGGATTCTATCCGAGCGCGCGAGTGAAAACGGCTCAGCGCAACGCAGATTCCAGCCGGGAGCACAGCGCCCGCAGGATGTCTATCCGTGCCTGATACTTGTCGTCCGACTGTATGACCGACCAGGGTGCAGCGTCGATGTGCGTGCGGGCCAGCATGTCGCGCACAGCAGGCACGTACTGCGGCCACCTCTCCCGGTTGCGCCAGTCGTCGGGGGTGATCTTGAAGCGCTTGAAGCGGGTGCGACTGCGCTCGTTGAAACGGCGCAACTGCTCTTCCGGACTTACATCAAGCCAGAACTTGCACACGATGGCGCCGTGGCGGCACCACTCCTGTTCGAATGCATTGATTTCGTCGAACGCTCTCATCCAGTCGTTTTCGGCAGCGAAACCTTCCACCCTTTCGACCAGCACGCGTCCGTACCAGGATCGATCGAACAAGGCGACCATGCCGTCGCGCGGCACGTCACGCCAGAAGCGCCACAGCCACGGATAGCTTCTTTCATGCTCCGACGGCGCCGCAACCGGATGCACGCGGTACGCCCGTGCGTCGAGTGCATGAGTGATGCGCCTGATGGCACCACCCTTGCCGGCAGCATCCATGCCTTCGAACACGATCACCAGCGAGTGCTGTTTGAAGGACGCCTGGCGCAGCAGAAGATTCAGCTGCCCCTGCAGCGCTTCCAGCTGCGGCTGATACTGTGCCTTCGTCATCGGTCTGGCCGGGCGGACAAGCTTGATGGCCGACGGTGGGTCGTTCGCCACGACAGGCGGCAGGGGCGCCGGGCGAACGGCAGATCCGGCCAGCGCAGCACGTAGCGCACGCAGAATCAGCCGACCGACCGCCAGTTTGCACAGATCACCATCGCTCGCTTCGATCAGATGCCAGGGCGCATGCCTGTCGTCGGACAAAAGAATCGCCTCTTCGGCCACCTTGCAGAGCCGCCGGTACCGGCGGTGCTCGCGCCAGTCTTCCGGCGTCACGCGCCAGCGCGTCGCCGGATCGCTTTCCTGCTCCTTGAACCGCGCCCGCTGCGTGCCGGAGTCGAGATGCAGCCAGAACTTCAGCACCACGGCGCCTTCCATCGCGAGCAGGTGTTCGAACCGCTTGATGCCATGCAGCAGCTCGTTGAAGGCCGGGCGCTTGATGCGGCGGTCCACGCGCGACCGGATGGCCTCACTGTACCAACCTTCGAAAATGATGGCGGTACGGCCACGCGCCGGCAACGCCTGCCAGTAGCGCCACATGTGCGGGCGCTGGCGTTCCGCCTCATCGCGCGGACCGAAAGCCCGTGTGCGTATGTGGCGCGGGTCCATCCATTCGTTCAGCGTATTGACCAGATCGCCCTTGCCGGCCCCGGCGACACCGGCCAGCAGCAGCACAACCGGCGCACGGCCCTGTTCAAGAATCGAGTACTGGGCGTCCAGCAAATCGGCGCGCAGTCGGGTGACCGCTCGATCAAGACGGGTCGGATCCATCTTTTCGGCCACCGGCAGCGCATCGAACATCAGAAATCTCCCATCAGTACATTGAGCGCCGCGATCACGGCAATGCCCGCAGTCTCGGTTCGCAGCACGCGCGGCCCCAGGGTCACGGCAGCGAAACCTGCATCGCGCGCGGCTGCCAGTTCTTCCGCATCGAAGCCACCTTCCGGACCGATCAGCAGACTGATCGGCGCATCTACCTGCAGACCCGAAGCCTTCAAGAGCGCGCCGCCCTCCGGATGCAACATCAGACGCTGTCCGCCGGCATGCGCGAGCGCCTGGGCAAAGGTCTGCAGCGGGAGCACGTCCGGCACCCGGTTGCGACCGCACTGCTCGCAGGCCGCAACGGCAATCTGCTGCCAGTGCTCGACCCGACGCTGTGCCCGATCGCCGGACAGTTTCACGACGGCGCGCCGGCTGGCCACCGGTTGCACCCGGACCGCACCGAGCTCCACGGCCTTCTGCACGATCCAGTCCATCTTGTCCGATGCGGCGAGACATTGCATCAGGGTGATCTGCAGGGGCGACTCGCGCAGCGGCGCACTGCGTTCGCCCAGTACCGCGCGCAGGTTGCGCCCGCCGCCCTCGAGCACGGCCTCGACTTCGACACCGCTGCCATCGAACAGGATCAACCGGTCCCCCTCGACAAGACGCAACACACGCTCGACATGATGTGCGACGGCCGGCGGCAATGCGATCGATCCGACCGGATCGACCGGCAGGGGGCAAAAGAAACGTGGATTCATCGTAATATGACCCGCGCAATGCGACAGGGCTGCAGTTCGGCAGAGCGGACGCTGCAGCGAACCGATGGAAGCATCATGGTCAGCACCTCGACACCCGTCTGTAATTTCGATCTTCCGGCACCGCACTTCAGGTTGCGTGGTTTCGACGGCCGGGACTACACGCTGGACACCGTGCGCGGCCCGTCGGGTCTGCTCGTGATGTTCATCTGCAACCACTGTCCGTATGTGCAGGCGATACTGCCACGGCTGGTCGCCGCTGTGCGCGAACTGCGCGATCTCGGCATCGGCGCGATCGCCATCATGCCGAACGACACCTCGCACTACCCGCAGGATGGCCCGGACGCCATGCAGGCACTGGCGCTCGAACTGGACTTTCCCTTTCCCTACCTGCTGGACGCCGATCAGTCGGTTGCACGTGCCTACGGCGCTGTCTGCACACCCGACTTCTTCGGCTACAACAGCGCACTGCAACTTCAGTACCGCGGCCGCTTCGACGCATCGCGCAAGGAGGCAGCACCTGCCGGCACACCGCGCGAACTGTTCGACGCGATGCGCTCGATTGCGCTTGCAGGTCGAGGTCCGAGGGAGCAGACAGCAGGTATCGGTTGTTCAATCAAGTGGCGCCAGGACTGATTCATCATGAGCTCATCGACACTCCTCCAGATCGTTGACACCGCGAGGAACGTAGCGCGCGAAGTGATCATGCCGCACTTCCTCACGGCACAGCGCAAGCAGAAGGACGACGGCAGCCTGTTCACCGTCGTCGACCTCGCAGCCCAGGAAGCGCTCATCGAGAGGCTGCCGCGAATCATCGACCGTCCGGTGCTGGGCGAGGAAATGCCGGAATCGCTGCAACTGCGCCTGTGGCACGAAGGCGAGGAAGGTATCTGGTGCATCGATCCGATCGATGGCACCACGAACTTCATCAACGGCATTCCGTTCTTCGGCGTCGCGATTGCCTACATCGCCGGCGGGCAGACGCGTTACGGGGTGGTCTACAACCCGATGACCGACGAGGCCTTCTACGCCGAACGGGGCGGCGGCGCCTTCCTGAACGGTACGGCGCTGCCGCTGCGCTCGCCCGCCAGGCACCTTATGGATTCGGTCGCCGGCGTGGATTTCAAGCGCATTCCGAAGCGCCTGGCCGATGCGCTGGCGACGCAGTCGCCGTTTTACTCTCAGCGCAACTTCGGCTCAAGTGCGCTCGAATGGTGCTTCATTGCAGCAGCCAGACTCGACGTCTACCTGCATGGCGGCCAGATGATGTGGGACTTCGCCGCCGGCAGCCTGATTGCCGCCGAGGCCGGTGCGCAATGCTCGATGCTGGACGGCGAAGCGCTCGACATGGCGCCCGGACGCAAGACCCCGGTCGTCGTCGGGGCAAGTCCGGAGCTTTATGGAGAGTGGATGGACTGGCTCAACGCACATGGTGCGCGTTGAGCAGGACTCAGCCTATCCGTGCGGCGGGGTCGGTGCCGGCGAGAGTTGCGCATTGATCAGGCGACCACCTTCCTTCATCAGAAAATCCCGCAACGCTCGCGCAGCCGGCAACAGGTTCTTGCGATCGCGGTAGACAACGTGCCAGTTGCGGGTGACCGGCGTGCCCGCCGCGGCGACCCGGCACAGCACACCGGTGCGCAGTTCGAGCTGGCACGTGTGCTCCGACAGAAACGCCAGCCCCATACCGGCGATCGCCGCCTGCTTGATGATTTCGTTGCTCGGCAGTTCGATGATTTCCACGGGACGGATCCCCTGTTCGAGCAGAAAACTCTCCTGCGTCACGCGCGTACCGGACCCTCGCTCGCGTATCAGGAACGATTCCCGGCCGAGATCTTCGGCGGTGACCACACCCAGCCGGGTCAGCGGGTGTCCCTCGCGGGCCAGCACCGACAGCGGATGCTCGGCGAACACGTAGGCCTCGCAGCCAAGCGCCGCCGGCGGGCGCCCCATGATGGCAAGGTCGATCAGGTTGTCTTCCAGCTGCCGGAAAATATCGTCCCGGTTGTGCAGTGAAATGCGCACCTGCACGTCCGGGTATCGCTCGCGGAACGCCATCAGAAGCTTGGGCGCCACATACTTGGCCGTACTCACCACCCCGACCGTCACCAGACCGGCGTGGCCACTCGCCATCTGTGCAAGGGCCGCCTCGGCTTCGGCAAGCTGATGTTCGATCGCGCGCGCATGGCGGGCGATCTCCATGCCGACATCGGTGACCTTGAGCTTCTTGCCCAGGGTTTCAATCAGCTGCAGGCCAACCAGTCCATCGAGCGCCTTCACCTGCATCGACACCGCCGGCTGCGTCAGATGCAACTCCTCCGCCGCCCGGGAAATGGACCCAAGGCGAGCTACCGCTTCGAATATCCGCAACTGGCGAAGAGAAACTCCGCGCGTCCACTGAGTAGTCATATCAGGCTTAATCAGAATATCTGATCAATGCTATCAAAAAGTCTTATTTTAACCCAAGGCAATTTCCAGATATATTGCACTGCAACAGCAATTCGAAACGTGTTCGCGGCGTCGCGAATAATTTTCGGACCGCTACTAAATTTTGTGTCAAAGCCTGTCTGCTCAACAATTATCGACAGGTGACCCAGGCTCCTCCTCCACAACCTTGTTTGTGGATTCATACCCCGGCTCGCAAGAGCTCGGGGTATTTTTTTGCGCTCGCACACTCTGTTACTCGCGGCGGAGCAAACCGTTCCAGCACCGCAGCACATCTCGGGCGGACATCTCTGCCACCCTTGCCAAGGGTCGCTGATGTGACAGCGCACAGCCCGGCAGCTAGGATAAATCCACACCGGTTGCGAAGGAGATTGCCATGAGTGAAGGGCGCAAGACCCTGACGCGTTACACCATCGAGGCTCAGCAGCAGCATCCGCAGGCGAGCGGAATGTTTTCGAGCCTGCTGAATGCGATAGCGACCGCAGTCAAGATCATCGCAAACAACGTGAACAAGGGGGCGCTCGTCGGCTCGCTCGGCAGCTTCGAAGCTGTCGGAAGCGGCGCCGCGATCAATCTGTCCGGTCGCGTGACGCAAAAGCTGGACACTATCGCCAACGAAGCGATGCTGCGGGAATGCGAATGGGGCGGACACCTCGCGGCACTGGCGCCGGAGGGGCTGGAGGGGCTGGAAAACTTCATACCGACCCCGGACCAACCACCGCGCGGCAAATACCTGTTGCTGTTCGACGCACTGGACTGCAGCAACAACATCGACGTCAATCTGAGCGTCGGCAGCCTGTTTTCGGTACTCATGGCGCCCAATCCGGGCGAAGAACCGAAGCTGTCGGACTTCCTCCAGCCGGGCACCCAGCAGGTGTGCGCCGGTTTCGCCCTTTATGGCCCGTCGACCATGCTGGTGCTCACCACCGGAGAGGGTGTCGATGGCTTCACGCTGGACCGGGACATCGGCGCCTTCATCCTGACGCACCCAAAGATGCGCATCCCCCGGCAGACAACCGAATTCGCGATCAACGCATCGAAGTCGCGTTTCTGGGAGCCGCCGGTCAAGCGCTATGTCGAAGAGTGTCTGGCCGGGCAGACAGGGCCACGCGAGACGGATTTCAACATGCGCTGGATCGCCTCCCTCGTTGCGGAAACATTGCGGGTGCTGATGCGCGGCGGCGTCATCCTTTACCCGGCAGACACCATGCAGCCGCAGCCGCCCGGCCGCATCTCGCTGATGTACGAAGCCAACCCGATCGCCTTCCTGATCGAGCAGGCGGGCGGAGAAGCAACCGACGGACGCCGCCGCATACTTGAACAGGTACCGCGCAGCCTGCAATGCCGCACTCCGCTGATCTTCGGCTCCGGCGACGAAGTGAGGCGCATCGCGCAGTACCATCGCGACAACGATGAGGGCGTTGACCGCGAATACACCTCGCCGCTATTCAACATCCGGGGTCTTTTCTCCACCCTCTGACCGGGCACTGTCCGGCCAGCGTCAGCCCAGAAGAGGTCAACATGTCAGCGCGCCACCCCGTCATTGCAATCACCGGATCGTCGGGCGCAGGCACGAGCACAGTCACGCGGACCTTTCAGCACATTTTCCGGCGCGAAGGCGTGCTACCGGTGATCGTCGAAGGAGACGCCTTCCATCGCTACGACCGCGAGGAAATGAAGGCGGTGATGGCGCGTGAAGCGGCTGCCGGCAATGAGCACTTCAGCCACTTCGGCCCGGACGCGAACCTCTTCGAAGAGCTGGAAACGCTGTTCCGGCAGTACGGGGCAGACGGCAGCGGACGCCTGCGTGCCTATCTGCACAACGAGAAGGAAGCTGCGCCCCATCAGCAGCCTCCAGGCACCTTCACGCCATGGCAGGGCATACCGGCGAACACCGACATCCTGTTCTACGAAGGACTGCACGGCGCGGTGAAGACCGACAAGGTCGACATCGCCCGCTACGCCGACCTGCGCATCGGCGTCGTGCCCATCATCAACCTGGAATGGATCCAGAAACTGCACCGCGACCGCGAGCAGCGCGGCTATACGACGGAAGCGGTGACCGACACCATCCTCCGCCGCATGCCGGAGTACGTGCACTTCATCTGTTCGCAGTTCGAGAACACGCACATCAATTTCCAGCGTGTGCCGATGGTGGACACGTCCAACCCATTCATTGCGCGCGCCATTCCCACGCCGGAAGAGTCGATGGTGGTGATCCGCTTCGCCAACCCCCGAGGCATCGATTTCCAGTACCTGCTCAGCATGCTGCACGGCTCCTTCATGTCGCGCGCCAACACCATCGTGATTCCGGGCGGAAAGATCGATCTGGCCATGCAGCTGATCTTCACGCCCCTGATCCTCCGTCTTGTGGAAAACGGCCGGAAGGCAAGAGCACGATACTGACCGGCCCGACAGGACCCGCCCCTGGTGATGCGCTGCAACACGCTATCCAGAGTGCTTGTTTTCGCGGATAATTATGGGTTTTCCGGCCAGAACCCAGTCCGATGAATCCATCTACCGTAATCCCCCGCGCAGGTTTCAATCCGATCACCGGTGCCATCCGGGCACTGGCGATGGATGCCGTGCAGAAAGCCAATTCCGGTCACCCCGGTGCGCCGATGGGCATGGCGGAGATTGCGGAAGTGCTTTGGCGGGGTCACCTGCGCCACAATCCGGGCAATCCCCACTGGGCCAACCGCGACCGCTTCGTGCTGTCTAACGGGCACGGTTCGATGCTGCTGTACGCGTTGCTGCACCTGACCGGCTATGACCTATCGATCGACGACCTCAAGGCATTCCGGCAACTGCACTCGAAGACGCCCGGCCACCCTGAATACGGCTATACACCGGGCGTGGAGACCACGACCGGCCCGCTGGGTCAGGGCCTGGCAAACGCGGTGGGCATGGCGATCGCGGAACGCGGCCTCGCTGCACAGTTCAACCGCGACGGACATGCCATCGTCGACCATTACACCTATGCGTTCGCAGGCGACGGCTGCCTGATGGAAGGCATTTCGCACGAAGTATGCTCGCTGGCCGGCACGCAAGGGCTGGGCAAGCTCATCGTCTTCTACGACGACAACGGCATTTCGATCGACGGCCATGTCGAGGGCTGGTTTACCGACGACACGCCGAAACGCTTCGAAGCCTACGGCTGGCAGGTCATTCCGGGCGTCGACGGCCATGACCGCGACGCGATCGATCGCGCCATCGTCGCCGCCAAGGCCGACACCGACCGGCCGACGCTCATCTGCTGCCGCACGGTGATCGGCCTGGGTTCGCCGAACAAGGCGGGCGGCCACGACGTGCACGGCGCGCCTCTCGGAGCTGCGGAAATCGAAGCGGCACGGGCCCTCATCGGCTGGACACATGCACCGTTCGAGATACCTGCAGACGTCCGCGCCGCCTGGGACGCACGTCCGGCAGGCAGGCAGCATGAAGCTTCGTGGAGCGAGCGCTTTGCATCCTACGCGGCGGCACACCCCGAACTGGCAGCAGAATTCACGCGCCGCATGGACGGAACCCTGCCCGACAGTTTCGATCAGGTCGTCAGCGACACGTTGGTGAAATTCGCAGCCAAAGCCGAGAACATCGCCAGCCGCAAGGCCAGCCAGAACTGCATCGAAGCGTTCGCGCCGGCGCTGCCGGAACTGCTGGGTGGCTCTGCCGACCTGGCAGGTTCCAATCTGACGCTGTGGTCGGGTTCGAAAGGCATTTCGACCGCCAATCCGGGGGGCAACTACTTCTACTACGGTGTACGCGAATTCGGCATGGCCGCCATCGCCAACGGCATTTCGCTGCACGGTGGTTTCGTTCCCTACACCGCCACCTTCCTGATGTTCTCGGAGTACGCGCGCAACGCCCTGCGCATGGCGGCGCTCATGAAAGTCCGGCAGATATTCGTGTTCACTCACGATTCGATCGGCCTGGGCGAAGACGGCCCTACCCATCAGCCGGTTGAACAGACCGCCACGCTGCGCCTGATGCCCAATATGGACGTCTGGCGTCCGTGCGACACCATCGAGTCGGCGGTTGCATGGGCCAGCGCGCTCAAGCGCGCAAATGGCCCGAGCTCGCTCATGTTCTCGCGCCAGAACCTGCCGCACACGACGCGCGACGCAGCAACCACTGCCGCCATCGCGCGCGGCGGTTACGTGTTGTCGGAGGCGGCCGGCGCAGCGGAGGTGGTGCTGATCGCCACCGGCTCCGAAGTTTCACTGGCGCTTGCGGCGCAGAAGACACTCGCTGCAGATGGCATTGCTGCGCGCGTGGTGTCCATGCCGTCTACCTCCGTGTTCGACCGGCAGGATGCGGCATGGCGCGTTGCAGTGCTGCCGCGCGGAATACCGCGCGTTGTCGTCGAAGCCGGCGTCACCGATCTGTGGCGCAAGTACGTCGGCCTGGAAGGTGCAGTCATCGGTCTCGATCGCTTCGGCGAATCGGCGCCGGCCGGCGAGCTTTACAAGGCCTTCGGGATCACTGCCGACGCAGTGGTTGCCGCGGCGCGCGAAGTGCTTGGGCGCTGATCCGCCGACGATGCCAACTATGGCGCAGCGCGGCCAAAAGCTGCACTGCACAATTCCGACGTTTTGTTGAATCCATACCCACTGGAAAGGAAGTTGCTGAAATGACGATCAAGGTTGCCATCAACGGTTACGGGCGCATCGGCCGCAATGTACTGCGTGCGCATTACGAGGGCGGCAAGCGCCACGACATCCAGATCGTCGCAATCAACGACCTCGGGGATCCGAAGACCAATGCGCACCTGACCCGCTACGACACCGCCCATGGCAAGTTTCCGGGCGAAGTGAGCGTCGACGGCGATTACATGGTGGTCAACGGCGACAGGATCCGCGTACTGGCGAACCGCAACCCGGCCGAGCTGCCGTGGGGCGAGCTGGGTGTCGATGTGGTGCTCGAATGCACCGGCTTCTTCACCACGAAGGAGAAGGCCGCGGCGCACATCAAGGGCGGTGCGAAGAAGGTCATCATTTCGGCGCCGGGCGGCAAGGACGTCGATGCCACCATCGTCTATGGCGTGAATCACGGCTTATTGAAGGCGACGGACACCGTCATTTCGAATGCCAGCTGCACCACCAATTGCCTGGCCCCGCTGGTCAAGCCGCTCAACGACAAGGTCGGCGTCGTGCACGGTCTGATGACCACCATCCATGCCTACACCAATGATCAGGTGCTGACCGACGTCTACCACGAGGACCTGCGTCGCGCGCGCAGTGCCACGATGTCGATGATCCCGACCAAGACCGGGGCTGCCGCAGCGGTCGGTCTGGTGCTGCCGGAACTGAACGGCAAGCTGGACGGCTTCGCGATGCGCGTACCGACCATCAACGTATCCATCGTCGACCTGACCTTCACCGCCGCACGCGCGACCACGACGGATGAGGTCAACGCCATCCTCAAGGCCGCCTCGGAAGGCGAACTGAAGGGCGTGCTCGGTTACAGCACCGAACCGCTGGTATCGATCGACTTCAACCACGATGCACGCTCGTCGATCTTCGATTCGACGCAGACGCGCGTCATGGGCGGTACGCTGGTGAAGGTGCTGTCGTGGTACGACAACGAATGGGGTTTTTCGAACCGCATGCTGGACACGACGGTCGCACTGATGAACGCAAAGTAAGGGCGCGGCGACACCGCAGCGGGGTCCGGGGTGTGCACACCCCATGCCCCGCTTCGTTTTTGACGTATCCCGAAACGTTTCATCCACGCGCCTCAGCAGGGGAATCACGATGCAGTTCAAGCGACTTTCCGATCTCGACCTCAAGGGCAAGCGGGTATTCATCCGCTCCGACCTCAACGTGCCGCAGGACGACGCCGGCAACATCACAGAAGACACGCGGATCCGTGCCTCGCTGCCGGCGATAGTCGCCGCGCGCGATGCCGGCGCGGCGGTCATGGTGACGTCCCACCTCGGCCGCCCGACCGAGGGCGAACTGAAGCCGGAAGACTCGCTGGCGCCGATCGCGCGCCGCATGTCCGAACTGCTCGGCTTCGAAGTGACGCTGGTGGCAGACTGGGTCGATGGCGTGACCGTTGCACCGGGTGAAGTGGTACTGCTGGAAAACTGCCGCGCCAACAAGGGCGAGAAGAAGTGCGACGAAGCACTGTCGCGGAAACTCGCCGCGCTGTGCGACGTGTGGGTGAATGACGCCTTCGGCACCGCTCATCGCGCCGAAGCGACGACCTACGGCATGGGGCAGTACGCGCCGATCGCCTGCGCCGGCCCGCTGATGGCCAGCGAACTGGACGCCCTGAGCAAGGCGCTCGGCCAGCCGGCGCGTCCGCTGGCCGCCATCGTCGCCGGCTCCAAGGTGTCGACCAAGCTCACGCTGCTCGAAAATCTGGCCGACAAGGTCGACCAGCTCATCGTAGGCGGTGGCATCGCCAACACCTTCCTGCTGGCGGCCGGCAAGAAGATAGGAAAGTCCCTTGCCGAACCCGATCTGCTCGACGCTGCGCGCCGCGTGATGGCGAAGACCAAAGTGCCGCTGCCGCAGGACGTGGTGTGCGCCAAGGAATTCTCGGCCGGCGCAATCGCCTCCGTCAAACCGGTCGACGCAGTCGAAGACGACGACATGATTCTCGACATCGGCCCGCAGGCCGCTGCCGAGCTGGCGGAAATGCTGTCCAGATCGGGCACCATCGTATGGAACGGCCCGGTCGGAGTATTCGAATTCGACGCCTTCGGACACGGCACCGAAACGGTGGCGCGCGCCATCGCCGGATCGAAGGCCTACTCCATCGCAGGCGGAGGCGATACGCTTGCTGCCATCGCAAAGTACGGCATCGCGGACCAGGTGAGCTACATCTCGACCGGTGGCGGCGCCTTCCTGGAGTTCCTCGAAGGGAAGACGCTGCCGGCTGTCGACATACTGCTGCGTCGCGCCCGAGACTGACCCATCAACCCACCCGGACCTGTCCTCCTCCATGCACCGCTTCACTAAAATCGTTGCAACGCTCGGCCCCGCCTCGAGCGACCTCGCCACACTGACCCGCCTCGTCGAAGCGGGTGTCGACGTGGTGCGACTCAACTTCTCGCATGGCAAGCCGGACGATCACAGGGCACGTGTCGAGACGCTCGCGCAGGCAGCGGCGAAGGTCGGTCGCACGGTCGGCGTGATGGCCGATCTGCAGGGGCCGAAAATCCGGGTCGGCAAGTTCGCCGGCAGCAAGGTGCTGCTGAAGGCGGGCCAGAAGTTCTTTTTCGACATCGAATGCCAGATGGGCGATGCGGACCACGTCGGCCTCGATTACCCGGAATTGGTGAACGATGTCGAGGCCGGTGCAGTACTTCTGCTCGACGACGGCCGCATCGTGATGGACGTGAAGAGCGTGAACCGCACGCAGATCCACTGCACCGTGCGCCATGGCGGCGAGCTGTCGAACAACAAGGGCATCAATCGCCAGGGCGGCGGTCTGTCGGCGCCGGCACTGACGCCCAAGGACATGGAAGACATCAAGATCGCCGCGTCGCTCAATGTCGACTACGTGGCGGTCAGCTTTCCCAAGAGTGGCGCAGACATGCGTCAGGCGCGCGAGTTGCTGCGTGCCGCCGGTTCCAACGCACTGCTGATTGCCAAGATCGAGCGCGTCGAAGCGATCCCCGCGCTGGAAGAAATACTTGAAGCATCGGATGGCGCCATGGTGGCGCGTGGCGACCTTGCGGTCGAAGTCGGCGATGCAGCCGTACCGGCCATGCAGAAACGCATCATCCGCGTGTCGCGCGAAATGAACAAACTGGTCATCACGGCCACCCAGATGATGGAGTCGATGATCCACAGCCCGGTGCCGACCCGCGCCGAAGTGTCGGACGTCGCCAACGCAGTGCTCGACGGCACCGATGCGGTGATGCTGTCGGCGGAAACCGCATCCGGCGAATACCCGGTGGAAACGGTCGAGGCGATGAGTCGCATCTGCATCGAGGCGGAAAAATCGGCCGAAGTGAAGCTGGACCAGGAATTCCTGACCCGCGTGTTCACCCGCATCGACCAGTCGATCGCCATGGCGGCACTTTTTTCGGCCTTCCATCTGAAGGTGAAGGCGATCGCCACGTTGACCCAGTCGGGCTCGACCTCGCTGTGGATGTCGCGTCTGAACAGCGGTGTGCCGATCTACGCGCTGACCCCCGAAGTACGCACGCGCTACAAGCTGTCGATGTATCGCGGCGTCACGCCCCTGATGATCAAGCTTGATCCGGACGCCGACCGCGACCGCATGCTAATCGACGCCGAAGCCGAACTGCTGCGCAGCGGCGCCGTGAAGGTCGGTGACCTCATCGTGCTGTCCTTCGGCGAGCCGATAGGCGTTCCGGGCGGTACCAATACACTGAAAATCGTCAAGGTCGGGGAGTATCGTCAACTCTCCACCGTCATCTGATCCAGCCAGGAGAATCTATATGCCCATGGTGTCCATGCGTCAGCTGCTCGACCACGCCGCCGAAAACGGTTACGGCATTCCCGCGTTCAACGTAAACAACCTCGAACAGGTGCAGGCGGTGATGAGCGCAGCGCACGAAGTCGGCGCGCCGGTCATCCTGCAGGCCAGTGCCGGCGCCCGCAAATACGCCGGCGAGAGCTTCATCAAGCACCTGATCCAGGCCGCGCTCGAAGCCTATCCGCACATTCCGCTCGTGATGCACCAGGATCACGGCCAGTCGCCGGCGATCTGCCAGGGCGCCATCGACCTCGGTTTCGGCTCGGTCATGATGGACGGCTCGCTGAAGGAAGACGGCAAGACGCCCGCTTCGTTCGACTACAATGTCGAGGTCACGCGCAAGGTCGTCGACATGGCGCACAAGGTCGGTGTCACCGTGGAAGGCGAACTGGGCTGCCTCGGCTCGCTGGAGACCGGCATGGCCGGCGAGGAAGACGGCCATGGCGCCGAAGGCAAGCTCGATCACTCCTCGCTGCTGACGGATCCGGAAGAAGCCGCGCGCTTCGTCGAGGCAACTCAGCTGGATGCACTGGCCATCGCCATCGGCACCAGCCACGGTGCCTACAAGTTCACCCGGAAACCCACCGGCGACATCCTTGCCATCGGCCGCGTCCAGGAGATCAATGCCCGCATCCCGAACACCCATCTGGTGATGCACGGCTCGTCGTCCGTGCCGCAGGATCTGCTGGCCATCATCAACCAGTACGGTGGCAAGATGAAGGAAACCTTCGGCGTACCGGTCGAGGAGATCCAGAAGGCCATCAAGTTCGGGGTGCGCAAGATCAACATCGACACCGACATTCGTCTGGCGATGACCGGCGCGGTGCGCAAGTTCCTGACCGAGAACCCGGAAAAGTTCGACGCCCGCGAATGGCTGAAGCCGGCACGCGAAGCCGCCAGGGTGATCTGCAGGGAACGCTACCTTCAGTTCGGCTGCGAAGGCCAGGCAGCCAAGATCAAGGCTGTCCCGCTGGACGAAATGGCCCGCCTTTACGCAAGTGGCAAACTCGCCCAGACCGTCAACTGACCCCTACCTAAGACGTACCGAAGATCTAAATGGCCGACGCACTGTTCGAATCCAGCATCAAGAGCCTGCCGCTCATCGCGCGCGGCAAGGTCCGTGACATCTACGCCATCGACGACGACACGATGCTCATCGTCACGACCGATCGCCTGTCGGCGTTCGATGTCATCCTGCCCGACCCCATTCCCGGCAAGGGCAAGGTGCTGACGGCCGTTTCGAATTTCTGGTTCGACAAGCTCGCCGGCGTGGCGCCCAACCATCTGACCGGCATCGCGCCCGAATCGGTGGTTGCGGCAGACGAACGTGATCAGGTCACCGGCCGCGCCATCGTGGTGCGTCGGCTCAAGCCGCTGCCGATCGAAGCGGTGGTGCGCGGCTATCTGATCGGTTCGGGCTGGGGTGATTACTCGCGCACCGGCACCGTGTGTGGCGTGGCGTTGCCACACGGACTGCGCATGGCATCCAAGCTGCCCTCCCCGATCTTCACGCCAGCCACCAAGGCGGCTGCCGGCGATCACGACGAGAACATCAGCTACCAGCAGACCGAAGCACTGATCGGCGCCGCGCTGTCGGCGCAGGTTCGAGATACCGCCATTGCCCTGTACAGCGCCGCTGCGGACTACGCGCTGAGCCGCGGCATCATCATCGCCGACACCAAGTTCGAATTCGGTCTGGACCGCGACGGCAGACTCATCCTGATCGACGAGGCGCTGACGCCGGATTCATCGCGTTTCTGGCCTGCCGACCAGTACCGCGAGGGCGTGAACCCGCCTTCTTTCGACAAGCAGTTCGTGCGTGACTATCTGGAAACGCTGGACTGGAACAAGACGGCCCCAGGCCCGAAACTGCCGGCCGACATCATCGAGCGCACCGGTGACAAGTACCGCGAGGCGCTGACCCGCCTGATCGGCTGATCAGGCCTCCGTACCGGTCCGGGTCGAGCTCTCGGGTCCCGGCAGCGGCAGGGCCGGCTGGAAGGAATCCAGCGTGAAACTGAAGGTCGCGCCCTTGTCCGGCACGGCGTGCACACTCACGCGCCCGCCGTGGCGCTCGACGATGCGCTTGACGATGGCCAGACCGACCCCGGTACCGGCAAACTCGCTGGCTCCGTGCAGCCGCTGGAACACGCCGAAAAGACGATCGGCGTATTTCGGATCGAACCCCACCCCGTTGTCGCGAACGCAGATCGCCGCCTGGCCGTCGAGCAGCGCCACGAACACGTCCACGGCCGGAGATGCGGCATGCGCGGAGAACTTGAGTGCGTTCGCCATCAGGTTGAAGATCACCTGCCTGAGCATGGGCTGATCTCCACTGGCACGGCCGAGCGGTGCAATGGTGACGCGGGCCGCCGGATACTGTTCGAGCAGTTCCGTTGCAACCGACCGCGTTACGGCATCGAGATCGACCTCGCTGCATGTCATGTCGACGCGCGCCATGCGAGAGAAATGGAGGATGTCGTCGATCAGTTGCCCCATGCGCGTCGAGCCCCGCTGTATCCGCTCCAGCATGTCGCGCCCCTGCTCATCCAGCACGGGTGCAGCGTGTTCGGCCAGCAGATGCGCGAAACCGTTGATCGCACGCAGCGGGCTGCGCAGGTCGTGCGACACCGAGTAGGAAAACGCTTCCAGTTCATTGTTGGCCTGTTCCAGCAGCGCGGTGCGCTCGGCCACGCGTTGCTCCAGCGACTCGTTCAGCGCCCTGACCTGACGTTCGGTGCGGGCGCGTTCGAGTGCCAGCTGCGCAATATCGACCAGACGTTCGACCAGACCTTCTTCGGTGCGCCCGGGACGCCACGGGTGCGGGTGACAGATGACCAGGCACCCCATCAGCACGTTGCCGTAACCGACAAGTGGCAGCATCCAAAGCGAATGCATCGCTTCGGCCTGCATGAGCTCGCGCAAGGGAACAAAGCCCTCGGTCTGTTCCAGGTCGTCGAACAGCACCGGGCGCAAGCCACGCGGCGCATTCGCCAGTACGCTCTCGATCAGTTGCCGGGATGCAACGGCTGCGGACGCATGAAACGCTGCCGAAAGGCCGGGGGCTGCCACCTCGACCTGCTCCGGATGCGTCGGGTCGAATACGAAGACGGCAGCCCGCGAGTGCTCGTTTAGCGTCTGCTCCACCAGGATCGCCAGTCGTGACATCACGTCCGGCAAAGGCACGGAGGCGGCAATCAGCGCCAGCAGTTCCCGCTCGGCGCCATCAACCTCCTCGAGGCGCTTTCTCACCGAAACATCCGCCACGGTCACGACGACGCGGTGGGCACGTCTGCCCGCCTCGCGCTGGGCAGCACCACGCAGCCTGAAACAGTGGTAGCTGCCATCGGCATGCATTACACGCAGTTCTTTCTGGAAATGCCCCTGTCTGTCGCGCAGCACGCCGTACAAGGTCGCCTTCCATGCGGCCCGGTCGGCTGGATGAATGCGCTGCAGGGCGTCACTCACCTTCATGCGGCGCCCTCCGGCGTCATGGCCCATGATCTGCGACAGCCGCGCCGACACATAGAGCTGGTCGCTTCCGCTGAGCCATTCCGCCAGCCCTTCGTTCATGCCGCGCAAGGCCAGCGCGTAGCGCTGCTCGCTGGCGCGCAGCGCACGTTCGGCCCTGATGCGCGCAGTCAGGTCGGAATAGGACGCAACCACCGCGTAGGGCCGGCTTGCGCCGGCGTGAAACAGCGGCTGCGTCGTGACGGCGAGCCAGCGCGTCTGGCCGGCCGCGTCTTCGGTACCGATGACCACATCGCGCAGAGGCTGGCCGTCCGCGAGGGAGCGCATGACCGGATGCAGCGCGGGTGGCAGGACACGGCCCTGCTCGTCGCACAGCCGCGCATCCGCCCGTCCGCCGCGCAGGACTGCATGAGCAGCCTCGAGCCAGCCGGCCGCCTGTGCCGCACGATTGCGCGTAAGCACGCAGGACTGGGCGTCGTACAGCACCACTGCTTCGGACAAGGCGCCCAGCAGCAGCCGGAAGCGCTCTTCGCTGGCAATCAGCGAACGCTGAGCCTGCTTGTGGCCGGTGATGTCGTGACAGACGACGAATAGCGCCATGCGTCCGTCGAAACCGTCGGGGCGCCCGCATACGGATAGCCAGCGCACGCTGCCGTCTGCGCGGCGCGCAGGCAGTTCGACGTCGTCGAATCGGTGACCGCTCCGAAGCACCTTCGCCAGACGCACCGCATCCTGCGTCTGCGCACAGAATCCGCCAAGCTCACGGCCAAGCAGCCCCTCCCGCGTCTCGCCAGAAAGATCGACCATCGCATCATTCGCGAACAGGATTTCGCCACCCGGCAGCGCGCAAACGCAGGTCGCGAGCGGAATGGCGTGAACGATGCCGCGCTCCGCCGCGATCTCCGGTGCCGATTCGCGGGCCAGCCCCGCCTTGCGCAGGCGGCTCGCCAGCGCAGCCCCGCATGCGGCGCACCACAAGGCCCAGACGGACTGCATCAACCAGGCATCGCTTCCCAGCAGCAGGGTCGCAGGCAGCCAGATACCGACCATGCAGAGCGCCACTTCACCATTGACACCCGCCATCGACTGCAGGGCTTGTCGCAGGAATGATGAACGACTCGTCGGCAAGCGGGACTCTCCTTTCCCGGCGTTGACTCGTCAGGACTGACAATCGGCACCGGTCAGCCTCGACTGGCTAAAACTGCAGCGTACCGGCAGGCGACGCCCTGCCAGGGGGGAACAAATGGCAAAAGCGTGCGGAATTACCGGATACGCATGTAACGGGTATGCCGCCGTATGCTCCGGTGACGGGCCCCGGGAATGCGTCCCGAAACCGGCCACCGGATCGCTGCAGCCCCTGCAGCCCGAAATATCGACCGATTCACTCCGGCGCGCCGGCGCCAGGCGGTGCTTCGCGCCGCCGCATTGGCTACACTGGGCGCCATGGTGATACGGAAGCAATTCGGACTGGGCGCCAAGCTCGCGCTGTCGGCCGCGCCTTTCGCGCTGCTCGCGATGCTGTCGATCGTGCTGACGCTGTGGGTATCGTGGCAGCTCGACGGCGGCGCAGCGGCTGTGAATGAAGCCGGCCGGATGCGCATGCAGGCCTACCGCATGTCACTCATGGTCAGCAGCGACGACCGGGCGATGCTGCCCGATGCGCGCGCGGAATTCGAAAGCAGTCTGCAGCTCCTGCGTGTCGGTGATCCGGAACGCCCGCTGTTCATGCCATGGGACGACTCGGTCCGCAGGCACTTCGCCGAAGTCGAGACAGCTTGGGCGGCGTACCGGCATCGGTGGCTCGACGTGCCGGACGCAAATCTCCGGGGGCTGCATCAAGAAACCGCTGCCTTCACGTCACGCGTCGACAAGCTGGTGGCGAGCGTGGAAGCCCACATGTCGCGCTGGACAGCCACGCTGCATCTGCTGCAGCTGGCAACCATGGCACTCGCCGTGCTGGGTGCCTGCGTACTGCTTTACGTCGGCTACCTGTTCGTGATCGAGCCGGTCGGACAGCTCAAGCAGGCGCTCGAAAAACTTCAACAGGGCGACCTGAGCGCCCGGGTCGAACGACCGACCAACGATGAGTTCGGCACGCTGGCCGACGGCTTCAACGACATGGCCGGCCAGATTCAGGCCATGTACCGCAACCTCGAAGCGCGCGTATCCGAAAAAACCGCGGAACTGCAGGAGAAGCGCGAACGTCTGGAAGCGCTTTACGGCGTCACCACGCTGGTGTCGACGGCCGGTTCTCTCGATGAACTGGCACGCGGCTTCGTGCAGCAGATCGCACGCGTGATCCACGCCGACGGTGTTGCACTGCGCTGGTCGGACGAATCCAACCAGCGGTTCCTGATGCTTGCATCGGAAGGTCTGCCCGCCTACATGGGTGATGGCGAACGCTGTCTGCGCGCCCACGAATGCCACTGCGGCATGCCCGACGCACCGCCGGGCACCCGCGTCATCCCCATCCGCTCGATGGCGCAGACCGGTCTCCAGTATTGCGGCGAAGCCGGTTTCGAAACGCTGGTATCGGTGCCGGTGCGTCTCAAGGAACGGCTGATGGGCGAAGTCGACCTTTTCTTCCACGCCGGCCTCGTGCTTTCGGAATCCGAACGCTCGCTGCTCGAGGCACTGGCCAGTCACCTCGCGAGCGGCATGGAAAACCTGCGCCTGAATGCTCTGGCGAAGGAAGCGGCCGTGTCGCAGGAGCGCAACTTCCTGGCCAGCGAACTGCATGACTCGATCGCACAGTCGCTCGCCTTCATGAAGATGCAGGTTCAGATGATGCGCGACGCGCTGGCCGACCAGGACGCCTCTCAGGTCGAGAAGATACTGGGCGAACTCGATGCCGGCGTGCGCGAAAGCTACAGTGACGTGCGCGAACTGCTGCTGCATTTCCGCACGCGTGCCAACGCCGAGGACATCGAACCGGCGCTGCTGTCGACCCTGCGCAAGTTCGAGCACCAGAGCGGTATCCGGGCCACGCTCAACATGCACGAACATGGCATTCCGCTGCAGCCGGACGTGCAGATCCAGGTGCTGCACATCGTGCAGGAAGCGCTGTCCAACGTGCGCAAGCACGCATGCGCCAGCCAGGTCTGGCTCGACGTGCAGCAGCAGCCCGTCTGGCGCTTCGAGGTGCGCGACAACGGCCGCGGCTTCTCGACCAGCGACGGACCGATCGATGAAACCCACGTCGGGCTGCGCATCATGTCGGAGCGCGCCGATCGCATCGGCGCCGAACTCGAAGTGTTCTCGACGCCGCAACGCAGCACGTCCATTGTGCTCACTCTGCCATCTCCCGCCCAGCCGGCAGACAGCCCGCAGAACATCCCGGAGACCCTTTCCGCATGACGACGACCGTAACGAACGGCGAAACCGTACGCATCCTGCTGGTGGATGACCACACGCTGTTCCGCCGCGGCCTGACCGCACTGCTGTCGCGCGATCCGCAGCTCAAGGTGGTGGGCGATGCAGCCGATGCAGGCGAAGCCATGCGGCGCGCCCAGTCGTTGCAGCCGGATGTGATCCTGCTGGACAACCACCTGCCCGGCGTCAACGGCGTAGACATGCTGCCCGGCCTGCGCGATGCTGCTCCCGGCGCGCGCGTGCTGATGCTCACCATCAGCGAGGATGAACAGGATCTGGCCGCTGCGCTGCGCGGCGGCGCCTGCGGCTATCTGCTCAAGACGATGGAGGGCGAAGCGCTGACGCACGCCATCCATCGCACCATGCGCGGCGAAAGCGTCGTGGCCGACGAAATGACGGGCAAGCTGGTGTCGGTTTACCGACAGGCAGCGGCGACGCCAGCCCCAGCACCGGCGCCGGCGCCGGACCCGGACCCGGGGTTCATACCGGCTGCGGGCGGAAACGCCCTTTCACCGCGTGAATTCGACATCCTGCGGGGCATCGCCCGCGGTGACAGCAACAAGCTGATAGCCCGCGATCTGGGCATCGCCGAAACTACCGTCAAGGTGCACGTGCAGCACATCCTGCGCAAGCTCGATGTCGCGTCGCGCGTACAGGTCGCCATCATCGCCGTGGAGCGCGGCCTGATCTGAGCATGCGCAAGGTGGGAGCGGCGGGTGCATCGCCACTGCAGGTCATGCGCGCGCCAGATCCGCCCGCCCCCCACCATCCCGGACACGCTGGCTGGACAGCCCGTATTGATCCAGCGCAAACGCGACGGCTTTTTCCGGGGCACTAGTTCTTCGGAACTAGTGCCGCCGACCCGCACTAGTTCTTCTTCCCTGCGCCGACGCTACCTCCGAAGGATGTTGTCACGGTGGCCGCCCACCTACCATCGACGAAACCATAAGGAAGGATTGCGTCATGACCAGGAAAGGGCAGGCACTGTCGGTGCTGATCGTAAGCACCCTGGCGTTCACCGTGTGTTTCATGGTGTGGATGATGTTCGGTGTGATCGGCATACCGATCAAGAAGGCGCTTGACCTCAACTCCACGCAGTTCGGTCTGCTGACCGCCATGCCGGTGCTCGCCGGTTCTCTGGTGCGCGTGCCGCTGGGCATCTGGACCGACAAGTACGGCGGCCGCATCGTGATGACGCTGCTGATGGCGAGCACGGTGCCGGCGATCTGGATGATGAGCTATGCCACCGAGTACTGGCACTTCCTCGTCATCGGCCTGTTCGTGGGTCTGGCAGGCGGTTCGTTCTCCGTCGGCACCCCCTACGTCGCGCGGTGGTTTCCGAAGAATCAGCAAGGTTTCGCGATGGGCATCTATGGTGCAGGCAACTCGGGAGCGGCCGTCAACAAGTTCGTCGCACCGGCACTGCTGGTGGCCTTCGGCTGGACCATGGTGCCGCAGGCCTACGCGGCCATCATGCTCGGTACGGCAGTGATCTTCTGGCTATTCAGCCACAGTGACCCGACACACCTCGTGCCGAGCAACGTGCGCTTCACGGATCAGCTCAAGGCGCTCAAGGATCCGCGCGTGATGAAGTACTGCCAGTACTACAGCATCGTGTTCGGCGGCTACGTCGCACTCAGCCTGTGGATGGTGCAGTACTACGTCGGCGAATACGGCATGGAGATCCGTTCGGCTGCGCTGCTTGCCGCCTGTTTCTCGCTGCCGGGCGGTGTGCTTCGCGCCGTGGGCGGCTGGCTCAGCGACAAGTACGGCGCACACAGCGTCACCTGGTGGGTGCTGTGGGTGAGCTGGATTTGCCTGTTCCTGCTGAGCTATCCGCAGACGCAATTCACCATCACCACGGTCGACGGCCCGAAGACCTTCGACATCGGCCTGAACGTGTATGCCTTCACCGCGCTGATGTTCTGTCTCGGCATCGCCTGGGCCTTCGGCAAGGCCAGCGTATTCAAGTACATCAGCGATGACTACCCGACCAACATCGGCACCATCAGCGGCATCGTCGGTCTGGCCGGCGGTCTCGGCGGCTTCGTGCTGCCCATCATGTTCGGCGCCCTCGTCGATCTCACCGGCATCCGTTCCAGCGCCTTCATGCTGATGTACGCCGTGGTGTGGGTGTCGCTCATCTGGATGTACTTCACCGAAGTCCGCGGTACCCAGCTCATGGGTAAATCCGGCCTCGCGCAGCAAAGCTGACACCTCACACAAGAAAGAGGACCATCATGAACACGAACACACGCGCCGGCACACCGCCGGTCACCCCGACAACCGGTCCCGACATCGCCGACTGGCGGCCGGAGGACGAGCAGTTCTGGGAATCCACAGGCAAGAAGATCGCCTACCGCAACCTGTGGATCTCGGTCCCGGCCTTGCTCTGCGGCTTCGCCGTGTGGGGCATGTGGGGAATCATCACCGTGCAGATGCTCAACCTCGGCTTCCCCTTCGCCAAGGAAGAGCTGTTCACGCTGACTGCCATCGCCGGCATCGCCGGCGCCACGATGCGCATCCCCGCTTCGTTCCTGATCCGACTGGCCGGCGGCCGCAATACCATCTTCCTCACCACCGCCATGCTGCTGGCCCCGGCCATCGGCACCGGCATCGCGCTGCAGCACCCCGAATGGCCGCTCTGGGTGTTCCAGTTGATGGCGCTGTGGTCGGGCGTGGGCGGCGGCAACTTCGCCAGCTCGATGTCCAACATCAGCACCTTCTTCCCGAAGAAACTGCAGGGCACTGCGCTGGGCCTCAATGCCGGCCTCGGCAACTTCGGCGTGACGACGATGCAGATCGTGATCCCGCTGGTCATGACGGTCGGACTGTTCGGTGCCTTCGGCGGCGAACCGATGGTTCTGGTCAAGGACAGCGGCTGGATCGGCGGCAAGATCCTGGCCGGCACGCCCACATGGATCCAGAACGCCGGCTTCGCCTGGGTGCTGTCGCTGGTTCCGCTGGCCATCCTGTGCTGGTTCGGCATGAACAACCTGAAGACCGTTTCGCCGAACACCGGCAACCCGATCGTCGCGTTCTCGAAGATCACCTATCTGTATACGCTGGCCTTCGTGCCCGCCATCTTCATGCTGTGGCTGTACCTGCCCGCACCGACCGGGCTGGGCGTGCTGAGCATGTGGGTGGCGATTCCGCTGGACATCATTCTTGCGCTGCTGGTCATGAAGGTGGCCGCCTTCGGCGAAATGAAGGAAGGCGTGACCAAGCAGTTCGCGATCTTCAAGAACAAGCACACGTGGTCGATGACGGCGCTCTACATCGTCACCTTCGGCTCCTTCATCGGTTTCTCGATGGCGCTGCCGCTGGCCATCACGGTCATCTTCGGCACCAGTCACGTGCCTGATGCCGCCGGCGTCATGCAGCACACGCTGAAGAATCCGAACGCCCCCTCGGCACTGACCTACGCCTGGATCGGCCCCTTCGTCGGTGCCGCTGTGCGACCGCTGGGCGGCTGGATCTCCGACAAGCTCGGCGGCTCCATCGTCACCCAGGTGATTTCCGTAGTGATGGCCATCGCTTCGGTGGCGGTGGGCTACGTGATGATGCAGGCCTACGGCTCGGCAACGCCGGAAGAATACTTCCCGATGTTCCTCGGCCTCTTCATGGTGCTGTTCTTCGCCAGCGGCATCGGCAACGGCTCGACCTTCCGCACCATCGGCGTCATCTTCGACCGCACGCAGGCCGGCCCCGTGCTCGGCTGGACCTCGGCCGTCGCCGCCTACGGCGCCTTCATCGCACCGGTGGTGATCGGCGAACAGATCAAGGCCGGAACACCCGAGCTCGCCATGTACGGCTTCGCAGTCTTCTATGCGATCTGCCTTGTCCTAAACTGGTGGTTCTACCTTCGCCGCAATGCGTACGTGAAGAACCCCTGATCACCGAAACTACGCCCGCACAGCGCCCATTCCGAACGCATCACGGAGACTACACATGAGCCACTTTCTAGACCGACTGACCCACTTCTCCATCCCGAAGGAATCCTTCTCGGGCGACCACGGCATCGCCACCGGCGAGGACCGCACCTGGGAAGACGCCTACCGCAACCGCTGGGCGCACGACAAGATCGTGCGCTCCACGCACGGCGTGAATTGCACGGGCTCCTGCTCGTGGAAGATCTACGTCAAGGGCGGCATCGTTACCTGGGAAACCCAGCAGACCGACTACCCGCGCACGCGCTGGGACCTGCCGAACCACGAACCGCGCGGCTGTGCCCGCGGTGCCAGCTACAGCTGGTATCTGTACAGCGCCAACCGCGTGAAGTACCCGATGGTGCGCGGCCGACTCTTGAAAAGCTGGCGCGAAGCACGTCTTGCGCATGGCCCGGTCGAAGCGTGGGCCTCGATCGTCGAAAACGATGCCAAGCGGCGCGACTATCAGAAGGTGCGCGGCATGGGCGGCTTCGTTCGCAGCACTTGGGACGAGGTCAACCAGATCATCGCCGCATCGAACGTCTACACCATCAAGAAACACGGCCCCGACCGTGTGATGGGCTTCTCGCCCATCCCGGCGATGAGCATGGTCAGCTATGCCGCCGGCAGCCGCTACCTGAGCCTGATCGGCGGCGTCTGCCTGAGCTTCTACGACTGGTACTGTGACCTGCCGCCGTCCAGCCCGCAGGTGTGGGGCGAACAGACCGACGTGCCGGAATCGGCCGACTGGTACAACAGCACCTACATCATCGCCTGGGGCTCCAACGTGCCGCAGACGCGTACCCCCGACGCCCACTTCTTCACCGAGGTGCGCTACAAGGGTGCCAAGACGGTGGCCGTCACCCCTGACTACAGCGAAGTGGCCAAGCTGGCCGACCTGTGGCTGCACCCCAAGCAGGGCACCGACTCGGCGCTGGCGATGGCCATGGGTCACGTGGCGCTCAACGAGTTCTACTTCAAGGAACGCAGCCCGTACTTCGACGATTACGCTCGCCGCTACACCGATCTGCCGCTGCTGGTGATGCTGAAGGAGCACACCCTGCCGGATGGCAGCAAGACCCTCGTGCCCGACCGCTACCTGCGCGCCAGCGACTTCAACGGCAAGCTGGGGCAGGACAACAACCCCGAGTGGAAGACCGTTGCCTTTGACATCAACGGCCGGGCCGTGCTGCCCAATGGCAGCATCGGCTTCCGCTGGACGCCGGAGGGCGGCGTCGACCAGGGCAAGTGGAACCTGGAGAACAAGGAAGCGCGCCATGGCACCGACGTAAAGCTCAAGCTGTCCGTCCTGGAAGATGGCGAACAGGTCCATGAAGTCGTCGACATCGGCCTGCCGTACTTCGGCGGCGTGTCGTCACCGCACTTCAAATCGAATGTGCAGAACGGCGAGATCAATTTCGTCAAGGTGCCGGCCGTGCGGCTGCGCCTGGGCAAGGAAGGTGATCACCGCGAGGCTCTGGTAGCCACTGTGTTCGACCTGCAGGCCGCGCAGTACGGCATCGACCGTGGCTTGGGCAGCGGCGCGAAGAGCTACGACGACAATGCGGCCTACACGCCGGCCTGGGCCGAAAGCATCACCGGCACGCCACGCGACCAGATCATCACCGTGGCCCGCCAGTTCGCTGAGAACGCGCACAAGACGCATGGCAAGTCGATGGTCATCATCGGCGCGGCGATGAACCACTGGTACCACGCCGACATGAACTACCGCGGTGTCATCAACCTGCTGATGATGTGCGGCTGCATCGGCCAGAGCGGTGGCGGCTGGGCTCACTACGTCGGCCAGGAAAAGCTGCGCCCGCAGACCGGCTGGACGGCACTGGCGTTTGCGCTTGACTGGATCCGCCCGCCGCGGCAGATGAACGGCACCAGCTTCTTCTACGCCCACACCGACCAGTGGCGCTACGAGAAGCTGGGCATGGAGGAGATCGTGTCGCCGCTGGCCGACAAGAAGATGTACGCCGGCAGCATGATCGACTACAACGTGCGCGCCGAGCGCATGGGCTGGCTGCCCAGCGCACCGCAGCTCAAGACCAATCCGATGCAGGTGGTGAAGGACGCCACCGCCGCCGGCATGGATCCGAAGGACTATGTCGTCAAGGCGCTGAAGGACGGCACGGTGCAGATGAGCTGTGAAGATCCGGACGCGCCGCAGAACTGGCCGCGCGTGCTGTTCGTGTGGCGCTCGAACCTGCTGGGCTCATCCGGCAAGGGTCATGAGTACTTCTGCAAGCACCTGCTGGGCACCGAGAACGGCATCCAGGGCAAGGATCTGGGCAAGGACGACGCGAAGCCGTCGGAGGTGAAGTGGCATGAGCAAGCGCCCGAAGGCAAGCTCGATCTGGTGGTCACGCTCGACTTCCGCATGAGCACCACCTGCCTTTATTCCGACATCGTGCTGCCCACGGCCAGCTGGTACGAGAAGAACGACCTCAACACCAGCGACATGCACCCGTTCATCCACCCTCTGTCGGCAGCAGTCGACCCGGTGTGGCAGGCCCGCAGCGACTGGGAGATCTACAAGGGCTTCGCAAAGACCTTCAGCGAAGTCTGCGTTGGTCACCTTGGGGTGGAAAGGGAAGTCGTGCTGACGCCGATCATGCACGATACCGCCGGCGAGCTGGCACAGCCGTTCGACGTCAAGGAGTGGAAGAAGGGCGAGTGCGAGCTGATCCCCGGCCGGACCGCGCCGCAGATCGCTGTCGTCGAACGCGACTACCCGAACGTGTTCAAGCGCTTCACCGCTCTGGGCCCCCTGATGGACAAGCTGGGCAACGGCGGCAAAGGTATCGGCTGGAAGACCGGCACCGAGGTCGAGCAACTGGGCCAGCTCAACGGCAAGACGCTGACCGAGGGCGTCACGCAGGGCATGCCCAGGATCGTGACCGACATCGACGCCTGCGAAGTCATCCTGCAGCTGGCACCCGAGACCAACGGCCATGTCGCCGTCAAGGCCTGGGAAGCGCTGGGCAAGCAGACCGGACGCGACCACACGCATCTGGCGCTGTACCGAGAGGACGAGAAGATCCGCTACCGCGACGTTCAGGCGCAGCCGCGCAAGATCATCAGTTCGCCCACCTGGAGCGGTATAGAGAGCGAAACCGTCAGCTACAACGCCGGTTATACGAACGTGCATGAACTGATCCCATGGCGCACCCTCACCGGGCGTCAGCAGTTCTACCTGGACCACCCGTGGATGATCGCCTTCGGCGAGGCCTTGAGCAGCTACCGCCCGCCGGTGGACCTGAAGACCACGGCCGGCATCCACAACATCAAGCCCAACGGCCACCAGGAGATCCTGCTCAACTTCATCACGCCGCACCAGAAGTGGGGCATCCACAGCACCTACAGCGACAACCTGATGATGCTGACGCTGAACCGCGGCGGCCCGGTAGTGTGGCTGAGCGAGGACGATGCAAGGCGCTCCGGCATCGAGGACAACGACTGGGTCGAAGTCTTCAACATCAACGGCGCCATTGCGGCCCGGGCGGTGGTGAGCCAACGGGTGAACCCCGGCATGCTGCTGATGTACCACGCACAGGAAAAGATCATCAACACCCCGGGCTCGCAGATCACCGGTGTGCGCGGAGGCATCCACAACAGCGTGACGCGCATCGTGCTCAAGCCCACCCACATGATCGGTGGCTACGCACAGTTCAGCTACGGTTTCAACTACTACGGCACCATCGGCACCAACCGCGACGAGTTCGTCGTGGTGCGCAAGATGGCCAAGGTCGACTGGCTGGACACTCCCGCCGGCGACCACCTTGCCGAGGCCTACCAGGGCCAGGGCGAGAACCCCTGACCGCCCGGCCGACCTCTTAAGGAGCAAACAGATGAAGATACGCGCACAAGTCGGCATGGTCCTTAACCTGGACAAATGCATCGGTTGTCACACCTGCAGCGTGACCTGCAAGAACGTATGGACCAGTCGCCCCGGCGTGGAATACGCCTGGTTCAACAACGTGGAAACCAAGCCCGGCATCGGCTACCCCAAGGAATGGGAGAACCAGGACAAGTGGAACGGCGGTTGGATCCGCAGGAGCAACGGCGCCATCGAGCCGCGCCAGGGGGGCCGGTGGAAGCTTCTGATGAAGATCTTCGCCAACCCGAACCTGCCGGAGATCGACGACTACTACGAACCCTTCACCTTCGACTACGACCACCTGCAGTCGGCGCCCGAGATGCAGCACGCGCCCGCCGCACGGCCGCGCAGCCTGATCACTGGCAAGCGCATGGAGAAGATCGTCTGGGGGCCGAACTGGGAAGAGATCCTGGGCGGAGAGTTCTCGAAGCGGTCGAAAGACAAGAACTTCGACGATATCCAGAAGGACATCTACGGCGAGTTCGAGAACACCTTCATGATGTACCTGCCCAGGCTGTGCGAGCACTGTCTGAACCCGGCTTGTGTCGCATCGTGCCCCAGCGGCAGCATCTACAAGCGCGAAGAGGACGGCATCGTCCTCATCGACCAGGACAAGTGCCGCGGCTGGCGCATGTGCGTCTCGGGCTGCCCGTACAAGAAGATCTACTACAACTGGAAGAGCGGCAAGGCCGAGAAGTGCATCTTCTGCTACCCGCGCATCGAGGCCGGCCAGCCCACCGTGTGCAGCGAGACCTGCGTGGGCCGCATCCGCTACCTGGGCGTGCTGCTGTATGACGCCGACCGCATCCAGGAGGCCGCCAGCGTCGAGCATGACAAGGACCTCTACCAGGCGCAACTCGATATTTTCCTGGATCCGAACGACCCGAAGGTCATCGCCCAGGCACTGAAGGACGGCATTCCGCAGAACTGGCTCGATGCGGCGAAGAACAGCCCGGTCTACAAGATGGCCGTCGACTGGAAGGTTGCCCTGCCGCTTCACCCTGAATATCGCACGCTGCCGATGGTGTGGTACGTGCCGCCGCTGTCACCGATCACCGCAGCCGCAAACGCCGGCCAGGTCGGCACGAACGGCGAGATCCCCGATGTCAAGCAGTTGCGCATCCCGGTCAAGTACCTGGCCAACCTGCTGACCGCCGGCGATACGCCACCGGTCGAGCGGGCGCTCGAGCGCATGCTGGCAATGCGCGCCTATCAGCGTGCCAAGCATGTCGATGGCCAGCCCAACCATGCAGCGATCGATCAGGTCAAGCTGACTGTCGCGCAGGTCGAAGAGATGTACCAGGTGATGGCGATCGCTAACTACGAAGACCGTTTTGTCATACCGACCACGCACCGCGAGTACGCCGAAAACGCGTTCAACGTGCGCGGCGGCTGCGGCTTCAGCTTCGGCAACGGCTGTAGTGAAGGTGTCACCGAGACCAGCCTCTTCGGCAGCACGAAGAGGCGCACCATCCCGATCAAGGCGACGCTATGAGCAAGACCTCCACACTGACGCTGCGGGTGCTGGCGCACCTGCTGAGCTACCCCGACGCCACGCTGCGCGAGCACCTGGGCGAGATGCAGACGGCGCTGGAACGGGAACGGGCGCTGAGCCCGGCACGCCTTGCCGAACTGATCGCGCTGATGCAGCACCTCGGCAGCGCCCGCACGATGGACACCGAGGCCACCTACGTCGAACTGTTCGACCGCGGCCGCGGCACGGCCTTGCACCTGTTCGAGCATGTACACGGCGACAGCCGCGACCGCGGCCCGGCCATGGTCGACCTGATCAAGACCTACGAGCAGGCCGGCCTCTTCATCAAGGAAGGCGAGCTGCCCGACCACCTGACCGTGGTGCTGGAATACGCGTCTACCCAGCCCGCTGCGGAAGCCCGGGATTTCCTGCGCGAGATCTCGCACATCCTGCAGATGATCTTCAGCGCGCTGCTCAAGCGCGAGAGCCCCTATGCCAGCGTTCTGGCTGCAGTGCTCGACCTGGCCGGAGAGAAAGCCCAGGCCGTCAAGATCCCCGAAGAGCCGGCGATCGATGACAGCTGGGAAGAACCGATGGCCTTCGACGGCTGCTCCACTCAAGGCCAGGCACGCCCAGGCCAGCCGCAACCCATCCAGATCGTCAAGCGGTCGCCCGTCGGTGCCGCCCCCACCTCTTCAGGAGCCCACACATGAACGCCACCGTGCACAACTTTCTGTTCAACGTCTATCCGTACATCTGCCTCGCGGTCTTCCTGATGGGCAGCCTGGCGCGCTTCGACCGCGACCAGTACACCTGGAAAAGCGACTCGTCGCAGTTGCTGCGCGCAGGTCAGCTGCGCTGGGGCAGCAACCTGTTCCACGCCGGCATCCTGTTCCTGTTCTTCGGCCACCTGTTCGGGCAGCTCACACCGCACGCGGTCTACGAGATCTTCGTCAGCGCGCCGCAGAAGCAGCTGATTGCCGTGGTCGCCGGCGGCATCGCGGGCGGGCTGTGCTTCATCGGCCTGTCCTTGCTGCTGCACCGGCGCATCTTCGACCCGCGCATCCGGCTGACCAGCCACCGCACGGACCTGGCCATCCTGATCATTCTTTGGGTACAACTGGTGATCGGTCTGTCGACCCTGCCGTCGTCGCTGCACCATGTGTCCGACCCCAAGACAATGCTGCAGCTGGCGAGCTACCTGCAGGGCATCGTGCTGCTGCAGCCCGACGCCAGCCTGGTGGTCGGCACCGAATGGCACTTCCAGGCCCACATGCTGCTGGGCATGACCATCTTCCTGCTGTTCCCCTTCAGCCGGCTGGTGCATGTATGGAGCGGCTTCGGCTCGGTGGCCTACCTGTTCCGCCCCTACCAGGTGGTGCGTGCCCGCCGCCTCAACCTGCCGGCCGGTCACAACCAGCCGCGTCAGCCCGACGCCAGCGTCTGAGGAGATCGAAATGACCGTCGAAACCCTTTCCCGCGTGGCACGCGTCAATGGCGTGCAGATCAGCGGCGAAGACGAAATGCTGACCCGTGAAACACTGCAGCAGCGCGCCTACACCGAACTGCTGCGTCAGGAGGCACAGGCAGCCGGCCTGCTGTCGGCTGCCGACACGGCCACGCCGGACGGTGTCATCAGCGAATCGGCCGCGACAGCGATCGATGCGCTGGTCGAGCAGGTGGTCCAGTTGCCCGAGCCGTCCGAAGAAGCCTGCCGCAGGCATTACGCGGCCCACGAAGCGAGCTACCGCACCGGTGAGAAAGTGCGCGTGCGGCACATCCTTTTCGCCGTCACCGAAGGCGTCGACGTGGTGGCGCTGCGCAAGCGGGCCGAAGGCGTGCTGCTCGACGTACGCTGCCATGACGGCTCGGAACAGGACACGTTCGCACACGCTGCCGAGCAGTTTTCGAACTGCCCGAGCGGCGCGCGCGGCGGCGAACTCGACTGGCTAACGGCCGAAGACTGCGCGCCGGAATTCGCACGCGAAATATTCGGTCATGTCGAGGTCGGCGTGCTGCCGCGCCTGGTGCACAGCCGCTTCGGCCTGCATGTGGTCGAGGTGCTGGAACGCGATCCCGGCACCGCGCAGAGCTACGAATCGGTGCGCGGCGCGGTTGCAGGCACGCTGCGCCAGCAGAGCTTCGTCACGGCATTGCGCCAGTACCTGAGCCTGCTGGCCGGTGCAGCGACGATTGAAGGCATCGATCTCGACCGTTCGGATTCACCGCTGGTGCAATAAGACTGCTGTCCGCGCACCTGGCTGCACTTTGCCAGGTGCGCGGACAGACAGTGGCTGAACCCGGCAAACGGGTGCACCGCAGATTTCCCCCTGGCCGGGCGGCGCACCCGCATCGACCGGCAGCAGCTTCCCGAACATCACGCTCCATCCGGACATGCACTCCCCTCCTCACGCTTCCCCCCACGACATGGCTCCGCCGGCACCGCGCAAGCCGCAGCTCGTCTGTCCGGCAGGATCGCTTCGCGCACTGACGCTGGCCATCGACGCCGGCGCCGACGCCGTCTACCTGGGTCTGAAAGATGCCACCAATGCGAGAAACTTCGCCGGTCTGAATTTCGATCTCGCGCAGGCACGCGAAGGCATCGCCTACGCTCACGCACGCGGCCGGCACGCACTGATGGCGCTCAACACCTTCGCCGATGCGCGCGAACCTGCACGCTGGTACCGCGCGGTCGATGCTGCAGCGGAACTGGGTGTCGACGCCCTGATCTGCGCCGACACTGCGGTACTCGCCCATGCACGCGATCACCAGCCGCAGCTGCGCCTGCATCTTTCGGTACAGGCTTCGGCCACCACCTGGGAAGCCATCGAGTTCTATCGCGAGCGCTACGGCATACGGCGCGCCGTTCTGCCGCGCGTGCTGACGCTGCCCCAGGTCGATCAGGTGTGCCGCCAGAGCGGCGCCGAGATCGAGGTATTCGGCTTCGGCAGCCTGTGCGTGATGGTCGAAGGGCGCTGCGCGCTGTCGTCCTACGCCACCGGTCAGTCGCCCAACACGGCCGGCGTCTGTTCGCCGCCGTCGGCGGTGCGCTGGGAAGACGCGCCCGACGGCGTCAGAGCACGGCTCAATGGCGTGCTGATCGACCACTACGCACCTGAGGAGCCGCGCGGCTATCCGACGCTGTGCAAGGGCCGCTTCGACGTCGAGGGCACGCGCGACTACGCGCTGGAGGAACCCACCAGCCTGAACACGCTGTCAGTTCTGCCGCAGCTGATGGAAATGGGCGTTTCCGCGATCAAGATAGAAGGTCGCCAGCGCAGCCCTGCCTATGTCGAACAGGTGACCCGCGTCTGGCGTGCCGCCATCGACAGCTGTGCCGCGCAGCCGGCACGCTTCGGCGTGCAGCCGCAATGGGTGGCAGCACTCGGTCGCTGGTCGGAAGGCCAGCAGCACACGCTGGGTGCCTACAACCGGCCGTGGCGCTGAACCACCGCCCATCGGAACATCATGAATACACGCATCGCACTCACCGTCGGCCCTGTCCTGTACTACTGGCCGCGCCGTACCCTGCTCGACTTCTACGCAGCGGTCGCCGAATCGGCCGCCGACACCGTGGTGCTCGGCGAAGTCGTGTGCTCGCGCCGCCACGAAATGAAGCCGGACGACTGGCTGGCGCTTGCGCGCGATCTGGCCACCTGCGGCAAGGAAGTGGTGCTGGCCAGCCAGGCACTGCTCGAATCCGCCGCCGATCTGCGCGGCGTGCATCGCTGGGCGCAACAGGACGATTTCATGGTCGAGGCCGGCGACGCGTCGGCGCTGCGCGCACTCGCCGGGCGGCCGTTCGTTCTGGGTCCGCACATCAATATCTACAGCCAGCCGGCCTTGCTCGAGCACGCCCGCCTCGGCGCCGTGCGCTGGGTCGCGCCGGTCGAACTCGGGCTGGATGCGCTGTCGCTGATCAACCCGCGGCAGGCGCCGGTTGCCGGGGGGCCGCAGAACGACATACCGATCGCCACCGAAGTGTTCGCCTTCGGCCGTCTGCCGCTGGCCTTCTCGGCACGCTGCTTCACCGCACGTCACTTCCATCTGAACAAGGACGACTGCGCCTTTCGCTGCATCGAGCACCCGGACGGCCTGCAGCTCGACACCGGCGAGGGCGAACCCTTCCTCGCGCTGAACGGCATCCAGACGCAGTCGGCCGCGCTGCATTGCCTGATCGGGGATGGCCCCGCGCTGCGTACGGCAGGTGTCACACGCGCGCGACTGTCGCCAACCTCGCAGGGTTTCACGGAAGTCATCAATCTCTTCGAGCGCGTGTTCAACCACGGTGCCGACGCCCGCGCGGCCGCTGCCGTGCTCGACGCACTGAGCTTGCCCGGCGGGCTGGTCAATGGGTTCGCCCATCGCCGCGCCGGACTGGAAAGGATGCCGACATGACCCCTTCGACTGCATATTCGCTCCCCACACTGCCGGTCGCCGTTCGCGCCTTCATCGCGCGCCTGCCGATACTGCCGCCGTCGCTGCTGCTCGCCGCCGCGCTCAACCGCACGCTGCACCCCCGCCTGCCGCCGGACGCAGCTCGGCAGCTGGCCGACGGCACAGTCGAAATCGAAGTCCGGGATCTCGGCGTGCGTTGCCGCGTGATGTTGCGCGGCGGACGCTTCCGCAGCGCACCCGACCACGGCCCGGTAACATTGCGCATCGTGGCCGACGCCGCCAGCTATCTGCGCCTGCTGCGCGGCGACGAAGACGCCGACCGGCTCTTTTTCGAGCGTGCGCTGGTGATGGAAGGCGACACCGAGTACGGACTGATGCTGAAGAACACGCTGGATGCGATCGGTCCGGTGCTGACCTCGCCGATGCGCCGATACTGATCCGGCCACTGGAGATACCGCCATGCCCGATGAATTGCTTGCGCGACTGCGCCGCTTCCACGACCACACCTTCCCGGGTGTGCAGGACCAGTTCCAGGATCTGGTGCGCGATGGCCAGCATCCGACCATCCTGTTCATCGGCTGTTCGGATTCGCGCCTGGTGCCCTATCTGCTGACCGGTACCGGGCCGGGGGAACTGTTCATCGTACGAAACGTGGGTGCCTTCGTGCCGCCCTACGAAAGTCATGTCGATCAAGGCCAGCTCGCCGGCTATCACGGCACATCGGCTGCCATCGAATTCGCCGTACTCAACCTCAAGGTCGCGCACATCGTCGTGTGCGGCCACAGCCATTGCGGCGGCATCCGTGCGCTGTACGAAGGAGTCGGCGCGGACGCGCCGAACCTGAACGCATGGCTCGACCTCGGGCGCGAAGCGGTGCTGCCGGTGCAACTCACACCCGAAGCGCTGCGCCGCACCGAACAGCGCGCCGTCGTACTGCAGCTCGAACGGCTGATGGACTACCCGATGGTGCGTCGTCAGGTCGACGCCAACCAGATCGCACTGCACGGCTGGCACTACGTGATCGAAGAAGGCGAAGTACATGTGTTCGACGTGCACAGCGGCGCGTTCGTGCCGGCGTCCAGCGCATCGCACAGCGGCACCGGTCCCTATCTGCAGGCAGGCGACGACCTGAACCCGGTGGATGCATGGTGAGTTATTCTGCGACGCACCTTCATGGCCAGACCAAAGCCGCTTCCGACATGCGCACCGACCCTGCTGCCGGTACTCGCCGCGACTTCCCGGGCCGACGCTGGGTACTCGTCACGCTGCGCTCGCTGCATCTGGTCGGCGTCGTGCTGGTCGGTGCTGCGCTGCTGTCCGGCAACGAAGAGCACCGCGCTGCCGCTGCCGCGTTGATGCTCGTCACCGGCCTCGGTCTCTACGGGGTAGAGGTATGGGCCAAGCCACGCCACGCCGTCGAACTGGCCGGACTGTTCATCCCGCTCAAGCTGATCGGCGTCGCAGCCATGATCTTCCTGCCGCATCTCGCCGCCTCGCTCTTCTGGCTGCTGCTCGTCGCGTCGTCCGTCGTATCGCACGCGCCGGCCGGCTTCCGTCACCTGCGTTTCCCGGGGAAAGGCTGACCGTCCCCGCTCGCTGTGTGCGAAATCGCGGCACGGCAGGAAGGTGTCTTTCAGGTACCCCGCGCATCCGGGTTGCGATTCGTCAAATCGCGCCGTGATGAAACAGTTTCCAATCGATGGAGTTCAACCCGGATCGTCCGGGTGGATAACCGACATCGAGGGCCGGAAACATGGATCGCCGACGCCTGCTTCACATGGGTCTCTGCGCAGTGCTCATGCTCGGCAGCGCGTCTGCCGGAGCGGTGGACGTCATCGGATCGATGACGGCGGACAACCACTACGCGCTCTATCACGGCGGGGAAGACGGCTCTGGTCTGGCTTACGTCGGACGGAACGAAGACGGTACTGCCGGCAATCCGGGCGCATACAACTTCAGCGTGCCGGAAAACTGGAGTTTCGCGGTCGCTGCCGGCGATCGACTGTATGTCGTTGCCTGGGACGACGGAGGACCGCAGATGCTGCTCGGCAACTTCACGTGGGCGGAGTCTCAGCTGATCGTGACCGATACGGCCAGTTGGGAATACTTCGTTCCTGCCGGTCCGGCAGAGGGCTTCAGCAGCAGCGGTTCGCCACCCATCGCCGTCGATGACCTGAGCAACCTGATTGCCACGGGGAATCGGTCCGCCAGTTGGTCGACACCACAAGCCACCGCGGACAACGATGTGAACAACCCTACATGGGGCGCCATCGGCGGCGTGCATCCCGACGCGCAGTTGATATGGCACGACGCGCTCTACGACAGCAGCAGTTCCGACGGCAGGTACGTGGTCTTCCGCAGCGTCGCGACAGTCGACCCGATCCCCGAGCCTGAAACCTGGGCAATGCTGCTGGCCGGACTGGGACTCGTTCTCGGCACGGCTTGTGGCGCAAGACTGCATTGCTGACGACAGCGATCGCCGGCAAATGGAATCAACCGAACCCCCGAGAAAAGGACACATCATGAAAAAGACAGGCTCGCGCATCGCGCACGAAACCGGCGTCACCACCTTGATCATGGGCGCAGCCCTGCTGGCGTGCACCACATCGGCGAGTGCGGCAACGCTCCCGGTCAGCAGCTACGACATGATCAATGGAGCCGCCAGCACTCCCGGTCTCAGCCTGCGGGACGACACGTATGCGGGAGGAACCGGGAACCCCGGCGAAAACTACTCGACGCTTGCCGGCGGCAAGGGCGATCTCACAGACGGTCTCATTGCAACCAGCAACTGGAACATCACGCCGGCGGAGTTCGTCGGCTGGAGCCAGATCTATGTTCGGAACCCCGAGATCACCTTTCATTTCGCTCAAGTGATGGACATTGCCGACGTGTCCATCCACATGAACTGGGGGTACAGCGCGAGTTCGGTTGATTTTTCGGTGGACCGCACGACCTGGATCAATCGCGTCATCAACCTGCCGGATCCGCCCACCGGCGCGAATTTCCAGGCTGGATTCGCCGGCCTCGGCCTCACCGGCGATACGCTGGTCATACGCCTCAATGACCGGTCACCGTTCTACTGGAACTCAAGCCTTCTCTCAGCCGACTGGATACTGATCAGCGAAGTGAGCATCGAAGGTTCGCTGGCGCCCATCCCGGAACCGACCGTAACCAGCCTGCTGCTGGCGGGCATCGGTGTCGTGTGCTTCGCCGCGCGCCGGCGCGTCAGACCCGGCATACTGCCGGGGTGAACTGTCAGTGAGGGCGCCCGGATGCCCCCGGGCGCCGTCTCACTCCACCGTTACCGACTTGGCCAGGTTGCGCGGCTTGTCGACGTCCGTACCCTTCACCAGTGCTGCGTGGTAGGCCAGCAGCTGCAGCGGGATCACGTGCAGGACGGGTGACAGCAGGCCGTAGTTTTCCGGCATGTTCAGGATGTGCACGCCCTCGCCTTCGACCATTTCAGTGCCGGCGTCGGCGATGACGTAGAGCTCACCACCGCGCGCGCGCACTTCCTGGATGTTGGACTTCAGCTTTTCGATCAGCGCGTCGTTCGGTGCGATGGCGATGACCGGCATGTCACGGTCGACCAGCGCCAGCGGGCCGTGCTTGAGTTCGCCGGCCGGATACGCCTCGGCGTGGATGTACGAAATTTCCTTCAGCTTCAGCGCGCCTTCGAGCGCGATCGGATAGTGCTGACCGCGACCGAGGAACAGCGCGTGGTGCTTCATGGCGAAGCGCTCGGCCCAGGCCTGGATCTGCGGTTCGAGTTCGAGCACGCGGGTCACCGCATTCGGCAGATGACGCAGCGCCTTCAGGTATTTCTCTTCGTCGGCGACCGACAGCGTGCCGCGCGTCTTGGCGACGGCAAGCGTGAGCAGCGCGAGCGCAGCGAGCTGGGTGGTGTAGGCCTTGGTCGATGCGACGCCGATTTCCGGACCGGCACGCGTGATGAACCGGAGTGAGGACTCACGCACGATCGCCGATTCGGGCACGTTGCAGATCGACAGCGTGTGCGTCATGCCGAGCGACTTGGCGTACTTCAGCGCAGCCAGCGTGTCGGCGGTTTCACCCGACTGCGAAATGGTGACGACCAGCGTATGCGGGTCGGCCACCGGCTTGCGATAGCGGTATTCGCTGGCGATTTCGACACTGCATTCGATGCCGGCCACGTCTTCCAGCCAGTAGCGCGCGACCAGACCGGCGTGATAACTGGTACCGCAGGCCAGCACCAGTACGCGCCGTACAGAGCGGAAGACCGAATCGGCATCGGCGCCGAACAGGTTGGGCGTGATGGAGCGTGCCTGGGCGAGCATTTCGAGCGTGTTCGACAGCGCCGCCGGCTGTTCGAAGATCTCTTTCTGCATGTAGTGGCGGAAGTTGCCGAGCTCGACCGCGTCGGCCGAAAGCTGGCTCACCTGCATCGGGCGCTCGACCGGCGTGCCGTCGAGGCGGAACATGCGCATCGACGTGCGGGTGAGCTCGGCCATGTCGCCATCTTCGAGGTAGATCATGTTGCGCGTGACCTGCAGCAGCGCAGACGTGTCGGAGGCCGCGTAATTGCCCGTATCCGACTGCCCCAGCACCAGCGGCGAACCGTGACGCGACACGACGATGCGCGAATCTTCGCCTTCGCTGACGATGGCGATGGCGTAGGCGCCGATCAGTTCGTTGCAGGTGGCGCGCACCGCATCGATGAGGTCAGGCGTCGTCTTCAGATGATGACGCACCAGGTGCGCGATCACCTCGGTGTCGGTTTCCGACGTGAAGGCATAGCCCAGCGCGGTCAGACGGGCGCGCAGCGGCTCGAAATTCTCGATGATGCCGTTATGCACCACGGCCAGACCGTCGCTGATGTGCGGGTGTGCGTTGCGCTCGGACGGCACACCGTGCGTGGCCCAGCGTGTGTGTGCGATACCGATGCCAGATTCGAGCTTCTGCTCGTCGGCCTGTGCCGCCAGTTCGGCAACGCGGCCAACGGAACGCAGGCGCCGCAACTGGGTGCCATCCACACCATTGAGCACGGCCAGTCCGGCCGAGTCATAGCCCCGGTACTCAAGCTTGCGCAGCCCCTCGAGCAGGACGGGAACGATATTCTGGCCGGCGATGGCCGCGACGATGCCGCACATGTTGAATCCTTTGAGCAGAGCTGGGCGATGGGTTTCGGAGGAATCGGGCTTACTTTTTCTTGACCGGCCGTTTCCAGCCGGCGATCGTGATCTGGCGCGCGCGCGAAATGGTCAGCGCATCCGGCGGAGCATTCTCGGTCAGCGTGGTGCCCGCGCCGAGCGTGGCACCTCGCCCGACAGTCACCGGGGCAACCAGCTGGGTGTCCGAGCCGATGAAAACATCGTCTTCGATCACGGTACGGAATTTGTTGGCGCCGTCGTAGTTGCAGCAGATGGTTCCGGCGCCGATGTTCACGCGGCTCCCCACCGTGGCGTCACCGACGTACGCGAGATGGTTGGCCTTGCTGTGCGCCGCGATGCTGCTGTTCTTCACTTCGACGAAGTTGCCGATATGCACGTCATCCGCCAGCACGCTGCCCGGGCGCAACCGAGCATACGGGCCAAGCTGGCAGCTGGCACCGACTTCGGCAGAATCGAAATGGCAGAACGGCGCAATGCGGGTGCCGGCAGCCACGGTCACGTTGCGCAGCACCGAATGGGCACCCACGCACACGCCGTCACCCAATTCGACACGGCCTTCGAAGATGCAGCCGATGTCGATCTCCACATCGCGTCCGCAGATCAGTTCGCCGCGCACGTCGATGCGGGCAGGGTCGCGCAGCGTGACGCCGTCGGCCAGCAGCCGTTCGGCGTTCTCGCGCTGATGGATGCGCTCCAGTTCAGCCAGTTGTGCCTTGTCATTCACGCCCAGCGTTTCGGAAACGCGCTCGGGCTGCGTGCTGACCACCGGCACGCCGTCACGCACGGCGGCTGCAACCACGTCGGTCAGGTAATACTCTCGCTGCGCGTTGTCGTTCGACAGGTGCGTGAGCCAGCCGGCCAGCCGCGCACCCGGCACCACCATGATTCCCGTATTGACCTCGCGGATCCTGCGTTCGCCGTCCGACGCGTCCTTCTGTTCGACGATGCGCACGATACGCCCCGCCGCGTCGCGTACGATGCGACCGTAACCGCTCGGGTCGTCCAGCGTGACGGTCAGGATGCCCAGCTTGTCATCGCCCGCCGCCTCGGCCAGCCGCGCCAGCGTCTCGGCACGCAGCAGCGGCACGTCGCCGTAGAGCACCATGACCGGCTCGTCGCGCGACAGCACCGGCAGCGCCTGCATGACGGCATGGCCGGTACCCAGCTGATCCGCCTGCAGCGCCCATGCGACGCCGGCATCCGGAAAGGCCGCGCGGACCGCATCGCCGCCGTGGCCGAACACTATGCAGGTATGTGAAGGCGAGAGGAATGCCGCAGTGCGCAGCACATGTCCGAGCAACGGACGATCTGACAGGGGCTGCAGGACTTTGGGCAGAGCGGAGCGCATGCGCTTGCCCTGACCGGCTGCAAGAATGACAATCTGCATCGGACACCATCTGGTGAAAAATCGCATGGATTCTAGCTTGGGGGGACGTCCGCCTGCTGCGCAGCAGTTCTCGCAGACTCGACTTTGCAACCGTCACCGCCCTCACGCATCAAAGATTCAGCATCAACTTCGAGTCTTTACGACATGAAATGCGCCGTGCTTTACCTTGCAGCACTTCTCGCCGGCAACCCGTGCGCGTACGCCGACACGGTTCATCGCTGGGTGGATGAACGCGGCGTCGTCAATTACAGCGATGCGCCCCCGAATGGGGTGCGCAGCACTGCGGTATCGACGCGCGATCCATTGAAGACGGGGCCAGTTGGAACGGCCGGCCCCTCGGTGATACCGGCCGGACCGGCTCCGGCGCGGCCGGATCGCGCAGTCGTTCGTGACGAGGTCGAGCAGGCCCTGCAGCGCCAGAACGCCGCACAGGCTGCCGAGACAAGAAAACAGGAGGAAGCCGCCTGGCTGTCTGCAAGACGGCGTTGCGAAGATCAACGCCGGGTCGATTGCGACGAAAATCCCTATGCCGAAACCCATGCCGACGGACCACCCGTGCTGGTCCGCAGGCGCAGCGTCTGGGTCAATCCTCAGGCACCGTTGCATCGGCCTGGCTATCGGCCGCCCCGCCACCCGCATGCGAACACGTCGTCGGCTCCGCAGGAGAGACCCGCGCTGATGCGCCGGCTTGACTGACACTACAGCAAGTTCGCCAGCAGCGTCCCGTCCGCAAGCGATGAGTCCCGGTCAGCAGTTCTCACGCAGGCGCAACAGAGTGATTGCCCCTGGCTGCGGCCGAGGCCGCCAGAGGCAATCAGACGACTATCTGGGCAGAATGGACGAGCCCATCAGGAATTGATCCACTTCGCGAGCGCACTGGCGGCCCTCGCGAATCGCCCATACGACGAGCGACTGACCGCGACGCATGTCGCCTGCGGCGAACACCTTCTTCAAGTTGGTCGCGTAGCAGCCTTCGCCGTCGGTAGTTGCCCTTGCGTTGCCGCGGCTGTCCTTTTCGACGCCGAAGCTGTCGATGATGCTGGCGGCCGGACTGACGAACCCCATTGCAAGAAGCACCAGATCGGCGTCCATCAGGGTTTCCGAACCGGGCACTTCCTGCATGCGCCCGTCTTTCCACTCGACGCGCACCGTCTTGACCTGCTTGACCTTGCCGTTCTCGCCGATGAATTCCTTGGTCGCCACGGCCCAGTCACGTTCGCAGCCTTCTTCGTGGCTGGACGAGGTACGCAGCTTCACCGGCCAGTAGGGCCAGACCAACGGGGTATTCTCACTCTGCGGCGGCTGCGGCATCAGTTCGAACTGGGCAACGCTGGCGGCACCATGACGGTTCGAAGTACCGACGCAGTCCGAACCGGTATCACCACCGCCGATCACGACGACGTGCTTGCCGGTCGCCATGATCTGGCCGGGCACCTTGTCGCCGGCCACCACCCGGTTCTGCAGGGGCAGGAAATCCATCGCGAAATGCACGCCATCCAGATCGCGGCCGGGCACCGGCAGGTCGCGCGGGTATTCCGCACCGCCCGCGAGCACCACCGCGTCGAAATCCGCCTGAACCTGTTGCGGGCTGATCACGACTTCGGCGTCGCTATGCACCGGCGAGCCGGCCGGCAGATCACCCACCCGCACGCCGGTGCGGAAGGTGACGCCTTCGGCTTCCATCTGTGCGATGCGACGGTCGATGTGCGACTTTTCCATCTTGAAATCGGGGATGCCGTAACGCAGAAGGCCGCCGATCCGGTTGTTCTTCTCGAACACCGTCACGTCGTGCCCGGCGCGCGCAAGCTGTTGCGCCGTGGCCAGACCGGCCGGGCCGGAACCGACGACCGCAACCTTCCTGCCGGTCTTGACGGCAGGCGGCTGAGGCACGACCCAGCCCATTTCCCAAGCCTTGTCGATGATCGCGTGCTCGATCGACTTGATGCCCACCGGGTCGCTGTTGATGGTCAGCGTGCAGGCCGCTTCGCAGGGTGCAGGACAGATGCGCCCGGTGAATTCGGGGAAGTTGTTGGTCGAGTGCAGCACATCGATCGCCTGTTTCCAGTCCTGGCGATACACCAAGTCATTGAAGTCGGGAATGATGTTGTTGACCGGACAGCCGTTGTTGCAGAACGGAATGCCGCAGTCCATGCAGCGGGCACCCTGGATCTTCGCTTCTTCATCGCTCAGGTGAAGCACAAACTCCCTGTAGTTGTGCACCCGCTCGGCTACCGGCAGCGCCGCCTCGGAAAGGCGCTGAAATTCAAGAAACCCCGTGGACTTTCCCATTTGATCTTCCCTGTTACTTGACCAGCGCCACCGAAGGCGCATCGGCCCTGGCAGCCATTTCACGCAGCGCGCGGCGGTACTCCGTCGGCATCACCTTGACGAACTTCCCGCGCCACTGCGACCAGTTTTCGAGGATTTCGCGCGCTCGCGCCGAACCCGTGAAGTGCAGATGCCGGGCAATCAGTCGGCGCAGGATGACATCGTCCGACATCGTTACGTGGTTGATGACGGCTGTACTGCCGACCTGCGCGTCGACATCGCCTTCGGTCTGCGCGGAAAGCGGCTCGATGCCGACCATCGACATATTGCAGGTCCTGGCAAAGTTGCCACCCTCATCGAGCACGTAGGCGATGCCGCCCGACATGCCGGCGGCAAAGTTGCGGCCGGTCTGGCCGAGCACGAGCACGGTACCGCCCGTCATATATTCGCAGCCGTGGTCACCTGTTCCTTCGACCACGGCGATGGCGCCCGAATTGCGAACGGCGAAGCGCTCTCCAGCCACGCCGCGCAGGTAGCACTCACCTTCGATCGCGCCGTACAGGACGGTGTTGCCGACGATGATGTTGTGCTCGGACTTGCCGCGGAACTCAGCGGACGGCTTGATGATGATGCGGCCGCCCGACAGGCCCTTCGCGACATAGTCGTTGCCCTGACCGGTCAGTTCGAGCGTGATGCCGCGTGCGATGAAGGCGCCGAAGCTCTGACCGGCGGTGCCGGACAGTTTCAGCGTGATGGTGCCATCAGGCAGACCCGCGTGACCGTAGCGCCTGGCGACTTCGTGCGACAGCATGGTGCCGATCGTGCGGTTGACGTTGCTCACCTTCGATTCAACCACCACCGGCTTGCCGGTTTCGATCGCGTCCTTCGCCTTGGCGATCAGCACGTGATCCAGTGCGCGGTCGATGCCGTGATCCTGGGTTTCCGTGTGATGGCGCGCAACGTCGGCCGAAACCGGCGGCATGTAGAAGACACGCGAGAAATCGAGCCCGCTCGCCTTCCAGTGCTCGACGCCGGGACGCGTGTCGAGCATGTCGGCACGACCGATCAGGTCATCGAATTTCGCGATGCCCAGCTGCGCCATGATCTGGCGCGCCTCTTCCGCCACGAAGAAGAAGTAATTCACGACGTACTCGGGTTTGCCGGCAAACTTCCTGCGCAGCGTCGGATCCTGGGTGGCCACGCCCACCGGACAGGTGTTCAGGTGGCACTTGCGCATCATGATGCAGCCTTCCACGACCAGCGGCGCAGTCGCGAAGCCGAATTCATCGGCGCCCAGCAGTGCGCCGATGACGACGTCCCGACCGGTTTTCATCTGGCCGTCGGTCTGCACGCGGATTCGGCTGCGCAGGCGATTCAGCACGAGTGTCTGCTGGGTTTCCGCCAGACCGAGCTCCCACGGCGTACCGCAATGCTTGATCGACGACCACGGCGAAGCACCGGTACCGCCATCATGGCCGGCGATCACCACATGGTCGGCCTTGCACTTGGCCACACCGGCGGCAACCGTGCCTACGCCGACCTCGGATACGAGTTTCACGCTGATGGAAGCGCTCGGATTGGCGTTCTTCAGGTCGTGGATGAGCTGTGCCAGATCTTCGATCGAATAGATGTCATGGTGCGGCGGCGGGCTGATAAGACCAACACCCGGCACGCTGTAGCGCAGCATGCCGATGTACTCGCTGACCTTGCCGCCGGGCAACTGCCCCCCTTCGCCGGGCTTGGCGCCTTGGGCCATCTTGATCTGGATCTGATCGGCACTCACCAGGTACTCTGTGGTGACACCGAAACGGCCCGACGCCACCTGCTTGATCTTCGAGCGAAGGCTGTCGCCGTCCTGCATCTCGTAGTCGGCTTCGATGACCTTGGTGCCGATCACGTCGGACACCTTGGTGCCATTGGTGATCTTGATGCCCTTCAACTCGTTGCGGTAGCGCGCCGGGTCTTCACCCCCCTCACCGGTATTGCTCTTGCCGCCGATGCGGTTCATCGCGATCGCGAGCGTGGAGTGCGCTTCGGTGCTGATCGAGCCGAGCGACATCGCGCCGGTGGCAAAGCGTTTGACGATCTCGCTCGCCGGTTCGACCTCATCCAGCGGAATGGATCTCGCCGGGTCAAACTTGAACTCGAACAGCCCACGCAGGGTCATGTGGCGACGGTTCTGGTCATTGATGATCTGCGCGTATTCCTTGTAGGTGTCGAACTTGTTCGTGCGTGTACTGTGCTGGAGCTTGGCGATCGCATCCGGCGTCCACATGTGCTCTTCACCGCGCGTACGCCACGCGTATTCGCCGCCTGCGTCAAGCATGCCTGCAAGCACGGGATCGTTGCTGAATGCGGCCCGGTGCATGCGGATCGCCTCCTCGGCAACCTCGAACACGCCGATGCCACCGACCTGACTGGCGGTGCCGCGGAAGTACTTGTCGACGAAACCCTTCTCCAGGCCAATGGCCTCGAAGAGCTGGGCGCCGCAATACGACATGTAGGTGCTGACGCCCATCTTCGACATGATCTTCGACAGACCCTTGCCGACCGCCTTGACGTAGTTGTAGATCGCCTTTTCGGCCGACAGGTCGCCTGGCAGATCCTTGTGCATCGCAGCCAGCGTCTCGAGCGCCAGATAGGGGTGCACGGCTTCGGCGCCATAGCCCGCGAGCACACCGAAGTGATGCACCTCGCGTGCCGATCCCGTCTCCACGACCAGCCCGGCAGTGGTTCTCAGTCCAGCGCGCACCAGATGATGGTGCACCGCCGACAACGCAAGCAGCGCCGGAATGGCGATCTGCGTGCGCGACATGCGACGATCCGTCACGATCAGGATGTTGTGACCCGACTTGATGGCATCGACCGTCTCCGCACACAGCGAGGCAAGCTTGGCCTCGACGCCCTCGCACCCCCAGGCAGCCGGGTAGGTGATGTCCAGTTCGTAGCTCTTGAACTTTCCATGGGTGTGCTGCCCGATCGCACGCAGGCGCGCCATGTCGTCGAAATCGAGCACCGGCTGCGTCACCTCCAGCCGCATCGGCGGATTGATCGCGTTGATGTCCAGCAGATTGGGCTTCGGCCCGATGAAGCTGTTGAGCGACATCACGATCGCCTCGCGGATCGGATCGATCGGCGGGTTCGTCACCTGCGCGAACAACTGCTTGAAGTAGTTGAACAGCGGCTTGTTCTTGTCGCTGAGAACAGCCAGCGGGCTGTCGTTGCCCATGGAACCGATGGCTTCTTCGCCGTTGCTCGCCATGGGTGCCAAGAGGAACTTGAGGTCCTCCTGCGTGTAGCCGAAGGCCTGCTGACGATCCAGCAGCGTCTCTTCGAAAGCCCCGGCATCCGGCGACGTCACGTCGATCGAGTCGAGCTTGATGCGGACGTTTTCGATCCACTGGCGGTAGGGCCGCGCGTTGGCGTACTGGTTCTTCAGCTCTTCGTCATCGATGATGCGCCCCTGTTCCAGGTCGATCAGGAACATCTTGCCGGGCTGCAGCCGCCACTTCTTGACGATTCGGTTCTCGGCGATCGGCAGGACACCGGACTCGGAGGCCATCACGACGAGGTCGTCGTCCGTGACGATGTAGCGCGCGGGGCGCAGGCCATTGCGGTCCAGCGTGGCACCGATCTGCTTGCCGTCGGTGAACACCATCGCGGCCGGACCGTCCCATGGCTCGATCATCGCTGCGTGGTACTCGTAGAACGCACGCCGGCGCTGATCCATCAGCTCATGGTTCTCCCACGCCTCGGGGATCATCATCATGGCCGCGTGCGCCAGCGGATATCCGCTCATCGTGAGCAGCTCGAGCGCGTTGTCGAAGGTGGCTGTGTCGCTCTGGCCTTCGAAGCTGATCGGGTAGAGCTTCTGCAGATCATCGCCGAGCACGGGTGACTTCATCACACCTTCGCGGGCGCGCATCCAGTTGAAGTTGCCCTTGACGGTATTGATCTCGCCGTTGTGAGCCACCATGCGGTACGGGTGCGACAGCGGCCACTCCGGGAAGGTGTTGGTCGAGAACCGCTGATGCACCAGAGCCAGCGCCGACACGGCGCCGGGGGCCTGCAGGTCCTTGAAGTAAACACCTACCTGATCGGCCAGCAGCAGCCCCTTGTAGATGATGGTGCGGCAACTCATGCTGACCACGTAATACTCGCGGCTGTGCGTGAGCCTGAGCGCCTGAATGGCTGCGCTGGACGTCTTGCGGATGACGTACAGCTTGCGTTCCAGCGCATCGGGCACAATCACGTCGGCACCGCGACCGATGAAGATCTGGCGGATGACCGGCTCCTTCTTGCGCACCGCCGGACTCATCGGCATATCGCGATCCACCGGCACGTCACGCCAGCCCAGAAACGCCTGACCCTCGGCTTTGACAGCCCGTTCGAGTTCCTGCTCGCAGGCCAGACGGGAAGCGTGTTCCTTCGGCAGGAAGACCATGCCCACGCCGTATTCGCCGGGCGGCGGCAGGGTGACGCCCTGGGCTGCCATCTCGGCGCGATAGAACTCGTCCGGGATCTGGATGAGGATGCCGGCACCATCGCCCATCAGCTTGTCAGCGCCGACGGCACCGCGATGATCGAGATTCTTCAGGATCAGCAGGCCCTGTTCGATGATGTCGTGCGAAGCCTTGTTCTTGATGTTGGCAACGAAACCTACACCACATGCGTCGTGTTCGTTTTCGGGGTCGTAAAGACCCTGACTATGGGGAAGACCCATTGCATTCGTCCTCGAAACTCGTTTGCCAACCGCGCGCGGCGGCGATCTGGTCGCTCGCCGCTGCGGAATTCAATACTGCCGCAACCGCAAAAAAGCCGGCTTCTGCGATCACCCTTCCTCGGATGGGTTCGGCAGGCACCGGCTCGGCTGGTCCGCTACTTCGCTGTTGAAGTTACAGACACTTCTGGGTGGACGACGGAGTATAGGACTCGAATTCCGTGCTTACAACACCATTTTGCAACGCACCAAAAAAAAGCTTTATTGCACCGTGATGGTGCATTTGAGCGTCTATCTCAGATGTCGCCTACAGCGAACAGCCGACGGTGCTCGCGCATTGCGTAACGATCGGTCATGCCTGCAATGTAGTCGGCAATCGCGCGCGGCTTGTCGTCGCGTGCCATCTCGAGATATTGCGGTGGCAGCAGTCTTGGATCGCCATCGAAGGCGGCAAACAACTCGGTAATGATGCGCCGCGCCTTCGCCGTCATGCGCAGCACCTGATAGTGACGGTACAGCTCGTCCCGAAGAAACTGCTTGAGGGCGCGCTGTTCAGCTTTCATGGCATCACTGTACGCAACCAGCACCGGACCGTTTCGCACGTCGGCGACGGACTCAGGCGCAGCATCCGCGATGCGGTCGCGCGTTTCGGCCACCAGATCGACGACCTGGGCATTGATCATGCGACGGATGGTTTCGTGAATCAGCCGACGACCGGCAATCTGCGGATATGCGGCATGCACCTCACGCCGAAAGCGTGAGAACACAGGCACCTCCTCCAATTGCTCGAGTGAAATCAGGCCTGAACGCAGACCGTCATCGACGTCATGATTGTTGTAGGCAATTTCGTCGGCCAGATTGCAGATCTGCGCTTCGAGGGTAGGTTGTGTCCGCTCGATGAAACGCCGTCCGAGCTCACCGAGACCGGCGGCGCGTGCCGGAGAGCAGTGCTTCAGGATGCCTTCACGCGTCTCGAAGGTCAGATTCAGGCCATCAAAGGCGCCGTAACGCTCCTCGAGAAGATCAACCGTGCGAAGACTCTGGAGATTGTGTTCAAACCCTCCATGCTCGCGCATGCACTCATTCAGTGCATCCTGCCCGGCGTGCCCGAACGGCGTGTGACCGAGATCGTGAGACAGCGAGACCGCTTCCGCGAGGTCCTCGTTCACTCTCAGGGCGCGGGCGATAGAGCGCGCGATCTGCGCCACTTCGATGCTGTGCGTGAGACGGGTTCGGAAAAGATCACCTTCGTGATTCACGAAGACCTGAGTCTTGTACTCCAGCCGGCGAAACGCCGTGCTGTGAATGATTCGATCGCGGTCACGCTGGAACTGGCTGCGCTCCGATGGCGCGCCCTCGGCGATCCGGCGGCCAAGCGAATTGGCTTCGCGCGCCGCGTATGGCGCAAGTTCAGACATCGTCACAGCAATGCGTAATGGATGCGGCGATGTCACCCGCAGACGCTTCGCCCCACACCACAGCATCGCCGATGGCACGCATCAACACCAGCCGTAGCTTGCCCGCCTCGACCTTCTTGTCGTGCGACATGAGTTCCAGATAGCGATGGACACCGAGCTTCGGACCGCGAAGCGCCAGACCGGCCGCCTCGTGGATGCGCCTGACGCGCACCACGTCTTCTTCGCTCAACCAGCCCAGACGACGTGAAAGCTCGGCCGCCATCAAGGTACCTGCCGCCACGGCTTCGCCGTGCAGCCATTCGCCATAACCGAGCCCGGTTTCAATCGCGTGGCCGAACGTGTGGCCGAGATTGAGCAGGGCCCGCACCCCGGCTTCGGTCTCGTCCTCGATCACCACCTCGGCCTTGTTCCGGCACGAGCGGTCAATTGCGAACTCAAGCGCTTCGGCCTCACGCGCGAGCAGGCGCGGCATATTGACTTCGAGCCAGTCAAAGAAGGGGCGATCACGAATCAGTCCGTACTTGATTACTTCCGCGAGCCCGGCACGCAGTTCGCGATCGGGCAGCGTATCAAGCGTATCGATATCGGCCAGCACCAGTCTCGGCTGATGAAAGGCGCCGATCATGTTCTTGCCCAGCGGATGATTGATTGCCGTCTTGCCGCCGACGCTCGAATCGACCTGGGAGAGCAGTGTGGTCGGAACCTGGATGAAAGGCACGCCTCGCTGATAGGTCGCCGCGGCGAAACCCACCATATCGCCAATCACGCCACCACCGAGGGCGATCAAGGTAGTCGAGCGCTCGACCTTGGCGCCCAGCAGCGCATCGAATATCAGGTTCAGCGTCGGCCAGTCCTTGTGCGCCTCGCCGTCAGGCAACACGACCAGCTGGTGTGCGACAGCTACCGAATCAAGTGCAGCCAGCACACGCGCTGCGTAGAGCGGCGCAACGATGTCGTTGCTGATGACGACTGCGCGCTTGCGGCGCAGGGCAGCATCAAAAAGATCTCCGCGGTCAAGCAGACCACGTCCGATGTGGATGTCGTAGGCCCGCTCGTCCAGCGCGACACTCAGGCTTCGCATCGGCTCAGGTACTCCCGTTCGAGTTGGCGCACAATGGAACTCGGGCTGCCTTGTCCGCTGGCAGCGACGTAATCGGCCACTTCACGGTAGAGCGGGTCGCGCAGGGCGTGCAACTCGCGCACACGCGCACGCGGATCTTCCACTTGAAGCAGCGGCCGGTTGCGGTCGCCACGGGTGCGCGACCAGAGTATGTCGGGCGGCACATCCAGATAGACAACCCAACCACCCGCTTTCAGGTTGCGACGATTCTCCGGATCGAGCACAGCACCGCCGCCGGTTGCCAGAACCAGACCCGTCTCTTGGGAAAGTGCTTCGATGGCTGCACTCTCGCGGCGCCGGAAACCGGCTTCGCCTTCAATTTCGAAGATGGTCGGAATGCTGACGCCGGTGCGAGCCTCTATCTCGTGATCGCAGTCGACGAAACGCTTCCTGAGGCGCCGCGCAAGTTGGCGGCCGACCGTTGTTTTGCCGGCACCCATCAGCCCGACGAGAAAGATATTGTTGCTGTGTTCCACGGGCCGGATTCTAGCAGCGCCCGCCTGTCACGGACGCTGACCCTGCCGAAGCAGGGTCATGGGATCCGAAAATTCAGCGCTTCGACCTGACGGAATCAGCGCAGAGTCAGGTTGTCGCTGACGATGCGCGGTGTAACGAAGATCAGCAGTTCTGCGCGGTTGTCGCGGGTTTCGGTGTTGCGGAACAGGAACCCGACATAAGGAAGATCACCGAGGAAGGGCACGCGCGTCTGGGTACGGCGCTCGTCCTGAGTATAGATACCGCCTATCACCACTGTGCCGCCGTTTTCGACCAGCACATCGGTCTTTACGTGCTTGGTGTCGATCGCCACACCGGCACCTGTAGCGAGTTGCGTATTCGGCGTGTCCTTGTTGATGTCGAGTGCCATCTGAACGCGTCCGTCCGGCGTGATCTGCGGCTTCACCTTGAGCGCAAGATTGGCCTTGCGGAAGGAAATGCTGGTCGCACCGGAACTTGTCGCCTGCTGATACGGAATTTCGACGCCCTGCTCTATCAGCGCTTCGTTCTGATCGGACGTCATGACGCGCGGGCTCGATATCACCTTGCCCTTGCCGTCCTGTTCGAGGGCAGAAAGCTCAAGGTTCAGGAAGCGGGTCGCTGCAGAATTGAACAACACGAAGGACAACTGACCCGGACTGCGACCGCTGATGTTCGATGCACGCAGATTCACGCCCAGGGAATCCGTCGCAAAATTTGGCGTGGTCTGTACCTGACCGGTCTGGAATCCTGTTGCGAGGGATGAACCGCCGATGTTCAAGCCTGCGCGCCCAAGCTGGACCGAACCGTTCTGTGCCTGATTGAGGCCGAGGCGGGCACCGAGATTCTTGGCGAAGTCCTCGTTCGCTTCGACGATTCGCGCTTCGATCAGCACCTGACGGGTCGGAATGTCGAGCTCACCCAGAATCCGGCGAATATCTTCAAGGCGCGTCGGGATGTCGGTCACGATCAGTTTGTTGGTACGCACATCCATCACGATCGATCCGCGCTTCGACAGGAAGCGCTTTTCCTTGTCATCCGTGATCGCCTTGTGGAGCACATCAGCCTTGTGATAATTCAACTGGAAAGTTTCAGTCCGCAGCGGCTCGAGTTCGCTCACCTGCTGCTGGCTTTCCAGCGCCAGCTTTTCCTTGGCTGACAGTTCATCACGCGGTGCGATCCATATGACGTTGCCCGTCTTGCGCTTGTCGAGACCCTTGGCATCCAGAATGATGTCGAGCGCCTGATCCCACGGTACGTCCTTGAGGCGCAAGGTCAGCGAACCACCCACGGTATCGGAAGTGATGATGTTGTTGTCGGTGAAGTCGGCAATGACCTGCAGCACCGAGCGCACGTCGATATTCTGGAAGTTCAGGGACAACTTCTCGCCCTGATAGCCGGCCTTGCTGCCCTGAACCATCTTGTTCGGATCTTCGACCAGCTTCTTCACCTCGAGGATGAACTGGTTTTCACTCTGGTACGCGTTGTGTTCCCACAGGCCTGTTGGTGTGACGGTCAAACGCGTGTTCGCGCCGGAACGCACGACTTCCATCTGGGTCACCGGGGTACCGAAGTCGGTCACGTCATAGCGCTTGAGAAATTCTTCGGCAACGGTTGCACTCAGGAACTCTACGACGAGTTTGGTGCCCTGCTGCCGGATATCGATGCCCGTATTGGGGTCAGACAATTCCACCACCACACGACCTTCTCCATCCTTACCCCGGCGGAAACCTATATTCCGCAGCGCCTGGGCTTCCTTGGCGACGCCGGGTTCGGCAAAGCGTGATGTCTGGTCGGATCGCGCGACCGCTTCCGAACTGGCAGGCATCGACAGGCTGATGTACAGATCGCGGCCATCCAGTCGGGTATTGAACGCGGACAGCTTGTTCAGATTCAGCACGAGCCGCGTGCGATCACCAACTTCGACCAAGTTGTAGCTCCGCAGATGCGCTTCGTTGATGGTCTGGGAATTGCGGCCGATGGCATTGCCGGTCGACGGAAAATCGAAGGCGACTCGGGCGGGAGAGGCGACACTGAAATTGGCCGGGACGGCCGACAGACCGGTCTTCGTCGTCACCTTAACGAGCACTTCGCCTCCTTGCTGGGAAACGAGAATGGACTCGATGCTGTTGGGTAGCGACTGCGCCATCAGCGAAGCTGAACCGAATCCGGTGCCCAGCAGAATGATCAGACATGCGATTTTGCGAACGAAATTCATTTGTTTGTCTCCTGCTCCGCCAACTGGAGCGTACTGGTACGTTCGACCCACTCGCCGTCCGCGTCCTGAACGATTTCCTTGAGTGTGATGCCGTCATCCGAAACAGCGGTGATGACGCCGAAATTCTGACCCATGTAATTTCCCGCGCGCACGCGGTGCAACGCCGCGTCTGCCTTCACGAGTGCATACGTGACCTTGCCCTGCTGCAGTACGCCGACCATGGCAAGCGAGTCGAGCGGAAACTGTTCGAGCGGCTCCTTGCGGCGGTCAAGATCAGGCCCTACCCCCCCCCCGTTTCCGCCCTTCTTGCGTTCGGGCTCGATCTTCTCCTGACTGAATGGATCGGTCAGGGTTGCCGTCTCATAGGCCACGATGATCGACGGCTTGATTTCGGGCAGCGGTTTGACCTGCCCCTTCAGCCCCTGCGCGCTCTGCTCCATCCAGCCGCGGAGGTCCTCATGATCTTCTGCACCACAGGCAACCAGCCCCGTGCAAAGCAAGGCGACGGTGAATGCGCGCTTCACTTCTTGCTCCCTTTTTCCCGCTCGGCCTTTTCCCTGCGGACGCGGGCGAGTTCTTCCTCATCGAGGTAGCGATAAGTGGTGGCTACCGCGTCGAAGCGCAGCAGACCGTCCTTGCCCGACTCGATGCCGATCGAACCGATGGTGACAATGCGCGAAAGCTTGGCCACATCGCCTGCGAAACTGCCAAGGTCGTGGTAGCCCCCTGTCACACGCAGCGTGATGGGTAATTCGGCATAGAAATCCTTGACCGATTCAGTACCCGGTCGCCATGTTTCGAACTGCAGGCCGCGGCTAAGACCGGCCTGGCTTATATCGACAAGAAGCGACTCCATCTCAGCCTTGTTCGGCAGTTGCTTGAGCAGGGCACCGAACGAGCGGTCGATGTCGCTGAGCTGCTGCTGATACTGTTCGAGATTGACCGCTTCTGCCTTCTTCTGCAGCCACTGTTCCTTGAGCGCAATTTCCTGAGCGCGTTTCTGTTCCAGTTCGACCATCAGCGGATCCCAGAGGAACCACCAGCCGGCTGCGACCGATGCCACAAGAAGCCCGACGAGTACGGCAATTTTCGGTGCTGGAGCCCAGTTGCCTACGTCTTTCGGATCGGCGTTCCTGAAATCGTCGGCAATGCGCGAGAAGTCAATCTTCGGTAGCTGGATGGACTTCATGTCTTCCTGCCTTTCGCCGCAGGATTCGCCGATTCATCGATGGCACGCGTGATGAAAAGATCGAGGTTGAATTCGTTCATGCGCCGCTTTCCGACGGTCGAGCCCTTGATTTCAACCAAGGTCGGCCGCTCGAGAAGCGGCGACGACTCGAGGTTGCGCATCAGACTGGACACGCGCGCATTCGACTGCGCGTAGCCGACCAGATTGATCTTGGCGCCCTGCTGGCTGACCTTCTTGATGAATACGCCTTCCGGCACGTTCTTGGCCAATTCATTGAAAAGACCGACCGTTTCCGAACGATTCCCCTGAAGGGATTCGATCACCCGCTTGCGCTGAAGCAGCGCATCGGTCTGTTCGCGCAAGCGCTTGATTTCATCGATGGACTTGTCGAGCACGGCGATCTCCGTGGTCAGGAACGCATTCTTCGCATCCTGCGCAGAAACGTACCCGCCGATCACGCCATTCACCAATGCCACGAGCAAACCGCCAACCAAGAGCGTCGCGCCCGCGAGCGCAGAGAACTGTTGCCGCCTGGCTTTCCGCTTTTCCTCGCGATGCGGCAGCAGGTTGATACGAATCATGCGTCGAACCTCCTCAGCGCAAGACCGCAGGCGACCAGCAGCGACGGGGCATCCTGACTCAGGCGCTTGGCGGTCACGGCCGGCGAAAGCTGCATGTCCACAAAGGGATTCGCGATACGAGTTTCGACCTGGGTCCGGTTCGCGACCACCTCATCCAGCCCGGGAATGACGGCACATCCGCCCGCCAGCACGATGTGATCGACGCTGTTGTACTGCGTCGAGGTGAAGAAGAACTGCAGCGCGCGCGAAACCTCGAGTGCAAGGTTATCCATGAAGGGACGCAGAAGATCGTTTTCGAAATTCTCGGGCAGCGTGTTCGAGCGCTTCGCGGCTTCGGCCTCTTCGGGACTCATGCCGTAGTTGCGCATGATGTCCTGCGTAAGCTGATAACCACCGAAAGCCTGTTCGCGGGAATAGACAGGTTGATCGTTACGGAAAATGATTACATTCATCACATTCGCACCGACATCGACAAGCACGATATTGGTGTCTCGACCGCCGTCCGGGAGCTGTTTTTCAACCAGTTCGAAGGCGGACTGTGCGGCGTAGGATTCGACGTCGACCACCACCGCGCGAAGCCCCGCCGCCTCGGCGATCGCAACCCTGTCTTCGACCTTTTCCTTGCGCGACGCGGCGATCAGCACCTCGACCTCGTCCGGACTGCCGGGCGCGGGGCCGACCACCTGGAAATCAAGATTGACTTCGTCGAGCTGGAATGGAATGTACTGATTGGCTTCCGATTCAACCAGCACCTCGAGCTCCTGCTCGCGCTGGTTCGCCGGAACAATGATCTTCTTCGTGATGACCGCGGCTGCTGGAAGCGCCAACGCCACGTTGCGGGTTGACGTACCCATCCGCTTCCAGGCACGCCGGACCGCGTCCGCGACGTCGTCGAGCTTCGCGATGTTGCCGTCCACCACGGAATCACGCGGCAGATTTTCGGTCGCATAGCGCTCGATGCGGTGCTCGCCTTTCGCTGTCTTGGACAGCTCGACCAGCTTGACCGCCGAGGACGACACGTCCAACCCCAACAAAGGGCGCGCTCCCGGGTTAAAAATCGACAGGTCGAAGGCCAAGCTTTTTCCTTTTAAGACAGTGGATTAGACCCATTACTGACAAATTACATTAAGATGCTAGCAGCAAGGTATCGACAAGTAAACAAATTTTGGGTATGCGCGAAAGGCGGGTTCCGGTGACCTGCCGGCTATAATCCCGGCTCGTTGTCCGTCCGGAAACTCGCCCTCTTGCCCCCCGCTCTCCGCTGGTTCATATACCCGGTAACCGCCGTATTCGGCCTGTTGCTGATCGGTGCCGCACTCGCACTGATCACGTTTCTGCTCGCCTATCCGCAACTGCCTTCGCTCGACATACTGACCGACTACCGTCCCAAGATCCCGTTGCGCATATACAGCGCCGACATGCAGCTGATCGGCGAATTCGGGGAAGAACGCCGCTCGGTCGTGCCGATCGCGGACGTACCCGAATCGCTGAAGCAGGCCATCATCGCCGCCGAAGACGAGCGCTTCTACAAGCACTCGGGCATCGACTACGTCGGCATCGCACGCGCCGCAGTGTCCAACCTGACAAGCAGTGGCCGCAGCCAGGGTGCCAGTACGATCACCATGCAGGTGGCGCGCAACTTCTTCCTGTCCAGCGAGCGAACCCTGCGCCGCAAAGTCTATGAGGCACTGCTCGCATTCAAAATCGAGAACAGCCTCACAAAAGATCAGATACTCGAGCTCTACATCAACCAGATCTTTCTGGGACAGCGTGCTTATGGCTTCGCTGCCGCCTCCACAGCCTATTTCGGCAAAAACCTTGCGGACCTTAGCGTCGCAGAATCCGCGATGCTCGCGGGGCTGCCCAAAGCCCCCTCGAAATACAATCCAGTGGTCAATCCGAAGCGCGCTGCGCTGCGTCAGGCCTACGTGTTGCGGCGCATGACGCAACTTGGCTTCATCGATGAAGCCCAGCGCGTGGAGGCGCTGGCACAGGAGCTGAAAGTGCGGCGCGACGGCGCATTTTCCGAGCAGCGCGCGGACTTCGTCGCCGAAATGGCGCGACAGATTGCGGTCGAGCGATTTCAGGAAGACGCCTACACGCTCGGACTGCGGGTCATCACCACCGTGCGCCGGGCTGATCAGCAGGCGGCGATCGCCGCCGTGCGCAAGGGTGTCCTCGATTACGACCGCCGCCACGGCTATCGCGGCGCCGAGGCCTTCATCGACATGAAGGATGTGCGCACCGACGACGACGAGGTGCTCGACGACTTGCTGCTGGACGTTCCGGATGCAGCCGGACTGCATGCCGCAGTCGTGCTCGCAGCGAGTCCGGATTCAGTCAAGGTTTACAAGCGTGGGGGTGAAGTGCTGACCTTGGGCAGCAATTCCATACGGTTCGCGCGCTCGATGCTCGACGACAAGGCGCCACCGACTCGACGGCTGCGTCGAGGCGCACTGATCCGCATCATGCCGGACGCCAAGCTCGGCTGGGTCATCGCACAGATGCCGGAGGTCGAGGCTGCGCTGGTGTCGCTCGACAGCGCGGACGGAGCCGTTCGTGCCCTGGTCGGCGGATTCGATTTCAACCGCAGCAAATTCAACCACGTCACACAAGGCTGGCGGCAGCCTGGATCGAGCTTCAAACCCTTCATCTACTCGGCCGCGCTAGAAAAGGGCTATTCGCCGGCTACCGTGGAAGAGGATCTTCCCTTGATCGTCTCGGCCGCCGATACCGGCAGCCAGAGCTGGCAGCCGAAGAACTACGACGGCAAGTATGACGGACCGATGTCGCTGCGCACAGCGCTGGCCAAGTCCAAGAACATGGTGTCGATCCGGATATTGCGATCGATCGGACCGCGCTATGCGCAGGATTACATCAGCCGCTTCGGTTTCGATGCAGCGCGCCATCCGCCCTACCTGACCATGGCGCTCGGCGCCGGCTCCGTCACGCCATGGCAGATGGCGTCAGCCTATGCCGTGTTCGCAAACGGCGGCTTCCGCGTCGAGCCCTATGTGGTCAGCCAGATCACCGACAACGCCGGCCACGTGCTTGCGCGCTTCACGCCCACGCGCGCGGGCGACGAATCATTGCGCGTTATCGACGCCCGAAACGCCTACCTGATGGACAGCCTGATGCAGGACGTCGTACGCCGCGGTACCGCAACGCGCGCGCTGACGCTCAAGCGCAGCGATCTTGCCGGCAAGACAGGCACCACCAACGATTATCTGGACGCCTGGTTCTGCGGCTATCAGCCATCGCATGTGGCCGTTGCGTGGATAGGTTTCGACACGCCGCGCACGCTCGGCAAGGGGGAAACAGGCGGATCGGCTGCGCTGCCGATGTGGGTGGACTACATGCGTCACGCACTGAGCCGCGTCGTGGAACAGCGGCTGCCACTGCCGGACGGACTGATCAGCATCAGTGCGGGAGCGGATTTACAAGGCAACCCGCGCACCGACCTGATGTACGAGGAACAACTGCCCCCGTCGCCGGAATCGATTCCCCCCGAGCCGGAAGGTCCCGCCTCCGAGGGCGAAATCGTGCCCGAACCGGCGATCCCGCGTCCTTCACCGGCACCCGCAACACCTGCGGCACCCTCACCCTCCGGTCACATCGTACCCGGCGCTGCCAGCCTGCCGGCAGAGAGCATGGTCAGCCCGTCAGGGAAATCGGCTCGCCAGCTTGCTGGCTGAGGAGGGTTTCCAGTGTCTGCATCAGTTCCGCACCATTGCGAGTGCCGACCCAGCGACCGTTGTCGGCACGAAAATGAAAACCGCCGGAGCGCGCTGCGACCCAGATTTCCTGAGCCACACCATGGCGATTGATCACCATCTTCGAGCCGTTGTCGAATTCCAGTTCAAGCACGCCACCAGCCTGAAGTTCGAAATCGATATCGGCACCGCTGCGTTCGATGGCCTGTTCAATTGCAGCCAGCGTTGCATCGGCCAATTTGTTAAATTCACTCTCGTTCATATTCCGGCCACCAGACATGTTTTCCAGCCCGCTCGCGCGCATCGTCGCCTTGACACTGATCCTCGCCGGTTGCGGCACCAAGGGCCCGCTCACCCTGCCGCCGAAAGATGCCGCCAGGCCGCCGGCGAGCAAAGCACCCGCCGCGGTTCAACCGGATGATAACAAGGTGAAAGCGCAATGAAGCACTTCGAAATCCGCGCTGGCGCCCTGTTTGCCGAGGACGTGCCGCTGGAGAGCGTCGCCGCGGAGTACGGTACGCCGACCTTCGTCTACTCGCGCGCGGCACTCGTATCGGCTCATGCCGGTTACACGGCTGCGCTGGCCGGACGCGATTCGATGCTCTGTTATGCGGTCAAGTCGAATTCGAATCTGGCCATCATGAACGTGTTTGCGCGCCTGGGCACCGGCTTCGACATCGTGTCGGGCGGCGAGCTGTCGCGCGTGCTCGCGGCCGGCGGCGACCCGGGGAAAGTCGTGTTCTCCGGCGTCGGCAAGACGCGCGACGAAATGCGCGCCGCGCTGACGCAGGGCATCTACTGCTTCAACGTCGAGTCAGAGGCCGAGCTCTACCGCCTGGCCGAAGTCGCCGGCAGCCTGGGCAAGCGCGCGCCGATCGCGCTGCGGGTCAATCCGGATGTCGATCCGAAGACGCACCCCTACATTTCCACCGGACTGAAGTGCAACAAGTTCGGTGTGCCGATCACTGGCGCGCACGCGCTTTATCGTACCGCCGCAGAACTGCCGCAACTGGAAATCCGCGGCATCGCCTGCCACATCGGTTCGCAGCTGCTCGACCCGGCGCCAGTGGCGGAGGCGGCCGCCAAGGTGGTCGCGCTGGCCGAAGCACTGAATCGTGACGGCATCGAACTGCGTCACCTCGATCTCGGCGGTGGTCTGGGCATCCGCTATGACGACGAAGACGTGCCGAGCACGCAGCACTACCTCGCACCGCTGCTCGAAGTACTGACCGGACGAAAGGAACGACTGCTGCTCGAACCCGGCCGCTCGCTGGTCGGCAACGCCGGTGTGCTGCTGTCGAGAGTCGAGTACCTCAAGCGCGGCGAAGACCGCAACTTCGCGATCATCGACGCTGCGATGAACGATCTCGCGCGTCCGGCACTGTATGACGCCTGGCACCGCATCGCCGAGGTGAAGCCGCGCGGCAGAGTCGAGCGCTACGACGTCGTCGGTCCGGTGTGCGAAAGCGGCGACTTCCTCGGACGGGCGCGGGATCTGGCGATCGAGGAGTCGGATCTGGTCGCCATTTTTTCGGCAGGCGCCTACGGCATGACCATGAGCTCCAATTACAACACCCGCCCGCGCGCAGCCGAAGTGATGGTCGATGGTGCGGCGTGCCACTTGATCCGCGAACGCGAGCGGGTCGAGGACCTTTACGCCGGCGAACGCCTGCTGCCGTGATGCGATGAGCCGCCCCGAAGACGACGCCCGCGAACGACTGCGCCTCGACAAGTGGCTGTGGGCGGCCCGCTTCTACAAGACGCGCACGCTCGCATCCGACGCCATCGACGCCGGGCGCATCCAGCTCAACGAGGCACGCGCCAAACCGTCGCGCGAGGTGCGCGTGGGCGACCGGCTCGACATCCAGACTGGTGAAGTCCTTTACACCGTCATCGTGCGTGCGCTGTCCGGTCGCCGCGGTCCTGCCGAAGACGCGCGCACGCTTTACGAAGAAACCCCGGAAAGCATTGCAGCCCGCGAAGCCGCGCGGGAGCTGCGCCGCATCCAGCCGGAGCCGTCGCAGAGCCTGCACGGCCGGCCGACCAAAACCCAGCGCCGCGAGATCGACCGCCTTCGATCACGCATGCGCGGGGAATGAATACCCCCGGATTTCAACCGCAGGAAAAGGAAAAGCAATGTCCCAGCGTATCGTGATGAAGATCGGCGAAGCCACCGTGTTCGCCAGGGAAGGCCAGTTCACCGACGCGATGCCGGAGATCGTCATCGGCTCGATCGACGGCCCGGTCGGCCAGGCTTTCGCGCAGATGATGGGTCAGACGGCCGGTCACACCCGCATGCTGGCGGTGCGCGACTGCAACCAGATGGCCAAGCCGGCCACCATGATGGTACCCAAAGTGACGATCAAGAATTCCCGCACGGTCGAACTGCTGGGCGGCGTGGTGCAGTCGGCCACGGCGGATGCCGTCGTCGATTCCGTGTCGGAGGGCGTCATCCCGAAGGAACTGGTCGATGAGCTGGTCATCATCGATCTGGTGTGGCTGGATCCGAACGCAGTCAAGGACCCGAACCTCGACATGAAGGACCTGTACCGCACCAACTACGAAGCGATGAAGCTGGCCATACGCCGGGCAATGACCGGCCAGCCCACGATGGATGAGCTCATCGCCAACCGTCACAAGATCAAGCATTGCATGTACGACCCGGAAGCCTGATCCGCCAACTTTCCCTGCCGTCCCGCAGGCGGCCGCAAGGCCGCTTTGTTCATCACTCGCTTGCGCCGGACCCCACACGCCGGACAGGAGTGACGGCTTCGGGGGGCAGGTCGTCAAGGTGACGGCGCAGGATGCGGTAATGATCGTAGTCGAAGCGTGCATCAGCCTGACTTGCAGTGCCGACCGCTTCCTGCTCCGGTTCGCTGCCCAGATGGCACCAGTGCGCCAGCCAGTGACGTTCGCCCTTGCTGGCGCCCGGACGGCGTTCATTCACCGACACGGCGTCCGGCCACGGCCAGTCGGGCATGCGCAGGCTGTCGAGGGCGCTCAGCAGGCGCAGATCGTGCTGCCGCGGGTCCTCCCGGCCGCAGCACACGCCGCGGCAGCGCTTGAGCTGCAAGTTGCAGCAGGCTGCCGTTCGCCGTTCGAATCCCTGCACACCGATGCGTTTAGGGCACAGCTGCCATGCAACGGCCATTTCACGCAGGGCGACCAGACATTCGCGTCGCGAACGGAAGGGGCCATACAGCCCGTTGAGCACGCGTGGCAGCACGCGGTCGATTTCGACGATGCTCAGCGCCAACTCGCCTGCGGCCACCTCATTCCCGGGCCCACCCCGCAGAGCCAGCGCCACCGCCGGACCTGCCGCGCGCGACGGCTTGTTGTACACCGGCTGCAGCTGCTTCAGCAGTTTCGCTTCGAGCAGCAATGCGCCCAGTTCACCGGCGGTTTCCACCCAGTCGACGCGTTTGGTGTCGCGCAGCATTCGTGCCGCCTGCCCACCCTTGGGTGCGCCGGCGAAATGAGACAGCACACGCGCGCGCAGATTGCGGCTCTTGCCGACATACAGCGGCAGCCCGGACCCGGCGGGCACGAGGTCCGTCGCGGGCGGCGGATCGCCGTAAAACATGTACACACCGGGTGCATCGGGAATATCGTCCAGGGCGCCCGGCATCATGCCGGGTGGGGCAGCACTGGTGCGGCCCGCCTTCTGCATGGCCTGCTCGATGCGCAGCGGATCGAAGTCGCGCGCCACGACATCGAGGAAATCGCGCACCACGCGCGCGTCACCCAATGCACGATGCCGCGCATCACAGCCGAGGCCGAAGCGCTCCATCAGCGCGTCGAGTCCGTGCCGGGGGAAACCAGGATACAGCGCACGCGACAGCTTGACCGAACACATTACCTGCGGCGAAAAGCTCATCCCCAGGCGCGCAAATTCGTTGCGCAGGAAGCCATGATCGAAGCGTGCGTTGTGGGCGATGAACAGCCTGCCCTGCAGCAGTACCGCCAGTTCGCCGGCAAGCTCGGCAAAGTGCGGCGCGTCAGCCACCATTGCATCGGTGATGCCGATGAAACGCTGGATGTTCGCCGGAATCGATACTTCCGGATTGACCAGACTCGACCACTCGCGCCGGATCACCCCATCGATCAGCACGACACCGATTTCGGTGACTCGATCAACCCGCGGGTCGCCGCCGGTTGTCTCCAGATCGACGATGGCAAGCGGCTGTTCGAACAGGCTCATGCCTCGCTGCACCTCCCGCGCAAGCGTCCAGCGCCTCAGTGCGAATCTGTCGACGTGAGGTCGGCCTGATACGGATACGACTTCTGCGGTACGCGCGCAGCATCGAAACGACGCTGGCTCTCCAGATCCTGCGGTTTGTCCCACCACAGCGCACGGCCGCGGCGTTGCTCGTCAACCTGCTCCGGATGTTTTTCCAGGTATTCACGCATGAAACGCGTGTGATCCGATTCGTAATCAGCCACTTCAGACTCCGTCCTTGAAATTCAATGTGTCTTGCCGCGCGCCTCTTCGGCCTTGTCGGCCGCGCGCAGGCGGTTGATGCGCACCACTTCGGGCACGCGACGCAAGCCCTTCATGATGCGCGCCAGATGCAGGCGATCGGTCACCTGCAGCGTGAAATGTATCTGCGTATAGAGGCTGCCATCCTCTTCCATGCCCACATCCTGGATGTTGGCGCCGCATTCGGCGATTTCGAAGGCAACCTTCGCCAGCACGCCCGGGCGATTCACCGACACCACACGGATGCCTACCTCGAACACGCGGCTGGTATCGCGCTCCCACTCGACATCCATCCACTGGTCGCCGTCTTTGCGGTTGCGGCGCAGCGTCGGGCAGTCGTGCGCATGGATCATCAGGCCGGAGCCCTTGCGCATGTGCCCCACGATCGGGTCGCCCGGTATCGGCTGGCAGCAGCGAGCAATCTGCACCGCCATGCCCTCCGACCCGCGGATCAGCAACGCGCCCTCCGGCGTCTCGATGCTGCCTGCAGATTCCTGCTCGGTCTGCAGCTTGAGCAGGCTGCGCGCCACGAAGGTCGCCGAAACCTTGCCCTGCCCCACATCGGCCAGCGCTTCCTTGCGACTGCGGAGATCGGCACTTTCCAGCCACTGGGTCCACGACGCCTCGCCGATCTCGTCCGCCGTGACGCCGAACTGGCGCAGCGCCTGCGTCAGCAACCGCTCACCCAGTTGTGCAGATTCCTCGACCTGCATGTTCTTCAGGAAATGCCGTATCTGGGCGCGCGCCTTGCCGGTCTTCACATACCCGAGCCAGGCCGGATTCGGGTTGGGATGCGTCGCGGTGATGATGTCCACCTGGTCACCGCTGTTCAGTTCGCTGCGCAGCGGCATCAGTTCATGGTTGATCCGGCACGCAACGCAGCAGTGGCCGACATCGGTATGCACTGCATAGGCAAAGTCGACCGCCGTGGCGCCGCGCGGCAGCGACATGATCTTGCCCTTGGGCGTGAACACGTAAACCTCGCCCGGAAACAGATCGATCTTCACATGTTCGAGGAACTCGGCAGAGTCCGGGGCGGAACTCTGCAATTCAAGCAGCGACTGCAGCCAGCGATGCGTGTTGGCCTGCAGGTCATCGAGCGACTGTTCGCTGTCCTTGTAGAGCCAGTGCGATGCCACGCCGGTCTGTGCGATCTGCTGCATCTCGGCAGTGCGTATCTGCACTTCGACCGGCGTACCGAACGGCCCGATCAGCGTCGTGTGCAGAGACTGATAGCCGTTGGCCTTCGGAATCGCGATGTAATCCTTGAACTTGCCGGGCACCGGCTTGTAGAGCGCATGCAGCGCTCCCAGCGCCAGATAACAGGCCGCCACGTCCTTCACCACGACGCGGAAACCGTAGATGTCGAGCACCTGCGAAAACGTCAGATGCTTGTCGCGCATCTTGCGGAAGATCGAATACAGACTCTTTTCGCGTCCGAACACATCCGCGTCGAGACCCCGCTCCGGTAGCCGCGTGCGGATGGCTTCGGTGATCTTGCCGACCACTTCGCGGCGGTTGCCGCGTGCCGCCTTCATCGCGCGCTCGAGCACCCGGTAGCGCAACGGATACATGGCCTGGAAGGCCAGATCCTGCAACTCGCGGTACACCGCATGCAGACCCAGCCGATTGGCAATGGGCGCGTGAATCTCCAGCGTTTCACGGGCGATGCGCCGCTGCTTGTCCTGGCGGACGCAACCCAGCGTACGCATGTTGTGCGTGCGGTCCGCGAGCTTGACCAGGATCACGCGCACGTCGCGCGCCATCGCCATCAGCATCTTGCGGAAGTTTTCGGCCTGCGCATCTTCCTTTGACTGGAACTCGATCTTGTCGAGCTTGGACACGCCATCCACCAGTTCGGCGACCACCTTGCCGAAGCGTTCGGCAATCTCCGCCTTGGAGATTTCCGTGTCTTCCATCACGTCGTGCAGCAGTGCCGCACACAGCGCCTGACTGTCCAGCTGCCACCCGGCCAGGATTTCGGCAACCGCCACCGGGTGCGACACATAGGGCTCGCCGCTCGCACGGAACTGCCCCGCATGCGCGCTCGCCGACAGCTCGTACGCATCCCGAACTCGCTGCACGTCTTCTTCCCGAAGATAGGCAGCGACGCTGGCGATCAGGCGATCGATGTTGCCTTCCGGAAAACAGGGCGCGGCGTTCGCACGGGGATCGTTGTCAGCGACACCGAGGCTGACAAGAGGCAGGGCAGGCGTCAGTTGAGGGACCGGGGCAGGCATGAGTACGTCGTCCACCGGTCGCATCGTTCAGTTCAGCGCGAGGCTCCAGGTCGCATCAGACCTGGCCGCGATTCAGGATTTCGACACCGACCTTGCCGCAGGCGATTTCGCGAAGGGCCACGACGGTCGGCTTGTCGTTCTCGGCTTCGACCTGCGGCGTGCTTCCCGCGGCGAGCTGGCGAGCGCGGAAAGTCGCAGCCAGCGTGAGCTGGAAGCGATTGGGGATGCGCTTGAGACAATCTTCAACGGTGATTCGTGCCATGTCAGTCGATACCTAGGGATTTGAATGTTTCGGGGTGCCGCACTTTCTGGCTGGAACAAAGCAGGCGCGCAGCGCGCGTAACGATGATCAGTTCATCCAGTGCTTGATTCAGTATGTCATTGATTATAACGAAATCGAATTCGTGAAGATGACGTATCTCGTCGCGCGCCGCCGCCAGCCGCCGCTCGATGACGTCAGCGGCATCCTGACCACGCCCGGAAAGGCGCATCGCCAGCGCTTCGAGCGACGGCGGCAGGATGAAGATGCCCACCGCGTCGGCGAAGATCTTTCGCACCTGCTGCGCGCCCTGCCAGTCGATTTCCAGCAGCACGTCATGGCCGGCATTCAGCCGGGCTTCGAGCCAGCGGCGCGAGGTACCGTAGAAATTGCCGTGAACATGCGCCCACTCGAGAAAGTCACCCGCGTCGCGCATGGCCTCGAACTGCGCCGTGCCGATGAAATGGTAGGCCACGCCATCGACCTCGCCGGGTCGCGGCGCACGGGTGGTGTGGGAAATCGACAATCCGATTTCCGGATCGCGTTCGAGCAGCCCCCGTACGAGCGTGGTTTTGCCAGCCCCCGAAGGGGCACTGACGATGAAAAGCAGGCCGCGTGTTGCCATGATTGCAGTCTTGGTCGGTGTGGTTGAAATCGTTGCGACGGTACGGGCTTCCGCTGACGAAGCCGGCGGCACGAACGGAATGATGAAGATTCTACTTGCGACCGGACGGCGCACGCGCTGCTGCGGCGTGGCGTGGCGTGGCGTCAATCAGTCCTTCGATGGTGACGGATCGAGCGGAAAAACTCCGGGCTCATCGGTTCCTGCTGAACGTCCCGACAAAAACCGATAACTATCCGGCGCCGCATCGACTCAACGGCACGCTTCTTCGTCCATACCCGCGACTGACCACCCACGCCCTGTCCGGGCCGCGAGGCTGACGCAGGATCAGCAGCGGACGATCCTGAAGATTCGGCAATTCATCGCTCCGCTGCCATCAGCGCGCAAGATGGCTGTGCCAGTATCGGCCGAGAAATCGGGCCGTTCGGGTTGAAGGTGCCCCAATGTCCGACACGGAATTCTCATCACGTATCGAGGACTGGATATGACTAACGGCAACAAGGGCGTTCTCAGCGGCAAGCGCGCGCTGATCATCGGCATCGCCAACGAGCACTCGATCGCCTGGGGCTGCGCGCGCGCGCTGCACGCGGCCGGGGCGGAGCTGGCGATCACCTATCTCAACGACAAGGCGAGGCCCTTCGTCGAACCGCTGGCACGGGAGCTCGGCGCCGAGCTGCTGCTGCCGCTCGACGTGTCGGTGGCGGGTCAGATGGAAGACGTGTTTGCCGCGATACACAGCACCTGGCATCGCCTGGACATTGCGCTGCACTCGATCGCCTTTGCGCCGAGGGAGGCGCTGGCGGGCGGTCTGCTCGATTGCCCGGCGGACGGATTCGCGAAGGCCATGGACGTGTCGTGTCACTCCTTCATCCGCATGGCGCGCATGGCGGTGCCGCTGATGACGAACGGCGGGTCGCTGTTCGCGATGAGCTACATGGGTGCCGGCAAGGTGGTGCCCAACTACAACGTGATGGGGCCCTGCAAGGCGGCGCTCGAGGCGGCTGTACGCTACCTGGCTTTCGAGCTCGGGCCGAAGGGCATCCGTGTGCATGCCATCTCGCCGGGTCCGCTGCGCACCCGGGCGGCGTCCGGGCTCAAGGAATTCGACGAACTGCTGTACGAAGCGGTGCAGAAGTCGCCGATCGGCGAGCTCGTCGACATCGATGATGTGGGCGTCGCCATGACCTATCTGGCCACCGACTACGCCCGCCGCCTGACCGGCTCGACCTTCTACGTCGACGGCGGTCACAACATCATGGCGTAGGTGGCCCGAGCCTTCCCGATTCAGCAGGCGCGCCGCACATGCCCCCTCACCTGCCCCCCTGCAGCACCGACAGACATCGACAGCGGAGATTTCATGCACCACTTCACCGACCCCGAATCGCTCTGGATCGAGAACCGCACCTTCGACGAAATCGAGGTGGGCGACACCGCCACACTGCTGCGCACGCTGCGCAACGAAGACATCCACATGTTCGCCATCATGTCCGGCGACATCAATCCGGCACACGTCGATCCGGAGTACGCCCGTTCATCGGTCTTCACCGAAGTCATCGCCCACGGCATGTGGGGCGGCGCCCTGATCTCCACCCTGCTGGGCACCCAGTTTCCGGGTCCGGGCACGATCTACGTCGACCAGACGCTGCACTTCAGCCGCCCGGTGCGGGTGGGCGACTCCCTGACCGTGACGGTGCGCTGCGATCGCAAGTTCGATCACAACAAGCACATGATCCTCGACTGCGTCTGCGTCAATCAGAACGGCGAAAAGGTGATTCACGGCACGGCCGAGGTGCTGGCGCCGAGCGAAAAGATCAGGCTCACCAAGACCGAACTGCCGGAATTCAGGCTGTCCGACACGAGGAAGACGCGCTTCGAACGCCTGATGCAGATCACCCACGGCCTGACGGCCATCTCGATGGCGGTGGCCCATCCCTGCGACGGGGAGTCGCTGCGCGGCGCCCTGCTCGCCCGTGACCGTGGCCTGATCGTACCGACACTGGTCGGCCCCGAGGCAAAGATCCGCCGGATTGCCGAGGAGTTCGGCATGGACATCGGCGACAGCCGGATCGTCGATACCGCGCACAGCCACGCCTCTGCCGAGATCGCGGTGGCGCTGTGCCGGACCGGCGAGTGCGAAGCCCTGATGAAGGGCAGCCTGCACACCGATGAACTGGTCGGCGAAGTGATCCGCAAGGACACCGGCCTGCGGACGGCGCGCCGCATGAGCCATGTCTTCGTGATGGATGTGCCGACCTATCCGCGTCTGATGATGATCACCGACGCCGCAATCAATGTGGCGCCGACGCTGCTGGAAAAGGCCGACATCGTTCAGAACGCGATCGACCTCGCGCACATGCTGCACATTGCGGAGCCCCGGGTCGCCCTGCTGGCCGCGGTGGAAACGGTCAACCCGGCCATGCCGTCGACCGTCGACGCTGCGGCGCTGTGCAAGATGGCGGATCGCGGTCAGATCACGGGCGGACTGCTCGATGGCCCGCTTGCCTTCGACAACGCGATCTCGCTGGCGGCGGCAAGCACCAAGGGCATCCGGTCGGTGGTCGCGGGGCAGGCCGACATCCTGCTGGTACCCGATATCGAGTCGGGCAACATGCTCGCGAAACAGCTGGAGTACCTTGCCGAGGCGCTCTCCGCCGGCATCGTGCTGGGCGCCCGCGTGCCCTTCGTACTGACCAGCCGAGCCGATTCTGCCGAAACCCGCACCGCCTCGACCGCCATTGCCGTCGTCATGGCGCACGCGCGGCGCAACGCGGTAGCGAGGGGCGCTGCATGAACGATGATGCGGTGCTCACGCTCAACGCCGGCTCCAGCTCGATCAAGTTCGCGCTGTTCGCGCTGCCTTCGAACCGCCGCGACGTGCCGCAGCAAGCCCGAATCGTCGGCCGCATCGACGGCATCGGCGCCGCCGGTCGGCAAGCGCGACTGACCGCGGAGGACGCGACGGGCGAGCGCATGGACGGCATCGAACTGCCGTTCGAAGGGCCCGCCGAATCGCAATACGGCGAGGTGCTGCGCTTTCTGGTGCGCTGGCTTCGCGAACACGAGGCCGGCTGGCGCGTCACCGCGGTCGGTCACCGCGTCGTACACGGCGGGCAGCGTTTCTCGGCACCGACCCTGCTCGATCCGCAGGTGATCGCCACGCTGCGCGGCTTCGTTCCGCTGGCGCCGCTGCATCAGCCGCACAATCTTGCCGGCATCGATGCGATGGCCGGCGCGCTGCCCGGCGTGCCGCAGGTGGCCTGCTTCGACACGGCCTTCCACCGCACGCAGCCCGACATCGCGCAGATGTTCGCGCTGCCGCGCCGGATCACCGCCGAGGGCGTGCTGCGCTACGGTTTCCACGGCCTGTCGTATGAATTCATCGCCGACGTGCTACCGCAGCATCTGCCAGCCGCGCAGGCCGACGGCCGGGTAATCGTCGCGCACCTCGGAAACGGTGCGTCGATGTGCGGCATGGTCGCGCGCAGGAGCCAGGCAACGAGCATGGGCTTCACGGCGGTTGACGGACTGATGATGGGCACCCGCACCGGCAGCCTCGACCCCGGCGTGCTGCTCTACCTGATGGAACACCACGGCATGGACGCGCAAGCCCTGACCCGCCTGCTGTACAGCGAATCCGGCCTGCTGGGCGTCTCCGGCCTGTCTTCGGACATGCGCACGCTGCTCGAATCGGATACCGCGGAAGCGGCGCAGGCGGTCGACCTGTTCTGCTATCGGGCGGTGCGGGAAATCGGCTCGCTGGCCGGCGCGATCGAAGGCATCGACGCCCTGGTATTCACCGGCGGCATTGGCGAGCACGCGGCGGCCGTGCGCGAAAGGATCTGCCGGCCGCTTGCCTGGACCGGCCTGACTTTCGACGCTCCCGCCAACGCAGCCTGCGCGACGCGCATAAGCTCGCCCGCGAGTCGCGTGGCCGTGTGCGTCATACCGACCAACGAAGAGTGGATGATCGCGCGCCACACCGCCGAACTACTGTAGTAACCATTCCGGCGTCGTTGGCCGTGCCGTACGCGGTCACTCGATGTTCTGGACCTGCTCGCGCATCTGTTCGATCAGCAGCTTGAGTTCCATCGCGACGTTGCCGACGTCCTGCGCGACCGACTTGGAGGCCAGCGTGTTGGCTTCGCGGTTCAGCTCCTGCATCAGGAAATCGAGCCGCTTGCCGGCGGCGCCGCCCTTCGCGAGAATGCGTTCCACCTCTTCCAGATGCGCGCCGAGGCGGTTCAGTTCTTCGGCGACATCGATGCGCACGGCGAACAGCGCGACTTCGGTGCGGATGCGTTCGTCGTCGGCGCTGCCGATGGCGTCCTGCAGGCGTTGCGTGAGCCGGGCCTGATATTCCTGCACCACCTCGGGCACACGTGGCGTCACCTGAACGACCAGTTCGCGCATGCGCGTGACGCGCTCCATCAGCATCGCCGCGAGGCGCACGCCTTCGCGCTGACGCGATGCGGTGAGGTCGCCAAGCGCTTGCCGCACTGCGCGTGCAGCCGCTTCGGACAACGCTTCCGCGGGCAGCACGTCATCGCCCAGCATGCCGGGCCAGCGCAGCACTTCGGCCACCGACAGCGCCTGCGCCTGCGGCAGCGCGGTGCGCACCGACCTGTCGAGCGACACGAGCTGGGCCAGCAGGGCCGGGCTGAGTGCGAGGTCGCGTGCGCATTCGCCGCCGGCCTGCAGACCGGCGCGGCAATCGACCTTGCCGCGCGACAGGGCGCCGGTGATGTGCTCGCGCAGCAGCGGCTCGACGACGCGCAACTCGTCGGGCAGCCGGAAATGCAGGTCGAGGAAACGAGAATTAACCGTCCGCAGCTCAAGATTCAGCGTGCTCTGGCCGACAGCCACTGCAGCTGTCGCAAAACCGGTCATGCTGTGTATGCTTCCCACGCGATCTATTCCTTGTCGGGTTGTCAGGCATGATTCGGGTCGCAAGCGCATGCCTGCGCCACTGTCGGGCAGCTTTACAGCCTGTTGCCAAACGCCCAGAATCGCGCCAAAACCAGGATCATAGCGGCCTGCAGAATGCCCCCACAAGTCAATTGCGCCCTGCCGCCGGGCTTTGAACTCGATCAGTACCGCATCCAGAGCCAACTCAGTCTGGGTGGGTTTTCGATCGTCTATCTGGCGCATGACCGCGAGGGGACACCGGTCGCAATTAAGGAATATCTCCCGAATACGCTGGCGTTGCGCGACGAGGGACAGATCACGCCCAATATTCCGGACGAATTCCTGCCCGCGTTCCGCTACGGCATGAAGTGCTTTTTCGAGGAAGGTCGTGCGCTGGCCGGCCTTAATCATCCGAACGTCGTGCGCGTGCTCAACTTCTTCCGCGCCAACGAAACTGTTTACATGGTGATGCGCTACGAGCGTGGCCGTACGCTGCAGGAGTACATCACACGGCGGCGCGGCGAGATACGCGAAAGTTTCATCCGCTACGTGTTCACGCGCTTGCTCAACGGTCTGCGCGAAGTGCATGCACACAAGCTGCTGCACCTCGATCTGAAGCCGTCGAACATCTACCTGCGCAACAACGGCTCGCCGGTGCTGCTCGACTTCGGCGCGGCCCGTACCACGCTGATGGCCGACACGCCTATGCTCAAACCGATGTACACGCCCGGTTTTGCCGCACCCGAGCACTACCGCAACCGCGATCTGCTGGGACCCTGGAGCGACATCTACAGCGTGGGCGCCAGCATGTACGCCTGCCTGTCGGGCGGCCCGCCGCAGGCAGCCGATCAACGGCTCGAGAACGACAAAGTGATTCTTGCCTCCGAACGCTGGATCGGGCAGTACTCGCCGCAACTGCTTAACACCATCGACTGGTGCATGGATCTCAATCACCTGAAGCGCCCGCAGAGCGTATTTGCGCTGCAGAAGGCACTGGCCACCTGGGACCGCGGCGAGGCTGACGCGCCGGCAGCAAGCGAAGACACGGAAATCAACTGGCTGGACCGCATGCGTGCCCGCCTGAGCTCACTGGTGGGTAAATGAGGTTCACGATCTTTCAGGAAAGCCGCGTCGGCCGCCGCAAGTCCAACCAGGACCGCATGGCCTACTCATATTCCCGCGATGCACTGCTCATGGTGATCGCCGACGGCATGGGCGGACACCTGCAGGGCGAGGTGGCGGCGCAGATCGCCGTGCAATACATGGTCGAGGCCTTCCAGCGCGAAGCGAAGCCACGCCTGGCGGACCCGTTCCTTTTCCTGTCGCGCGGCCTGACGAACGCGCACTGCGCGATACTCGATTACGCGGACGAACGCGACATCGAGGACGGACCGCGCACCACCTGCGTCGCGTGCGTGATCCAGGATTCGGTCGCCTACTGGGCGCACGCCGGCGATTCGCGTCTTTACGTGCTGCGCGCCGGTCATGTGATGACGCAGACACGCGACCACTCGCGCGTGCAGCGCATGATCGATCGCGGCCTGCTGGACGAGGACGGCGCAATGACGCACCCGCACCGCAACCGCATCTACAGCTGCCTGGGCGGTCCGATCGCGCCGCAGATCGAATACTCGCGCAAGACGCCGCTGCTGGCCGGCGACACGGTCTTTCTCTGCAGCGACGGCGTGTGGGGCCCGCTCGGCAACGATCAACTGCTGCGGCTGTTCGACGACACCAATGTGATGCAGGCAGTACCGCGCGTGATGGATCAGGCCGAGGCCGCCGGCGGTGAAACCTGCGACAACCTGACCATGGTCGCGCTGAACTGGCACGACAGCTACGCGGAAGAACCGCGCGGCTCGGTCACCACCAAGACGCTTCCGCTCGACCGCCACACGACCGTACTCGAAGGATTCGGCGAGCGCACGCCGGTGCGCGACGACTGGGACGAGTCGGCGATCGAAGCGGCCATTTCCGAAATCAATTCCGCCATCAACAAGTATTCAAAGGACCCCGACAAGTGATCCGACCCAGTGGCCGCCGGCCCGACCAGGCACGTGCGCTGCGCGTCACCCGGAATTTCACGCACCACGCCGAAGGTTCGGTGCTGATCGAAGTCGGTGATACGCGCGTGCTGTGCACCGCCAGCGTCGAAGAAAGCCTGCCGCCCTTCCTGCGCGGCAAGGGCCAGGGCTGGGTGACCGCCGAATACGGCATGCTGCCGCGCTCGACTCACACGCGGAGCGCGCGCGAGGCGGCCAAGGGCAAGCAGAGCGGCCGCACGCAGGAGATCCAGCGCCTGATCGGACGCAGCCTGCGCTCGGTCACCGACCTGACTGCGCTCGGCGAACGCCAGATCACACTCGACTGCGATGTGCTGCAGGCCGATGGCGGCACTCGCTGCGCATCGATCACCGGCGCCTGCGTCGCGCTGCACGATGCACTGAACGGACTGGTCGCAAAGGGTCTGATCGCGCGCAACCCGCTGCGCGAACTGGTGGCTGCGGTATCGGTCGGCATCTTCGAAGGCGTGCCGGTGCTCGATCTCGACTATCCGGAGGATTCGGCCTGCGACACCGACATGAACGTCGTGATGACCGCCGGCGGCGGCCTGTGCGAAATACAGGGCACCGCGGAAGGCACGCCGTTTTCGCGGAGCGAACTGGGCGCGCTGATGGATCTGGCACAGACCGGTATCGACGGCCTGATCGCCGCACAGCGCGAGGCGCTCGGACTGCCATGAAGATCGAACGCCTGGTCCTGGCCAGCAGCAACGCGGGCAAGCTGCGCGAACTGTCGGCCATGCTGGCGCCATTCGGCATCGACGTCGTGACGCAGACGGCGCTGGGCGTCGCTGAAGCGGAAGAACCGCATGTGACCTTCGTCGAGAACGCGCTGGCCAAGGCGCGGCATGCGGCACGCGAAACCGGACTGCCGGCACTGGCCGACGACTCCGGGCTGTGCGTACCGGCGCTCGGCGGGCGCCCGGGCGTGCTGTCGGCGCGCTACGCCGGCGAGCCGAAGTCGGACATCGCCAACAACGCGAAACTGATCGCCGATCTGCACGGCGCCGGCGATCGCAGCGCACATTTCTACTGCGTCATCGTGCTGGTGCGCTCGGCCGACGACCCGCAGCCCATCATCGCCGACGGCGAATGGCACGGCGAAATCATCGAAGAGGCTCGCGGCACCGGCGGTTTCGGCTACGACCCGCATTTCTTCGTGCCGTCGCTGGAACAGACGGCAGCCGAACTCGACGCCGAACTCAAGAACACCCTGTCGCACCGGGCGTCGGCCATGCGCCACCTGCTGTCGCGCCTGCAGGGGCTTCAGGGGCTGCTCACCGGATGAGCCGGGTCATTCCGCTGGTGCCGGCCCGGTCGGTGCCGGCGCCGGGCGGCGATGCGCATCCGCTGCAATTCACCACACCGCCGCCGCTGTCGCTCTACATCCACTTTCCGTGGTGCGTGCGCAAATGCCCCTACTGCGACTTCAACTCGCACGCGGTGCGCGACGGCATTCCGGAAGCGGCCTACATCGATGCGCTGATCGCCGATCTCGAGCATTCGCTGCCCGACATCTGGGGCCGGCGCATCCACAGCATCTTCCTCGGCGGCGGCACGCCCAGCCTGATGACACCCGCTGCGCTCGATCGCCTGCTGACTGCGGTGCGCGCCCGCGTGCAACTGACACCGGGCGCCGAAATCACGCTCGAGGCGAACCCCGGCACGGTCGAGGCGGATCGCTTCACCGGGTTTCGCGATGCCGGCGTTAACCGCCTGTCGATCGGCGTGCAGAGCTTCGACGACCGCCACCTCGCAGCGCTCGGCCGCATCCACGACGCGCACGAGGCACGGCGAGCGATCGAGCTGGCGCAGCGCACCTTCGAACGGGTGAACATCGATCTGATGTATGCCCTGCCGCAGCAGACGATGGACGAAGCGATGCAGGACGTGAGCACGGCGCTGGGCACGGGCGTCAGCCACCTGTCGTGCTACCACCTGACGCTCGAACCCAATACGCCGTTCGCCGCGCACCCGCCGCAACTGCCGGACGACGACGCCTCGGCCGACATGCAGGAGGAGATCGAGGCGCGCCTTGCGGAAGCCGGCTTCGTGCATTACGAGACCTCCGCCTTCGCGCAGCCCGGCCGGCAGTGCCTGCACAACCTGAACTACTGGCAGTTCGGTGACTATCTGGGCATCGGCGCCGGCGCGCACGGCAAGCTCAGCTTTCACGACCGGGTGCGTCGCGACATGCGGCACAAGCATCCGGGCGCCTATCTGGACGCCGCCGCCGGCGGCCGCTTCGTGCAGGAATCGCGCGAAGTGGGAGTAGCCGAACTGCCGTTCGAATTCATGATGAATGCCGCGCGTCTGAATGACGGCTTCGCGCTCGACCTGTTCGAACGCCACACCTCGCTGCCGCTCGATGCGCTGATGCCCCGTCTGCTCGAAGCACGCGAAGACGGGCTGCTGGAGCTTGATTTGGGCCGGATCAGGCCGACCCTGCGCGGACGCCGCTTCCTGAACGAACTGCTGCAGCGCTTTCTCGACTGAGGCGCCGGCCGTCGAGGGAAGTCGGCATCGCCGATCACGGCACCCAGGCTGCGCCGACCAGCCCGGTCAACGCGGCGCCCCCGTGAGAGATCCATGGACGCTCTGCAAAACAAGGCACCGCTCGCCGCCCACAGGGCTGGCCGTTGACGCTGACAAAAACATCCATCTTTGCCGCGCCTGCGTCGCGACAGATCGCACTGCCGAACGCCGTGACACCGCTTGAATGACGATGGACAGGTAGGAGCGATCCATTGATCGCGATGCGGACGCTGAACAGGTGAAGGCGCTTGATCGACGCGCGGGTTCGCGATCAATGGATCGCTCCCACAAAACCGGAGCCTTGCTCGCCGTCCGAAGAAACATCAACGAGGCCAACACATCGCAGAACCTGCGACACCCGTGAAATGACGCTCGAATGTAGGAGCGATCCATTGATCGCGAACCCGTCCGCCAAACATGCGCAGGTGCCCGATCGACGTCCGATTCGCGATCAATGGGACGCTGCGCAAGACCCGCATCGGCTTTCGCAGGAGCCCATCCGCACCGCGGGAAGGGCCTGCTACGAAAGACCGGACGGGCAAGCGGCCCGGCGCCGGAAAATCACGTCCCACACGCCATGACCAAGGCGCAGGCCGCGGGCTTCGAACTTGGTCAGCGGGCGGTAGTCGGGGCGCGGCGCGAAGCCGTCGGCGGTGTTTTCGAGCAGGGGTTCGGCGCTCAGCACGTCGAGCATCTGCTGACCGTAGTCCTCGATGTCGGTGGCGCAATGCAGATAGCCGCCCGGCACCAGCTTGGCTGCCAGCTGTGCGACCAGCGGCGCCTGGATGAGCCGGCGCTTGAGGTGGCGCTTCTTTGGCCAGGGATCGGGGAAGTACACATGCACGCCGGCCAGCGAAGCATCGGAAATCATGTCGCGCAGCACTTCCACCGCATCGTGCTGAATCACCCGCATATTGGTCAGGCCCTGTTCGGAAATCAGCTTGAACATCGAGCCGACACCGGGGCCGTGCACTTCGATGCCGATGAAGTCAGTGTCGGGCCGCGCCGCCGCGATCTCGGCAGTGGTGAAACCCATGCCGAACCCGATTTCGAGCACCACCGGCGCGGTACGGCCGAACACGGCCGCGGCATCGAGCTGCTGCGGCGCGTAGGGGATGCCCCAGCGCGGCATGCCCTCTTCGATGTTGCGCGTCTGTGCCGGCGACATGCGGCCCTGCCGCAGCACATAGCTGCGGATGTGCCGGTGTTCGGCGTTGTCGGACGGGTCCGTGGTGTCGGTCATGGGTCGGATCGAAGACGCGGCCCGCGCCGCGGACCATTGAACAAGGGAAAGGAAGCGGGGCTCAGCCGCCCGGCGTGATCAGGCCTGACGTCGGCGAACTGGGCGCAGCGCTGTACAGCTTGCGCGGCATGCGGCCGGCCAGGAAGGCTTCGCGCCCGGCCTCGACCGCCTTCTTCATTGCACTGGCCATCAGCACGGGGTTCTGCGCCTTGGCGATGGCGGTATTCATCAATACGCCGTCGCAACCGAGCTCCATCGCGATCGCCGCGTCGGACGCGGTGCCCACACCCGCATCGACGATGACCGGCACGCGTGCGCTGTCGATGATCAGGCGCAGGTTCCACGGGTTCAGGATGCCCATGCCGGAACCGATCAGGCTGGCCAGCGGCATCACCGCCACGCAACCGATCTCTTCCAGCCGCTTGGCCTGTATCGGGTCGTCGGAGCAGTAAACCATCACATCGAAGCCGTCGCGCACCAGCGTTTCGGCGGCGATCAGGGTCTGCGGCATGTCCGGGAACAGCGTGTCCGCATCGCCCAGCACTTCGAGCTTGACCAGGTTGTGGCCATCGAGCAGTTCGCGCGCCAGACGCAGCGTGCGCACGGCATCGTCCGCGGTGTAGCAGCCGGCGGTGTTCGGCAGCAGCGTGTAACGGTCGGGCGGCAGCACGTCGAGCAGGCTGGGTTGCCCCGGCTCCTGCCCTATATTGGTGCGGCGGATCGCCACCGTGATGATCTGTGCGCCGGACGCATCAACCGCTTCGCGCGTTTCGTCGAAGTCGCGGTATTTGCCGGTGCCGACCAGCAGACGCGAAGAGAAAGTGCGGTTGCCAAGCTTGAAAGTATCGCTGCTCATCTGATCCGGATCCGTGTCAGCCCCCACCTACCGCAACCACGATTTCGATGCGGTCGCCGTCGGCAAGCGGCGTGTCGCCGTGCCGTGCGCGAGGCACGATGCTGCCGTTGCACTCGACGGCCACACGCTTGCCGGCGAGGTCGAGCGCTTCGAGTAGCGCACCGATGGTCGAGCCGGCCGCCACGCTTCGCGGTTCGCCGTTGAGGGTGATGGAGGACGTCTGTAAAGTCACGGACGAAGTCTACAGGGAATGGCATGAACCGTCCGCCGGTGCCGGCAGACTGCAGAAACAAAAAGTACCACTCGAGACGAGTGGTGGCCTTCCAGCAAGGTCTGACAAGATGCGACGCAAGTTCGGCCATGGCCTCGTGCGCGAGGCATGAGGCGCTCTTTGTGCAGACCGGCGAACGGGAACTCGCCGGCATCCGGGATGTTCCTATTGCATCCGCGTTTGCAGCGACGATGACCGTGATCCATCCAAGACCCCTTGCCCGCGCAGTTTTCGCCATGCTGACGATGACCGCGCTACCGGCCGCCGCGGCCGATCTGACCAAACAGGAGCCGGTCACGGTGACCATCCGACTCGGCGGGATGGAGGGCCAGCATCGCTTCACTCCGGACTTGCTGACGCTCGAAGCCGGAAAGCTATACACCCTGCGCCTGGAGAACGCCGGCACGCAGCCCTATTACTTCGGCTCTCCCGGTCTGGCCGATGCGGTCTACACCCGCAAGGTGGTGGCAAAGGATGCTGCAGGCAAAGTCGTGGCGGAGATCTACGGGCCGGTTCGGCGCATCGAAATATCGGCTGGCCATACCGTCGAGTGGTGGTTCCTGCCGGTGCGCACCGGCCGGTTCGATGATGTGACATCCACCAAGAAACTTGCCGAGGCAGGCATGCGCGCAACCATCGAAGTGAAGTGACGGACGCTGTGGCAGCGTTGCGTTCCGGCGTACAATCCGGCGCGTTGCGGGTGTAGTTCAATGGCAGAACGGCAGCTTCCCAAGCTGCATACGTGGGTTCGATTCCCATCACCCGCTCCACACGCTTTCCCGCTTCGCCTGAAGCGAGGCGGCAGCTGCAACGCCAGCCTCGAAGCCTGTTTCACCTCCCCGCTTCACGACAGGCCCGAGGCCTGACCACGGATCACTCGATCCGGCCACTCGTCAGCTGATGCGAAGAACCGGTCGCCGTGCTGATCGCTCGCTCAATGCGCAGACCAAAATGCCATGCACGGGCGCTGTGCGAGCAGGTGGGCAGGGATGGGCGCCAGGCGGTCGGCCAGACACTGCGGCCATACGCCTCGTGAGGCTCGTTGACAGAACCCAGGTCAGTCCGGCTGATCGATGCCCCGATAGCCACCGCCGAAATAGATCAGCGGCTTGCCGGCGCTGCGTTCGAACCGCTCGACGCGACCGACGAAAATGAGGTGATCGCCGCCCGCGTACTGAATGTCATTGCGGCATTCGAAGCGCGCCAGACAATCTTCGATCAGCGGTGCACCACCGAGACCATCTCGCATTTCCAGCCCCGTGAAACGCTGCTCGCGACTGCCCGCGAAGCGATTCGACAGGGCCTGCTGATGTTCGCCCAGAACATGGACGACGTAATGCGACGCCGCCCGAAACGCCTCTTCGCTCGGCGACCCGAGCATCAGGCTCCACAGCACCAGTGGCGGATCGAGCGACACCGAGTTGAAGGAATTCACGGTCAGTCCGACCGGCTCGCCATTGCGCGCCCGGGTCGTCACGATGGTGATGCCCGTGGCAAAGAGGCCGAGCGCATCGCGGAACGCCCTGCTGTCGTGGACGGGATTGTTCATCGCCCTTCTCCACGGGTGCTGCAGCCGCCCGGAAGGCACGACAGGCACGGCTTGACCGGCGCGTGGGCACCGGCATCTGGAACAGGCGGGAAGATCATCGGAGGAAAGCACGTGTGAATGTCCGGATTATGGCCGCTTTTGGCTCACCCTCAAGGCTGACCGCCTACAATCCGCAGTCGTTCAAACCTGCCATTGCGTCAAATGTCCGCTCAACGTGACGCCGAACCCGCCCGATCCGCCCAATTTGCCCGCACGCTGATTGTCTGGCAGCACAAGCACGGACGCCACGATCTGCCGTGGCAGCACGGCGAACCCTACGGCGTGTGGGTATCGGAGATCATGCTGCAGCAGACTCAGGTGCAGACCGTGATCGGCTACTACGCACGCTTCATGACACGCTTCCCGACGCTGCCGGCGCTCGCGGCGGCCGACGAGGCGGCGGTGATGGAGGCATGGAGCGGACTCGGCTACTACGCGCGCGCGCGCAACCTGCACCGCGCAGCACGCGACGTCATGGCGCGCTTCGGCGGCGCTTTTCCCCGGGCGGTCGAGGACATCGAAAGCCTGCCCGGCATCGGTCGTTCGACCGCAGCCGCCATCGCCAGCTTCTGCTTCGGCGCACACGAACCCATCCTCGACGGCAATGTGAAGCGTGTTTTCGCGCGGGTGTTCGGCATCGAGGGCTTCCCCGGCCTGCGCGCGGTCGAGCAGCGAATGTGGGCGCTGGCGCGCGAACACATGCCTGACAGCGACGGCGCCACCTACACGCAGGCCCTGATGGATCTGGGCGCCACAGTCTGCACACGCAGTCGGCCGCGCTGTGCCGTGTGCCCGGTGAGCGATCGCTGCATCGCCAACCGGACGGCGCGTCAGGCGGAACTGCCTGCGCCGAGACCGCCGAAGGCGCGGCCGTTGCGGCTGCGCTTTGCAGTGCTGATCATCGCCCGGGATCAGGTGCTGCTCGAACGCCGGCCCGGTCAGGGCATCTGGGGCGGCCTGCTGAGCCTGCCCGAACTCGCGGCGCAGACACTGCCGGACGCCGTCCGCGAAGCGGCCGACTGGGCGGCGACACAGGGGCTTGCGTGCCGCGACGGCGAGCCGCTTGCACCGCTCGTGCATGGCTTCACCCACTTCGAACTGCATCTCGTGCCGCTGCGCCTGCGCCTCGACTCGCCGACGGTGCTCGCGGGCGAAACGTCGCTGCACTGGCTGGCGCTCGACACGGTGGGCGACGCGGCGCTGCCGGCCCCGGTGCGCAAGCTGTTTGCGCGGAGCGACCTGAAATGACTGCCGCGCGTACACCGATGGCATGCCGCAATGGCTGCGGCGCGTGCTGCATCGCGCCGTCGATCTCGAGCCCGATTCCAGGGATGCCCGACGGAAAACCCGCCGGCGTGCGCTGCATGCAACTGACGGAGGACAACCGCTGCGCCATTTTCGGATCGCCGGAACGGCCAGCCTGCTGTGCCGGGCTGCAGCCATCGCCGGAAATGTGCGGTGACGACCGCATCCACGCGCTGTCATGGCTGGGTGCGCTGGAAGCCGCGACGCGGTCGACCTGACCGCAGGGTCGGAAGGGCCGGATTCCGGAACGGGATCGAAACACGGGAATGAGGCAGATTGCCGGCGCTAATCGGTGTCTGTACAGGCGCCGTGGAGGATTAAGGTCCCGAAGTCACGTTTCCGCACAGGCCATCCTGCCATGCATCTGTTCCGTGCCCTCACCATTCAATTCGTCGCCTGGGCCGTCGCCGTCTTCGCGCTGCGCTATACCGTCACTCCGCCAGCCGGCATTGCGGCCATCGTCATCATGCAGGCGGGCATCGCCGGCGGACTGGCGCTGGCCTCCGGCGCACCCCGCTGGTGGGTCACCATCCATCTGCTGTTCTCGCCGCTGATCATCGGCGCGCGGGCACTCGACATCGCACCGGCCTGGTATCTGCTTGCCTTTCTCACGCTGTCCGCCGTGTTCTGGTCGACCTTCCGCACCCAGGTACCGCTGTTCCTGACCAATCAGGCAACGGCACGCGCCCTTCTGCGCCTGCTGCCGCAGGACAAGTCGATCCACCTGGTCGACCTCGGCTGCGGCACCGGCGAATTGCTGAGACGACTGGCCATGTCGCGCCCGGACTGCCGCTTCACTGGCATCGAGAATGCTCCCCTGCCCTGGTTGATCGCCCGCTTTCGCAATCGGCACCTGCACAACGTGAAGGTCGTGCGGGATGACCTCTGGTCGTCCCACCTCGGACAGTTCGACATCGTGTATGCATTCCTGTCTCCGGTGCCGATGCCCAAGCTCGGCCGCAAGGCGTCACTCGAAATGCACCGGGATGCACTGCTGATCGCCAACAGTTTCGAAATTCCGGGCTTGCACGCCGACCGCGTCGTCGACGACGAACCCGGCGCGCGTGCGCTCTATCTGTACACATTTGCCGGTCGGCGCGGCAAGAATGACCGCCCGGTCGGAGAAATGAACGCGATTCCCGCCGCAGTTCCGGCCGACACGTCAGGGTTGATCACGGAATAATCAGTGCTCGGACACGTTCGGTCGGAGGGGTGGGAAAGTGGCGGAAATCATCTGTGTGATCGGCAACAAGGGCGGCACCGGCAAGACCACGCTGGCGCATATGCTCTGCCAGGGTCTGGGCCTGCTGAACCAGCGTTCGGTCTGCGTGCTGACCGACATCGGGCGGGAGCCGCTCGATCCGGAAGGACGCCGCTATCTCACCGCCGATGCGCGGTCGCGCGAGTCACTGGCCAAGGTGGTGGACAAGGTTCGGGGACTCAACAAATGGATAGGCGTCATCGACGGCGGCGCCAACCGCAGCGAGATGGATCGACATCTCTACAGTCTTGCCCACCTCGTGCTGCTGCCCTTCCGCGATTCGCATGAAGACATGCGCACCGTGCAGCAGGATCTGGACGCGTTCCCGCGGGCGCTCGCGCTGCCGATGCAGTGGCCGACCAACGCCTGGGCGCGCGAAGCAGCGGATCGTACGGTGGAAACCTTGCTCGGCAGCTATCGCACGCGGATTCTCGAACCTGTGTTCGCGATCTCGTCTTCAAAGCTGCTGCTTCAGAAACGCATCCCCGACAATCTGCCGTCACCACTCGCCAACGCCTGCCGACGCGTTGCATCGCCGGTGCTCGACATACTGCGCATCGAGCACGAGGAAGTGGATATCGATGCCGAAGACGCCATCGAGCCGGAAATGCGCACGCCGGTCCGCGGCGAGCGGGAAGAAATGATGAGCCGGCATTGAGCCGGAGCAGACACTCGATGGAAGACGGCGCCCGCCGGCAGTGAATCAGCCACGCCGGGCGCGATCGTCACGCGACAGGACGAGCAGCACCTGAGCACGCGAATTTACCTTGAGTGCCCTGAATATCCGGGTCACATGAACCTTCACCGTCCCTTCGGCCAGACCGAGCGATTCAGCGATTTCCCGGTTGGAACGCCCCTCCGCGAGCAGCGCAAGGACGCGCGACTGGGCATGCGTGAGGCCGTAGGTGGACGCCGTCGAGGGAGCATGCGTAACCGACACGCGACCGATGCGCGGCATCGGCCGGGGACGGTCGATCGGCGTGTATAGACCGCCGGCAAGCACGGTTCGCACCGCATCGACCAACTGGTCGCCCGAATCGCTCTTCGAGACGAACCCGGACGCGCCGTTGCGCATGGCCCGCGTCACGGTCACCACATCGCACAGTGCGGAAACGATGAGCACCGGCAGCGACGGATCGCGCTCGCGCAACACGGCGAGCAGCGAAAAACCATTCATGCCGGGCATGATCAGATCGGTGATCACCAGATCGATGTCCGTACCACTGTCGATCAAGGCAATCGCGGTGGCCGCGTCGGCCGCCTGAAGCACCGACCACCCGCTCTCGCGGCGGGTCAGCGTCTGGGCCAGCCCCTCACGCACCAGGCCATGATCCTCGACGATTAGCAAACAACCCAACGAACGCTCCTTTTATTCATGTGCTGCACGACTTTCGTCTCGTGGGAAAGCATACCGCGAACAATGTATCGCCTTGATTCACCCGATCCGGAATGCTCGCACGACGTCAAATAGCGCATGGATGACTCGATTCTCACCCTTCTCACCCAATCGGACTATGACTAAAGTAATATCCGGCGTTCCGTTTGCCTGCAGTTTTGGAACATGATCACGCATCCGGAGCCTTGTTCCGTTCCGGCACTCCCGTTCAACCGAAATGAAGATACTGATCGTTGATGATCACCCGCTGATACGCGAAGCATTGCGGCACGTGCTGCCCGGATTGGCGGCGGATATCCGTCTCTATGATGCATCGGATTGCGCGAGCGGATTGGCCCTTGCGGAACAGCATCCGGACCTCGATCTTGCGCTGCTCGACCTGACGCTGCCGGGTTGCACCGGCATGAGCGCGCTGCAGACGTTTCGCGCCGCGCAGCCGGCGTTGCCCATTGTCGTGCTGTCCGGATTCGATGACAGTGAAACGGTGATTGCGGCGCTTGATCACGGCGCGATGGGCTTCATCCCGAAATCGAGCACCAACGAAGTGCTTCTGGGCGCCCTGCGTCTGGTGCTGTCGGGCGGCATCTATGTTCCGCGTCAGGCGATCGCCGGCGAATACGGACTGGGCACGCCGCGGAAGGAAGAAGCGCCGCGCCGGCCGCAGACACCTTCGGATATCGGCCTCACCGAGCGACAGGCGGAAGTGCTCACTCTCATGGTGCAGGGTAAGCCGAACAAGGAAATCTGCCGCGACCTGAATCTGGCCGAAGGCACCGTCAAGGTGCACATCACTGCCATCCTGAAGGTGCTCGGTGCAACCAACCGCACGCAGGCAGTAGTGGCCGCCAGTCGAATCGGCCTCAAGCTCGGTCCGTCGGGTGACCGGCAATGAGCGCGCAACAGGCGCTGCACCTGCCTGAAAAGACCACCATCGAATCGCTGACCCGCGAACGCGGTGATGCATTTGCGCGACTCGATCCGGCCGAACAGTCCACACTCGACAAACAGGTACGGGCCACCCAGATCGACATGCTTTACGCCAACCTGCGTACGGCATTCGGGGGCCAGATGCTGGGTGCGCTGCTGCTCGCACTCACGATGTACACGGCCTTTCCGCTGCTGACCGTTGCGCTCTGGTTCTGTGCGTCGGCAGCCAACCAGATTTCACGTCTGTTCCTGCTCCGTCTCTACAACCGCGCCCGACCGACCGCAGACGACGCGCCGCGCTGGGGCAACTACTGGCTGATCGGTGCCGCACTGTCGGGGGTGATCTGGAGTTCGACGATGTGGCTGTTCTTCAGCGCCGATGCGCCACAGCAGCAGGTCGTACTCATGTCGCTTCTGGTTTCGATCTGCGGCGTGGCCGTAGCCATCACCTCGATGCATCTGCCGAGCTACTACGCATTCCTGCTGCCCACCCTGCTGCCGGTCATCGCACGCTATGTCTGGGAGGGCGGTACCTATGACCTGCTGATCGCCTTCATCGTCACCGTCCTGATGTTCGCGCTGCTGAAGGTGGGTCGCAATTTCAACGCGCTGATCGAACGAGCGCTGCGCAGTCGTTATGCCAACGAAGTGCTGAGCAGACGACTGGAGGATCAGAACGTCGAGCTGTCGCAGGCGCGCGACCGTGCAGACCAGGCGAGTCGCGCGAAGAGCCAGTTCTTCGCGGCAGCCAGTCACGACCTGCGCCAGCCGCTGCACGCGATGGGCCTGTTCGCCGCAGCGCTCTCCGCCAAGGCGCGTGAACCGGATGTTGCCAATCTGGTGACCAGCATCAGCAGTTCCGTCGAAGCGCTCGAAGGTTTGTTCAACGAACTGCTCGATATTTCCAAGATCGATTCCGGCAAGGTAAAACCGGAAATAACGGACGTATCCGTCACTGCGCTGTTCGACCGACTGCGCATGGATTTCGAACCGGAGGCCTTCGACCGCGGCCTGTCGTTCCGCATGCCCACCCGCAGTGCCTGGGTGCGCAGCGATCCGGTGCTGCTGGAGCGCATTCTGCGCAACCTCATTTCCAACGCGATGCGTTACACGCCGTCGGGAGGGGTGCTGGTGAGCACGCGCATGCGCGGCAGCAATCTCCGCTTCGAGGTCTGGGACACAGGCCTCGGCATAGCCGCCGACGACCAGACGCGGATCTTCGAAGAGTTCGTGCAATTGGCCAACGTCGAGCGCGACCGCCGCAAGGGGCTCGGCCTTGGCCTGTCGATCGTACAGCGCCTCGCGGCGCTGCTCGGGCACCGGGTCGATCTGGCATCGCGCCCGGGCCGCGGCACTGTTTTCCGAATCGACGTTCCGACGGGACGCGCACCCGTGGTCAGAGCCGTTGCCGCCCGCGTCGAACGTGGTCAGTCCGATCTGAGCGGCCGCTGCATTCTGGTGCTGGACGACGAGGCAAGCATCGTTGACGGCATGCACGCACTGCTCGAAAGCTGGGGTGCTCGCACCCTGCTCGCCAGCAAGGGATCGGAAGCCATGGAACAGATCGCAACCCGCGATACGCCCCCCGATCTGATCATCGCCGACTACCAGCTGCGGGACGGCGAAGTCGGGCCTGACGTGGTCAGCGCCATACGGAGACACTTCGGCCGGGACATTCCGGCGATTCTGGTGACCGGAAGCGCCACACCCGACCGTCTGGAGGAAGCGCGGGATCTCGGTCACCACCTGTTGCTCAAACCCGTGATGCCCGCCAAATTGCGTACGTTGATCCAGTTCAAGCTGAAGGAAGGGGCAGCGTCACAGGCTTAGTCCGAACGGATGATTGCGACGGCTGCTCGGGCTGTCTGACAATCAAGTCGTTGTGCACGTTGTGTCCCTTTAACGCGGCCCCCGGGCCGCGTTTTCTTTGCTGAATGCCGCAGACTGTGCCGCAGCTCTGTTCCGGGTCGCTCACACTGCTATGCTTGAGCCACATCGATCCATACAGGTGATGACATGGCCGGCGACGCTTCAAATTACGATCCGATGGAGTTTCTCCGCTCGGTATGGGGACAGATGCCTTTCCCTGTCCCGGGATTCGTCACGCCGACACTGGATGTCGGCGAACTCGACAAGCGCATCGCAGATCTGAAGGCAGTCGAGGGCTGGCTGCGCATGAACCTCGGCATGCTGCAGACCAGCATTCAGGGTCTCGAGGTGCAGCGTGCAACGCTGGCGACAATGCAGGCCATGGCGGCAAGCGCCAGTGCAGGCGCGGCGCAGGCAGAGGCTGCACCGAATCCGATGCAGGGTTTCGGAACCGCTGCAATGTGGCCGTGGTCGGTCATGCAGAACACAGCCCCGACTCCGACACCTGCCCCGCCACCGGGCGAACCCGTGCCACCGCCGCCCAGCGGCGGATGAGGAAGCCTGTGCATAAGTTCGCCGCCAGTACTGCATACCACGAGGACTGGCCCGTAGCGATGGACAGGGCGCTCGCCACGCTCGACATGCCGTCCGGCGCCAACCTCGGATTCGTCTACTTCACCGACCAGTACGGCAGTGACGTGCAGGCCATGGTCGAACGCCTGTCCATGCTGACCGGCATCGACGACTGGGTGGGCACCAGCTCGCTCGGCGTGATCGGCCGTGCGACGGCTGCGCAGGATCAACCGGGCATGGCGCTGCTGGTGGCGAGCCTGCCCGAGGGAAGCTTCAAGGTGTTTTCCGGGCGCGATCGCCTGCCCAATGCGCTGGGTACGGACGCCGCCACGGAACAGCCGTACTTCGCCGTGGTGCATGCCGATCCGGCCACGCCGGACATGTCGGACCTGATCGCCGACATGGCAACCAAGGTTTCGAGCGGATTCGTCACGGGTGGTCTCGCCATTGCACGCGGGCAGGCACCGATGATCGCCAATGGCGCGCTCTACGGCGGCATCAGCGGCGTCGCCTTCAACGAACAGGTGACCATCACTACCCGGCTCACGCAGGGATGTTGCGCGGTGGGTGATGTGCGCACCATCACGGCGAGCAACGAGAACGTGATTACCGAAATTGACGGCCGGCCCGCGCTGGACGCCTTCCTCGAGGCTGCAGGGACCTCGCTCGGGCAGGATCTGCGACGCGCTGCCAGTTACATTCTTCCGGGTCTGGGCGTTCCAGGGCGAGAGGACGCCGATTTCCGTGTCCGCAACGTCATCGGTCTCGACCCGGCCAACGGCCTGATCGCCATCAACGATCTGGCCCAGGTCGGGCAGCGCATCCGCTTCTTCCGGCGCGATGCCGACTGCGCCCGTGCCGACATGATGCGCATGCTGCACGAACTGCGCGACTCGCTTGAACAGCCGCCACTCGCCGCGCTCTACGTATCGTGTGCGGCCCGCGGTGCAAGGATGTTCGGCGATGACAACGCGGAACCCGCGATGCTGGAGGAGGCCTTCCCCGGACTCCCGGTCGCCGGTTTCTTTGCCGGCGGAGAGATATCGCACGATCAGCTCTACGGCTATACCGGCGTACTGACACTCTTCCTCTGAGCACCGCATGACACACCGCCTTCCTGCAATAACGCACGCATTGCCTGAAGGCGACGAACCGGAGCGGCGGATCTTTCTCCGGCGAGGACTGGCGGTCGCGGCGGTGACCGGCACCGGTGACGTGCTGGCTCAGCCAGGCGACACCGCCCTGCCCTGGCTGCATGTGCCGGGCCAGCCGTTTTCGCCCTACGGACAACCTTCCCCTTACGAACGCTACGCGGCCCGGCGCATCGGTGCGAACCGTGCGGTCACCGGCAATGGCGTGTCGTTCACGCCGCTCGATGAACTCGAGGGCACGATCACCGCGAACGGGCTGCACTTCGAGCGCCACCACAACGGCGTGCCGCAGATAGATCCCGCTCGCCACCGGCTGACGATACACGGTCGGGTTCGCCAGCCACTGGTGTTCGACGTGAAGTCGCTGCTGCGTTACCCGATGCGTTCGCAGACGCTGTTCATCGAATGCGGCGGCAACAGCAATGCAGGCTGGCACGGCGAGCCGATCCAGCGACCGGTGGGTTCGGTGCATGGCCTTGTGTCATGCGCGGAATGGACTGGCGTACCGTTGTCCTTTCTGCTCGACGAAGCCGGCGTGGAGACCGATGCGAGCTGGGTGATCGCCGAAGGGGCCGATGCAGGTGCCATGAACATGAGCATCCCGCTGGTCAAGATGCGCGAGGACTGCATGGTTGCGCTGTTTCAGAACGGCGAGCGCCTGAGGCCGGAGAACGGATACCCGATACGTCTCATCGTGCCGGGCTGGGAAGGCGTACTGCACATCAAGTGGCTGCAGCGGCTGGAACTGTCTGATCAGCCGGTGATGTCGCGCAACGAAACGTCGAAGTACACCGAACTGCTGCCATCGGGCAAGGCGAGACAATTCACCTTCACGATGGGTTGCAAGTCGCTGATCACTGCACCCTCGCACGGACAGACGCTGCGCAGTGCGGGGGTGCACCAGATCAGCGGTCTGGCGTGGAGCGGCCACGGCCGGATCGCGCGCGTCGAGGTGTCTGTCGACAACGGCGTGAGCTGGGTTGACGCCAATCTGGAGTTTCCCGTCCTGCCGCGCTGTTTCACGCGCTTTCGCATGTCGTGGCGCTGGGACGGAAAGCCGACGGTGCTGAAAAGCCGAGCCACAGACGACGCCGGCAACGTGCAGCCGGAACGGGCAGCCCTGGTAGCAGAGCGAGGCCGCGCCGGCTATTTCCATTACAACGCGATCATCGCATGGGCAGTCGAGGATGACGGGCTTGTATCGCATACCTATTGAGCGCGTGCTGGCCGGATGTGCGCTCGTTCTGGCATCCGGCTGCACCGCGACTGACAAGATTGTCGAAGCGCCGAAACTCGGCGTGCCGGTCAGGGCCGAGACCATCGCGCACGAAGCCCTGAATGTATTCCCGGACGGTCGCGGTTTGCCGGACGGACACGGCACGGTCGCAGAGGGCGCCTCGCTGTTCGCAAAGCATTGCGCGGCATGTCATGGTCGTGACGGCCGGGGCGGCAGCGCGGAAGAACTGACGGGGGCAAGGCGTCCGCTCGACCACCCCGACGCAGACAAGACCATCGGCAGTTACTGGCCATATTCGACCACCGTGTTCGACTTCATCCGCCGCGCGAAACCCATGAACGCGCCCGGTACGCTCGATGCGAACGACGTGTACGCGCTGAGTGCCTGGCTGCTGCACGCGAATGGCGTGATCGCTGCCGACGCCGTCATGGACGCGCAGACCCTGCCCGCAGTCCGCATGCCGAACCGGGATGGATTCATCGGCATCGAAGCACCCTGAACCTCAGCGCATGCGCACCGTCAGCGCGAGCACGGCAATCGTGATCGAAGCCAGGGCAAGGCCCATTCCCTGATCGCGTGGCGAGTCGAACAACGCCGAGAAGGGATAGCGAACCCACGTGCCTGCAGCAGCGTCGCTGCAGGACACCGAAGCCGCCTGTGCGGCGGCAGCGGAACAGCTCGGTGGTACATCCTGCGCGCAGACAGGCATGGTGAATGCCCGAGCAAGCCACAGTAGAAGATGTTGGATGTTGCAGCGCATGATGCACACCTTCTTCAAGTGATGATTCCATGCAGCACAATGCAACATCGATGCCAGCGCAATATATATATCTCAAGCCATTGATTTAAAAATGGCTGTTATTTTTTCCGGGACAGAATATGCGCACCAGTCGGTGCTCACATCCCGCCCACAGCACTGTTGCAGCGCAACAAATCAATCCGGGAAATCGGCGATGAGCTTGATCAGCATGTCACCGTAGCGTTCGATCTTGCGGCTGCCGAAGCCCGCGATGTCGCCGAGTTCGTCACGGTCTGACGGACGTCCCCTCGCAAGTTCGATCAGGGTGCTGTCGTGCAGGATCACGTAGGCGGGGACAGACTGGTTTCTCGCCTCATCCAGCCGCCACGCTTTCAGCGCCGCCAGTAGTTCGGCCGCGGCACCGTCGACCGGGGCCACAGCAGATGCACGTGTGCCACGTGACCGGGATCCCGATGTCCCACCTGCATCCCGGGCCCGCTCGGCCATGCGCCGCATGGTCACCTTCTGCTCGCCACGCAAGACGGGGCGGGCCGCCTCGGTCAGCACGAGCGCACCGAATGATTCCTGGTCGACGCGTGCAAAACCCAATGCCACCAGCTGCCGGAAAACGCTGCGCCACAGGTTGTCATCTTCGACCTTGCCGATGCCGTGTACGGTCAGCTTGTCATGACCCCACTGACGGATGCGCTCGGTATCCTTGCCGCGCAGCACATCTATCAGGTGTGTCGCGCCGAAGCGGTTTCCGGTGCGATAGATCGCAGACAAGGCCTTCTGCGAGGCGACTGTCGCGTCCCAGGTCTCAGGCGGCGTCAGGCAATTGTCGCAATTGCCGCAAGGCACCCCTTCTTCCCCGAAATAGGCGAGCAGGTGGACACGCCTGCACTGCGCCGTCTCGCACAGGCCCAGCAGCGCATCGAGCTTGCCGCTCGAAACGCGACGGAAGGCTTCGCTGCCTTCGGATTGGTCGATGAAGCGTCGCTGCTGGACGACGTCCGCCAATCCGTAGGCCATCCACGCATCGGCGGCAGCACCATCCCGCCCGGCACGACCGGTTTCCTGGTAATAACCTTCGATCGATCGCGGCAGGTCTAGGTGGGCTACGAAGCGGACGTCAGGCTTGTCGATGCCCATGCCGAAAGCGATCGTCGCGACGACGATGATCCCTTCTTCGCGCTGGAAGCGCCCCTGATTGACGGCCCGCGTCTGTGTATCCATGCCGGCGTGGTAGGGCAGCGCGCGCAGACCCTGCGCAACAAGCCATTCAGCCGTTTCGTCGACCTTCTTGCGCGACAGGCAATACACAATGCCCGCATCGTCCGGGTGCTCGGTACGGATGAAGCGCAACAGCTGCTTGCGTGCATCATCCTTGTCGATGATGGTGTAGCGGATGTTGGGCCGGTCGAAACTGGATACGAAGACGCGCGCATCCTGCAGCGCGAGGCGTTCGATGATTTCGGCGCGGGTCGCCGGATCGGCGGTCGCCGTCAGCGCAATGCGCGGAACATCAGGGAACCGCTCGTGCAGCACGGACAACTGCAGATACTCGGGACGGAAGTCATGGCCCCACTGCGCCACGCAATGCGCTTCATCGATCGCAAACAGCGCCGGCTGCACGTGAGTCAGCAGATCGAGACAGCGCGGGGTGTTGAGACGTTCAGGCGCGACGTAGAGCAGGTCGAGCGAACCGTCGAGCAGGCTGCGCTCGACATCGCGCACCTGATCCAGACTCAGCGTTGAATTGAGGAAGGCGGCGCGTACGCCGAGCAGGGTGAGCGCCGCAACCTGATCCTGCATCAGCGCGATCAGCGGCGACACCACGACCGCAGTTCCGGTACGCAGCAGCGCAGGCACCTGATAGCACAGTGACTTGCCGCCGCCGGTCGGCATGAGCACCAGCGCGTCACCGCCACTGGCCACATGCTCGACGATTTCGCCCTGCGCGCCGCGGAAGCCGGTGTGACCGAACACGTCCTTGAGCACGCGCAGAGCGTGATCATGCATGGTCCGGCCTCGTGTCAAGCCACAACGAAGGGACAGTCGACATCGCCATTCGTCGCCCTTTGACGCCTAGCGCGACGAACCAGAACGGTTGCGCGGCGAAAAAAGCGCCGAAGCCTGCGGACGCCGCGCCGCGCCGGCTTTGGGCATCACGTTGCCATTGACCTCGCGGGGCGCTGCGGCAGCGGGCTGGATGCGATTGCCGCGGTTGTCGTCATCGTCATCGTGCGATCGTGAAGGTGCGCGATTGCCGCCACCGGTATTGCCGGCAACGTTGCCGTTGCGACCGGCACCTGATGCGCCCGGACCACGACCGGCACCACGCGGAGAAAGTCCCTGACCTGCAGGTCTCGGTTGCGCGGATCTAGCGGGACGGTCGCCTGCAGCACGCGGTTGCTGCGAAGTCGCCGGCTTGCGTCGTGCAGCGCCATCGCCACGCGGTGCACCGCGCCCCGGCGGCCGGGGACCACGATCCGGCTCTTCCGCGACCACGCCTGGAACGAATCCCTCCGCCATAGCCTTGGGTATGGCCTGACGGGTCACCTTTTCGATCGCTTGCAGCAGCTTCACTTCTTCGCGGTCCACCAGTGACACGGCAGCACCGCTCGCACCGGCGCGGCCGGTACGGCCGATACGGTGGACGTAGTCCTCCGGCACATTCGGCAACTCGAAGTTCACGACGTGCGGGAGTTGATCGATATCGAGACCGCGTGCAGCGATGTCCGTCGCCACCAGTACGCGCAGCGAATTGTTCTTGAAATCGGCCAGCGCACGGGTTCGCGCATTCTGGCTCTTGTTGCCGTGAATGGCCAGCGCGCTGATGCCCTGCTTGTCCAGTTGTTCGGCCAGACGATTGGCACCATGCTTGGTTCGCGTGAACACGAGCACCTGTGACCACTCACCCTTCGAGATCAGATGCGCGAGCAGATGACGCTTCTGCTTCTGCTCGACCATATAGACGCACTGGTCGACCCGCTCGGCCGTGGTGTTGCGCGGCGCGACTTCGACTTCGGCCGCATTGTTGAGCAGGCCATGCGCCAGTTCGCGGATTTCCGGCGAAAACGTCGCTGAAAACAGCAAGGTCTGGCGCGTCTTCGGAAGCGTGGCGATCACCTTGCGGATGTCGCGGATGAAGCCCATGTCGAGCATCCGGTCCGCTTCGTCGAGCACGAAGATTTCGACGCCGGACAGATCAAGCGTCTTCTCGCCAAGATGATCCAGCAAGCGGCCGGGCGTAGCGACGAGAATGTCCACGCGCTGCTTCAGCCCCTGCAGTTGCGGGTTCATGCCGACACCGCCGAAAATGACCATCGAGCGCAGTCCGGTATGCACACCGTATGTGCGTACCGACTCTTCGACCTGAGCCGCAAGTTCGCGCGTCGGGGTCAGCACCAGCACACGAGGACGGCCCGGCGGTATCTTGACCGGATTGTTGAGCAGTGCGTGCAGGATGGGCAACGTGAAGCCCGCCGTCTTGCCGGTGCCCGTCTGGGCGGCGGCGAGCAGATCGCGCCCCGCCATCACGAGCGGGATGGCCTTTTGTTGAATGGGGGTGGGTTGCGTGTAGCCCTCTTCGGAAATGGCGCGCAACAGGGGCTCGGCCAGGCCAAGCCCGGAAAAATCGACTTCAGTGTTCAAACAGATCTCCAGCGACGGCCCGTCGCTCAAGCTGAGTGACACCAATACAGGCAGACAAAGTGAATGACTTCCATCACGGAGGCGGGTGCCTCGTGTTGTCGGAGCGACAACGGAAGGCGCCTATTGGTTAGACGCGAACGCAGTGTATCGGTGTTCGCACGCAAAGTCTCGTTGCACGTTGTTATTGTTTATTGAGAAGGTGATCGATTGCCGCCGCGGCGAGTGCAAAACCGAAAGCTGCCGTCACGCAGACGCTCGAGCCGTATCCTGTGCAACTGAGCCCCTGAAATGAGGCGTCGGCGGCGCAAGCTTCCTGCCCCGGACGACGCATCGGCTCCGTCGAGAACACGGCCCCCACACCGAACGCTGCTTTGTCCTGAATCACGAACTTCCCGCTTTTCCTCAGCAGGCTACGTACGCGCGCCAGCAAGGCGTCACCCTGAGTCGCGCCCAGATCCGCATGCCGGACTCGCGTCGGATCCGCGCGCCCCCCGGCTGCACCGGCCATGAACAGCGGTATGCGTCTTTCCGCGCAATGCAAAGCCATGGCGACCTTGGCCGACACCTGATCAGTGCAGTCGATTACCGCGTCAAAACGCACTGCAAGAAGGTCAGAGACGTTCTCTGCGGACAGAAAGTCTTCAATGCACGTGACCTCGCACAGCGCATTGATGTCGGCAATCCTCAGCTTCATTGCCTCTGTTTTCGCCATGCCGACCGTCGAATCGAGCGCCTGGATCTGCCGATTGATATTCGATTCTGCGACGTGATCAAGGTCGGCGAGGGTAATTCTGCCGATGGCGGAACGGGCGGCGGCTTCGGCGGCCCATGATCCTACGCCGCCGATTCCGACGATGAGGACGGATGATTGGGCGAGGATTTGGTAGGCATTGTTACCGAGGAGTCGATTGATTGCGGAGAATTTTCTGGGGGTTATTGCAGAGGGGTTTGAGTTGGCCATGGGGAT
>JAGNYW010000066.1:0-5340 GCA_017984755.1 Methyloversatilis sp.
ACGTCGGACATCGGCTGGGTGGTCGGTCATTCCTACATCATCTACGGTCCGCTGATCGCCGGCATGGCGACGCTGATGTACGAGGGCACGCCGCTGCGTCCCGATCCGGGCATCTGGTGGAGTCTGGTCGAGAAGTACAAGGTGAGCGTGATGTTCTCGGCGCCGACCGCCGCGCGCGTGCTCAAGAAGCAGGATCCGGCCTACCTTACGAAACACGACATTTCGTCGCTGCGCCACATCTTCCTGGCCGGCGAGCCGCTGGACGAACCGACCCATGAATGGCTCATGAGTGCGCTCGGCAAGCCGGTGATCGACAACTACTGGCAGACGGAAACCGGCTGGCCCATCCTGTGCGAACTGCCCGGTGTGGAACAGTCGCCGATACAGCTCGGTTCGCCGGGCGCGCCCGCCTACGGTTACGACCTGCGCATCTTCCGCGAGGACGGTACCGAGTGCGGGCCGAACGAGAAGGGCATCGTCGGCATCGTGCCGCCGCTGCCGCCGGGTTGTCTGTCCACCATCTGGGGCGACGACGATCGCTTTGTCCGCACCTACTTTTCCCTGTTCAAGTCACCGCTTGTGTACTCGTCCTTCGACTGGGGCATTCGTGACGACGCCGGCTATCACAAGATACTGGGCCGAACCGACGACGTGATCAACGTTGCCGGGCACCGTCTGGGTACCCGCGAAATCGAGGAGGCGATCCAGGCGCACCCCGGCATCGCCGAGGTTGCGGTGGTCGGGGTGGCCGATCAGCTCAAGGGACAGTTGCCGATGGCGTTCGCCGTGGTGAAGGACCCGTCGCAGGTGGCGACCGAAGAAGCCCGCGCGGCCATGGAGAAGCAGGTCATGCAGACCGTGGACGGTCTGCTGGGCGCGATCGCCCGCCCGGGTCGCGTGCTGTTCGTCAACGGACTGCCCAAGACACGATCGGGAAAGATGCTGCGCCGGTCCATCCAGGCCATCGCCGAGGGACGCGACCCGGGTGACCTCACCACGCTCGACGATCCGACCACGCTGGATCAGATCCGCAAATCGCTCGGTTGATCCGTCGTCGTCAACGGGTCGCTCAGGCGAGCGACCCGTCGACGACTCCTGCCGAAACATGAAGTCGTGGCTGGGCCCGCACGCTGTCGTTCGTTATGTGCTTGATCAGCGAACGGGCAAATATTCCGATCGAATGCAGGAGCGATCCATTGATCGCGAAAACGTACTGTCAAACACGCGGCGTATTTCGATGTCGGCGCCGATTGACGATCTGCGAGGGTTCAGCCGAGCGGATCAGCACTGCCGAACAGCATTCTTTCCGCGCTCGCCGTGTCGTAGCGGATGCCGGTGCCGACGAGTGAATAACCGCTCAGCGCCTTCACCCGCACTTGCCAGGTTTCCTGTGCGAGCAGGGTTTCCAGAGCGGCAAGCGTGTCACGCGCGGCTGTGGCGTCGCGCAGGGCCAGAAAGTACATCTCCTCGAACAGCGGAATGAATTCCAGCCCGAGCCGGTGTGCGAAGGCTTCGAGCCCGAGGCCGGCGTCGGCTTCGTCGCTGGCGATCAGCGCAGCAACCGCGGCATGCGTATGTTCTTCCTCACCCTCGTTCAGTATCCGGGTGTCCAGGCCGGCCTGATGTGCCAGCTGATCGAACGCCAGCCTCGTGCCGGCGCCGGGCTGACGATGCACGAAGCGCAGGTCGCTGCGCGACAGGTCGCCCAGGCCGGTGATGCCCTTCGGATTGCCGCGCGCGAGGATGAGGCCCTGCGTACGCCGCGCGAACCCGAGCAGCTGCAGACGCGGCAGACCGTGCTGCGCGAGGTAGAGCGCCCAGATGTCGCGCCCGAGTTCGCCGACCGGGCAATGGAAGCCTGCGATGTCGCAGCGCCGGGCGGCCAGCATCATCAGAGATTCCAGGCTGCCGTGCGTGCTCAGCGTGGCGCTGTGCCGGTCGCTCCTGAACTGGCGGACCAGTTCGTTGAGCAGCGGATCGTGACTGGCCGCGATGCGCAGCGTCGCGCCGACGCGTTCTGCGGGCTGGCTCACAAGCGTGCGCATCGGCTGGCTCGCCTGTTCGAGTGCCGGAGCCAGCGACTGCCGGGCGTTGTGGTCTATGGCCAGCCATTGCAGGGCGAAATCCTCGAGCGTCGACCCGCTCGCGCGTGCAGTGGCGATGAGCGGCTGACCGAAATGAAGCTGCCATGCATTGATCAATCCCCAGGCGTTTCGATACGACAGCCCGGTTTCGCGTGCCGCACCGGCAATCGATCCGCTTGTGCCGATGGCTGCGAGCAGGGGCAGAAGACGGTCGGCGCCCGGCGGTGCGTCGGGGCCGAAATCCCACTCGAGGCGCAGGGCAGGTTTCTTTTGTGCAAAGTCGGACATATAGGACTGAGGCCTTCAATGCTTTAGCTTCGCGCATCTTATGTGTTTTCCGATGCCGAAAGATGCTTCGCCTTCGCTGCGTGTCCCGCGCCACTGAGTACCTGCGTTGAGCACGCTGACGGAAAGTTTCGTCACGGCGGGTGCGCTGGTGGTCGGTGCGGATCCGCAGTTGCTCGGCATCGTCGCGCTCAGCCTGAAGGTGAGTCTGTCGGCCGTGCTCCTTGCATCCTGTCTCGGGTTGCCGATCGGTGCGGCGATCGCGGTCGGGCGTTTTCCGGGGCGCCGCTCGCTGACCGTCATCCTGAATGGCCTCATGGGGCTGCCGCCGGTGGTGGTTGGCCTGCTGGTCTATCTGCTGCTGTCGCGAGCCGGTCCGCTCGGCGCGCTCGGCCTGCTGTTTACGCCGGGCGCCATGGTATTTGCCCAGGTCGTGCTGATCACACCCATCGTAGCTGCCCTGTCGCGGCAGATCGTTGCGGATGCGTGGCGCGACTACGAAGAGCAACTGCGCTCGCTCGGTGCGTCGACACCGCGCGCGGCCTTCACGCTGCTGGTCGATACGCGGTTTTCGCTCAGTACGGCGGTACTGGCCGGGCTCGGACGCGCGGTGGCGGAGGTGGGGGCGGTCATGATCGTTGGTGGCAACATCGACGGCGTGACCCGTGTGATGACCACCAGCATCGCGCTCGAAACCAGCAAGGGCGACCTGCCGCTGGCGCTGGCACTGGGCTTCATCCTCATTTCCATCGTGCTGATACTGAATGCGCTGGCGCATCTGGTACGCGAATGGGCGGTGCGCAAGCATGGCTGACGCGCTGCTCACCCTCGACGCACTGCGCTACGATGCCGGCGGACGGACGCTGATCGACGACGTGTCGCTGCGCATAGAAGCCGGGCGCCGCACGCTCATCCTGGGTCCGAACGGCGCGGGAAAAAGCGTGCTGATGCGCCTGATGCACGGCCTGATCGAGCCGACCTCGGGCCGCATCCTGTGGAACGGCGGCAGCGGCACGCCGGTGCAGGCCATGGTTTTCCAGCGTCCGGTCATGCTCCGTCGCAGCGTGCTCGACAACGTGACCTATGCGCTCGCCCTCGCGGGGATGCCGTCGGCGGAACGGCGCCGGTGTGCGCTCGATGTGCTGGAGCGGGTCGGGCTGGCGCATCTGGCGGCACGCCCGGCGCGCGTGCTGTCCGGCGGCGAGCAGCAGCGCGTGGCGCTGGCACGTGCCTGGGCGCTGCGCCCGCGCGTGCTGTTCCTCGATGAACCGACCGCCAGCCTCGATCCGGGTGCCAGCGCAGAGGTCGAGCGTCTGATTCGCGTCATCGCAGATGACGGCTGCAGCATCGTCATGGTCACCCATCACCTTGGTCAGGCGCGTCGTCTGGCCGACGACATCGTTTTCGTCGACACCGGTCGCATCACCGAACACACGCCGGTGGCTGATTTCTTTGCCGCACCGCGCTCGGCCGAAGCCGGGCATTACCTCAGAGGAGAGCTTTCATGGACCTGATCCGCCGTTCCCTAATCGCAACCGCCACGGCTGCGGCAATCGCATTCGCAGCACCGTTTGCGCTGGCCGCCGACCGCTTCATCACGGTGTCGTCAACCACCTCGACCGAACAGTCCGGGCTGTTCAAGTATCTTCTGCCCGTATTTCAGGCGAAAACCGGCATCGAAGTACGGGTGGTCGCACTGGGTACCGGCCAGGCGCTCGACATGGCACGTCGCGGCGATGCCGACGTGGTGTTCGTGCATGACAAGGTGGCGGAGGAGAAATTCATTGCCGAAGGTTTCGGCGTGAAGCGGCAGGAGGTCATGTACAACGACTTCATCCTGATCGGGCCGAAGTCCGACCCGGCCAGGGTGGGCGGGGGCAAGGACATCACCGAAGCGCTGAAGACGATCCATGCCGCGCAGGCGCCCTTCGTGTCGCGCGGCGACAAGAGCGGCACCCACGCGGCGGAACTGCGCCTGTGGAAGGCGGCGGGCATCGATCTCGATGCGAGCAAGGGCGCCTGGTATCGCGACACTGGTTCAGGCATGGGGCCGGCGCTGAACACCGCGGCGTCGATGAACGCCTACATTCTGGCCGACCGCGGCACCTGGCTGTCATTCAAGAACCGCGCCGACCTGACGGTTTCGGTCGAGGGCGACAAGCGGCTGTTCAATCAGTACGGCGTCATTCTGGTGAGCCCGGACAAGCACGCGCACGTGAAGAAGGCCGATGGCCAGGCCTTCATCGACTGGGTCGTGTCGGCGGAAGGGCAAAAGGCGATCGCCGACTACAGGATCGACGGTCAGCAGCTGTTCTTCCCGAACGCGGCGAAGTAACACCAGTCTGCAGTACCGCAGCGAAGGGCTGCTTCGGGACGTCCGTTCGCGGATTTCGAAGCAGCCTTTTTTCAGTGCCTCCCTCCGGCAGCCGACCCCGGGATGCAGCGTCCGGGTTGCAGCTCATTTCGCCCGTCTCAGGATGCCGATGGGTGGTGCCCAGGTTTCGCCCGGTGATTTCTTGCTGGTGACCAGCGTGAGCTGGGACGGCGCGAACACGTTGGCGTTGTGCGTCACCGGCGTGGTGATCAGATACTGCGCGCGCGTTGCGCCGAGGAAGCGGCCGACGCGGTCGATGTTGGCCACGTCGAGGTGTGCGAACGGTTCGTCGATGAACACGAAACCGCCCGGGCGCGTGTCGTCCATCAGCAGCGCGATCAGCAGGATGAGCGACTTCATCACCTGCTGGCCGCCGGACGCTTCGCCGTCATTCAGACCGACTGCACCCTTGCGGTCGAAGTCGAAGCGCACTTCCAGTCCGGCCTGCGCCAGCGAGAGGTCGTCGTCGTCCAGCGGCGGCGACGGGCAGTCGACGCCCACATTCGCCAGTTCGCCCAGCGCGCGCAGGTTCTTGCCATACTGGCGCACGGTGGCGCGCAGCTTGGCCACATAGGCGGCGCGCGCGTCGTCGGTATG
>JAGNYW010000066.1:5440-7147 GCA_017984755.1 Methyloversatilis sp.
GGCACACCTGCGGTTTCGCGTTCGGACACGATGAAGTGACGGAAGCGTGCTCGTTCGCCCAGTGCCCATGCGGCGTGGCGGTCCTGTTCGCGCTCGAGCAGTATCAGGTGGCGGTACGGGCGCAGCACGGCTTCCAGCGCGGCCTGCCAGCCGGCATCGCTCACTTCGACCAGGTCGGACAGTGCGCAGTGCGCGATGCCGGCTTCGGTCAGCTGGGCGCGGAAGGCGGACACGTCGGCGTCGGCCGGTGCGCCGCGGCGTTCGCGCGCGGCGCGCAGCGCTTCGGTCTTCTCTTCGAATCGCTGAACCAGCGCGCGCTCTTCGAAGGCCAGCTTCGCGACTGTCGCGTCCGCCGCCGCGTATTCGGCTTCCAGCGCCAATGCGTCGGCGCCGTGTTCGCTGGCGACGCGCTCGCGCAGCTTGCGCTCTTCGTCCAGCAGCCGTTCGATGTCGCGCAACGCATCGTGGGCGGCAAGCTGCGCGTCGTCCGTCCTGAACTCCTGCTCGCGTGCTTCGGCCAGCGCCGTCGAAGCGCCTTCGCGTTCGCCAGTCACGGCGTTCAGCCGTGCCGATACGCTGTCGTGCTCGAACGCCAGCCGCCGCAGATCCTCGCGCAACCGTGCGATGCCGCTGCGCTCGGCAGATATTTCACGGCTCAGTTCGGCCACCTCGAGGCGCGGTACGACCTCGGCTTCGAGCGCCTGCACTTCGTCCGCGTGCTGCTTCCACTGGCGGAAGTTGTCCGCTTCGAGCCGCTTCGACTCGGCCTGTGCGCGCAGCCGTTCGAGATCGAGACCGATCCCCTCGAGCTCGCGCTCGGCGCTCTTCTGCTCCTCGCGCGCCGCCTGGTAGTTGTCCAGCACTTCCTTGTCGCCGAATACGTCGAACACCAGGTCGAGCAGGGCGCGCGGCGAGTATTCGCACAGCTTGTCGGTGTCGCCCTGTTCCAGCGACAGCACCTTGGCGATGGCCGGCGTCAGTCCGCCCCAGGCCAGCCGGTTCTGGTAGTCGCGCAGGCCGACCCAGTCGCTGCCGGCTTCCAGCGTCTCGATGTCGGCGTTGCCGTCGACGATGGCGTAGTCGCGCGTCCAGTCGCCGCCGGCGCGCCTGATGCGGCAGGCCAGCGTGACTTCATCGCGCAGGCAGGGAAAGAAGGGGCGCTTGCCGGTGCCGCTGGGGTTGTTGGCCACCACCGCGCGTATCCACGCAATGTCGCGATCGGTGCGGCGCACATAGCGGCGGAAGTCGCGCTTGCCCGAACAGCGCAGCGCGAACAGCGTGCGCAGTGCGTCGAGCAGCGTGGTCTTGCCCGAACCGTTGGGCCCGACGATGGTGATGATCTGGGCGTCCAGGGGCAGCGTGAAGCGGCTCCAGAAATCCCAGTGCACCAGTTCGAGTTGCTTGATGTGGAACATGCGTGTGTGTGCTTCTGTTCGGGTGTCGGCTACGGGGCGGGCGGCGGTGACTGACCGGGCGTCATTCGCCGTCTTTCAGTGCTTCTTCGGCCGCCTGCGCCAGTTCGAAGGCGTTGGCTTCCGGCATGCGGTGGCCGGCGCCGGTCAGCACATCGGCCAGCGTGCCGTGGATGACGCGGTCGGCGAGGATGCGGTAATCAAGCAGCACGTCGAGCAGCGGGCCTTCGAACACCTGACCGCCGCGTCGCTCGATGAAGCCGAGCCGGGCCAGCTTGCCGAGTGCGATGTTCAG
>JAGNYW010000066.1:7247-8583 GCA_017984755.1 Methyloversatilis sp.
CGGCCCAGGCGTCCGGCCAGCAGTTCCAGCAGGTGCAGGTCTTCCGTTTCGGGCGCGCGCGATGCCGGCGCTTCGCTGGGCGGCGGCAGCGCAGCCGGTGCATCGGGCAGCGACGCCTCGGCGATGGCGGGTTCCGCACGGTCCAGCAGTTCGTGATCGCCGGCCAGAAAGGTCAGGTCGGGGCAGGGCGTCAGCGCATCCGTGGCCAGACCGGCCAGTGCGGCGACATCGAGCCGGCGCAGCCAGCCTGCAACGTCGGACGAGGAAATGCCGGAGCCGCCGAGCGTCACGCGCTGCGACTCGATCTTGTTCAGCGCGCGCTGAAACGAGGCGTCGACCCGCGCCAGCCGCGACTGGGCGAGGCCGATGCGCTGCGCCAGACGGGCCCGCTCGAACGGCAGATCCGTGTCGGCCAGCAGTTCGCGCAGCAAGGCGGTGCCCCGCTCCAGCCAGCGTGCGTTGGCGGCCAGCCGCCGGCGCGCCAGCACGATGCTGAACTCCGAGCCGGACGCGATGGCGTCGTCGAAGTGCAGCGCAAGGTCGTTCAGCTTGCCCAGCAGGTGGTTCAGCGCGTCGCCGGTATCGCCATCGACCGCCTGCAGGCCGGCGATCTGCGCGGTCAGGAAGCCGAGTTCGACATCTTCGTCGCCCGACAGCTCGAGCAGCATGGCGAGGGCGGCGCAGGTGTTGCGTCCGGTATCGGACAGCTGGTAAAGGTTGTCGTCAATGCGCAGCAGTGCGTTGTCGCGCAGGCGTCGCAGCACGGTTTCGAGCTTCACCGCGTCGACGAAGGCAAAGCGGGCGCGCAGGGCGTCGGGCGACCAGCGTGGCGAATCAGCCGCGCGGCCGATTTCGCCCAGCACCATGACGCGCAGCAGCACTTCCGCTTCGGAGCCGTGGAACAGCGTCGTGAAGGCGGCAAGCAGGGGCCGCGCGCGCTGCAGGCGCTCCAGTTCCGGCAGGTCCGCAGCCGAGACACCGGGCGCCAGAAAATCCGAAAAATAGTCCGAAAAATCAACGGCGCCGCTCATCTGTAGAGCTCCAGCGACGCCAGACGTGCCTCGATGTCGTCGATCACCGCCCGATACGCCGGCTCGCCGACACCCCCGTAGCGACGCCGGAATTCCGCCTCCGGCAGGAACTCGGCGAGGCCTTCGATCGGCGGCAGCACGTCGCGGTCGGTCAGTCCGCCGGCCAGACGTGCGGCCACGTTGCCCCGGCCGGAGGCGATCTGTTCACCGAGGCGGGTGCCGGCGCGATCGGCCAGCAGGTCGGTGAATGAAAAGCCGCTGCCGCCGCGCGCGTCGTTCATTTCCTTCGACAGCCCCAGCGCGTC
>JAGNYW010000033.1 GCA_017984755.1 Methyloversatilis sp.
GCATTCGTAATGCGAAGGTCGCCAGTTCGATTCCGGCCAGCGGCACCAATGGAATCAAGCAGACAGGCCAATCTCTAGGGGTTGGCCTGTTTGTTTTTCATCGCCCGGCAAGCACCGTGTGTTCGATGCTCCGATGCGGTGAGCGGACTGCGGGGTGCGCTGCGTGACGCAGCAAGGTCGCCATGTGCAAACCGTCTGAGCTTGCTTTCGGTATGCCGGCAGCGCGCGTGGAGAGGCAGCGGATGAAAGCGGCATGGAGAGCCTGTGCGATCCCGGCTCGTGGCACCATGAAAAAAAAAGGGGTTGTGGCACGAGAGCCACAACCCCTTTTTGTTTCAGGCCTGCAGATTTCGAATCGATCAGGCAGTCGCGCTGACGTTCTCCTCTTTCTGGATGCTGTCGACTGCGATCGGTGCACTGTTGTTGCGTGCGGTCGCCGTGACATGGTGCATCGGGGCGATTTCGTGCCGGAACAGATAGGACAGCACTTTCGTCGAGCCCCAGGTCTCCGGCAAGGCAATCAAGACCGAAGCTGCCGCCTTGCGATCCAGCGCGTTATGCACCAGCCATGCGCCGATCTGTTCGCGCAGCAGGAAGCGCGTCTTGAGCGGGCTTGTCGCAAGCGTCATTCCAGGCGTCTCGGCGAGGCGGATCGCGAGTGACCGGGCCAGCGGTATCCAGTCTGTTTCCACGCGCTGACCATGGCAGGCAGCGAGGGACACGTGCTCGCGTTTGAGTACATCGCACAGCAGGGCTGCGAGTTCGCTCGCCGTCCAGTTCCGCATGCCCGCTTCGGGAACGGGAAGGCCGTTGCTGCCGACGTTCCTGTGAAGCGCAGCATTGGCCGAAAAACGCGGCCATGCCCTGTCGTGTGGTGTGGTGGGCACGATCGCATCGCGCGGGTGGTGCGACGCCGACGTCCCGTTGTTCAAATTTGCACTCATGGCACACCTTTTGAATAGTTGGTTCGATGGTAATGCTGCGATGTGTCATTCTTGAGAACTTAGGTCACCCGGACTACGGGTATACCCTGATTATCCGAGTCTTCAGCCGAAACCTGACTCCGTTCCCGCTGTCGGATGAGTAGTTGCTCTGATACAACCGCTGCAGGCGGGTTTTCAAGCATTCTGCTGTTTGCCGAGCGGCGTGATTCACGCGAACTCCGATTCATGCCTGTGTAGTTATCGACACGGAAGTTAACAAATGAAGAATTCTTTTCCCCGCGCCATTCACCTCAGAGACTACTCAGCCCCTGCATGGTGGATCGACGAGGTCGAACTCGATGTCTCGATCGCGGACGACGGCATCGTGATCGTGCAAGCCGACATGATGGTGCGACGCAACGAAAGTATGATTCGAGGGCCATTACAACTTGATGGTGGCGCGCTGGAATTGATGGATGTCAATCTGGACGGCGTTTCGGTTCCGGTGCCGGATGCCCTGCTTCAGGACGGCAAGCTGGTGATCGCTGACCTTCCGGATCGCTGCCGCCTCTCGACCAGGGTGCGCATCAGGCCGGATCTCAACACCACGCTATCCGGGTTCTTCCGCTCGAGGGATGGCTACTTCACACAGTGCGAAGCCGAAGGCTTTCGCCGCATCACCTGGTTTCCCGACCGGCCGGACGTGATGGCGCGCTACACGGTGACGCTGCATGCCAGTCGCGAGCTGTTTCCGGATCTGCTCGCCAACGGCAATCTCGTCGAACGCGGTGACGAGGACGGAGGGCGGCACTGGGCGCGCTGGGTCGATCCCTTCCCCAAGCCGTGCTATCTGTTCGCCATGGTTGCGGCGAAGCTGGACCGGCTGGATGACCATTACACGACCGCGTCCGGTCGCGAGGTCGATCTGGCCATCTACGTCGAACCGGGAAAGCTTGATCAGTGCGACTTCGCGATGCACGCGCTGAAGAAGTCGATGCGCTGGGACGAACAGCGCTTCGGCCTGGAACTCGATCTCGACCGCTACATGATCGTCGCCGTGGGCGACTTCAACATGGGTGCGATGGAGAACAAGGGCCTGAACATCTTCAACACGAAGTACGTGCTGGCCCGGCCCGACATCGCGACCGATGTCGATTACATGAACATCGATCGCGTCGTCGCGCACGAGTACTTCCACAACTGGACCGGCAACCGCGTGACCTGCCGCGACTGGTTCCAGCTGTCGCTGAAGGAAGGCCTCACCGTGTTCCGCGATCAGGAATACGGCTCCGACATCTATTCGCGTGCCGTACAGCGCATTCAGGAGGTGCGCGGCCTGCGCGCGGCGCAGTTTCCGGAGGATGCCGGACCGATGGCGCACCCGGTGCGCCCCGCCAGCTATGAGGAGATCAATAATTTCTACACCGCGACGGTGTACGAAAAGGGTGCCGAAGTCATCCGCATGATGCATACCCTGCTCGGCGAAGAGGGCTTCCAGCGCGGCATGAAGCTTTACTTCGAGCGCCACGACGGTCAGGCGGTCACTTGCGATGCGTTCGTGTCGGCGATGCAGGACGCCAGCGGCGTCGATCTGACGCAGTTCCGTCGCTGGTACGAGCAGGCGGGTACGCCGCGCGTCACGGCCGAATGCGCTTTCGACGCGGCCACGGGCGAATACTGCATCACCTTGTCGCAGCACAACCCGCCCACCGCTTACGAGAAGCGGCTGGAGGAAGAAGGCATCCGGTTCGAGCGCGGTCCGCTGCACATTCCGGTGGCGGTCGGGCTGCTTGCTGCCGATGGCCGGGAAATCCTTCCGACGCAGGTCTTGTCGCTCACCGAAACGTCCGCAAGCTTCCGCTTCGACCTGTCGGCGCAGGCCTTGACTGTGCCGCCGCTGCCGTCGCTGCTGCGCAATTTCTCGGCGCCGGTGACGCTCGACTTCGACTGTTCCGATGAAGGTCTGGCGGTGCTGATGGCACACGACAGCGACGAATTCAACCGCTGGGAAGCGGGGCAGCGGCTCGCGACACGGCTCATGCTGGCGGGTGTCGCGCAGTTCAGGGTGGGTGGCGAAGTTGCCGTGCCGCAGATGTTCATCGATGCCTTCGCCGCGTCACTCGCGTGCGCGGAATCCGATCCGGCCTTCGCCGCCGAGGCACTCGCGCTGCCTTCCGAGACCTGGCTGGGTGATCAGATGGAGGTGATCGACCCGGACGCGGTTCATCGGGTACGCCGGCAGTTCCGTCGCGTGCTGGCGCAGGCATTGCGGCAGCCGCTCGAAGCACTGCTGTCGGCAAACGTCGCGCACGGGCCGTATGCCCCCGAGCCGGTGGCCATGGGGCAGCGTGCGCTGCGCAATCTGGTGCTCGGCTACCTGATGGAACTGGACGACCCGGCGCTCCAGTTGCGCGCGCTGTCGCAGTTCCGTGACTCCGACAACATGACCGACCAGTTCGCCGCGCTGTCACTGCTGGCGCACAGCGAGACGCCGCTGCGCGAAGTCGCGCTCGCCGAGTTCTATCAGCGGTGGAAGGACGAAGCGCTGGTGGTGGACAAGTGGCTCGCCGTGCAGGCGACGTCGCCGGCGGTCGGCACCACCGCCCGGGTACGCGAACTGATGGCGCACGAGGCCTTCGATCCGAAGAATCCGAACAAGGTGTATGCGCTGGTACGCACCTTCTGCGCCGCCAACCCGCTGCACTTCCACGCGGCCGACGGTTCCGGCTACAGCTACGCCGCGGGCGTGATCCGGGAACTCGATCCGGTCAATCCGCAGGTGGCGTCGCGCATCGCGCGGGCCTTCGACCGCTGGCGCCGTTTCGATGCCGGACGGCAGGCGCACGCACGTGCCGCACTGGAACGCATCGCCGCGCAGCCCGGCCTGTCGCCGGATGTCGCTGAGGTGGTGGGTCGGGCTCTGGCCTGACGGCAGACGAAAGATTCAAGCCGCAAGTTGCAAGGAACACCCGCCATGTTTTTACTTGCGCCTTGAATCTTGCGGCTTGCATCTGCCTCTAATCAGTGGCGATCATTGCCTCGAAAGCCAGCGCGGCGGGGCTGAGCGGGCGGCGCGGCAGGCGCAGGCGGTACAGCTGACGTGTCAGCTGTACGCCTGGAAGGGTCAGGGTCGCGACCTTGCCGAGTGCGATCTGGTCGGCCGAGCTGACGCGCGGCACCATCGACACGCCACCGCCGGCGGCGACGGTCTGGATGACGGCTTCCGTGCTGCCGGCCTCGATCAGACGGGCCGGGCGAATGCCCAGCTTGTCCAGCCATCGATTCACTACCTCGCGTGTGCCGGAACCGGGCTCGCGCACCACCCAGGTCGCCTGCGACAGCTGTTCGACGGTGACTTGCGGATTCTGCGCAATCGGGCTGTCGGGCGGCGCGACGATGAGCAGCGGTTCGTCGCGCCAGGGACGTGACTCGATGCGCTCATCCTCGACCGGACCTTCGACCAGCGCGATATCGACTTCGCAGGCGAGCAGGCTTTCGGCGATGTTCTGCGTGTTGGTGCTGGTGAGGCTGAGCGAAATGCCCGGATGCGCCTGCGCGAAGTCAGCGATGTAGCCCGGCAGCCAGTAGGCGGCGACGGTCATGCTGGCGCCGATGCGCAGCCGGCCGCGCTCCAGATCGGAATAGGCCTGCAGGGCTTCGAGCGCGGCGCGCTCCATGGCGAAAATCCCGCCTGCGTACTCGAACAGCACTTGACCGGCTTCCGTCAGCGACAGCACGCGCGCACCACGCTCTATCAGCACCACGTCGAGCTGGTCCTCCAGTTCGCGCAGCGCCTTCGACACCGCGGGCTGACTGACACCCAGGTGTTCAGCCGCACGGGAGAAGCTTGCATGTTCGCCGACCGTGTGAAAGATGCGCAGAAGGTGCAGATTCATTGCCGGATCCGTCTCGGTGAAGCCGCCATGCAGCCATGCCGGCGCAAACAAAAAGGGCCCGCACGAAGCGGGCCCGGGTGTGCAGCGTGCCGGGTCAGCCGGCCATCTGCACCGGAATGTGACCGCGCTGATTGACGATGCGGTTCTTGCCATCGACGTATACCAGCCTGGGTTCGAAGCGCGCCAGTTCGATTTCCGTGTATTGCGCGAAACACGCAATGATCAGCAGATCGCCGGCCGCTGCCTTGCGCGCTGCAGCACCATTGACCGAAATGATGCCGGAACCGCGTTCCGCGCTGATGGCATAGGTGGAAAAACGTTCGCCATTGGTGACATTGTAGATGTCGATGGCCTGATATTCGTGGATGTCCGCGGCGTCGAGCAGGTTCTGATCGATCGCGCACGATCCTTCGTAGTGCAGTTCCGAGTGGGTCGTGGTGACACGGTGAAGCTTGGACTGAAGCATGGTGCGTTGCATGAGGCGCTCCTTCGATATCGCGCTGTTTCGACCACACGCGCATGCACGAAGGCATGCGTGACAGTGCGCTACTGGAACACCACCGGCGTTGAGCGCATCGTGGCGACCTACACTTCCAGGTTGTCGATCAGTCGTGTGCTGCCGAGCAGCGCAGCTGCGACGATCACCAAGCTGGATTCGTGAGCGGCCGGCGATTGTAAGTCGGCTTGTCGTCGCACTGCAACATATTGCGGAGACCAGCCACGGGCTTGAAGAAACGACACGGCGTCACGCTCGACCCGAGCGAAATCACGGTCTCCTGCACGCAAGGCCGCGCGCGCGGTCGACAGGGCCTCGTAAAGCTCCACCGAGCGGGCCCGTTCGTCGGCCGACAGGTAGCCGTTGCGGGACGAAAGCGCGAGACCGTCTCCTGCGCGCAGCGTTTCGCCCCCCACGATGGCGATGGGCATCGCCATCTGCTGCACCAGCTGGCGGATCACCATCAGCTGCTGGTAGTCCTTCTTGCCGAACAGCGCGACCTGCGGCTGCACGATGTTGAAAAGTTTGGCCACCACCGTCGCCACGCCGGTGAAGAAGCCGGGGCGGAAGGCGCCTTCCAGTATGTCGGCCAGCACTGGGTCGGGTACGACGCGCAGCGTCTGCGGCTGCGGGTAGAGCTCGCTTTCCGCCGGTGCGAACACGTGCGCCACGCCCGCTTCACGCATGCGCGCGCAATCGGCCTCCATGGTGCGCGGATAGCGGTCGAAGTCTTCGTGCGGTGCAAATTGAAGGCGATTGACGAACACGCTCGCAACGACCACATCGGCGTGTGACCGCGCCTGCCGCATCAGCGAAGCGTGGCCCTCGTGCAGATTGCCCATGGTGGGTACAAAGGCAATGCGTGCGCCGCCTGCGCGTGCTGAATCCAGCGCGGCGCGCAGGCCGGCAATGGTCGGATGGATCTGCATGAACTGAACCCTGTTCGATCAGTAGGCGTGCTCGGGGCCCGGAAAGCTGCGTTCCTTGACTGCGGCGATGTAGCGGCTCAGCGCGTCCTGCACGTCGTCCGAACCCGGCATGAAATTGCGCACGAAGCGCGGACGCCGGCCCGGGAAGAGACCGAGTACGTCATGCAGCACCAGCACCTGGCCGTTGCAGTCGAGGCCTGCACCGATGCCGATGGTGATGAAGCGGCGCGCTGCAGTGACTTCCGTGGCCAGACGCGCGGGCACCATTTCCATCACCAGCATCGAAGCACCCGCGTCGTCGAGCAGTGCTGCATCGACCTTCAGCTGTTCCGCCGATTCGGTGGTGACACCCTGGGCGCGGTAGCCGCCCAGCTGATGCACCGACTGCGGTGTCAGACCGAGGTGGGCGCACACCGGCACACCGCGCTCGACCAGAAAGCGCACCGTTTCCACCATGTGCGTGCCGCCTTCGAGCTTCACCATCTGGGCACCCGCAGTGAGCAGCTTCACTGCGGAGCGCATGGCCTGCTCGCGGCTTTCCTGATAGCTGCCGAAAGGAAGGTCTGCGATCAGGAAGGCGCGGCCCTCGACATTGCGCAGGCCGCGGGCGACACAGGCCGTGTGGTAGGCCATGTCGTCGATGGTGACCGGCAGCGTGGTGTCGTGGCCCTGCAGCACATTGCCGAGCGAATCTCCGACCAGCAGCACGTCAGCGCCGACGGCATCGCATACGGCGGCGAAAGTCGAGTCGTAGCAGGTAAGCATGGCCACCGGTTCGCCGGCGGTGCGCATGCGCATCAGGGTGTTCAGCGTGACCGGGCGACGCGCCGGGTCAGTGTCGCGGACGTAGGTCATGTGGCGTATCCGAAAAATTCGCGGAATGATCGCATCTGGGTCAGGCGTTCGACCAGCAGCGCAAAGTCGTCATCGTTGTCGACCGGATTCAGTTCTTCGGCATTTACGATGAACAGCGGGCTCGCATCGTACTGATAGAAGAAGCGCGCGTAGCGCTCCACCACGCGGGCCAGATAGCTTTCGCTGATGCGTCGTTCCGCATCGATGCCGCGCCTGCGCACGCGTTCGGCCAGCGTATCGGCATCTGCCTGGAGGTAGATCACCAGATCGGGCGCCGGTGCCTGCAGTTTCAGCGTGGTGAAGATCTGGCGGTAGAGCGCGTACTCGTCGTCGGTGAGATTCATCGACGCGAACAGCGGGTCCTTGTCGATCAGGAAGTCGGCCACCAGACGACCCGAAAACAGGTCGTCCTGCGCGACTTCACGCAACTGCTCCATGCGCTGGAACAGGAAGAACAGCTGTGTCTGCAGCGCGTAGCGCTCCATGTTCTGATAGAAGCGCCCGAGAAACGGGTTCTCTTCCGGTTTTTCGAACAGGGTCGGCGCTTGCAGGTGGTCGGCGAGGCGGCGGGCGAGCGAGGTCTTGCCTACGCCGATCGGCCCCTCGACGACAATGTAGCGGGCTTTGTCCAGCATCGTTGGGTGTTCCGGTCCGGCAGTCGATTCAGCGGAAGATGAAATACACCGCGCCCAGCATACACAGCGCGGCCCACAGGTAGTCAAGCTTGAGCGGTTCGTTCATGTAGAACACGGCGAACGGCACGAACACGGACAGCGTGATCACTTCCTGCATGATCTTCAGCTGCCCGAGCGAAAACTGGGTGTGGCCGATGCGGTTGGCCGGTACCTGAAGCATGTACTCGAACAGCGCGATGCCCCATGAAAACATCGCGGCGTACCACCAGGGCCGGTGATTCAGGTCCCGCAGGTGGGCGTACCAGGCGAAGGTCATGAAGACGTTCGATGCGACAAGCAGCCCCGCAGTCTGCATCCATACGGGCAACTGCAGCGACAGCGGCGGAGACATCAGTCCTGCCCGGCCGATGCCGCGCCATCCGACGGCTTGCGCCGCACGCGCCGGCGCTTCTTCACCGCCTCTTCGGGCCGCAGCATGCTTTCGCGTGTCGGGCCATCGGCGTCGGCGAATGCCGTCCACCAGTCCGCCAGTTCCTGCGCCACTTCGCCTGACCCGGCGCGCAGAAGGAGAAAGTCGTAAGCGGCGCGGTAGCGCGGCAGCTCGAGCAGGCGATACGGGCGCTTGCCTGCGCGTGCTTCGAAGCGTGGCTGCAGCAGCCAGATGTCCTTGATGTCGGTGGCGATGCGGCGGGTGATTGCGAGTTTCTCGGCCTGCTGGTCGAGCACCACCGTCATCGATTCGAACATGGCAGGCATCGAAGACTCGCCGGCTGCCTTGCGCTTTTCCCAGTCGGCCAGCACTTCGTGCCACAGCAGCGTGGCGAAGAGGAAGCCGGGTGAGATCGACTTGCCTTCGCGCACCCGTTCGTCGGTGCGCTCCAGCGACAGCATGACGAAGCGCTCGCCCATCGGTTGTTCGAAGATCACGTCGAGCAGCGGAAGCAGGCCGTGGTGCAGGCCGTCTTCCCGCAGCTGCGTGACGCAGCGCACGGCGTGGCCGCTGGTCAGCAGCTTGAGCATTTCGTCGAACAGCCGCGCCGGCGGCACGTTTTCAAGCAGGCTGGCCATCGACCGGATCGGGTCGCGCGCGTCGGGATCGATCACCAGTCCGAGCTTGGCCGCCAGACGCACGGCACGCAGCATGCGCACCGGGTCTTCGCGGTAGCGGCGCGGCGCATCGCCGATCATGCGCAGCGTCTTCTGCTTCAGGTCGGCCACGCCATGATGGAAATCGATGACGGTTTCGGTCGTCGGGTCGTAATACAGGGCGTTGACGGTGAAGTCGCGTCGGGCGGCGTCCTGTTCCATCGAACCGAACACGTTGTCGTGCAGGATGCGGCCGTGCTCGTCGGTCGCGGCATCGGAGTCGCCGCGGAAGGTCGTCACCTCGATCGTGTCGCGACCCATCATCACATGCACGATCTTGAAGCGCCGACCGATCATGCGCGCCCGGCGGAACACTGCGGTCACCTGTTCCGGCGTGGCACTTGTTGCGACGTCGAAGTCCTTCGGCGCGATGCCTGCAATCAGGTCGCGCACCGCGCCACCGACGACATAGGTCTGATAGCCCTCCGCCTGCAGCCCTTCGCACACCCTGCGCGCCGCGGGCAGCAAGGCGTCACGCGAGATGCCATGCTGCGCGATCGGGATGCTGACCGGCCCGCTCTGCCGCGTGGCGTTCGGTCGGGTGTTGTCTTCGGGGCGCCGGAACATCCGGCGCAGCAACTTTCGGATCATCAGTCGAGGGGCTTTCTGGCGTGACTCGGGAGAGGGCGCGCGAGCGCCGGAGGCGACATGCTAACGCAAGCTGGCTCGGGCAAGTCCGTTGTCGTGTGCCGAATGCGTCGCATCCTGACCGGACCGAGCTGTCAGTACCTGTGCTGTACGCTGACCGGGGGATGCCATCCCTTCCGGCGCTCGCCGGCCAGTCGACGTTCGATCGGCTACTGCGTCAAGGGCATCGCTGCCCCCGTGGGTTTGCTGGACGCGATCCGGTGTGAGGGCCGAGTGACCGGAATGCGCACCATGGCATCATGAGTCGCGGCAACCAGGCAGGGCGCTCCGGCATGGCACGAGCGGTCTGGTGGTGCTCTCCTCAGGGAGGCCCGGGTCAGGCCTTCACCGGACGCTTCATCAATTTGCGCTGCAGCGTTCGGCGATGCATCTTCAGTGCGCGCGCCGTGGCGGAAATATTGCCGTCGTACTCGCGCAGCACACGCTGGATATGTTCCCATTCCAACCGGCCGACCGATAGCGTTTCCGCGTCGATCGGCTGGTCAGGTGAGGCGCCAGCCACGCTGTCGAACGCCATCAGAATGGCATCCATCTCCACTGGCTTCGCCAGGTACTGGCAGGCTCCCAGCTTGATTGCATCGACTGCGGTGGCGATGCTTGCGTAGCCCGTCAGCACCACGATACGGAGGTCCGGCAGCACGTCGAGCAGCGGCTGCACCAGCGAAAGCCCGGATGTGCCGTTCAGGTTGAGATCCAGCACGATGCGGGCCGGCCGCAGGCGTCTGGCGGATGCGATCGCCATGCCCGGATCGGTGCAACCTTCGGCCTCAAGTCCGCGCCGGCGCAGAGCGTTGACCAGCACGGCGTTGAAGGTTTCATCGTCATCGATGACCAGAATCAATTCAGACATCGACGCCGATCCGTTCGAGCGGAAGGCGGATCGTCACGCGTGCTCCACCGGTCCACGGGTTATCCAGTTCGAGTCGTCCTCCCATGCGTTCCAGGCTGGCGGTGGCGAGCAGCAGCCCGATGCCGTTGCCCTGGGCTTCGCTGCCGAAGGTCTGGCGCCCGGCCTTGCGCAGCACGTCCTCGGTGAAGCCCGGGCCGTTGTCACGAATCTCGATGAGCACTTCTGCTGCATTCCAGTCGAGCGCCACTTCAACCGGCGCGCCGGCGCGCAGTGCGTTGTCGAGTACGCTGACCACGCTCTGGCCCAGCGTCGGCTCCACCACGATGACCGGCGGCTCGTCCTTGCCGAAGCCAGACAGGATGAAGGTGGAGTCACAGTCACTCCGAAGGCTGCGCCACGCTGAATGCAGGCCTTCAAGCCAGGCATCGCAGCGCATCGATTCGGTCCCTTCGCTGCGCTGGTCGCCCGCCTTTTCCGTCAGGCGCGTGATGATGCGCTTGCAATAGGCTATCTGTTCGCGCATCAGCTTCAGATCCGCGGCGGCCGCGGTGTCGGCTGACGCGTCGCGTTCCATTTCGCCGACCAGTATCGCCAGCGTGGCAAGCGGGGAACCCAGTTCGTGAGCGGCGCCTGCAGCGAGTGCTCCGAGTGCGAGCACTCGCTCCTCGCGGTAGGTTTTTTCGCGTGCGCGCGCAAGTTCGGCGTCCCGCCGCCGCAACGCATCGGTCGTGCGCATGACGAACCACGCCAGCATGGCAGCAGACACTACAAAGGTGAGCCACATGCCGGACAGGTGCAGCGTCGTTGCGCGTTCCGCGTCACCCGGTTCAAGCGGTACGAACTGCACCATCAAGAGGGAATAGAGCAGGATGGCCAGTGCAGCGATCGAAAGTACAGCGCTACGCGCAAGCAGCAATGCCGAAAGCACCACCGGCAGCAGGAGCATGAATACCAGCGGGTTGGTGGCGCCGCCACTGAAATAAAGCAGGGCGGCAAAGGCGAGCAGGTCGATGCAGAGCTGCAGCAGACAGGTGGCGGCGTCAGGCATGCTGGCCGTCCGGCGCAACTGCCAGTGCATGACGCCATTCCAGATACCCGTTGCGACGAGAATGACAAGCATCGGTTGCTGCGGCAGAGGTACCTCAAGCAGACCGGGGGCGATGGAAACCAGAAGCAGCAATGCGGCGATCGCCCACCAGCGCGCCCTGATCAGTCCGGGAAGCAGTCGATCGTGAGGCAGCGTGGCCGATCGGGCAACGGGCGAGACTGCGGGCGACCAGATGGTGTTGTGCGGATTCATGCGTTCAGTCTATGGATTCGATGGGCGCGATTCAATCGGCCCCGGGCGACAGCGCGAAGCAGGGCGTCCGCACTGCAGTTGCTTGATGCACACTCACGGCTCACGCCTTGCAACACACCTTCCGGCGCCGACCATGAAACGCCCAGTATTCCTTCAGTTGCTTCCGCACGTGCTGATCGTGGCAGTGCTGGTCGCCGTCGTTGTGTCCGGCGCCCGGCTGGGGCGTGATGGCGACCCCGTGCTGCGTGCGCTTTCACCGCCGCCCTGCAGGCTGGATCGGGGGCCGTGCCGAGTGGCGCTGGATGCAGGCGCATGGCTCGAGTTGACGGTGGCTCCACGTCCGGTCCCGGCCGGGACGCCCTTCCATGCGGTGCTTGCGCTGCAAGGCGTCGATGCACGTCAGGTCAGCATCGAATTCGAAGGCACGGACATGAACATGGGCCTGTTCAGGCAGGCGCTGTCCCCGCTGCCAGCGGGTGGATTCGCTGCGAACGTGACACTGCCCGTATGCGCGACCGGTGCGATGCGCTGGCACGCCCGGCTGTCGGTGCGCACCAAGACCGAAACGCTGGTTGCGCCTTTCGATCTCACCACGGGCAGTCTGTCGCCAGTCCGGTCGTGACGCGGGTGCCATCTGCATGTCGCGTCAGGCACACGGTCAGCCCTTCATGCGACGGCGCGCAGCCACGCTGATCAGGCCCAGGCCGGAAAGAAGAAGCGCATGGGTTTCGGGCTCTGGCACGGCTGCCACAGCGAGCGTCGCGCTCAGGCCGTAGGAGGGGCGAGTCGCGTCGAGCTGGGAAATGTAGTTGCCACCGCCGATGAACACGCTGTAGTCGCCCGCTGCAAGCGAGAACGAGCCGGTGACGACACCGTTGAGGTCGGTATCTGCTGCGTAGCCGCGGAACAGGAAGTTGGTGAGAGGATCTCCGGCATCGTTGGTCATCGACCAGTCGTTCATCGCGCGGAAGGAGCCTTCCTTCGGTACCCCGCCCAATGATGCAAGATAGGCTTGCGTGGCCGATGAGTAGTCGTAGTCGGCGCCGAGCGGAGCCAGGTGAGCCAGGCCCTCGTAGATGGAGAAGGCCGGGATCAACCCGCCGACCGACGTTGCCGTTGCGCCGGCATTGGCGCTGACGCTCAAGGTGACCATGGTGTCCGTGGTCAGCGAGAAGCGGAAGGCTCGCACCCGGTGCGAATCACCGAAATCGGCGTCGAGGCCGTCCGCCCAGCCGAAGTTGCCGGAAACAGCCTGATTGGCGATCGTGACGCTACCGCCGCTGGCATCGAAGCTGCCGAAGTCGCGGCCACCGTAGCCGACGTGTGCTTCTGCGGCGAACGGAAGCGAAAGGGCGACCGCGCTCACGAGCGTGAGGGCCTGGGTCTTGAACATGGCATGTCTCCTGAGTGTCTGAGCCACGATGAGGCTCGGTGGCACGCATTGAAGCGAATTCGACGCATCGGGGGAATGTGGCAAATCGTCGCGCCGCATCCAAGGACTGGTGAGGCGCGATGCGCTTCTGTTTCAAAAACTCAGGTTGAGTGCAACATTGAGCGAGCGGGCCCTGCCTGGAACCACCATGCCCCACGGAATGCCGTTGGTGGTCATCGAATTGCCCTGGCCGAGATAAGCGCCGCCCAGTGGCATGAGGTAGAACTTGTCAAGCGCGTTCTCCAGCCCGAGATCGATACGGCCATTCTTCCAGGCGAAGCTGGAGCGAAGGTTCAGCAACGTATAGCCCGGGGTCTGCGCCTCGTTTCTGACCTGCGATACCTTGTCCTTGGCCGCAACCGACTGCAACTCGATCACGTTGGTCCAGTGCGAGAATCGATGTTCCAGGGCAAGCGTCGTGTTCACCGGCATGATGTGATAGAGGTCGTCGCCCGTGCTCAGGTTGCGGCCATCGACGTAGCTTGCGATGCCGCGCAGGTAGATCCTGCCGACGTCGGCGTGCTGCGCGATCAGTGACGAGCCGGACAGGTCGACGCCATGCAGCATCGCTCGCTGATTCGCGTACTGGAGCAACACATAGCGACTCGCAGTTGTGCTGTTGAGTACATTGCATTGCGCACTGAAGGAGCGCGGGCAGCGCTGCGCGTCGATGTAGTCCTCGACGTAGGTGATGTGGCCGGACACCGTGATGTACCAGTGTTCCTTGTCCGGATCATGCCACTGACCGGTCAGCGCCCCTTTATAGGCGATTTCGGGCTTCAGGTCCGGGTTTCCGATGTAGGCGTTGCCGTCGCCGACGAAGTTGTTCATCAGGGCGGCCATCGGATTGCTCGACCAGGGGTAGCGTTCGTACAGGCTGGGTGAGCGGGTCTTCCGGGCGATCCCGGCTTCGTAGCTTTGCACTGCATCGGGGGTGAAACGCATCAGCGCAGTCAGATCGATATGGGTGTCGTTCCTGCTGCGCTCGAGGTGGTTGAACCGAGTGGCGTCAATGGAGTAGAAATTGCTGTAGCCCTGTACATCGCCTGCATCCGAGTGCACATGGTCTCCGCGGATGCCGAACAGGCTGAGCCATTCCGGAGTCCAGCGCGCTTCCCACTCCGAGAAGACGCCGACACGGTCACGCCTGCCGTCCGCGACATTCCGGAAGTCGTTGCAGCACATTGCACCGGCGGCGATGCCGATCGGCGGCCACCAGTCATCCAGGCGATAGCTCTGGAAGTCCGTCCCGACGCGCAGCACATGTTCGGCCGTCAGGGGAATATCGGCCTTAAGCAAGCCGCCGAGCGTGCTGGCATCCGACTTCATCGGCATGAACATGCCGAAGAAGCGGTCCTGGTTCATATCCATATGGTGTTTGACGGTCTGCCTGAAAAGTCTCGCTTCAAGCTCCCCCCATGATTGCTGTCCGAAGTAACGCAGATTGATTGTCCGGTTGACGTTCGAGGGCGTGTTCTCCGCAATGACATAGTTCCCCGCATTGACCGGATCCGGTCGGCTGAAGATCATGTCCATGCGCTGGTTCGGGAAGCCCTGATAGTCCAGCTTCTGCTCGCTGAAACTGAGTTGCAGGAGGCTACTCGAGGACCATGCGAATCCCAGGCCGACTTCCCTGTTCTTCGATCCGCTGTATCCACTCGACGCGACCTCGCGATCGGCGATCGGACGTTGGCCGAGCAGTTGCCAGAAGCCGCTTTTCTTGAAGTCGCCGGCGGTGCGGTAATTGTCGGATTCCGCATTGGATTCCGTGTAGCGCAGACTCAGCCTCGAGCTTGCGATCGACACGTCGACGCTGTTGCCCCGTGCATTGCCGTTGCTGCGGAAGAAGGTGCCTACCCGGGCCTCGGTCAGTACCCCGGTTTCCGAAGGGGCGAACTTCGGCCGTGCGGATTTGATCTGGATCGCACCCCCGATGCTGTCACCGCCTTCACTGACCGGCGCAATGCCCGCGTACACCGCAATCCTCTCGACCTTGCTCGGATCGATGAGCGACAGCGCAGGGTTCATGTGATTGGGGCAGGCGGACATCAGGTCCATGCCGTCCACGCTGATCTTCAGGCGGTCATCAGCCAGGCCACGAATGGAAGGCAGACTGGATATGCCGCCGGCACCGTAGGTCGAGATGCCGGGAATACCTTCCAGCAGTTGTGCCGTGTCGCTGCTTTTCGTCCTTTGCGCATTAAGCGCCGACGAGGACAGGGAAGTGGCACCGATCGGGCTTTCGTCGCGTCGGCCGCTGACGAGGACCGGCTCGAGGCGTGTCGGTTCCTGCGCGCTCGCAGGGAGAGCCGAGCATGAGGTCAATAGCAGGAGTACAAGACGGAACTGCGGGCGCGGGTGCACTGGAGTCATGAGCGGAGAAATGCCGAAAGGCGGCGAGGTCAGTGCCTCGCCGCCTCCCGGATGGCAGGTGATGTCGGTCAGCGACCGGATCAGGTCTTCCTGCGCTGACGCGCGATGGCGCCGACCAGACTCAGACCGGCCAGCATCAGGGCATAGCTTTCCGGTTCGGGAACCGCTGCCGTGATTGACTGCGAAACCGGGTATCCGCTCATCGTGCCCTCTGCGCCGTATCCGGGCACACTTGTTCCTGTCATGCACACTGCGCCCATCATTCCGCCGGGCGCGCAGTCGGCGTATGCAAGCTTGTTGATCTGTGCCTGTGTCGGTGCGGCGAGCGGATTGCCGGGAACGAAGATGAGGGCATAGGCGTTGCCGGGGTTGCTGGCAGGCGAGGGGAAACCGAAATAGACACCGCCAGCGGCCACGCCTGAAGCAGGCGACCAGCCATCACCGCCTGCGCCGGTGAAGAAAGTGTTGGTATTCGGATTCTTGAATGCGGCGGCAAAAGTGCCTCCAAGTGAAGCGTCGTACCAGGAGGCCAACTGATAGTCCAGCGTCAGCCAGCGCATCCCGCCGCCCATCATCCCCGTCATCGATTCACTCAGCATGCCCTTCAGATTCGTGACCGAATGCGTGGCCGCATCGTAGTCAAAGCTTCCGATGAAGATCGTGTTGTTCGGCTGGGTATCCGGCTCGTACCAGGTGGTGACCACGTCATAGCTCGTTGCCGCCTGAGCGCAAGCCATGCCGGCGGACAGCGCAAGCGCGACGCCGAAGTTCAGAAAACGGTTCATTCAGGTCATCCTCCTCGATGCCGGCTCCGCAAGGGGACGCCGGCGAGTTTAGTAACTGCGGGCAGTTCGGGCGTGGCTCGCAGGACAAGCGCGCGGTCAGTCAGGTGGCCCTTGCTGCGCTGCTTCGAGGTGGATTTTGATGCATTGAAGCGCTCGGATTGCGCGGTGCGACACTATGCCGCAGCACCACCTGACCTGTGGTTGCGTCTCGTCGCAGCCGGGCGATTGAGGTTCGGCGCCCGGCGTTCAGCGCAAGGTGTCGAGCAGTTCGGCCACTCGGTCGAATTCACTCGACTTGTCGAGAAAGTGGTGTGCGCCGAGCGCCATGCTGCGGGCGCGCATGGCGGGCGTGTTGCTGTTGGTCAGAACGATGGCGAGCAGGTCCGGGTGGCGTGCATGCAGATGCTGCAGCACGCCGAAACCACTGCCTTCCCGCAGTTGCAGATCAACGACCGCGGCGTCGAATACTGTGCTGTCCAGTGCGGCAATCGCTGCAGCTTCGGTATCCACCTCGCCGGTCACGTTGATGTCCGCGTTGTCTTCGAGCAGGGCGACCAGATGCCTGCGGATGAGCGGCGAGTCTTCGATCAGCAATACCCGGAGGGGTCGCTGGCGGGGCGCTTCTGGGGAAGAGCTTGACCTGTCCATGGCGTTGCCAGGTGTCACTTGTCGGCGAAGGGGATTCGAGTGTCGCACGGTAGCCGGGGCGCAGATGTAGGTTGCGGCCGACAGACGTTCTTATTCGATCAGCCCATTCTTGAGGGCGTAGTAAGTCAGTTCTGCGTTGCTCTTCAGGGCCAGCTTGGTCAGCAGCCGGCTGCGGTAGGTGCTGACGCTCTTCACGCTGATGAACAGCTCTTCGGCGATTTCGGTGACCGATTTTCCGGTCGCGAGCTTGTGCAGCACCTGGAACTCCCGTTCGGACAATTGCTGATGCGCAGGCGCGTCGCCATCGCCGCTGAGTCGTTGCGTGAGCAGATCCGCCACGGTGTCGCTGACGTAGCGCCGGCCGCGCAGCACGGTGCGGATGGCAGTCAGGATGTCGTCGACGTCGGCATCCTTGCGGATGTAGCCGTTGGCGCCGGCGCGCAGCACGTTCAGTGCGTACTGTTCTTCCGCATAGGCGCTGATGATGAGCACCGGCAGTTCGGTGCGGTGCGTACGGAGCAGGCGCAGCGTGTCCATGCCGTCGCGGTCGGGCATCGAAATGTCGAGCAGCAGCACGTCGAAATCCTGCTGCCGAAGCAGGGTCAGCGTTTCGGCGCTGGTTGCGGCTTCGGCACCGACTTCCAGATCAGGCTCGCCGTCGATCAGCTGGCGCAGGCCGTTGCGTACGATCTGGTGGTCATCGGCGAGCAGGACGCGTTTTTTTTGCATGGTGGATTTCCTTCGAGGTACGCCACGCGCATCATCTGCCCGGACGCTTCAGGCGGTCGAGCAGGAAGGATGCGACGTTCAGTGCCAGAAACACGAAAAACAGTATTTTGGCGATGGCCGCAGCGTTTGCTGCGATGTTTGCGAAGCCGAAGAATGCGGCGATCAGGGCAACGATCAAAAAGATAAGGATGTAGCGAAGCATGACAGCCTCCTTCGATGACGGGTCGCGTTTTCCGGGTGATCCCGGTCTTTCTGCGCATGGCAACAGAATAGGTCGGGCCTTTTCGGCCGGCTGTCGTCGGCATCGCATGCCGGACGTCGGACATGTCTGACGCCGGTCCGCGGGAACAGGCGTCAGACAATCGCCGGCCCGGTATCGCCGGCGGGCTGTCGCGCGCAGCGCGCAATGCAGGTTCGGCCACAGGCGGTGCCGAGCGGCTCACTGACAGCGTGCTCATGCGCCTTGCCCGGTTCCGCTGGGGGGCGCTGCTGGTGGTGCTGGTCGGCATCGCCTTCGCAGTCATTTCCGAAACCACCTTTCTGTCGATGCAGCGCGCGCGCGAGGAAATCGATGCGTCGCGGATTTCGCTGGCCGCGCTCGGCAACCTCGTCTATGACAACGCCCACGTTGCCCAGACCGAGGCACACTATATAGAAGAGCCTTCGGCCGAAAACCTCGAACTGCATGTGACGACCGCGCAGCGCCTGGTGGCTGCAGCCGATCAGGTCGCCGCCTGGGCCGCACGGCGGCAGGTTGACCCGGAGCGCATTGCGCCGGTGAAAGGCCTCGCCGCCGCCGAACGGGAGGAACTGAAGCGACTGAATGCGCTGCCGGCCAGGGCCAGCCCGGTCGAGGTGATGGATGCCTTCCTGCCCCAGGTGATCGAGCAGGACGCGCTGCGCGAGACGCTTGAACCCCTGCTGATGACCGAGCGGGCCTATCTCGAAGAGCAGATGGCCCTGCTGGGCGAAGAGATCGAACGCCAGCGCGGCATCGCCATTTTCGTGGTGGCAATGGGGGTGCTGCTGCTCATCCTGCTGCTGCGTGCCTATGCCATGCGCAGCGAAATGGAGGTGGCGACGGCCGACCGCCTGCGCGAGGCACGCGACGAACTCGATGCGCTGGTGCGCACGCGCACCGCAGAACTTTCGGAACTTGCGAGCCATCTGCAGACCGAGGCGGAGCGCCAGAAATCGGCGCTGGCGCGCGAACTGCACGACGAACTCGGCGCCATCCTGACGGCCAGCCGCATGGAAGCGTCGATGCTGCTCAGGCGCGCGCGCAAGCAGGACAGTCCGGACGTCGATGCGCTGGTTCGCGTGTGCGACATCCTCGAACAGGGCATACAGATCAAACGTCGGGTGATCGAGGGGCTGGTGCCGACCGTACTCACGCATCTCGGGCTGGTGCCGGCGCTCGAATCACTGGTCGATGAAACCCGGGCATCGGCGCCGTTCGAGCTGGAGTTCGAGTCACCTGAATCGCTGACGCTCGATCGTGATCGGGCCATCGCGATCTACCGTGTGGCGCAGGAAGCGCTGACCAACATCAGGAAGCATGCGCACGCCAGCCGCGTCGTCATATGGCTCACCGAGGGGCCGGGCTACGTCGAGCTGAATATCCGGGACGATGGGGTCGGCATCGGCGACAACGCGCGCGGCAAGGCGGGGTCGCACGGACTGCTGGGCATGAAATACCGCGCCGACGCGCTGGGCGGTCGGTTCAGCATCGGCAATGCGCCGGAAGGCGGAACGCTGCTGCTGCTGCATCTGCCGTTGCCCTGACGCCCGGGCGCCGGTCGGCCTGGGTCAGGCGAGTACCATGTTGTCGCGATGGATCAGTTCTTCGGTATCGACGTAACCGAGCAGGGCTTCGATTTCGTTCGACGGCCGGCGCGCGATGCGGCGGGTTTCCGAAGCCGAGTAATTGATCAGCCCGCGCGCCAGTTCATTGCCCTGCCCATCGTGACAGGCAACCACCGCGCCGCGTTCGAACTGGCCCTGCACGTCGGTCACGCCGATAGGCAGCAGGCTTCTGCCCTCGCGCAGCGCCCGCACGGCGCCTTCATCGAGCACGACCGTGCCGACCAGCTGAAGGTGATCGGCCAGCCACTGCTTGCGGGCAGCCAGCGGCGTGTTCCCCGCGATCAGGAAGGTACCGAGCGCTTCGCCGCGCATCAGGCGGAGCAGCACGTCGGGCTCGCGGCCGCTCGCAATGACCGTATCGGCACCGCTGCGTGCCGCGCGCCGCGCCGCGCGCACCTTGGTGATCATGCCGCCACGCGAAATGCCGCTGCCGGCGCCACCCGCCATCGATTCGAAGCGCGCATCGTCCGCGTCGCCTTCGCTGATCAGCGTGGCGGCGGGGTCCCTGCGCGGGTCTGCGGTGTAGAGTCCATTCTGGTCGGTCAGGATGACCAGGCAGTCGGCTTCGGTCAGATTCGCGACGAGTGCGCCGAGCGTATCGTTGTCGCCGAACTTTATTTCTTCGTAGACAACAGTGTCGTTCTCGTTGATCACCGGCACCACGCCCAGCTCCATCAACGTGCTCAGCGTGGAGCGTGCGTTCAGGTAGCGGGTGCGATCAGCCAGATCTTCGTGCGTGAGCAGTACCTGGGCACAGGTCAGACCGTAGGCGGAAAAAGCGCCTTCATAGGCCTGCGCCAGTCCCATCTGGCCGACGGCCGCGGCAGCCTGCAGTTCGTGCATGGCGTGCGGACGCGCGGTCCAGCCCAGACGCTGCATGCCGGCGGCGATGGCGCCCGAGGACACCAGCAGCACTTCGCGCCCTTCGGCGCGCAACGCGGCAATCTGGCGCGCCCATTCCTGCAGTGCGCCGAGATCGAGTCCGGCGCCGTTGTTGGTCACCAGCGCGCTGCCGACCTTTACGATCAGGCGCTTCGCCTGTTCAAGCCGTGTTCTCATCACCGGGCTCACTTGCGTCAGGCTCACTGGCTTCGGGCTCGCCGACTTCGCGGTCACGCACATCCGGTTCGGGTTCGGGCGGCGGGCGGGTGGCTTCGACATGGTCCATGATCGCGTAGCACAGCGCATCGCAACCCTTGCGTGTCAGAGCCGAAATGCTGAACACCTTCGTCGCGCCGAACGCCTCGACGAAAGCACGGACGCGTTCTTCGCGCTCTTCTTCCGGAATGAGGTCGATCTTGTTCAGCACCAGCCAGCGCGGCTTTTCGTAGAGCGCTTCGTCGTAGCGGCGAAGCTCTTCGATGATGGCGCGTGCGTCGTGCAGAGGATCCGCATCCTGATCGAACGGCGCGATGTCCACAAGATGCAGCAGCAGGCGGGTACGTTGCAGGTGACGCAGGAACTGATGACCGAGACCGGCGCCATCCGCAGCACCTTCGATCAGCCCGGGAATGTCGGCGATCACGAAGCTGCGTGAATCATCGACCCGGACGACACCGAGGTTCGGCGCCAGTGTGGTGAAGGGGTAATCCGCCACCTTCGGGCGGGCAGCCGACACGGCACGGATGAAGGTCGACTTGCCGGCGTTCGGCATGCCGAGCAAACCTACGTCGGCAAGTACCTTCAGTTCGAGCTTGAGTTCGCGTCGTTCTCCGGCTTCGCCCGGCGTGGTCTGCTTGGGCGAGCGGTTGGTGCTCGACTTGAAGTGCAGGTTGCCGAGACCGCCCTTGCCGCCGCGCGCGATCTGTGCGCGTGCGCCATCGTGATCCAGGTCGGCGATGACTTCGCCGGTGGCCAGATCGGTGATCGTTGTGCCGACGGGCATCCGCAGCTCGCGATCTTCACCGCCGCGTCCGTAGCAGTCGGCGCCGCGACCATTGGCACCGCTGTCGGCCTTGAACATCCGTGTATAGCGGAAATCGATCAGGGTATTCAGGTTGCGGTCGGCAACCGCCCAGATGCTGCCGCCGCGACCGCCGTCGCCGCCATCCGGGCCGCCGAAAGGAATGAATTTCTCGCGCCGGAACGAGGCCGAGCCATTTCCGCCGTCGCCGGCGATGACTTCTATCTTCGCTTCGTCAAAAAACTTCATTTCGCTCGGTACCTGCCTTGATCATGATCGGGGGCGGCACGCCGCACCGATATCCTGCCGATTTCTCGTCTGCGCGCAGTTGCCTTTGCGACGGCTTGTCCTGCGTTGTCCTGCTTTCTGCTGCGGCAGAAACAAAAAGCCCTGCCTCGAGGGCAGGGCCTTTGTCCCGGCAAACCTGGATCAGGCTGCAGCCGGAACGATGGTGACCACGCGACGGCGGGTAGCGCCCTTCACGTTGAACTGCACCACACCATCCACCTTGGCGAACAGCGTGTGGTCCTTGCCCATGCCGACATTGTCGCCGGGATGGAATTCGGTGCCGCGCTGACGCACGATGATGCTGCCTGCCGAAATCAGCTGACCGCCGTAGCTCTTGACGCCAAGACGCTTCGACTCCGAGTCGCGGCCGTTGCGCGTACTGCCGCCGCCTTTTTTATGTGCCATTTGATGCTCTCCTGAAAACGCTCGGCTGCCCGGTCATCGCCGGACAACGCTCGACAGTGACAATCGAACCCGATCAGCCGTTGATGGCTTCGATCAGCAGCTCGGTGTAGTTCTGACGATGCCCCTGATGCTTCTGGAAGTGCTTCCGGCGACGCATCTTGAAAATCGTGACTTTCTTGTGGCGCCCTTGTGTGAGCACTGTTGCACGAACGCTGGCACCGGCAACGAGGGGCGCACCGATCTTGACCGATTCGCCCTCACCGACCATAAGAACCTGGTCGATGACGATTTCCGAGCCCACATCCGCAGGTATCTGTTCTACCTTGATTTTTTCGCCGCTGGCAACGCGATACTGCTTGCCACCGGTTTTTATGACCGCGTACATGTGAAACCCCAATAAGGTTTAAGGGAATCTACAAGTATATCCGAGCGAAGTGTTCAAAGTCAAAGGGCTCTGAACATCAATGGCTTGACTGACTTCTGTGCGCTGCTACCATCCGCGTTTTTCCGCGTCAGGCCGTTTCCCTTGTCATCTCTGAACCGTTTCTACAGCCTGATCGCGGACGACATGAAGGAACTCGATGTCGTCATACGGGAGCGGCTGCACTCGGAGGTCGTTCTGGTGCGTCAGGTCGCCGAGTACATCATCGGTGCCGGCGGCAAGCGGATGCGCCCTGCGCTCGTGCTGCTCTGTTCGGGCGCCTGCGGTTATTCCGGTCCGCATCGTACCGAACTCGCGGCCGTCGTCGAATTCATTCATACCGCGACGCTGCTGCACGACGACGTCGTTGACGAGTCCGAACTTCGCCGCGGCGCGAAGACGGCGAACGCGCTGTTCGGCAACGCGGCGTCGGTGCTGGTCGGCGATTTCCTCTACTCGCGCGCGTTCCAGATGATGGTCGGCGTGGGCAGCATGCGCGTGCAGGCCGTACTTGCCGAAGCGACGAACATCATTGCCGAAGGCGAAGTGCTGCAGCTGCTCAACTGCCACGACGCCGATGTCGACGAACAGCGGTATCTGCAGGTCATCCGCTACAAGACCGCCAAGCTGTTCGAAGCGGCGAGCCGCCTCGGTGCGCTGCTTGCGGGCGCGAGCGAGGAGGTCGAAGAGCGCTTTGCACGCTTCGGCATGCATCTGGGCACGGCCTTCCAGCTGATCGACGACATCCTCGACTATTCCGGCGACGAACAGTCGATCGGCAAGAATCTCGGTGATGATCTGGCCGAAGGCAAGCCCACGCTCCCGCTGATCCATGTCATGAAGAACGGCACGCCGGAGCAGGTAGCCGCCGTCAGGCACGCCATCGAGCAGGGTGGGCGCGAAGACTGGGCGGCCGTGCTGAAGGCCGTGGTCGAGAGCGGTGCGATCGATGCGGCGCGTCTCCACGCCCGCAGGGAAGCCACTCTGGCGAGCGCTGCGCTGGACGGTCTTCCGCCCAACGAGTATCTGCAAAGTCTGCTCGATCTCGCAGTGTTTGCAGTCGAGCGAGAGTTCTAGCATAATGCGCGCCTCGCTGCTTCAGGGCGGCGAGAAAGCAGTGCTGCACAAGTGTCATCCGTGCAGATCGGGGAATAGCTCAGCCTGGTAGAGCACTGCGTTCGGGACGCAGGGGCCGGAGGTTCGAATCCTCTTTCCCCGACCAAAATCCCGCGAAAAAGCCACCCTCAGGGGTGGCTTTTTTGTTTTCCGGGGCGTGCATCCGCCGGGATGTCCTCCGGTGCTCGCATAAACTTCGCTTGCGCCGTAATCTAGCCGACGTGCATCCGGCGTCGCCGGCCTGCTTGGCCGACGCGTCTGTCGGCAACATTCCTTTCGGCACCTTCGTTTTCGGGCAACGATGACTCGCATTCTTTTCTTTGCATTGCTGGCGGCGATCGCCTGGATCTGGATCACCAGGAAAAAAGGCAAGCCAGACGCCGAACCGCGCTCGCCGGAAACGCCCGCGGTCGAGCACATCGTGCAGTGCGCCCACTGCGGGCTGCGCGTGCCTGAAGGTGAGTCGCTCCTCGTCGATGGCAAACACTATTGCAGCGAAGCACATCGGGATGCAGACGTCGCCGAACGCTGAAGCGTTGGCGATGGAAGACGCGGCCGCCACGCTGCGGAGCACGCAGCTGCGTTACTTCAGCCTGTACCGGTTGCTGATGACGTCGGTGCTCGTCGGCTTCGTGCTGGTCTATCCCGACCAGATCATCTTCGGCGACTACAACGAACGCCTGTTCTCGCGTACCGCGCTTGCCTACTGGGCCTTTGCGGTCATCGTCATGCTCGGTGCAGACCGCATCCTGCGCGGCATCCACGCGCGGCTGACGCTGGGCGTTCTGTTCGACATCATCTTTCTCACCGTTCTCACCTTTGCCAGCGGCGGCGCCAGCAGCGGTCTGCCCTTCATGCACGTGGTGGTGCTCGCGTTTGCAGCGCTGGTCGGGCAGGGTCATCTGGCCGTTTTCTACGCGGCGATGGCCAGTCTTGCGATGCTGTTCGAGCAGTCGATGCAGATCATCACGATGTCGGGCAGTGCCACCAGCTTCGTGCAGGTCGGCACCATCAGCATCGGCTTCTTCGCCACCGCGATCGTCGTGCGTCTGCTGGCAAGACGGGTCATCGCGAACGAGTCGCTCGCACGTCAGCGCGGGCTCGATCTGCTCGAGCAGATGCGTGTCAATGAGCGGGTGATCCGCGACATGGAGGACGGCGTGCTCGTGGTAGAGCCCGACGGACGCGTCCGGCAGGCCAACCCGCAGGCGCACCGCCTGCTCGAGCCCGACATGCCGCGCCCGGTCACGCTGGCGGATTTTTCGCCCGCACTCGACGAGCAGCTGTTCCGCGAGCACGGTGCAGTCAGGGAACGCCTGATCGTGCTCGACCTGCCGTCGCGCCCGGCAGCGGTTCGCGTCCGCTGCGTGCCGGCCGGGGAGCAGGGGGGCTATCTGGTGTTCATCGAGGATCTCGCCCGCCTGCGCGAACAGGCGCGGCAGATCAAGCTCGCCGCACTCGGCCGCCTCACCGCCAGCATGGCGCACGAAATACGCAACCCGCTGTCGGCGATCAGCCAGGCAGCCGAACTGCTGCAGGAAGAGCGGCGCGCGGAAACACAGGCGCGCCTCACCCGCATCATCGGCGACAACAGCCAGCGCCTGGACCGGCTGGTCAGCGACGTGCTGGAGCTCGGGCGGCGTGATCGGGCCGAGCCGGAACTGCTCGATCTGCACGGCAGCCTGTGCACCTTCGTCGACGAACTCGCGATGCGCGATCCGACAGTGCGCAGCCGGGTGCGCATCGACGCGCCCGAGCCGGGGCTGATCTGGTTCGACCGCGGCCATCTGCATCAGGTGATCTGGAACCTGGTGGTCAATGCGCTGCGCTACGCCTCGCCGGGAGAAGAATCGGTGCGGCTCATCATCCGGGCGCGCGAAGACGCTACGTTGCTGGACATCATCGATGACGGCTCGGGCATCGACAGTATGGCGCGCGCGCACCTGTTCGAACCCTTCTTCACGACACACAGCAAGGGCACCGGCCTGGGGCTCTACATCGCGCGCGAACTGAGCGATGCCAACGGGGCGACGCTCGAGTTCGTGGATAATTCGGGCGGGGCGCATTTTCGCTTGCGCGGCATGAACAAGAGCTGGGACAGGGCATGGAACGGCGGCGAGCAGAACGTGACTTGAAGGTGCTGGTGGTCGACGACGAGGACGACCTGCGCGAACTGCTGGACATGTCGCTTGCGCGCATGGGCCTGCACGCCTCGCTTGCCGGCACCGTCGGGCAGGCACATGAATTCCTTGCGCAGGAACAATTCGCGCTGTGCCTCACCGACATGCGCCTGCCGGATGGCGAAGGCATGGATCTGGTGCGACACATCGCCGAACACCACCGCGATCTGCCGGTGGCCGTCATCACCGCGTACGGCAGCATGGACAACGCCGTTGCAGCGCTCAAGGCCGGCGCGTTCGATTACCTCGCCAAGCCGGTTTCGATCGAGCAGCTGCGTGCGCTGGTGCGCTCCGCACTCGAACTGCCGCGACGCAGCGCCGAGGCCTCGGTGCAAGGTACCGACGCACTCGTCGGTGATGCGCCTGCCATGACGCAGGTGCGCGAAATGATTGCCAAACTGGCGCGCAGCGGGGCGCCCGTGAATATTCAGGGCGAATCCGGCAGCGGCAAGGAGCGTGCGGCGCGGCTCATCCACGAACTGGGCCCGCGCAGCAGCGGTCCGTTCATCGCAGTCAATTGCGGCGCCATTCCCGAAGCGCTGGTCGAGTCCGAATTCTTCGGCTACACCAAGGGGGCCTTCACCGGCGCCGACGCCGACCGCGAGGGTTATTTCCAGGCCGCCGGCGGCGGTACGCTGTTCCTCGACGAAGTGGGCGATCTGCCGCTGTCCATGCAGGTGAAGCTGCTGCGCGCCATCCAGGAGAAGTCGGTGCGGCGGGTGGGGGCGCGTACCGAAGAGGCCACCGACATCCGGCTGATCAGCGCCACGCACCGCAACCTGCGGCAGATGGTCGATGAAGGCCGCTTCAGGCAGGACCTTTTCTACCGGCTCAATGTGCTCGAACTGCGCATGCCCAGCCTGCGCGAGTGCCGCGAATCGATTCCGCAACTTGCACAGACATTGCTCGAACGCATCGCTGCCCCGGATGGCGCACGCCCCGTGCTGACCCCGGCTGCCATCGATTCGCTGTGTGCCTACCCTTTTCCCGGCAACGTCCGCGAGCTGGAGAACGTACTTGAGCGGGCCTACGCGCTGAGCTCTCGTTCCGAGATCGATGAAGCCGACCTCGGCCTGTTGCCCCGCGGTGAGGATGGCCCGCCCGAAGACACCGGCCAGCTGCCGTTGCAGGACTACCTCGACCGCATGGAGCGCTCGGCCATCGAAGATGCGCTGCGCAAGACGCGTTACAACCGCACCGCCGCCGCCCGCCTGCTCGGCGTGACCTTTCGCTCCCTGCGCTACCGCCTGCAGCGCCTGGGCATCAATGACTGACGCGATGATCGTGCCACCGCGACCCGCGCGTGGACCGTGGGAGCGGTCATCTGGCGCCGGAAAGGTTTTGCGGGAGCGATCCACTGATCGCGAATCTGCCGGTTGCACCGTGACGTTGCCGTTCGAAGACCGCATCGCGAGCGATGGATCGCAGCCGCAGATGGGGCCTGCATGATTCCAGCCACGCCTTCCGGCGAGCTGCTGATCGACACAGACGGCTGGTGCACTGCCGCACGGCGCGTCGAGTCGCCCAACTGCGATGAACGACCTGAAGGTGCGCCGGTGTCGCTGGTCGTGCTGCACAGCATCAGCCTGCCGCCCGGCGACTTCGGCGGGCCGTGGATCGAGGATCTGTTTACCAACCATCTCGATCCCGTCGCCCATCCGTATTTCTTCGACATCGCGCCGCTCAGGGTGTCGGCGCATTTTCTGGTGCGGCGCAGCGGAGAACTGCTGCAGTTCGTGCCGACCGTCAGGCGCGCGTGGCACGCCGGTGTGTCGCGCTGGAAGGGCCGCGAACGCTGCAATGACTTTTCGATCGGCATCGAGATGGAGGGGTGCAATGTCCTTCCCTTCGAACCGGCCCAGTACGCGTGCGTCAGCGCGCTGCTGGATGCCATTCGGCGCCGCCACCCGGTTGCCGATGTCGTAGGCCATTCGGATGTGGCACCCGGCCGAAAGACCGATCCCGGGGCCTGCTTCGACTGGTCGCGGCTGGATGTGCGGCGCGTCTGAAGCGCTTCGGCGGCGTTCCGGCAGTGGTCGGCGAGGCGGGAAAAAAGGGCTTGCGATGTACAGGCCCCATCACTACACTTAGTAGCTCCACGCAATCAAACCACTACCTATAGTGGTCCGTGGGTCACCCACCCCGCCTCAAGATCCTTTGCCGCCGCACCTTTGCGACGGTTCTCCAGGGAGATGCACGCATGCAATTGACCGCCGAACACGCCAGCAACCGTTCACCGTCTGCCAGCCCCGACCAGATCCAGCTCGATGAATCGATGGCATCCCATGTGTCGCATGCGGATTACAAGATCATCCGTCGCAACGGCGCCGTCGTGGCGTTCGAGCCGGCCAAGATCTCGATCGCGATGACCAAGGCCTTTCTGGCAGTGAACGGCGGGCAGGGCGCGGCGTCGGCGCGTGTGCGCGAGCAGGTTGCCGTGCTCACGGCGTCGGTCGTCAATGCACTTGTGCGCCGCCTGCCGCACGGCGGCACCTTCCATATCGAAGACATCCAGGATCAGGTCGAGCTGGCGCTGATGCGTTCAGCGGAGCATGACGTCGCCCGCGCCTACGTGCTCTATCGCGAGAAGCGTTCCGCCGAACGTGCGCAGAAGCAGCACGCCGTCGATGCGTCGGCCGAACAGCCGGTGCTGCATGTGGTCGACGGCGACCGCCGCATGCCGCTCGACCGCGACGGCCTGCGCACGCTGATCCAGGACAGTTGCGAAAATCTGGGTGACGTCGTGTCGGTGAGCACCATCTTCGATGCCACGCTGACCAATCTGTACGACGGCGTGCCGGTCGATGAAGTGCGCAAGTCGGCCATCCTGGCCGCCCGCTCGCTGATCGAGAACGACCCGGCCTACGGCTACGTCACCGCCCGCCTGCTGCTGCACACCATCCGCGCCGAAGTGCTGGGCGGGGAAACGTCGCAGGGCGAGATGGCCACCGCCTACGCCGAGTACTTCCCGCGCTACATCAAGCTGGGCATCGAAGCCGAACTGCTCGACCCGAAGCTGGCGCAGTTCGATCTGGCCAGGCTGGGCGCCGCGCTCGATCACCGCAACGACCTGCGCTTCAACTACCTCGGCCTGCAGACGCTGTACGACCGCTACTTCCTGCACATCCGCGACCGCCGCATCGAACTGCCGCAGGTGTTCTTCATGCGCGTCGCCATGGGCCTCGCGATGAACGAAATCAACCGCGAAGCGCGCGCCATCGAGTTCTACCAGCTGCTTGCCAGCTTCGACTTCATGAGTTCGACGCCGACGCTGTTCAACAGCGCCACGCTGCGCCCGCAGTTGTCCTCGTGCTACCTCACGACGGTGGCCGACGAGCTCGACGGCATCTTCGAGGCGATCAAGGAAAACGCGCTGCTGGCCAAGTTCGCCGGCGGTCTGGGCAACGACTGGACGCCGGTGCGCGCGCTGGGCTCGCACATCAAAGGCACCAACGGCAAGAGCCAGGGCGTCGTGCCCTTCCTCAAGGTGGTCAATGACACGGCTGTTGCGGTCAATCAGGGTGGCAAGCGCAAGGGTGCGGTGTGCGCCTACCTCGAGAGCTGGCACCTCGACATCGAGGAATTCCTCGACCTGCGCAAGAACACGGGTGACGACCGCCGCCGCACGCACGACATGAACACCGCGAACTGGATTCCCGACCTCTTCATGCGCCGCGTGATGGAAAACGCCGAATGGACGCTGTTCTCGCCGTCCGACTGCCCCGACCTGCACGACCTGTACGGCCGCGCCTTCGAGGAAGCCTACGTGCGCTACGAAGAGAAGGCGGCGCGCGGCGAAATCCGTGTGTTCAAGAAGATGCCGGCGGTGGCGCTGTGGCGCAAGATGCTGTCGATGCTGTTCGAAACCGGGCACCCCTGGATCACCTTCAAGGACCCGTGCAACCTGCGCTCGCCGCAGCAGCATGTCGGCGTCGTGCATTCCAGCAACCTGTGCACCGAAATCACGCTCAACACGTCCGACACCGAAATCGCCGTGTGCAACCTCGGTTCGGTGAATCTGGTCGCCCACCTGAAGGACGACGGCCAGGGCAACAAGGTGCTCGACCACGAAAAGCTGCGCAAGACCGTGCGCACCGCGATGCGCATGCTCGACAACGTGATCGACATCAATTACTACTCGGTCGGCAAGGCGCGCAATTCCAACCTGAAGCACCGCCCGGTCGGCATGGGCCTCATGGGTTTCCAGGAAGCGCTGCACGAGCTGCGCACGCCTTACGCCTCCGACGACGCAGTCGAATTCGCCGACCGTTCGATGGAAGCGATCGCCTACTACGCCTACTGGGCCTCGACCGAACTGGCCGAGGAGCGCGGCCGCTACGCCAGCTACAAGGGCAGCCTGTGGGACCGCGGCATCCTGCCGCACGACTCGCTCGACATCCTGGCCGAGCAGCGCGGCGGCTACCTCGAAGTGGACCGCTCGGTCACGATGGACTGGGACGCACTGCGCAACCGCATCGCGAACTACGGCATGCGCAACTCCAACTGCCTCGCCATCGCGCCGACCGCCACCATTTCGAACATCATCGGCGTCGATGCCAGCATCGAGCCGACCTACCAGAATCTGTTCGTCAAGTCGAACCTGTCGGGCGAATTCACCGTGGTGAACGAGCACCTGGTGCGCGACCTGAAGAAGATGGGCCTGTGGGACGAAGTCATGGTCGCCGACCTGAAGTACTTCGACGGCTCGCTGTCGCGCATCGACCGCATTCCGGCCGAGCTGCGCAACCTGTACGCCACCGCCTTCGAAGTCGAACCGAAGTGGCTGGTCGAAGCCGCATCGCGTCGTCAGAAGTGGATCGACCAGGCGCAGAGCCTGAACATCTACATGGCCGGCGCATCGGGCAAGAAGCTCGACGAAACCTACAAGCTGGCCTGGCTGCGCGGCCTGAAGACCACCTATTACCTGCGCGCCATGGGCGCCACGCACGCCGAGAAGTCCACCGGCCGCGGTGGTGAGCTGAATGCGGTATCGAGCGAAGCCGAACCCAAGTTCTGCGCCATCGACGACCCGACCTGCGAAGCCTGCCAGTAAGAATCAAGCGCTTCCGCACACCCGCACAAAGCATCACGGAGACAACAATGCTCAGTTTCGAAGACGACCTGCCGATCAGCCTCCCGCACCCCGGTCTGGGCCTGCGCACGGCCGAGCCGACGCCCATGCCCACGCCGATGGCGCGCGACCTGCCGCGCGGGATCGACATGCCGGAGCCCCCGGCTGCCAGCACCCGCATGCGCCGCATCCGCGCCGAAGACAAGCGCGTCATCAACGGCGGCACCGATGTGAACCAGCTCGTGCCGTTCAAGTACAAGTGGGCGTGGGACAAATACCTGTCCGGCTGCGCCAACCACTGGATGCCGCAGGAAGTGAACATGCAGCGCGACATCGAGCTGTGGAAGACGCCCAACGGCCTGACCGACGACGAGCGCCGCCTCATCAAGCGCAACCTCGGCTTCTTCGTCACCGCCGATTCGCTGGCCGCCAACAACATCGTGCTCGGCACCTACCGCCACATCACCGCACCCGAGTGCCGCCAGTATTTGTTGAGGCAGGCGTTCGAGGAAGCGATCCACACGCACGCCTACCAGTACATCGTCGAGTCGCTCGGCCTGGACGAAGGCGAAGTGTTCAACGCCTATCACGAAGTGCAGTCGATCCGCGACAAGGACGAATTCCTGATCCCGTTCATCGACGTGCTGACCAACCCGCACTTCAAGACCGGCACGCCCGAAACCGACCAGCAGCTGCTGAAAAGCCTGATCGTGTTCGCCTGCCTGATGGAAGGCCTGTTCTTCTACGTCGGCTTCGTGCAGATCCTCGCCCTCGGCCGCCAGAACAAGATGACCGGTGCCGCCGAGCAGTACCAGTACATCCTGCGCGACGAGTCCATGCACTGCAATTTCGGCATCGACCTGATCAACCAGATCAAGCTCGAAAACCCGCACCTCTGGACCGTCGAATTCCGCGAAGAGCTCAAAACCCTGTTCCGCAAGGCTGTCGAGCTCGAATACCGCTACGCCGAAGACACCATGCCGCGCGGCGTGCTCGGCCTGAATTCAGCCATGTTCAAGGAATACCTCCGCTTCATCGCGAACCGCCGTGCGCAGCAGATCGGGCTCGATGTGCTGTATCCGGGGGCGGAGAACCCGTTCCCGTGGATGAGTGAAATGATTGATCTGAAGAAGGAACGCAACTTCTTCGAGACGCGGGTGATTGAGTATCAGACGGGTGGGGCGTTGAGTTGGGATTGATAGTGGAAAATAAAAAGCCGGCGGATGCCGGCTTTTTATTAAGTGCTAGAAATTAGTTTGGGCTAGAAATTTAGAAATCGCGGGAACGCCACACTAGATCCTCGTTTGCCCCTATCCGTTAGGGAAACACTGATTTAACCCCGTCCCCGTAGAATGC
>JAGNYW010000034.1 GCA_017984755.1 Methyloversatilis sp.
CTGATGTGGCCGAAGATCGAATACGAGCAGGACGGACTGATGCTGGCCGCCAGCCATGCGATCGGCCGCAACGCCATCATCGACGAAGAGGTGGCGACCTTCCTGGGCGACCTGCTGCAGGCGCGCTACCCGGCATTCATGGCTGCGCGTTACGGCTGTACGCCTGACATGGACGGCGTGTCGGTGATCGAACACATCGCCGCGCGACGCGGTTACCGCATCAAGGGCGGCACCCCGGATTTCGAGAAAGCCGCGTTCACGCTGCTGCAGGACTACCGCGACGGCGCCATCGGCCGCGTCAGCCTCGAAACGCCGGAGTCCCGTGCGCAGATGCTCGCGCAGGCCAGGGCCGCGAAGGCGGCAAAGCTGGCCAGACCCGATCAGGTCGAACCGACGGATACGACCAGCGAAGACTGACGCGAGGCTAACCGGGCATCAGGCGGCAGCGGCGCGTCCGCGCGCTGCGGTATTCAGCCCGGAACGATGCGGCGGTTTGCGGCACCGGGCAGCATGCGCAGCGCCGGACCGTTGGCCACCGCATAGGTCCGGCTCTTCACCGTGCTCACGTAGCGCCATTCGGCGCGACAGTCCGTGGCGCTGGCGGTCACGATCATGAAACCGCGGCGTGCCGTATCGGCGTACTGCAGCGGCCCGATGATCTGCGTCAGCCCGGCGGCAACGGCCAGCGGGTCTTCCGTGGTGAAGAAACCCTCCAGCCCGGGTGAAGACACCGACGGCGTGGCGAATTCGACGCCGATGCGATGGCCCGAAAAATCGGTCAGATCGCTGGCCCAGGCGTTGTGCGTATCGCCCGACAGCACGACCAGATTCCGGTCCAGCGCGCGCGCAGCGCCCAGCACCCGCTCGCGCGCAACGGCGTAGCCATCCCATGCATCGAGGTTGTACGGAATGGCCGGCTGCGAGATCAGCAGCGCCTCCGCCGGCGTCAACGTGGCAGGCGCGGTCTGCGCCTTGAAAGCGAGTGCCGCATAGGCCGAAAACCCAATCTGGCCCAGCACCAGCGGCGCCGGCACATTCATGCGTCCCATCAGCACCTGCTGACCGAGCACATCCCAGACGGTGTCGGACTTCGCCAGCTGCAGGCCGAGCCAGTCGTTCTGTTCCGCACCGAGCAGCGTGCGGTTCGGATCCGCGAGATCGGCGGCGAAGCGCGCGCCGTCGAAGCCGGCTGCACCGAAGTAATTCGCGAAGTCCAGTTGCTGGTCGCGGCCGATGACCCGAGTATCGAGCATGTGCAGCGACAGCAGGTTGCCGAAGCGGAAACTGCGATAAATGCGGTCCGGCCGGGCGGGATCGGGCAGACGGGTGGGCATCCACTCGTGATAGGCACGGATCGCCGCGGCACGGCGATCGGCGAATTCACCTTCGACGCCTTCGGTATGGTTCTCCGCGCCGTCCCGCCAGGTGTCGTTGGCCACCTCATGGTCGTCCCACACGGCAATGACCGGCATGGCGGCATGCATGGCCTGCAGGTCGGCGTCGGTACGGTACTGCGCGTGGCGCGCACGGTAGTCGTTCAGGGTCAGGATTTCGTTTTCCGGCTCGGACAGGCGGCCCAGCGCCGCGGCATCGCCCGAAGCGTAGCCGGCACGCGAGTATTCATAAATGTAATCGCCGAGATGCACGGCCGCGAACACATCGTCGACCCTGGCCGCTTCCGCGTACACGTTGAAATAGCCTGCCGGATAGTTGGAGCAGGACAGCACCACCAGTTTCACCTGCTCGACGGCTCCGGTCGGCAAGGTGCGGGTCCGTCCGACCGGCGACAGCTGGCCTTCGGCACGGAAGCGGTAGTGCAGCCGGGCGTTCGACGGCAGGCCGAGCACATCGGCCTTCACGGTATAGTCGGCCATCGGGCCCGTCAGTACGCGGCCGCGGCGGATGATGCGTGTGAAGGCGGCATCGAGCGCCACTTCCCACAACACCGCCACGGCGCCCGGTCGGCCCGCCGAAACGCGGGTCCAGATGATGACGCGATCCGGCAGTGGATCGCCACTCGCCACGCCGTGCTGGAAAAGTGAGCCAGGCGCCGCCACGGCACTCGCCGACCGCACGATGGCCGAGCCGGCAAGCGCGCCGGCGCCGACGCCGCGAATGAACTCGCGACGGGAAAACATTTTGCGGGTAGTCATCGACGAAGGCTCCGTGCGCAGGGTCTTGATCGCCGGAGTGTGGCAAGCAAGGGTGACAGCCCCGTGAAGGATTGTTGACCGCGCTGTCAGCAGCCGGACATCGGCCTGTCACACCGCACCTTCAAGCTCCGGCGCATTCATCGCAATGACACGGAGTTTTCCGCCATGTACAAGACCCTGCTTCCCGTTCTCGCAGCGCTGTGTCTCTGCCAACCGGCACAGGCCGTCTCGCTCGGTACTTCGACACTCAACGGCAACGCCATCGACACGAGCTTCAGCACGTCGTCGCTGCTTGCGATCGACCTCAGCTTCATCAACGCCCTGCCGGTCGGGCTGTCATTCACGATCGACGCCGAAGACATCAATGCCGGCGGTATCGATTTCAATGCCATCGTGCGTGAGGTGAGCGGCTCCGGCATCGGGTCACTGAGGGTGACGACGAGCGGTGCGCCGATATCGCTGAACGTAGGCACGGTGCGCGCATCGACTGTCGAAGGCGATCTTCTATCCGAAAATTTCTTTGCCGGTGCGCCGGTTGCCGAGTTCTATCTCGGCAATCCCCTGTTCGAAGTCGGCCCCACAGACTGGCGCATTGGATTTGCCGGCCTGAGTGCCGGCGACAGCTTCACGCTGGACCTCGCGATCACGCCGTCGGTACCCGAACCGGGCGAATGGATGCTCATGCTCGCCGGCATCGGTCTGATCGGCGTCAGCGCCGCGCGTCGCCTGAGCCGCTGACCCGCGACGGGCGCCGTCGCCTTCGCGATCAGTGGATCGCTCCTGCAAGGAACCTCACCCCCGGCCGAGCCACTGTTTCAGCAGGGCCCTGGCCGGGGCGCTGACGCGCGGAGCAATTGCGATCTTCGCCTGATCGGCAGGTGCTGCATCGAGCCGCACGCGGAATTTCATCAGCTCGTCGCGGCGGAAGGCGTTGATCTTGACCTCGTCGCCCGGCTGGCGGCGCTTGAGCAGGCTGTCGAGCGAAATGGCGGTGATGCGCAGATTGTCCAGCGCCACCAGCACGTCACCGGCCGACAGCCCGGCGCGCTGGGCAGCGCCGTGGTCGAGCACCTGCGTGAGCTTCACATTGTCACCCTCGTTGGCAGTCTTGACACCGAGCACCGGTGCAGTGTTGGCCGCATCGAAACTCAGGTCGATGCCGACTGCGCGCAGCAGGTCGTCCAGCGGCAGGTCATCCGTGCCTTCGGTTGCCTCGGAGAAGAACTTCTTCAGCTTGAGCCCGCTCACCGCTTCGGCGACGCGACGCACGCCGTCTTCCGGCACGCCGACGCCGGTCTGACCGTGATCGAGCCAGAGCCTGCGCATCACGTCATCGAGCGATACTGCACCGCGCGTCTTGCTGCGCAGCGTGAGATCGAGCGCCAGCGCGACCAGTGCGCCCTTGGCGTAGTAGCTCACGATGGCGTTGGGCGCGTTTTCGTCCTGACGGTAGTACTTGATCCAGGCGTCGAAGGACGAATCGGCCAGACTCTGCTTGAAACGGCCACCGCCGCGCATGACCTGGGTGACCGTCTTGGCCAGCAGCTTGAGATAGTCGTCCTGAGTGATGACGCCGGAACGTACAAGCGCCAGATCGTCGTAATAGGAGGTGACGCCTTCGAATGCCCACAGCAGCCGCGTGTAGTTCTCGCGCGTCAGATCGTAGGGCTCGAAGGCAGCCGGCTTGATGCGCTTGATGTTCCAGGCGTGGAAGTATTCGTGGCTGCACAGACCGAGGAAGCCGCGATAGGCATCCGACATCTCACTCGCGCCCGGCGCCGGCAGGTCGTTGCGCGAACACAGCAGCGCAGTGCTCGACCGGTGCTCCAGACCACCGTAGCCGTCGCCGACCGCCATGACCAGAAACACATAGCGCTCGAACGGCGCCGGCTCGCCGAACAGGCGTATCTGCCACTCGCAGATGCGCCTCAGATCCTCGCACAGGCGGGCGGCATCGATGTCGTGGTGACCGGTGATCGCCACCTCGTGCGGCACGCCGCAGGCCTTGAATTCATGCAGCGCGAAACCGCCCATTTCGACCGGATGATCGATCAGCTCGTCGTACTTCGCGGCACGGTACAGCCCGAAACCATGACGTTTGGCTCCATTGCGGCCGCCCGCCTCGGGCAGCGTGGTCGCGATGCGCCATTCCTTGTAGGCACGCCCGGCAGGCGGTCGGATGTCGACCTCGCAGGGCGTATGTTCGCAGCCGTGCACCCTCAGGAATACGCTGCTGCCGTTGAAGAAGCCGTGCGTCGTGTCGAGGTGGGCTGCGCGTACCGAGAGGTCCCACGCGTAAACCTCGTAGCGCACACGCAGCACGCCCTCGCACGGTGCGGCCTGCCAGGTGTGCTTGTCGAGCTTGACCAGCGGCACCGCCTTGATGCCGTCGCGCGCCTCGATGCGCACGATGTGGCGGGCGAACTCCCGGATCATGTAACTGCCCGGAATCCAGGCCGGCAGCGACAGCCGCTGGCCCTCGGCGGCAGGCTTCGCAATGTCGATCTCGACTTCGAAAAGATGGGCTTCGGGATGGACGGGCGTAATGCGGTAGCGGACGGCGTTCATGTCGGATGGCTTGCTTGAAGACAGCCGTGATTTGACCACAGGCGTACGCGACTGCGTCGTGTCACCGGTCCGCTTTGTCCTACATGGCTTCTCGGATGTACAGACACTCGCCGTGCAATGCAATGTCCAGACTGAAGGTTCGGGGGTGAGCAGACGTACCCACCCTGACAACGAGGAGACATCGACATGAATCATGCAGGCCACGAATTCCCGCAGAAGACGCAGCCGGCCCCTTTCCTGCGGCTGGCGACAGCCACCTTGCTGACCTTGGCGCTGGTCGCATGCAGCCCGAAGGAAGAACCGCCCACGCTGGGTCAGAAACTCGACGCGGCAATTTCAAAGACGGAGAAGGCGGCCGAAGAAGCCCGCGAGAAGACCGAGGACGCCGTCGATGCCGCACGCGAGCGCGTCGGACAGGCCGTCGAAGACGTGAAGACGTCGGCAGCCGAAACGGGCGCCGTACTGTCGGAGAAAGCGGGAGACGCCGCCATCACCGCCGCCGTATCGGCCCGTCTCGCCGGCGACCCCGACCTGAGCGCCCTCGGGATCGACGTCGATACCAGGGACGGCAAGGTCACACTGAGCGGCCCCGCCCCGACCGAAGCCACCCGCGCCCGCGCCGCCGAACTGGCCACCTCGGTCAAGGGCGTGCTCGGTATCGACAACAAGGTGGTCGTCACGCCGGGGTGACGCGCTGATGCGGACCAAGCCCGACTTCAACTTCGTGGCCGGCTCCCTGCCGTTTGATCGGCCCTGCACCCGTCCCCGCTGCTGTTCGCGTGCAGCCGCCGCGCCCTGCAGTTCATCGCGTCCTGCGGCCGCCGCACACCCGATCGTTCCAGCCCCGTGCCCGGATACCTTCCTGTAACGCGATCGTTACGGCGCTGACGCATGCGTGCGCCACGCTGCGGCCATGCGCGCCGACGTCACCTTCGTGTTGCTGCCCGGTCTCGACGGCAGCGAGGCCTTCCTGCGCCCGCTGATCGACGCGCTGCCGGCATGGGTCACACCGCGCGTCGTGACCTACCCCCGTGACGGCGCCCAGGACTACGACACCCTGCTGCGCCACGCGCTTGCGCAGACCGCCGACCTGCACGCCTACTGGCTGCTCGGCAGCTCATTCGGCGGACCGCTGGCGCTGCGGATGGCATCGGCCGATGCGGCGCGGGTGCGCGGTCTGGTGCTGTCCACCACCTTCGTTCGCATGCCTCAGCCGACGCGCGCGAAGTGGGCACCGTTCGCCCACACCGCGTTGATCGGAGCGCTGCGCACGGTACGCCGCCTGCCGGTCTGGTTCGGTCGACGCCCCTCGGATCCTTTCCGCATCGCCAAGGCGGAAACCTGGCAGCGCGTGTCCTCGCGTGAACTGGCTGCACGCATCCGCACCGTGATGCACGAGGATGCCCGCGCCCACCTGCGCGCGCTCGCTGCGCCGTTGCTCTGCCTCGCGGCTGCCGCAGACACCGTGGTGCCGCCGCACAACCTCGACGACATCCTCACGCTGAAGCCGGATGCCGAAGTCGCAGTGCTGCCCGGCAGCCACATGGCCCTGTTTCACGAGGCCGCGCAAGCCGCCCGGCACATCGCCCGTTTCATCGACCGGCACTGACTGCGCCACCATCCCGGCCCGGATCAGGACACTGATCGAAAAGCAGGCCGGACCGGCGGCGCCGGACATTGATGTCGCAACGATGAACCGCAGGGTCACCATGATCGGCCTCAGGTTTTGCGGGCCATTGATCACTTGAGAAAAGTTGCTTCTTGGTACTTGTCCGACCGAGGTTGAACGATCCCTGCGCCGGATCGGACTATCGAGCGCGAAGTGTGCCCGCGTCGATGCCGAACCAGGCCAGACCCGGCGTCTTTTCGACGACGATGCAGTCACCATCGAGCCGGTAGCCGAGCTGCAGGTGATGGCGCGGGGCCGACAGCACGACCGGATTGAACACGGCGAAATTCTCGCCCTCGGGCCGGCGCACCGACTGCACCAGCAGACCCGGGTGACCTTCACGGTGGATGCGCGCGCCGACCGACTGCGGGAAGCCGTAGTCGGTCGGATGCAGCAGTGCCGGCCAGTCGGCGGTGAGCGGCCGGAAATCGAGCAGCGCCGCGGCACAGCCCACGAGGTAGACCTTGCGCTCCGCCACCACCGGTTCGCGCTCGAAGCCGGCGTCGGCCAGCAGGCCGTGGCGCCAGTGCCAGGCGGATTCGTACACGGTCGTTTCGACCGACTCCGAGCCGTACCACACGCCGTGGCGTCCGTCGGAAAAACGACTGGCCTGCCAGTGCTGGAAGGGCCAGGCGATGGCATTGAACCATTCGGCGTCCTCGAAGGGGCGGTGCAGCACCGGCGTGGGCGAACGGTAGGGCGGCGGCTTGGCGTCGCCTTCCACCTTCTGCGCCAGCGCCCATTCGGCCGGATCGTCGGTGAGGTCGTCGAACAGATCCTGCGACGATCGCAGCGACACGATGTTGCGGAACACGTCGCGCTGCACTTCGGCCAGCGCCAGGCGGGCGAACAGGTCGCCGAGCGTCAATGACCGCGTCACTGGCCGCGTGCCCGGTCGAGATAGGCACGCACCATCAGCAGACCGGCGAAGCCCCACTCCCGGATCACTTCGACCGGACTCAGATTGTCGAAGGCGCGGTTGCGTGTGCTCATCCAGCAGTAGGCGAGATCGCGGTTCTGCGGGAACAGCAGCCGCAGGTTCTTGTGGATGCCCAGCAGATGACCGACCCGTTCGTACTGGTCGCGGCTGGTGCCGATCGGCTCGCCGCGCCGGTAGCGCGCCAGCGCGGCGCGGTTGCTGGCGGCAATGCCCAGCAGCGCGGCCTGGTCTTCGGTGGAAAGTTTCCAGTGATCGAGCAAGGTCATGACCATGCGGGCCAGCGCGCCGCGGTCTTCGGAAGCGCTGACACCCTTGTCTGCAACGGCGCCCATGGGCGGCTCCTGTCGGATCGGGATCGAAGTCTCAGGATAGCACCCACATGTTTTTATTGAAACACAAACTGTTTCTTTAAGTTCAAAACCAGTAACCCGAACAAGAAGACACCGGTCCGGAAGCGGACGAACGGACAGCTGTGACGCAAACGCCCCCGCTTATGCCGCCGCGTCCGCTTGACCTGAATCAAGCAATGCGCATGCCGGCCCCACGCTGTCATCAATCGGCCATCTGTGCGACCAATAGTCGACGGTTTTGAACCTGCACTCACATTCGCCGCATGCGCAAGGAATCTGCCGTAGAGGCACTTGGCCAGCAATCGCTGCTGTTGCCGGCCCGCATCAAGGCCGCGCTGGCCGCCAATGACCGACTCAAGCTCAGTCTGACCATGCTTCAGGCAGCCGCTGCGCACGCCGCCGACCGTGAAGCGCCGGTCGCAGACTGGGCCCCTGACATGCGCCAGGCCGGCCTGAATGACGCCACCTGGCTGCGCGAACTGGTCAGTACCGCCTACTTCGATGACCGCACGCTGGTGCTGCCGAAGATCGCCCCGCTGGCCGAGCTGCTGCAGAACGACCTCACCCTGATGGCGCGCCCGGTGTGCGAAGGCGACGCCCAGCGCGACGTCGAACTGCAGCATCGGCGCGATGACTGGCTGGCCCGGCTCGGAGTGCTGGCCGAGCGAGAAGGGCTGGATGCCGATGGCCTGCGCGCGCTCACTCATGGCGACCGCCGTGGCGGCGACAGCCTGCACCTGCTGGTGATGGATCTGCATCGCCGGCTGAACGCGCTGTCGGCGCAGATCGCAACCGAGAACATCGACGGCGCGCACGCCTGGCAGATCAAGCCCGAGGACAGACTCCTGATCCAGGCCTTCATGCGCGGCATCGCGCGCACCGCACCGCTGAAGTTTTCGCACCCCGGCCTCGACACCGCCGTCACGCGCGACCACAGCCGGCTGCTGATTCAGAATGACATCGGCACCAATGACGTACACGTGCTGGTGATCGAGGTCGAGACCGGTCACATCGCGCTCACCTATTCCGACCTGCATGCCGGGCGCTTCGACTTCTTCCGCCGCATGCTGGCCGACGTCGGCTTCGTGTGGACAGTGTCGGCGCCGCGCGTCAGCAATGACCTGAACGCCGGCAAGCCATATACGCTCGGCCGCGCCGAACTGCGCGTGCGTGGCAGGCATGCGCTGTGCGACGCGCTGGAGCGACTGGCCTCGCGCATCGTGTTCGTGATCGACTGGAACCGCGCCCGGCGCCGGCTGCAGATATTCGTCGACAAGGCTGGCGCACGCGACCTGCTTTGGCAGGCGGCACGCGAGGAATGGGGCCACATGGCCTGGCTGCTGGCTGGCGGCGAAGATCTGGTCTTCGGCGCGATGCGCGCGGCCGGCGCCGATGCCTTCCGCGTCGGCGACCGGCTGGACGCGGTGCTCGGCCGCGATGCCGCACGCGACTATCTGGCCGCGCTGCTGCGCACCTCGAGTCAGGCGCTGCTGGCGCACCAGCCGGTCAATCAGGTCGCCGACGAGGCGCGCCTGCTGCTCGCACGCCTGCTGGCCCGACGCACGATAGAACTGGACCTGATCGCCGAACACGCCGCCTGGTGCCACGCGCTGGCGCAGGCGCTGGGCGAGGCACTCGACGGCGCCGGCGACGCCGCCGCACTGAGCACGCGCGCGAAAGACTGGGAGCGACGCGCCGATCGCCTGCTCACCGAAGCGCGCCAGCGCGCCGAGCGGCAGGCGCGCTGGGCGGCAGTGGTAGATCTGCTGTCGCAGGCCGACGACGTGGCCGACGCGCTGGAAGAGTGCCTGTTCATCCATTCCATGCTCGCCGCGCCGCCGGTCAATGGCGTGCCGGGCGAAGTACGCGACGCACTGCATCTCTTGTGCGACACGACGACCGCCGCCATACAGGACTGGGTGCGCGCAGTCGAAATCGCGCGCCACGTGGGCGGCACCGGCGACGCGCGCGACGGCGAAAGCTTTCTGCAGGCCTTGTGGCGCATGCTGCATGCCGAGCGCCTGTGCGACGAACAGGCGCGGCAGGCGAGGCGCGCCATCGTGCGTACGCTGCACGCCTCACCCGCGACCTTGGCACTTGCCGGCGATCTCGCGGCAACGCTGGAGAAAGCGTCCGACGCCCTGCTCGCCGCCGGTTACTCGCTGCGCAGCCTGGTGTTCGCGCGCAACGGAGACGCCGCATGAAAAAGCACGCGAATCATGGCTTCCTGATCGGCTGCGGCGAAGCCGGTCAGCCCGACGCCAGCGCCGCCTCCATGGGATCCAAGGCCTGGAACCTGCTGCGCATGGCCGGCGCCAGGCTGCGCGTGCCGCCGGCTTTCGTGCTCGGCACGCACTGGACCGCCCACCCCGATGCCGGCATCGAGCACGCCTTCGCCAGCGGCTTGCCGGCACTCGAACAGGCGGTCGGCCGCCGCCTCGGCAATGCCGCCGACCCACTCATCGTTTCGGTCCGCTCGGGCGCAGCGGTATCCATGCCGGGCATGATGGAAACGCTGCTCAACATCGGCCTGTCCGACCAAACACTGTCCGGCTTCCTGCGCCAGACCGGCAACCCGCGCCTGGTGTGGGACGCCTACCGCCGGCTGGTGGCGAGCTACGGCGAAGTGGTGGCCGGCCTGCCGGCTGCGCTGTTCGAAAGCGAGCTCGAGCGGGTGGTACAGGGACGCGACGAACGCAGCCTCGATTTCGGCGAACTGCGCGAACTGACCCGCCGCTTCCTTGATCTTTATGCTGCCGGTGCCGGCAAGCCTTTCCCGCAGGATCCGAATGAACAGCTGGCGGAGGCGGTGCGCGCGGTTTTCGCCTCGTGGAAAGCAGACAAGGCCGAAACCTATCGCCGGCTCAATGGCATCGCCGCCGACATGGGCACCGCGGTGACCGTGCAGGCCATGGTGTTCGGCAACTGCGGTCACGGCTCGGGCGCCGGCGTCGGCTTCACGCGCAACCCGGCCACCGGGGAACCGGGGCTGTGGGTAGACTTCCTTTCCAATGCACAAGGCGAGGACGTGGTATCCGGCCGCCGCAGCGCTCACGGACACGAGGCGCTGGCGCAGCGCATGCCGACCGCCTGGGCCGACCTGCAGCATGCAGCGGGGGCACTGGAAACGCTGTTCGGCGACATGCAGGACTTCGAATTCACGGTGCAGGACGGCGTGCTGCACCTGCTGCAGTCGCGTACCGGCAAGCGTACGCCGCGCGCTGCAGCGCGCATCGCGCTCGACCTGCTCGACGAAGGACTGATCGACATTGCTACGGCGCGCCGCCGCACCGACGGACTGGACGAGAACGATCTGCACACCATGCGTCTGGTGTTCAAGGGCAAGGCCGAACCGGCTGCACTGCTGGCCACCGGCATGTGCGCCAGCGCCGGCATTGCCAGTGGCGAGATCGCCTTCGACGGCGACCGCGTTGCCGCCCGTGTGAAGGAAGGTGCGCGCGTCATCCTGGTGCGCAGCGACGCCGAAACCGCCGATATCGGCGCCTTCGAGCACGCGGCCGGCCTGCTTACCCGAAATGGCGCGCGTACCTCGCACGCCGCGGTGGTGGCACGCCAGCTCGGCAAGGTGTGCCTGGTCGGCTGCGATGCACTGCACATCGACCTCGGCGCACGCCAGCTCGAGATCGGCGAACAGCTCTTCAACGAGGGCGACGCCATCACCCTGGACGGCAACACCGGCGGCATCTATGCCGGCACGGTGCGCAGCGAGCGCGTACCCGACCGACCGCTGCTGGCGCGGCTGCGGGCACTGCGCGAAAGGCCGGCGAAGGCACGCGGCAAACGGAAACACTGATCCGCAGGTACCCATCTTTCCGTCCGGGTTGCGCAGCGAAAGAGCGGGCAGACCCCGTGCAATCAGTGCTGCCCGCCTCGATCGCGCCGCGCGTCAGCAGCGACCCCGCACAGGCGCTCGGTACTGCGGCACAAGGCGCGACTGGTCGCGCGAACTGGCCGAACGCACCCGCATCGTCATGCGCGAAGACGCGTGCGCCCACCTCGGCACGGTCGCCGCGCCGCTGTCCGGCAGCCAGCACCGAGGCGGTGGTGCCGCAGGGCAACCTCAACGACATCGTCACGCTTCGACCGCACGCCGGAGTGGCATCGCGGCCCGGCAGCCACATGCGCTGTTTCATCGGGTCGGGCAGGTGGCGCAGCACAGTGCCCGGTTCATCGAACAGTACCGGCAGCGAAGCTCCACTTCGGTCAGGCATGCCTGCCGCACGGCAATGCAGAAGCCGGCACGGCCGCGTCGGCAAGGCGTCACACTGTGTGGCGCGAAAGAGCGTCGCAGCGCCCTCCCGGGCAGACTTGGGCGGTCGCGTCCATTTGTGGCGCGCACCGCCGATATAATCCGGACTGATACCCGGGGGGAATTGCAATGAGAAACACTGATCAACTGTTCGAAGCCAACCGCAAGTGGGCGGAGCGCATGCGCGCCGACGACCCGCAGTTCTTCAAACACCTTGCAACGCTGCAAAGCCCTGAATACCTGTGGATTGGCTGCTCCGACAGCCGCGTTCCGGCCAACCAGATCGTCGGCCTGATTCCGGGCGAGGTATTCGTGCATCGCAACGTCGCCAACCTGGTCGTTCATACCGATCTGAACTGCCTTTCGGTCATGCAGTACGCGGTCGACGTGCTGAAGGTGAAGGACATCCTGGTGGTCGGTCACTACGGCTGCGGCGGCGTGCGGGCGGCGCTGCAAGAGATGCGCTTCGGCCTGATCGACAACTGGCTGCGCAATGTCGAGGACGTGCGCAACAAGCACCGCGAACTGCTCGATGCCGTGTCGGCCGGCGAGCTGCAGGAAGACCGCCTGTGTGAACTGAATGTGATCGAACAGGCAAGGAACGTGTGCCAGACCACGGTCATCCGCGACGCCTGGGCCCGAGGCCAGGAGGTGCGCGTTCATGGCTGGATCTACGGCCTCAAGGACGGTCTGGTGCGCGACCTTCGCATGGAAGCCGGCAACGAATCCGAAATGCGCGACAACTACGACGTCGCGCTGCGGTCGCTGACCTGAGCGAAGGTCACCGGCGGTGCGCGATCACCGCCGTCATGGCTGCGTGACCGCCCGGCTCAGCCGCCCAGGCTTTCCAGAAAGCTCACGGCCGCCTCTTCGCTGCGGGTGCGGCGCATCGGCGGCAGGCTGCGCCAGATCGTCTTGCCGTAGTGCTTTTCGATCAGGCGCGGATCGCACACCATCAGCACGCCATGATCCCGTTCGTCGCGGATCAGCCGGCCGGCGCCCTGCTTCATGCTGATCACCGCATGCGGCAATTGGTAGTCCATGAAGGCGTTGCGACCCTGCCGCTTCATGTGTTCGATGCGCGCCGACAGCACCGGGTCATCCGGCGGCGCGAACGGCAGCTTGTCGATGATGACCAGCTGCAGCGCATCGCCGCGCACATCTACACCTTCCCAGAAACTCTGGCTGGCCACCAGCACCGCATTGCCGGCCGCCCGGTGCCGGTCGAGCAGTTCGCTGCGCGTGGCCTGCCCCTGGATCAGCAGCGGCCGGTCGGGGTCATACGCCGACAGCTTGTCTTCGATCAGTTCGTGGATGCGCTTCATCGCGCGCAATGACGTGCAGAGCACGAACACGCCGCCGCGACAGGCCTTGATCAGCGGCCACGCCGCGCGTGCCACCGCCTCGGCATAGGTCGGCGCGGACGGTTCGGGCATGTTTTCCGGCGCGTACAGCAGCGCCTGCTGCTCGTACTCGAAGGGGCTGCCCCACTGCGCGGTTTCCGCCGTCGTCAGGCCGAGCTCGCCGCAGTAGTGCGTGAAATCGCCGCCGACCGCCAGCGTGGCCGACGTGAAGATCCACGCGCGCGGGTTCTCTTCCATCTGGCGCCGGAAGATGTCGGCCACCGACAGCGGCGTGGCGTTCAGCGCAAGCGCCTGTGTGTATGCCTCGGCCCAGCGCACGCGGTCGGGCTGCTCCGGCTGCTTCCTGTCACCGTCCTGCCAGCGCTCGATGCGCGCGACCAGATCGAGCGCGCGCTGCCAGCACTTTTCCAGCCCCTCGCTGCGTCCGGCCTGGGTCTCGAGAAGACCTGCCAGTTCGCGCAGGGCGTCCAGCACGCTCGCCAGTGCCGGCGCAAACGCGGCGCGCTCGTCGATCTGCGCGGCCGACAGCCGCACGTTCTCTTCGCGGAATACCAGCCGCAGCTCGCGCGCCGTCTTGGCCATGCGTTCGGCCGCCTCGGGCAACTGCTTGAAATCCTTCGCGCTGACCACGGCCTCGGCCCGCGTGTCGCGCGCCAGTTCGAGCATCTGCGAGGTCGATACCGACTCGCCGAAGAACAGGCTGGCGGTTTCGGCCAGTTGATGCGCCTCGTCGAACACGACTGCGTTGCAGGCCGGCAGCAGTTCCGCCACGCCCTCATCGCGCAGCATCAGATCGGCGAAGAACAGGTGGTGATTCACCACCACCACGTCCGCCTCCATCGCCTCGCGCCGCGCGGCGGTCACAAAGCATTCCTTCGCGTTCGGACAGTCCTGCCCCAGACAGTTGTCACGCGTCGACGTGGCACTCGACCAGGCCCCCGATTCTTCCGGCACCTCGGTGCATTGCGCCTTGTCGCCGGTGCTCGTCACCTTGGCCCAGCGCGCGATCGCCTGCAGATGCCCCGCCTCTTCCCGCGAACCGAGCCGGCCGTCCTGCAGCGAACGCTCGAGGTGGTAGTGACACAGATAGTTGGCGCGCCCCTTGAGCAGCGCGATGGTGACCGGCACGCCCAGCGCGCCGCGAACCGTCGGCAGGTCGCGCTGGAACAGCTGGTCCTGCAGCGTCTTGGTACCGGTCGACACGATCACCTTGGTGCCCGACAGCAGGGCCGGCACCAGATATGCGTAGGTCTTGCCGGTACCGGTACCTGCTTCCACCACCAGCACCCCGCGCTGCTCGATGGCCTGCGCCACCCGCTCGGCCATCTCGGTTTGCTGCGTACGCGCGGTAAAGCCGTCGATGGCACGGGCGAGCGGGCCGTCGACGGCGAAGGTGGCGGGGATATCGGGCACGTGAGCGAACGGGTGAGGAGCGACAGTGAACTGCGGGAGTTTATCTCACCCCATAGAACACGTACTCCTTCAAGTCAGCCAAACGACCGATGGCTCGTGCCCGCCGGGCTGGCTAGCATTGCGCACCCGCGGAAATGCCATGAGCAGGCACCAGGATCCTTGGCTCCCTCGATGCATTTGTAATCCCACCAGATGACCTCGGCCGGATCGGTAAATCGGCGCACACGAACTCTGCAGACTCACGTGATGGTCGGACTGACGACCGCTATCACTCATTCAAACAGGAACAGCACTCATGAAAATATCCGCCGGCCTCATGGCCACCCTCGCGGTCGCCGGCCTCTCTGGCTGCGCGTCGATTTCCCAAGGCACGTCGCAAATCCTTTCGTTCAAGATCGAACCAAAAGAAGCGAAATGCGTGCTGACGCGCGCGGGTGACGGTGAACTCGGATCAGTCAGTGGTCGCTCCAACACGATATCTGTCGGCAAGGACAAGGACGACATCATCGTCCAGTGCACTGCGCCGGGCTACGAGGCAAAAACGACGAGGGTGGTGAGCGGCGCGACAACTGCCGGCGTCACCGGTGTTCTTCTTGATTTGGGCATCACGGACATGATCACTGGCGCGATGTACTCATACCCGAACGACATCACCATCACCATGGAGAACGACGGCCCGCAGCCCGTTCAGACTGCGCGCGACATATCGTCAGGAAACACGCCTGCGACCGCTGCTGTCGCCCCGAAGAGCAAGGAAGAGCGCCTGAAGGAATTGAAGCAGTTGCACGAGTCGGATTTGATCGGCCGGGAAATTTATCTGGAACGCCAGAAGGAAATCCTGGCGGCACCTTGAGTTGTTGCAGCAACGAGGCGGTACTGATCGGCAAGAAGGGTGACGTTCATCCTCATATCCATTCGCAATAACCGACTGCTGGCGCGATGGAACGCCTATGGATCAAGCCCCGCCAGAGGTGGAAGATCCGCCCCCCGGGAGCAATGTGAATGCTGATCGCCCAAATGTCGGCAGCGGCCTTATCAACCAACACCGATTTCGACGCCATCCTGCTGGTCGAGCGCGAGGCATTCGACCGAGACGGCGAGGCTTGGCTGGCAGCCGCAGTGCCGTGCGCCCTAATCCGCACAGCCGACACTTTCGCGGCTGAAATCAGACGCGGATCGCGCGATCAGGCGTTTGCGGTTTTGCGCGCGTGACGTTTTCCGGCAGGTTGCTCGGCCTGCAATTATCTATCTCCGCACCACTTGCAGCAGATCCGGCGTTTCAGCACAGGGGCGCGGGTTGCGCTCTGACCAGTCGTGAGTCCGTGTAGCGATTGGCGGAGCCCGTGCCGCGGCATGATGCACGCAAGCCTGAGATACTCACGGCAGCACGGTGCGGAAAACCTGCTGCATGACCGAAAACGAAATTCAGGATATTCGAATGAACAGGCCCACGGAAACTCTCGCCGACGGCGAAATTCTCACCCTCCTCGAAGGCGGCATCGCCACCCTCGTGATGTCCCGTCCGGCGCGGCGCAACGCTTACACGGCCGCGATGATGCAGGCGCTGAAGACGGCGGTCGAAAGCGTTCTGCCCGACCCTGACTGCCGGGTGCTGGTGTTGCGCGGCGAGGGTGCGAGCTTCAGCGCAGGCGGTGACGTGCATGAATTCGCGCAGAGTCTTTCGCTCGACGTGGCAGCGCGGCAGGCATCGTTCGAGGCGCTGGTCACGAGCTGGGTGAATCCGGTCATCCTCGCGCTGCGTTCGGCGCATCAGCCGGTGGTCGCGGCGGTGCGCGGCGACTGCGTGGGCTACGGTTTTTCGCTGATGCTTGCGTCGGATGTGGCGATCGCCGCCGAAGATGCGGTGTTCAGCACGGCCGGCATCGCGCTGGCTCAGCCGGGGGCTGGCGGCCAGTCCGCATTTCTGGTGCGCGCGATCGGCGAGCGGCGGGCGCGCGAGCTTATGTGGAGCGCACGACGTTTCGATGCGCACGAAGCGAAGGCACTCGGTCTGGTCGAAAGCGTGCTGCCGGTGGCAGACTTCGACGCGGCGATCGATGCCGAAACCGCCCGTCTGGCCGCAGGGCCGCGCCATGCGTACGCCGAAATCAAGCGTCTGCTGAATGCACCGGTCGAACAGATGGCCGGCCGGACGCTGTCGGACCAGCTGGCCGCCGAAGCCGCTGCATTCGGCCGTTGTGCCGCTGGCGGCGACTTTGCCGAAGCTGTCAATGCCTTCATCGCACGTCGCAAGCCACGGTTCGGCGATCCGGAATGAAGCTCGCGACACTGAAGTTCACCGCCGCAAGGTTCCACGCATGCTGAACCCGACTACCCGAGGCTCGAAGTGGCTGTCCGCATCGTAAGACTGGGCAGCGCAAGGGCGCCCGGCGAAGGCCTGCGCATCGGCACGGTGCGCAGGCCGCCGCGTGGCGTGCCGAAAGCGGAATTCGCGTCGCGCGACTGGTACGACCTGTGGTTTCCGAATCTGGCGCCGAGCGCCGACACGCTGAAACAGTGGCAGGCCGACCCCGCTTCGGCGCACTGGACAGCGTTCGCCAGACGCTATCGGGCAGAAATGGCCACGCCGGAAAACAGCCACGCGATTGCACTGCTGGCTGCGCTGTCGCACCAGACGAATTTTTCGGTCGGTTGTTACTGCGCCGATGAAGCACACTGCCATCGTTCGCTGCTGCGGGCACTGCTGATCGAAAACGGCGCGCAACTCGCCGATGGTCATCCGACTGACCGGGCGCAGGCCCCGCTGCCCCGGCCATGACCGGGACGTGCTCGCCGGGAGGCGTCGCAGGCAAGTAAGATCGCAACTGCATCATTCGCGTCAGGCGGCAAAGCCGGACGCCTCTCATTTCGCACCAGCTTCAGGGGGATATACATATGGGACTGTTCGATTCGATCGCAGGCCAGGTTGCCGGCGCACTGGCAGGTCAGGGCGGCGCGCAGGGCTCCGGTCTGCTTCAGGCCGTCATGGGGCTGATCAACAGCCCGCAGGTGGGCGGCATTCAGGGCCTTGTCGCCGCGTTCCAGAACAACGGGCTGGGTGACGTCGTCCAGTCGTGGATCGGCACCGGTCAGAACCTGCCGATCTCGCCGGAACAGATCAACGCCGTGCTCGGCAGCGAGCAGATCGGCAAGGTCGCGCAGCAACTCGGTCTGTCGTCGCAGGAAACGTCGTCGGAACTGTCGACTCTGCTGCCGCAGGTGATCGACACGCTCAGCCCCTCCGGCGAAGTGCCACAGGGCGATGCGCTGCAGAGCGCGATGGGGCTTCTGAGCAGCTTCCTGAAATAGCCCGTACCCCATGCAGCAAGGTCAGCCCGGAGGCAGAACCACAGCCTCCGGGCTGCGCGCGCAACCGGAACCCCTCCATGTCCATCCTGTTCAAGCTGCTGGGTGCAGCGCTCGCCATCTACACGATCCACTCGTTCCTGCGGGGCGAGGTGTATGCGCGCTCTTTCGCCCTGGGCAAACGCGTGTTCAGGAAGGATGATCCAAACTACTTCCTGACCGTGATCGCGGTCTATGCCGTACTGAGCGTCGTGCTGATGACCCTGTTCTGAGCCCGGACGGCGTGAAGACGGGACATTCCCGTCGGGCGTCGGCTCCCGCGCGGCGTGGTTCTTTGACCATAACCCACCGTCGAGCCTCATGGCAGCTTGAGTGCTGCGCTGCAGTGCCGGATAATCCGGAGGTCGCGCGCGGCGTGGTGCTGCGCGGATTGTGGAACGAGCCGGCGATCAGATCGCCCATTCATGACTAGCTACCTCTTTCTGTTGCTCGGCGCTGCGCTGGTCAATAACGTGGTGTTCGTGCGCATTCTCGGCTTGTGCCCCTTCATGGGCGTGTCGAAGAAGCTCGAAACCGCTGTCGGCATGGGTCTGGCGACAATGTTCGTGCTGACGCTGGCCTGCGGCACCAGCTATTTGATCGACGCCTTCCTGCTCAAGCCTTTCGATCTGAGCTACCTGTCCACGCTCAGCTTCATCGTAGTGATCGCCGCCATCGTGCAGCTGACCGAACTGGTGATCCAGAAGACCAGCCCGCTGCTGCATCAGGTACTGGGCATCTACTTGCCGCTGATCACCACCAACTGCGCCGTGCTCGGCATTCCGCTGCTGAACGCAGCCACCGGTCACAACCTGCTGCAGTCGCTGCTGTTCGGCTTCGGTTCGGCTGCCGGCTTCGTGCTGGCGCTCGTGCTGTTCGCCAGCATCCGCGAGCGGCTCGACGGCGCGGACATTCCGGCGCCGTTCCGCGGCAACGCCATCGCCATGATCACGGCCGGGCTCATGAGTCTGGCCTTCATGGGTTTTGCCGGACTCGATTCATGATCGACGCGCTGCTCGTGATGGTCGGTCTGGCGCTCGCACTCGGTGCGGCGCTGGGTGCTGCGTCAGTGCTGTTCCGCGTGCAGGGCGATCCGCTGGTGGACAAGATCGACGCCATCCTGCCCCAGACGCAATGCGGCCAGTGCGGCTATCCGGGCTGCAAGCCGTACGCGACGGCCATTGCCGGGGGCGAAGCCGATATCAACCAGTGCCCGCCCGGCGGCGATGAAGGCGTGCGCAAGCTGGCCGACCTGCTGGGCCGCGAATACAAGCCACTCAATGCGGAGCACGGCGTCGAGAAGCCTAAGTCGGTCGCGGTGATCGACGAGGCGACCTGCATCGGCTGCACGCTGTGCATCCAGGCCTGCCCGGTCGATGCCATCGTCGGCGCGGCGAAGCAGATGCACACGGTGGTGGCCGATCTGTGCACCGGTTGCGAACTGTGCGTACCGCCGTGCCCGGCCGACTGCATCGACATGGTGCCGGTGGCCGAGACGGTGGACACATGGAAGTGGCGCTACCCGATGTTCGAGCTGAAGGTCGCGTCCGGCGTGCCGGCGGCCACCCCTGCCGCGAAGGAAGCCGCCTGACCATGCTGCACAAGCTTTTCTCGTTCAACGGCGGAGTCAAACCCGACCCGAACAAGACTTCATCGACACGCGAATCGATCGCGCGCCTGCCGCTGCCGCCGCAGCTGGTGCTGCCGCTGCACCAGAACATCGGCGGTACGCCGCGGCCACTGGTCAAGGCCGGCGACACGGTACTGCGCGGCCAGCGCATCGGCGCGGCTGACGGCAATGTGTCGAGTGCGGTGCATTCGCCCACCTCGGGCCGCGTGGTGGTGGTCGAACAGCGGCCGATGCCGCACGCCTCCGGCCTGTCGGCGCCATCGGTCGTGATCGAGCCCGACGGCGACGACCGCCCGGTGGAACGCGAACTTTTCGACTGGCACGCTGCCGGTCCGGGCGAAGTGCGGGATTTCCTGCGTGACGCCGGCGTGGTGGGTCTGGGCGGTGCCGTCTTCCCGAGTCATCTCAAGCTGGCGCCGGGCAAGCGCGGCGCCACCGACACGCTGGTCATCAACGGCGCCGAGTGCGAGCCCTTCATCACCTGCGACGACATGCTGATGCGGACGGAACCCGAAGGCATCCTGCGCGGCGCACTGATCATGCAGCGCATGCTGGTGGCAAAGCAGGTGCTGGTCGGCATCGAGGACAACAAGCCCGAGGCCGCTGCCGCGCTGCAGGCTGCAGCGAAGGCGCTGGCACATCCGTCACTCGAAGTCGTGGTGGTGCCGACGCGCTACCCGGCCGGCGGCGCCAAGCAGTTGATCCGCGTGCTGACCGGCATCGAGGTGCCGCACGGCAGCCGATCGACCGACTACGGCGTGCAGTGCTTCAACGTCGCGACCGCGCTCGCCGTCTGGCGCGCGCTGGAACACGGGGAACCGCTGACCCGTCGCATCGTCACGGTGGCCGGCAACGTCGAGCGACCGCGCAATTTCGATGTCGCCATCGGTACGCCGATCTCTCATCTGTTCGCTGCGGCGGGCCTCAGGCCCGATACCGACAAGCTCATCATGGGCGGACCGATGATGGGCATTCCGCTGCCGGACATCGAGGCGCCGGTGGTCAAGGCCATGAACTGCCTGCTGGCGTCATCGCCGGCGCTGTTCCCGTCGCCCGAGCCTGAAATGCCGTGCATACGCTGCGGCGAATGCGCGCGCGCCTGCCCGGCCGACCTGCAGCCGTTCGAACTGTACTGGCACTCGCGCGCGCGCAATTTCGGCCGCGCGCAGGAATACCACCTGTTCGACTGCATCGAATGCGGCTGCTGCGCCTATGTGTGCCCGTCGCACATTCCGCTGGTCGATTACTACCGCTACGCCAAGAGCGAAATCTGGGCGCGCGAGCGTGAGAAGGACGCCGCGGATTCGGCGCGCGAACGCTTCGAGTTCCGCAACTGGCGCGCCGAACGCGAAAAGGAAGAAAAGGCGGCCCGACTGGCCGCTCGCAGCGCCGCCAAACCTGCCGCCGGCACGGCAGCGCCCGCTGCGACCACGGACGATCCGAAGAAAGCCCTGATCGAAGCCGCGCTGGCACGCGCGAAGGCGCAGAAGGAAGCCGTCGAGGCGAAGAACACCGAAACGCTTACCGCGGCCCAGCAGGCACAGATCGACGCCGCGGAGGCGCGGCGCAGGCGTGCGGCCGAACTGGCCGACAGCGGCAAGACCGAATGAGGCTCTACGCGGCCGCCCTCCAGCCATCGATCCGGTCGCACGCGACCGATTCCGGCGCCTCCGCCTGACGCACAGCGCCGGGCACGCAAACACGGACCACGATGTACAACTCCCCCTTCCTCAGGCAGAACACCAGCGTACGCCGCGTCATGGTGACGGTACTCATCGCCATGCTGCCGGCCATTGCGGTGCAGGTCTGGCTGTTCGGCATCGGCCTGCTGCTGCACATCGCGATCGCCAGCGTGGTGGCACTGGCCTGCGAGGCCGGCATGCTCACGCTGCGCCGCCGCCCGGTTGCGCGTGCGCTCGGTGACGGCAGTGCGCTGGTCACCGCCTGGCTGATCGCGGTCTGCCTGCCGCCGCTGCTGCCCTGGTGGATGACCGGTCTCGGCACCGCCTTCGCCCTCATCATCGGCAAGCATCTTTACGGCGGTCTGGGCCAGAACCCGTTCAACCCCGCCATGCTGGCCTACTGCCTGCTCATCGTGAGCTTTCCGGCGCTGATGTCGCAATGGCCCGGACTGCAGGGCAGCGATGCAGCCACGCAACTGCAGTGGGTATTCGGCGGCGAGCGTGTGCTCGACGGCATCAGCGGCGCCACCCCGCTCGACGCGCTGCGCACCGGGCTGCGCGGTGACGCCGATGTGGCGGCCGTGCTGCAGTCGCCCGCCTTCGGCAACATCGCCGGCGCCGGCTGGGAGTGGGTCGCGCTCGCCTGGGCCGCGGGCGGTCTGCTGCTGCTCGCGCTGCGCATCATCACCTGGCACATCCCGGTGGCCTTCATCGGCACGCTGGCGCTGGTGTCGGGCATTGCGTGGGCGATAGATCCGGCGCAGCACGCCAGTCCGGCATTCCACCTGCTGGCCGGCGGCAGCATGCTGTGCGCCTTCTTCATCGCGACCGATCCGGTTTCCGGCGCCACCACGCCGCGCGGCAAACTGGTGTTCGCAGCCGCCATTGCGCTGATCGCGTGGCTGATACGCATCTGGGGCGCCTACCCCGACGGCATCGCATTCGCCGTGCTGCTGCTGAACATCTGCGTGCCGCTGATCGACAGCAGGACGCAGCCACCAGTCTTCGGTCACAAGGACCGAGCCCCGGACGCCCGGGCAGACGGGAAAGCGCCATGAGCGACACCGGCGACGAAAAGGAAAAGGACGCGGACAAGGACGTGCCGGCCGGTGCCGCGGATGCGGCGCCGATCGACGCCAGTCTTCCACCGCCCGGCGCCGCCGGCAGCGCAGCGCGCTCGGCCATGCTGCTGGGTACCTTCACGCTGGTGTTCACAGCCGTCATGGCGCTCACCTTCGACACCACGCGCGAGCCCATCAAGGCATCGGTCGAAGCGCGCCGGCTGGAACTGATCGGGCAGGTCCTGCCCGGCGCCGAATTCGACAATGCACTTCTGGAAGACGTCGTGCAGCTGCCGTCGCTACCGGCACTGGGCATCGCCGGCCCGGTCACGCTGCACCGCGCGCGACGCGGCAGCGAACCGGTGGCGCTGGTATTCGAGGCTCAGGCGCCGGACGGCTACAGCGGAGGCATCCGCCTGCTGATCGCGCTGCGCGCCGACGGCACGCTGGGCGGCGTACGGGTCGTCGCACACAAGGAAACCCCGGGCCTGGGCGACTACATCGACCCGGCCAAGGACCGCGCCACACCGAAATGGATCGCCCGGTTCGCCGGCCGGGACACCGTGCAGGCGGGCGACTGGACGGTGCGCAAGGATGGCGGCGACTTCGCCTACATGACCGGCGCCACCATTTCCGCGCGCGCCGTGGTACGTGCCACCGGTCGGGCCGTGGCCGCGATCGCACCGGTGCGCGAGCGACTGTTCGCATTGCCGGTCGGCGCGGAGGCCAGCGGGATATTCACCCCGAAAATGACGCCAGCACCGGCCCGGGAGCCGCAGACATGATCACGACGCGCAAGGTCATCACAGGCAGGAGTACACGACCATGAATCCGGAAGAACGCATCGCCTACGGCGACATCGGTCGCAAGGGCCTGTGGGAAAACAACACCGCGCTGGTGCAGTTGCTCGGGCTGTGTCCGCTGCTGGCCGTCAGCAACTCGCTGGTCAATGCGGTCAGCCTGTCACTCGCCACGGTGCTGGTGATGGCGCTGTCGAGCGGCGCCGTGGCGGCACTACGCACGCTGATTCCCCACGAAATACGCATCCCGGTATTCATCCTGATCATCGCGGCTCTGGTCACCTGCCTCGATCTCGCGTTCAACGCCTGGCTGCACGAGCTCTATCTGGTGCTGGGCATCTTCATTCCGCTGATCGTCACCAACTGCATCGTTCTGGCACGCGTCGAAGCCTTTGCAGCCAAGAATTCGCCTCTGGCCGCTGCATGGGACGGCGCAGCCATGGGCGTCGGCCTGCTGTGGGTACTGGCACTGCTGGGCGGGGCGCGCGAACTGATCGGCGCAGGCACGCTGTTTTCGGGCATCGACTTGATCATTCCGGGCGCGCAGGCGCTGCAGCTGTTCGGCGATGAATATCACGGCCTGCTGATCGCCATCCTGCCGCCCGGCGCCTTCATACTGCTCGGTCTGCTGATTGCAGCACGCAATGCGTGGGTCGCGCGCGCAGCCGCCGGCCACCGGATCAAGCCGCAAGTGCGTGGCGAAGCGGCGTCGGCCTGATGGCGACGCGCGCGAGCAAGCTCGCACGGGCCGAAATCCAGACAGTGTTCGAGCGATTTCGCGCCGCGAATCCGCATCCGAAAAGCGATCTGGAATATGGCTCGGCCTACCAGCTGCTGGTGGCCGTGGTGCTGTCGGCGCAGGCGACCGACAAAGGCGTGAACGTCGCCACGCGCAAGCTCTTCCGCATCGCGCCGACCCCGGAAGCCATGGTCAGCACGGGTGTCGACGGCGTGGAGGACCTCATCAGAACAATCGGCCTGTTCCGCGCCAAGGCGAAGAACGTAGTCGCGCTGTCGCACCTGCTGCTCGAACGTCACGGCGGCGAAGTGCCACGCAACCGTGCCGCGCTCGAAGCACTGCCCGGCGTCGGCCGGAAGACCGCCAACGTGGTGCTCAACATCGTGTTTCATGAACCGACCATGGCGGTGGACACGCACATCTTCCGCATCGCGAACCGCATCGGACTGGCACCCGGCAAGGACGTACTGGCGGTCGAAAACGGCCTGCTCAAGGTCGTACCCGCGGAATTCATGCTGCACGCGCATCACTGGCTCATCCTGCACGGCCGCTACACCTGCACCGCGCGCAAGCCGCTGTGCGGTCAGTGCAGCATCGCCGACATCTGCCGCTTCCGCGACAAGAACATCGCGGAGTGAGCGCATGCCCATGGAAACGACCCGTGCGTGCAATACGTACGTCGATCGGGGCAAGGGCCATTTTTTTGGTGCGACGCGGCCGTTATTGCCGGAGCGGTCCATTGATCGCGAACGCGAGCGTTCAACCTGTGCAGGCGCTTCGATCAATTCGCCGATCAGATGAACGGGCGATGCCGGGGGCACCGGCGATGAACTTCCAGCGACAACCCGTCACCTTTTAGGGGAGGTCCCGCTCGTTCAACCCTGCAGGAAGCGCGCCGCGAATTCTTCCGCCGGGAGTGGCTTGCTGTACAGATAGCCCTGCCAGGCGTCGCACTCCCGCTCTTTCAGGAATGCCAGCTGCTCCGGCGTCTCGACGCCTTCGGCCACAACGCGCAGCTTCAGCGTGTGCGCCATCGCAATGATGGTGGCGGCGATTTCCATGTCGTTGCGGTCATGCGGGATATCGCGCACGAAGCTCTGGTCGATCTTGAGGATGTCGATCGGGAATCGCTTCAGGTAGGCGAGCGACGAATAACCGGTGCCGAAGTCGTCGATCGACAGCGCGATCCCCAGCGCCTTGAGTTCGCGCAGGCGCACTTCGGTCGTCGAGTGATCTCCGGCCAGCATGGATTCGGTGAGTTCGATCTCGAGCCAGCCCGGCCCCACGCCGTATTCCGTCATCAGTGCGGCGACCCGCTGCGACAGGTCGTTCTGCTGCAGCTGCCGCGCCGACAGATTCACTGCGATGGTAAGCGTGTGTCCGGCATCCTGCCAGGCACGTGCCTGCGCGCAGGCAGCGCGCAGCACCCATTCGCCGATCGGTACGATGAGACCGGTTTCCTCGGCCACCGGAATGAAGCGGGCGGGCGAAATGAGCCCCTCTTCCGGATCGAGCCAGCGCACCAGTGCTTCGGTGCCGGTGATCACTCCGGTCTCCATGTCGATCTGGGGCTGGTAGTGCAGCGTGAATTCACCCCGCTCCAGCGCGCGACGCAAACGCGTGTCCAGATGCAGTCTGTCCTGCGCGGCGCGGCTCATCGATTCGGTGTAGAAGCGGAAGGCACCGCGGCCGGACTCCTTGGCCTGATACATGGCCACATCGGAATGCTGGATCAGTTCGGTCACGTTGCTGCCGTCTTCCGGGAACACGGCAATGCCGATACTGGCGCCGATGTAGATTTCGCGCCCGTGCTGAAGCTTGAACGGCGTATGCAGCAGTTCGAGCAGCATGGTGGCGACTCTGGCGGCTTCCTCGGGTGCCTGCATATCCTCGATCAGCAGCACGAATTCGTCACCGCCGAGCCGGGCCAGCGTATCGCCGTCTCGCAGGCGGTCGCGCAGACGCTGGGCAATGGCCGCAAGCAGTTCGTCGCCGACCGGATGCCCCAGGCTGTCGTTGACGTTCTTGAAGCGATCGAGATCGATGAACAGCAGCGCCAGATGACGATGGGTGCGGATGGCGCGATCGATGGCGTGCTGTATGCGCGACTGCAGCAACAGGCGGTTGGGCAGATCGGTCAGCGGATCGTGGTGGGCCAGATGATCGAGCTTGGCCTCCGACATCTTGAGCTGGCTGATGTCTGTCATCACGGCAACGTAATGCGATGGTGCGCCCGCCTCGTTGCGCACCGTGCTGATGGTGAGCAGTTGTTGATACACCTCGCCGTTCTTGCGCCGGTTCCACACTTCGCCCTGCCAGTGACCGCAGGTCAGCACGGAACTCCAGAGCGTCTGGTAGAACGCCTTGTCGTGACGACCCGAATTCAGGATGCGGGGCGTCTGCCCGATCGATTCAGGCACGCTGTAGCCGCTGATCTCGGTGAAAGCCGGGTTGACGGCCACGATGTGCGCATCGAGATCGGTCATGATCACACCGTCGCGCGTGCTTTCGAATACGGCTGCCGCCTGCCGCAGGGCAGTGGCTGCGCGCACCTTCTGCACGGCAAGTCCGGTGATCCGGCTGAAATCCGTGATCAGGGAAAGCTGGGCCGCATCCGGCAGGCACACCGTATCGTGGTAGACGGCGAAGGTACCGAGTACCCGACCGTCCTCGTTCTTGAACGGCACCGACCAGCAGGCTCGAAAACCGACTCTGCGCACGAGGTCTGTGTATTTCGTCCAGTTCGGGTGATCCAGCACATCGGCGACCAGCACCGGCTCGCCCAACCACGCCGACGCCCCGCAGGAACCGGCATCCGGTGCCGGCTGCAGACCTTCCAGGGCATTGGTGTAGAAGTCCGGAAAGGACGGCGCGGCACCGACGACGATCCGGCCCGACAGCTCGTGCAGAAGCTGTATCGAGACGCGTGTCGACGCCTCGATCGCCTGCATGCGCAGTGCGATCGCTTCGAGTATGTCGCCGAGCGGCTTTGCGGCGACGATGCGGTCGAGAACATCGGCACGAGCCTCGCTGATGAGGCTGGCTCGCCGGTCTGCCGTGATGTCGGTCCACGAGCCGACGAAGTCGACCCAGTCGCCGCCCTGGAGACCGACCCGACGCAGTTCGTCGCGCACCCACAATTCGCTGCCGTCGCGGCGATGAAACCGATAGTCCTGACTCAGCCGGCCCTCGCTGAGCAACTGCGGAAGCCGGTCGGCCAGGATGGTTCTGTCCTGCGGATGAAGCCCATCCAGCCACCAGTTCGGCTGCAGCGCTTCCGCGACTTCATAACCGAGAATGCGCCTCACGTTTTCGCTAACCCAGGTCGAACGCACTCGACCGTCCTGCACCCGCAGGCTGTAAACAATGGTCGGACTCGATGCGAGCAGCTGCGACATGCGCTGGTTGGTGTCGCGCAGGCGCAGCTCTTCGCGTGACAGTTCCGCCCGGCGATGCACCTTTTCGAGCGTCGCAGGCAGTTCGAACAGATAGCCCTGATGCTTGACCAGATAATCATCCACGCCCAGATGCAGTGCACTGGAAGCCAGTTGTTCGCTGTCCTGGCCGGCCAGCATCACGATCGGCAGATCCAGCAGCCGCTCGAGCCGGATCAGGCGGACCAGTTCGAGCCCTTCGGCGCCCTGCATGCGGGCATCGATCAGCAGTACATCGAACTGCGACTCGGCTTCCGGTCTCTCCGGCAAGCGAGCCATGACCTCGTCGAAGCCCCGGACGGCCTCCAGCCTTATCTGCGGCGCCTGCTTGAGCAGGTGACGGCGCATCAGATCGAGATCGTAGGCGTTCGATTCGGCACACAGCACCCGGATCGGTCGATCGCGGCGCGCCGACATCGTGCGGTGGCGCAGCACGGCGGCGTCGAGCACACGGGGGAGGCGTTCGAGGTACTGGTCCGACTTAATCAGATAATCGTCGGCGCCTGCTTTCAACGCCGCGATGGCAGCGTCGCCATCGCCCGAACCAGTCAGCACGACGACCGCCAGCGGATAAGCGTGCTCCCTGACATGGGCGAGCAATTCAAGACCCGTGCCATCCGGCAGCTTGAGGTCGGTCAGCAACAGGTCGAACGGCGCTTCGGCCAGTCGCCTGCATGCCTGCTCGAGCGATTCGACGACCTCGATCTGCATCGAGTCATCGCTGCGCGTCAGCGCGCGCTGCGTGAGATCGGCATCAATGACTGAATCCTCGGCATAGAGAATGCGCATCAGCCGGACCGCCTTCCGAATGCATCAGGTTCGCGCTTAACACCGTGGCGACCGGCATGACTCATGCCGGGAACTCCACGTGGAATGCAGCACCCTGCCCCGGCGCGCTTTCGGCCCATACGCGCCCACCCATGCGCTGCATCGCCTTGCGCACCAGAGCCAGACCCACGCCGGTACCTGCGAAGTCCTCGCTGCGGTGCAGCCGCTGGAATATTTCAAAGATGCGTTCGTGATGCTTCATGTCAAAACCGATGCCGTTGTCCCGAATGCAAAGCCCTACAAAGTCTTGCTCGATGCAGGCACTCAAGGTGATGACCGGTTGCGTTGCCTGCCCGCTGAACTTGATGGCATTGTCCAGCAGATTGCGCAGCACCATTTCGACCCCCTGTCGATCTGCCCGCACGATGACGGAGGGTATCTCACCCTCCGTCCTGACCGAGGCAGCTGCCATTTCGTCGTGACGCCCCGACAGCACATGCTGCATGACCTCGCCCAGATCGACCCGACAGGACTCAAGCGACCTGCGCTCCATGCGCGAGTAAGCCATCAGATCCTCGATCAGCGCATTCATCTGCGCGACACCGCCGCGGATGTTGCGCAGAAAGCGCTGCGCCTGATCGTCGAGCCTGTCGCCGTAATCGTCCAGCAGGATCTTGCTGTAGCCGTCGACACCTCTCAATGGTGCCTTGAGATCGTGCGATACGGCGTAAGAGAATGACTCGAGTTCCTTCATCGCCTCCGACAGCGCCTGCGTGCGATCGACCACGCGCTGTTCCAGTTCGCGGTTGAGCTCGCGCAGGCTGTCCTGCGTTTCGCGCAATTCAGTGATGTCGCGCGCAATGCCCAGTACGCCGACGAGTTCGCCGTCGGCGCTGCGCATCGGCGTCTTGATGGTCTGCATCAGCCGTGGTCGACCCGTCGTGCTTTCGACCAGCCACTCTTCGTTGGTGACGCCGCCCTCGGACTCAATCGCGATGCGATCGCGCTGGCGGAAGTACTCCGCCTTTTCGGGCCCGACCAGATCGTCGTCGGTCTTGCCCAGAATGCCTTCGCCGGGAATGCCGAGGAAACTCGAGAAACGCTGGTTGTAGGACATGAAGCGCCCCTCGGGCGACTTGAGCCAGACCAGATCGGGCAGCGTGGAAAACAGTGTCTGCAGATGCGTGCGCTCCTGCTCGACGCTCCGTTCGGCCTCGCGACGGGCCGTCACATCGACGTCCATGCACACGAAGATCGGCTCGCCCGCCTGACCGGGGATGCTGAAAGTCGTTGCTTCGACGTATCTGACCTTGCCTTCGCGGTCCCGGATCGGGTACTCGGAAGGTCCGACTGCCTTGCCGGATGCTTCGATCTCGGCAAGCAGCGCCGTGAAGATCCGCGCTTCCTCGGGCATAAGCATCAACTCGCTCACCGTGCATCCCATGGCCTCTTCGGGCGACCAGCCGTAGAGCCGCGTCGATGCCTTGTTCCAGTATCGCACCCGCCCGTCGCGGTCGAACCACTGAACGGCCACATTCGGTGCGTATTCGAGCGAGGCACGCAGACGCTCTTCCGACTCGCGCAACGCGACCTCCGCCTCCACGACATCCGTGACGTCGATCAGCGTTCCGGCGTACTTCAGCAACTGGCCGTTGTGATCAAGCACCTTCCGCAGCGACGGCTTGAGGTGACGCAGCGTGCCGTGTTCCGGATCGGTGCGGAAGTTGAGTAGATCTTCCAGAACCGCCTTGTGCATCTGCGACATCAGCACATGCATCCGCGGCCGGTCGTCCGGGTGAACGCTCAGCAGGAAGGTGTCCGTATCCGGTGTTCCCATGGCTGGATCGATGCCGAGAAGATCGAACATCTGGCGCGACCACCAGCCGCGACCGAGCGCAGGGTAGAACTCCCAGCTGCCCAGGCAGGCAATCCGTTCCGCAGCCTCCAGCCGGTTGCGTTCGAGTTCGAGCGCCAGCTCGGCTTCGCGCCGTGCCGTGATGTCCTGGATGACGGCCAGATGGAAATCGGGCTCGTCGCCCGGCTCCCACAGCGGCGACACGCTGAGCGTGACCCACAGCGTGCGGCCATCCTTGTGCAGCAGGCGCTTGTCCATCGAAAATTCGCGGATTGCGCCTGACCGAAGCGACGCCATCTGCTGCAGATCGGCCGCAAGATCGTCCGCGTGCGTGATGCGCATGAAATCCAGTTCCAGCATTTCGGATTCGCTGTAGCCGGTGATTTCGCAATACTTTCGGTTGACCGCCACAAAGCGACCGAGGCGCGTGTCGATGCGCGCAACGCCAGCGGCGACCTGTTCGAACATCGCCCTGAAATGCCGTTCGCTTGCTTGCAATGCGGCGTGCTGCGCCTGCAGTCGCGCTGCCATGTCATCGAAGGCCGTGCCGATCTCGGCGAGTTCGTCGCGACCACCCGGGTTGACGCGGGTATCGAACCGTCCTTCGCCGAGCGCGCGGGCAGCGGAGGTGAGATGCGCCGCGCGCCGGAACCAGAGCAGGTGCAGCAGCACCGCCAGGATCAATGCGCCGCAGAGAATCATCAGCGCGTCGCGCCACAATTCAGTCCGGCTCAGCTGAAGCCGCTGCGCGAGCGGCAGGCCTAGGTCGGAGCGCACCATCAGTTGATGGCCCGAATCGAGCAGCAGTACGCCGATCAGCGCCCCTCCACCCCGCTCGATGGCGATGGAGACCGACTGGCCGGGCAATTTCTGCACCGCGAGCAACGATCGACCGCCCAGAGCGTCCTTCTCCAGCACATCAGCCAATGTCTGCCCGAAATCCGACCGCGAAAGCGAGCCGACGATGCGTCCGCCGGGTACCGTCAGAAAGGCGTGGGTGATGTGAGGGCGCAATCCAAGTTCCGCCACGGCACGGCGCAAGCCGATGATCTTGCCTTCCGCGATCATCTCGTCGAACCGGCGCTGCTCCCCGCCCAACCGTTCAAGCAGCAGCATGGACTGTTCATCTTCCACGAGATTTCGATACTCGCGCACCTGCAAGGCATGGTTGAAGGCGGCGATGAGCAGAGCGAACACGGTCAGCAGTGCCGGAACGAGTGTGCGTGCCGGCAATTTCAGCGAACTGCGCGACATCAGCGGGCCCCCTCGTTGACCAGCGCTCTCTTGGCGGCACTATTGTCGAACAGCAGTCGCCAGTCCGGCTGATTCATGACCCTGTGACTCGCCCGCAGATCATCGGCAAGTTGCTGCAGGGCCAGTGCAGGCACATCGGGCATCGCGTCGATGGTCCGTACGCTGTCGTCCAGGGAGAAGAATCTCACCCGCTCAACGGCTTCCAGGTATTCGACGCTCGTCAGATCTGCGCCCGAGGCCAGCATCTGCGCTGC